>JBKUOG010000003.1:0-144047 GCA_046957575.1 Lachnospiraceae bacterium | reverse complement strand
CTTTCTATATTTGCAGACGAATATAATATGATACTGTAATAAATATTTGTGTCTGTTTTTTGATTTCCATGTTCCCATGCCGTAAGTATATAACAATTTTTTACTTTTGACTACCTTAACCCACCGTCTAAAGTCAGTGAGATTGCGGTAGCCTTATTTCAATCTTTTTCATGTGTTTTGTGCGATATTGTAGGGCTTTAGGGAATAAAAAATGCACTCCTTGCCAGGACACTCCCAAAATGATATAATTCCGATGTTCCACTGATATATCGTTTCCGGTGCGTCTGAAAGAAATATGCAAAAGACATTCCTGTTAGCTTAGGTGCAACTCTTCACATCTTGAAACGGGATGGGGCCGCGTTCTTCGGCTGATCTGGCAAGCATATTAGAGTGTCAGGGCAGGCCCCCCCCACAGGGCAGGGGGATTACTCTACAATAATAGCCGAAAATAAAAGAACAATCAAGTGGCAGTGCAGGACTTTCTTTTTTTCTTCCCTTTTTCTAAAGGTGCTGATATAATAAGTACGTAGTACCAGTATACATGGATATTAACGACAGAAAAAAGGAGTGAAGGAATTGAAATACACTGGTTATGAACTGCTGTGGCTTTTGTTTCTATACTCATTTTTGGGGTGGCTTCTGGAGACAATAAGCGCTGTTATCCGCCAGAGACGCTTTGTAAACAGGGGATTGGTAAATAGTCCGCTGTGTTTAATTTACGGCATTGCAGCGGTATTGATTTCCGTCTTTTTCCAGGAACTTTCCGGTATCTGGCTGTTTGTAGGATCGGCTGTTCTGGCGACCATAGTGGAATGGGTTGGCGGACATCTTCTCGAATGGATTTGCAAAGAAAAATGGTGGGATTATTCAAAGGTAAAATGGAATCTGGACGGCTATATCTGTCTGCCTATCTCCTTGCTGTGGGGCCTTTTGGGATTTACCGCATTAAAATGGGGAAATGCTCTCTTTGTGAATATCTACCATTTGATTCCGGCAGGTCTGGGAAAGATTCTGGTTTGGGCAGTTTTGGCTGCTGTAACCGCAGATATTCTGGCAACGCTGGTAGTAATAAGCGGAAAGAGTCAGAGGATTGAACAGTGGGAATCCATGGATTTCTGGTTCGCTTCTTTAAGTGTTCGATTGGAAAAGGGACTTTCCTCCTGGGTGAATAAAAGAATCCGGAAGGCTTATCCTGCAGTAGAGAAAAAAGAGATAAGTCAGGAAAAGCAGCAGGCAAAAAGCTTTATAGAGGGATGCAGCTTTTACAAAATTGTGCTGCTGTTTGTGATTGGCGCATTTTTGGGAGACGTTACCGAAACAATTTTCTGCCGCATTAGCGCAGGTGTGTGGATGAGCAGAAGCAGTTTGGTCTGGGGGCCATTCAGCATTGTCTGGGGATTGGCCATTGCAGCGGTGACAGTCCTTTTATATCGGTATCGAGAGCGCTCCGATCGGTTTTTGTTCCTGATGGGAACAGTTTTAGGCGGCGCATATGAGTACCTGTGCAGTGTATTTACAGAATTGATGTTTGGGACGATTTTCTGGGATTACAGCAAGATTCCATTTAATCTGGGAGGCCGCATTAATTTATTGTACTGCTTTTTCTGGGGAATTGCAGCCGTTGTCTGGTTTAAGGGGCTGTATCCTGTATTATCCGGATGGATCGAAAAGCTCCCCAAATGGCCGGGCAAACCAATTATCTGGTGTTTGATTGTATTTATGTGCATTGACATGGGAGTTTCCTGTATGGCCCTTTCCAGAAGCAGTCAGAGAAGTCAGGGGATTCCTGCCAGATACCACTGGCAGGAAATTATGGATGAACGGTTTGACGATGAACGGATGAACCGGATTTACCCCAATGCCAAGATGGTACACGAATGAAGAAAAGGAGAATTACAATGGGAGTATTTTCATTATTTCATTTATCAAATGGAATTACAATGGACGAAGGAGTAAAAGAAGCAAAGTCTGCCAATGGTGCAGTGCTGTTGGATGTGCGCACCAGAGAAGAGTATGCACAAGGTCATGTGCCGGGCAGTGTTAATCTTCCACTTGATGAGCTGGACACCATAGGCTATGCCAAAAGTACTCCGCTGTTTGTGTACTGCAGAAGCGGCGCCCGCAGCGGGAGAGGTGTGGAATTTTTAAAAAAGGCCGGATACGAACAGGCAGTCAATATCGGTGGAATCATGGATTACCATGGAGAAATAGAGTGATAATAAAGCGATAATTTTGCAGAAAGAGCAGACAAAATGGTAAAGACAAATGTAATGCGCCTGCTGGACGCAGCAAAAATTGCCTATGAATCCATGGAATATGAAGTGGATGAAAAGGATTTATCCGGCAGTCATGCAGCAGATATAATGGGAGTAGATCATGATAGAATCTTTAAAACTCTGGTGTTAAAGGGGGAAAAGAGCGGCTATCTGGTCTGCTGCATTCCGGTAGACGAAGAACTGGATTTAAAAAAGGCAGCAAAGGCGGCCCGCGATAAAAAAGTTGAGATGATTCCTGTGAAAGAATTGCTTTCCATTACTGGTTATATCCGCGGCGGCTGTTCCCCGATTGGGATGAAGAAAAAGTTTCCTCTATATATAGAAGAAACAGCAGTGCTGTTTGAAAAAATTGCAGTCAGCGCAGGCCAGAGAGGGGTCCAGATTTTTTTAGATCCAAACGATCTCTGCGCCTATGCCGGCGGAAGTTTCGTTCCCCTTATTTGGTAACAGTTCAATCATGCAAAGATTTAGGCAGGAACAGACGCCTGGTGCTTCTTGTACGCCGCAAACGGGCAAGAAGATGTATGGCTGAACTGTTGTCTTATTTGATGTCAGAAGAGACAAACGGTTGACATAAGGATTCGACAGCCAGATTCGACAAAGAGTATGACACAAAATAATTAACAAAAATGTAATATTTCTGTAAAATTAAATTAGCAAGGATATCTGAAAAAACAGCGAAAAATAGCAGTGAATTTGCGCTATCTGCACAAAAATGCAGAGAGCGTTTTTTTTTGCTCTGGAATAAGTGACAAACTTGTTCTGTTTCCATTGACATTGTGGTACGCATTCCCATATAATTTGCCATGTTAACCAGAAAAACGAGCAGAAAGTGGGAGACAAATCCTGTTTCTGCGCCAAAAAGAGGGAGAAAAAGGAGAGTATCTATGTTTCCATTTTATTCTTTTCTTCAGGCAGCACTGCAGTTTGTCCGGGAATTGATAAGGCCGGCTATCCAGGTGAGCAAGAGAATGCACCGCCAGGCAGCCGTTCTGACATCAGGATGTATGGTCATCGCGGTAGTTGCATTTACCGCAGCCGGATTTGGAGCAGGAGGCAAAAATGCGCTGACTGCATTTGCAGAGGGACGTTACCAGGAGGGCAGCGATGCTTTAGAGGAAACGGACGCTGAAGATTTGGATTTGATTACAGAAGCTAAAATACAAGCCGAATTCGCCGCTTTAAAACAGGAAAGCAGCCTGATAGGCCAGAACCTGGTAAAAAATACAGAAAAAAAGATAGAAGAGTCAGAGCGGGCAAAAGCGGAACTTGAGGCTAAGCAGGAGAAGATACAGGAAGAAAAAGAAGCAGAAGCCAGACGAATTGCAGAGGAAGAGGCTAAAAGAAAGGCGGAAGAGAAGAGAAGGGCAGCAAGAAGGATTTCCTGCTCTCAATCAGACTACCAGGTCCTTCTAAAAATCGTCCAGGCAGAAGCAGGAATCTGTGATGCAAAAGGTCGGATTCTAGTTGCCAACGTCATTATGAACCGGGTGCGGGACAAGCAGTTTCCCAATACAGTGACAGAGGTCGTATACCAAAGCGGCCAGTTTTCGCCGGTATCGGATGGACGGATTAATCAGGTAGAAGTGACGGACTTGACAGTAGAATGCGTAAACCGGGCTTTGGCCGGAGAGGACTATTCCCAGGGAGCATTGTATTTTATGAACCGAGGACGTTCTCAGACCAGAGCAATCGGCTTTTTTGACTCAAAGCTTACCTATCTGTTTACCCACGATGGACATGAATTTTTTAAATAAGAAAAAAGATTGAGTTTTCCCCATGTATGGCGTATACTGTCTGTAAAAGATGCAGCAATTACATAAAGTATCTGCATAGAAAAGGAGAGTGCCATATGATTTTTGATGAGAAAAAGAATTTGAATTTTTACAGAAATTTAGGGATCGAAGGCCGTTATGCTAAGGCAGTGGATTTTCTGCTGAATACAGATCTGGCCGCTTTAGAGGTTGGAAAACATGAGATTGACGGAAAGAATGTATATGCCAATGTAGTGGAATATACTACAGTTTTCTGGGAAGAGGCAAAGTTTGAGGCCCATGAACATTATACGGACATTCAGTATGTTATTAAGGGAACAGAAATTATGACCTATGCGCCGGTAGGAGAGATGACGGTTCAGACTCCTTACAATCCGGACAAGGATGTGGTGTTCTTTGATGACTCCAACCCAGGCCTTAAGGTTGCGGCAAAAGATGATCAGTACATGATTTTCTTTCCATGGGATGCCCATAAACCAAAGGCAGCCAATGGAGAACCAGCCCCAATTAAGAAAGTGATTGTAAAAATTAAAGAAGATTAGCACAGGAAAAAGCTGCTGTAATCGAGACATTGGAAAGACCTGTTTCGATTACAGCAGCTTTTGTTTACAGTTTAGGGTCAGGCTTTCCGGAAATGCCCCCCCCATTTTTATCGGTCAGGAAAAGGTCGTTTTTCTTCTGTCGGATAAGCCAGATGCCAAGAGCAAGAATCACGGCTGCAACAAGCATTTGGGGAATCCTGCGGCTGAACCAGGAGAGAAGTTCCCGGACCGGCTCAGGAATGGATAGATACCGGCCACAGAGCATATGGACGAAATCATTTAGATTCTGCCAAAGGATGGCGGAGCCTAAAAGGATTAAACAGCAGGAAGTAACCTTCCGGTACCGGGTCAGCAGCAGACTGCGGTTTTTGACGAGAAAATCAATGGGGAAGAAATATTCATCCTCGATCATATAAAATTCATCGTCCGGAAGCGTGACCAGATGGTTTACATGGAAAAAACTGTAAAACCACAGTACAGGAGAGAGATACATAAGCGGCGGGAACAGGATGCCACTGCAGAAAAACAGCAGGAAAAACAGGCTCATAACGCTGATTCCATGTTTAAAAAAACCTAAATACATTTCACCGGCTCCGGGAATCAGGGAGCAAAAAAATGTAAATAAATGATTTTTCTTTTTTGTCATAGTCGATTACCTCCAATTAAACATATCATAGGAAAATTCCAGTATCGAGTCGGAAAGCTGTCTGGTGCGGTCTGAAACCTGGAATTCTATCCGCTGCCCGCCTGTAAATGATCGGGAAAATGCAGTGCTGTTTGGCAGAGCAAACAGCAGAAACAGCGCTCCGGCCACAGCCGTTCCCACTTGAAGGCTGTAAATAAAAAACTGAAGTCTTTTTGATGCATGGCTGGTTTTTACAGCTACCTGTACATCCAGAGAACGGCTTTTCCTTAAAACGGATTGGGAAAAGTCTTTGGGAGCAGGGACAAAATAGTATCGCTCTGTTTCGTTAGAAAACGCCTGGATCAAATCGTCGGAAGCCGCAATCTTTTCTAAGGTTTCCATATAAATTCTGGATTTTGGACTGTTTCTCATGTAAGATCCTCCCTTCGGTAAAGTTTTTTCAGCATCCCCTTGGCGCGGTAAATCTGCGTCTGAAGCGTTTTTATATTTTTGCCGGTTTTTGCGGCAATTTCGCTGATTTCAATTTCATGATAGTAGTAGTCAAGGGCCACATCTCTGTAAGGGGATGAGAGTTTGCAGCAGCAGTCATAAAGCTGTTTTTTGACGGCGGCTTCCAGACATAGTTCTTCCGGGGAAGACTGATTGTCTGCAAGAGCAGCAAAATAATCATCAGCAGTGGGTACGCTGCGCCTGCCTGCCCGTTTTAAATAGTCGATGCATTTGTTGGTGGCAATGCGGCACAGCCATGCCCGTTCATTGAAACCGTCAAAATGGGACAGATGTTTGTAGGCGGAGAGAAAGGTATCCTGCGCCAAATCTTCAGCATCAAAATAATCGCCGGTAAGCCGGAAACAGATGGAATAAATTAAATTTTGATACTGACGGATCAGGCGCTCCAGTGTTTCTTCATCGCTCAAGTAAGTCTCTCTCCTTCCTTTTGGTATTCTACTTATTATAACGGATGGCAAGGGAAAATGTCTTCATTAAAATTTTTTATAAAGTGCCGGATGTGGAAGGATATTTTCAAGAGTCACTGGTTATTTCTTACAAAGTGTGGTAGACTAATACCATCATAGACTGGGGAGGTGTTTTTGTGCAGAGAGTCATCCGTTACCATGTAATTGCCAGAGGGAGAGTCCAAAATGTAGGATGCCGCTTTTTTGTATGTATGGAAGCCAGACCTTTGGGGATTACAGGATATGTGGAAAATCTTTACGATGGAACAGTCCAGATGGAGCTTCAGGGCGATCCGGTCAAACTGTCCTTGCTGTTAGACTCTGTCCGCAAAGGCAACGGCTATATGCGGGTAGAGGATCTGGATATTACAGAAATACCGGTAAAACCAGGAGAAAAGCAGTTTTTGATGGATTAGGCTGAAAGGAGTTTTTTATATGAAGCGTGTGTTTTTAATGGTACTGGACAGTGTAGGAATCGGAGAGATGCCGGATGCCGCAGAGTTTGGAGACGAAGGCAGCAATACACTGGCTGCTGCTGCTACCAGTTCGTATTTTTCCATGCCCAATATGAAAAAGTTGGGGCTGTTTAATATTGAAGGTGTGAATTGTCAGGAGCAAGAGCCAAGTCCCCAGGGAGCAGTGGCCAGGATGACCGAAGTTTCCAAAGGAAAGGACACCACCATTGGACACTGGGAGATAGCAGGCGTGATTTCGCCAGAACCTCTTCCCACATTTCCGGACGGATTTCCTAAGGAACTGTTAGATGCATTTGAGAAGGAAACAGGAAGAATGGTCATCTGCAACAAGCCTTATTCCGGCACAGAAGTTATCAAAGATTACGGCAGAGAGCATGTGGAAACAGGAGCGCTGATTGTTTATACATCCGCAGACAGCGTATTCCAGATTGCCGCCCATGAGGACGTGGTTCCGATTGAGGAACTGTACCATTACTGCGAGATTGCCCGCCGGCTGTGTACAAAGGAATATGGGGTAGGCCGGGTGATTGCCCGTCCCTTTGAGGGAGAGTGGCCTTATAAAAGGACTTCCCGGCGCCACGATTACTCTCTGGTTCCACCGAAGGCCACCATGCTGGACGCAATTGCAGCTTCCGGGAAACAGGTGCTTGCAGTGGGAAAGATTAACGACATTTTTGCCGGTCAGGGTATCAGTGAGATGGTCAGAACCGCTAACAATGCAGAAGGAATTGACCGGACCATTGAGTATCTGGGGCGTGATTTTGAAGGATTGTGCTTTATCAATCTGGTGGACTACGACATGCTTTACGGACACCGCAATGATGTAGACGGCTATGCCAAAGCGCTGACTTATTTTGATAATCGGCTTCCGGAGATTTTAGGAGCAATGAAAGAGGATGACATTTTGATGATCACAGCCGATCATGGATGCGATCCCATTACGCCGTCCACGGATCATTCCAGAGAATATACGCCTCTTGTGATAGCAGGAGCCAGGGTAAAACCAGGAGTAAATTTAGGGACCAGAGGTTCTTTTGCAGATATAGCCGCTACAATTTTAGAGTATTTGGGAGTTGCTGGAGACATTGCAGGAGAAAGTTTTTTAAAAGAGATATAGAACATAGGGAAGAGAGGAATATACATGGACAAGAACGAGATTTTTAAAACAGTGGATCATACCCTCTTAACGCAGGGGGCAACCTGGGAGGAGATTAAGGAAATCTGCGATGATGCAGTCGCTTACGGGACAGCTTCCGTATGCATTCCGCCGTCCTATGTCAAGCGAGCTGCCGAGTATCTGGGAGATAAGATGCCGGTCTGCACAGTAATCGGATTTCCCAATGGCTATAACACTGCAAAGGTAAAAGTATTTGAGGCCAGAGATGCTATTGAAAACGGTGCAAAAGAAATTGATATGGTGATCAATATCGGGGATTTGAAAGATAAAAATTATGATAAGATTAAGGAAGAGATTCGGGAGATTAAAGAAGCCTGCGGCGATAAGATCCTGAAAGTAATTATTGAGACCTGCCTGCTGACAGACGAAGAGAAGATTAAAATGTGCCAGATTGTTACAGATGCAGGGGCGGATTATATCAAGACATCTACTGGATTTTCCACAAATGGCGCAACCTTTGACGATATCGCATTGTTTGCAAAACACGTAGGGCCAGACGTTAAGATAAAGGCAGCCGGCGGTATTAAATCCTTTGACGATGCGGAAAAATTCATTGAACTGGGGGCATCCAGACTTGGGACCAGCCGTATTGTAAAACTGGCAAAAGCAGAGACAATTGAAGAGGGAAGCTATTAATCGGGAAAATGATAGAACTGCAAAAATGCACTGGGGCCCCGTTCAGATACATGTTTGTCTGGGCGGGGCTAAAATAAATGGCGAGGAGGCTAAAGCTTATGAGAATGTATGATCTGATTGAGGAGAAAAAACGGGGAGAGACACTTTCGGATCAGGAGATTGCATATATGATCCGAGGATTTACGAAGGGAGAGATTCCGGATTATCAGATGGCCGCCATGTTGATGGCTATTTACTTTAAGGGGATGAGCGATGAGGAGATTACAGCCATGACCATGGAGATGGCAAAATCCGGGAATATGGTAGATTTAAGCGGGATAAAGGGGATCAAAGTGGACAAACACAGTACCGGAGGCGTGGGAGATAAGACGACGCTGATTATCGGCCCCATTGTGGCTGCCTGCGGGGTTAAAGTGGCAAAGATGTCCGGAAGAGGATTGGGCCATACCGGGGGAACCATTGACAAGCTGGAGAGTATACCAGGATTTTCTACAGCTATTCCCAGAGAGGAATTTTTTGATATTGTAAACCGCACAGGCATTGCGGTAATCGGCCAGTCCGGCAACATGGTTCCCGCAGATAAAAAGATTTACGCCCTTCGGGATGTTACTGCCACTGTGGACAGCATTCCTCTCATTGCTTCTTCCATTATGAGCAAAAAGATTGCAGCCGGAAGTGACGGGATTGTACTGGATGTCAAGACGGGCAGTGGGGCATTTATGAAAACATTAGACGATTCGATTGCTCTGGCACAGAAAATGGTAGCGATTGGAACCAGAGCAGGAAGAAACTGCTGTGCCCTTATTACAGACATGGACGTGCCTTTGGGTCATGCAGTGGGAAATGCACTGGAAATCAAAGAATCCATAGAAGTGCTAAAAGGAGGCGGACCAGAGGACCTTCGGGAAGTTTCTCTTGGATTAGCCGCCAATATGCTGTACATGGCCCAAAAGGGGACCATCGAGGAATGCCGCAGACTGGCAGAGGAAGCCATTGCAAACGGAAGCGCCCTTAAGACTTTGGCTCGTATGGTGGAAGGTCAGGGAGGCGATAAAAGTTATGTGGAACAGCCTGGTAAATTTCCATGTGCATCCTGTTCGTATGAAGTTTTGTCGGACAAAGAGGGCATTATTACTCACATGGATACAGAATCCGTAGGAATTGCATCCGTTCTTTTGGGAGCCGGTCGCAGCAAAAAAGAAGACGTGATTGACCCGTCAGCCGGAATTATTTTAAAGAAAAAGTATGGAGAGAAGGTAGAGGAAAACGACGTATTGGCAGTGTTGTATGCTTCTGATCAATCTCTGTTTGAAGATGCAGCCAGGAAACTAAAAAGCGCTTACACCATTGGCTTAGGCGTTCCGGAAGAGAAGAAGCGGATTTATGCCAGAGTAACCAGAGAACAGGTAGAAAGGTTTTAAAATAACCGATTTTTTGCAGAAAAAATGGAAAAATTTCTGAATTTGCTGGACAGACTTCCGGAAATCATGTTATCTTAAAATGGAAACTCGCAAAAAAGAATAAAATACGAGGGAGATTACTTACCATGAGAAAAAGCATCAAACGTTCCGTTTCACTGCGCATCGGTGCGGCACTGTGCTCATCGCTGATTTTGTGTGCCACAATTAATATTGGAATTGCGCGTATTCGTGGTGCACAGGAGGAGAGCACAAGTATTGAGAACGTTTTAGAAAAAGTCCAGGCAGCAGAAGTGGCCCATTACAAATGGTCCAGTGAACTTAGCAGCGCAGTGTATGAGGGAAGTAAGTTTACAGGGAGTACAGATCCTACAGCCTGCGGACTTGGACAGTGGATTTACGGAGAACTGGGACTAAAAGATGATAAGTTATCGAACTTGCGGAATGAAGTGGAGCCAATGCACAGGGCGTTGCATGAATCGGCTCTGTATGTGCTGAATTTGTATGAACAGGATCCGCAAGCAGCACAGGAATATTACCATACTGTAATCAAAAATGATGTGGATCACCTGGTTGGCAAATTAGATGAGATGGTGGAAGGTACCAGACAGCTAAGTACCCAGAGCTTAGAGCGAATGACTTCTACCATTGCAATGATGCAGGTTCTGACCATTATCTGCTGCCTGCTTTCTCTGGGGTGCCTGATTAGCATGGCCTACTATGTGATTGTTCATATTGTACGTCCAATTTTAAATATTGCAAAGGAAAGTGAGCCATTAACAGAGGGACGCCTGAACCTGGAACTTAGCCATCATACAGACAACGAGTTGGGAGCATTGGCAGATACATTGAGAAAAGCAATGGCTCAGATTGACAGTTATGTGTCCGACATTAACCAGATCATGGGAAAAATGGCGGACAGCAATTTTGAAGTGAATGTGTCTGAGCCATTTATCGGAGATTTTTGTTCAATAGAGGATTCCATTAGGAAAATGGCAGACTCTATTTCCAAAACCATTTATAAAGTAAATCAAGCAACCAGGCAGGTTACAGACGGTGCGGAGCAGATTTCCGCCAGTTCCCAGGCGTTGGCGCAAGGAGCAGCGGAGCAGGCAAGCGAGGTAGAGCAGCTTATGCAGGCTCTGAAAAAGCTATCAGAAAATGCAGAGAAAAATGCGGCAGCCGCCCAGTCTGTACAAGACAATGCTTGCCAGACGGATATGCAGATATCTGAAAGCAATGATAAGATGCGGCAGATGATTGCTGCAATTGAAGATATCCGAATGTCTTCCAAAGAGATTGAAAATATCATTTCAACAATTGAAAGCATTGCTTTTCAGACCAATATTCTGGCATTAAATGCAGCAGTGGAAGCAGCGCGTGCCGGAACAGCCGGAAAGGGATTTGCAGTTGTTGCAGATGAAGTCAGAAACCTGGCTGGCCAGTCGGATCAGGCGGCAAAAGCCACAAAGGTTCTGATTGAAAATTCTGTCGAGGCAGTAAGAAAAGGAAGCAGCATTGTAGAAGAAGTTTCTCAGGCTATGCAGAATACGTTGGGGCTTGCAGCACAGTCAGCAGGAGCGATTGACGATATTGTAAAGGCAGTACACGAAGAGGCCGGAGCAATTTCACAGGTTACGTATGGAATCGAGCAGATTTCAGCGGTTGTACAGACAAACTCTGCCACAAGCCAGGAGGTTGCAGCAGTCAGCGAGCAGTTGTTCTCCCAGACTCAGGTTTTAAGTGATCAGACCAGAGTGTTTAAAATTAAGAAATAACTGCAAATGTTCCAGGGACCAGGGGATAAAGGGATAGCATATCCGCATGAAAAAGTCGGTCAAAGGGAAAAGATATGAGAGCATAGGCGGATTCAGACGTTTGGAACGTTTGGATTCGCTTTTTTGCAGAAATTATATAAAGAGGAAAATGGAGTGGATTTACAGGCATACAATGGAACAGTAGGGCAGATTACGACAGAGGATGGAAATTTTTATGCACTCTCCATGCTGGTTGGTGTACTATTCTAAAATAAGGGGTGGGAGATAAAGAAATTTGTAAGGAAAAACCAACATTCCTTGTAATGTCTCTATGGTAGGATAAAAGAAAACATGAACTATGGATGCGGCAGGAGGGCTGGATATGCGAAAAAAGAATTTACTGTTCGGGATGGGAATCTTGACTGCGTATGCAGTGCTGAGATTAGGCGGATGTCAGAGTGAGAACCCGAAGATCCTGGAAAAAACAGAAATCAGTACAGAAGAAATTAGCAAAACAGAAAGTGGGAAGATAGAAACTGTTGAGACAGAAAATAGAGGAACAGGAGACAGCCTGGAAACGTCTTCTGAAGCAGAAGAAGTTCTGACAATGCCTCCCCAAATGCAGCTATCAGATTCTCTGTCTAGCAGTTCCCAGTCGTTTTCGATTTCGTCTGGTTCTTATACTTGGAACATGAAGGGAAATGAGGATTTCGAGGGAGTTGTGGCCTGTGGCGCACATCCGCTGGAGGTTAGCGAAGATGCTCCCAAATTGTATGTTCCAGATTATCACCAGATGACAAAAACCCCGTATCTGGTATCCTGTCCGGTGGTGCCGGATCAGATCCGGCTGACCAGCTGGGACCATTCTGCCCTGGGAAACGTGGAGAATTCAGCAGAAGAAATGGTAGTCTATGAAAATGAGACACTGATTGAACTGGAAGCAGGAAAAGTCTATGCGCTGACGGCTGTGTGGGAAAAGGAGAAGGAAGAGCGCAGAGGATTTTCTGGAGAAGCACAGTATGTGTTTCTGACAGACAGCAGGCAGTCAGGGCAATCAGAACGGATTCGGCCGGAACAGACAGAACCTTTAAATGATATGGTGCTCTATACTTCTTATCCGTTTTCTTATGGGGAGAAAGAATGGGAACTTCAGAAATTTGTCCAGAAAGATATGCTGATAGATGGGGAACTAGCAATGGATGACAGGTGTCGTTTTGCGGTTTCCCTGACTTCAGGAGAAAATGAGTATTGGTTCTTTGACGAGACCGTTCAGCTTGGAGAGCCCCAGGTAGATGTCTGGATTGATGCAGACGACCAGCTTCATGTGGTACTTCGGGATAGCCGGACCACCAGATACCAGATTACAGATTTTGTGTATAATCCGGAAATGGATAAATTTGTTGGTCAGAATCTAATCAATGGAGAAGGGATAAACTATCTGGGAACGACAGAGGGAGGGGAACCGAATAATAGATTGGAGTAGATACTATTTCTCATAAAAACTAGGCCGCCCCAGGTGATTTACCTGGGGCGGCGTTGTATTATCTTTGAAATTATAACTGAGGACCAGCAGGAACTAAAGCCTTGCCAGCTTCGTTGCCTTCATATTTTGCAAAGTTCTTGATGAACCTTGCAGCCAGATCCTTAGCCTTTGTCTCCCACTCAGCAGCATCTGCGTAGGTATCGCGAGGATCCAGAATGCCAGTATCAACACCTGGCAGTTCAGTTGGAATCTCGAAGTTGAAGTATGGAAGCTTCTTGGTTGGTGCATTTAAAATATCGCCGTTTAAGATAGCGTCGATGATGCCGCGGGTATCGCGAATGGAGATACGCTTGCCGGTTCCGTTCCATCCGGTATTTACTAAGTATGCCTTAGCGCCGCTCTTTTCCATCTTCTTAACCAGTTCTTCTGCGTACTTGGTTGGATGCAGCTCCAAGAATGCCTGTCCGAAGCAAGCAGAGAAGGTAGGAGTAGGCTCGGTAATGCCGCGTTCTGTACCAGCTAACTTAGCGGTGAAACCAGATAAGAAGTAATACTGGGTCTGCTCAGGAGTTAAAACAGATACTGGAGGCAGTACGCCGAATGCATCTGCAGATAAGAAGATAACGTTTTTTGCGTCCGGAGCAGCGGAAACTGGACGTACAATCTTTTCAATGTGGTCGATCGGGTAAGATACACGGGTGTTTTCAGTTACACTCTTGTCAGCGAAATCGATCTTGCCGTCTTTGTCTAAGGTTACGTTCTCAAGAAGAGCATTGCGCTTAATTGCATTGTAGATATCCGGCTCAGATTCCTTATCCAGGTTGATAACCTTTGCGTAGCAGCCGCCCTCGAAGTTGAACACGCCGTTGTCATCCCAGCCATGCTCGTCATCACCGATCAGCAGACGCTTCGGATCGGTAGACAGAGTAGTCTTGCCGGTACCGGACAGACCAAAGAAGATAGCGGTGTTTTCACCGTTCATATCGGTATTTGCAGAGCAGTGCATGGAAGCGATGCCCTTTAATGGAAGGTAGTAGTTCATCATAGAGAACATACCCTTCTTCATCTCTCCGCCGTACCAGGTGTTTACGATAACCTGCTCGCGGGAGGTAATGTTGAACATAACAGCGGTCTCGGAGTTTAAGCCCAGTTCTTTGTAATTTTCAATTTTGGCCTTAGAAGCATTGTAAACAATGAAATCTGGCTCAAAGTTTGCCAGTTCTTCTTCAGTAGGCTGAATAAACATGTTGGTTACAAAGTGTGCCTGCCAAGCTACCTCCATAATGAAACGGATAGCCATACGGGTGTCTTTATTGGCGCCGCAGAAAGCATCTACAACAAACAGTCTCTTGCTGGACAGTTCCTTTAATGCGATTTCTTTTACAGCGTCCCATGCCTCCTTGGAAGCCGGATGGTTGTCGTTTTTGTATTCATCAGAAGTCCACCAAACAGTATCTTTGGAGTTTTCATCCATAACGATGAATTTGTCTTTTGGAGAACGGCCGGTATAGATACCAGTCATTACGTTTACTGCGCCCAGTTCGCTGACCTGGCCCTTTTCATAGCCTTCCAGTTCTGGTTTGGTCTCTTCTTCGAATAGCATTTCATAAGAAGGATTGTACACAATTTCTGTGGTGCCGGTAATGCCGTACTTGGTTAAATCGATCTTTGACATCATACATTTACCTCTTTTCTTTCATAGTGAAAATCACCGCCGAAACGACAGCATAATCAGAAGTAATCAAAAAAGCGATTCTTCTAATTATATTATACATCATTCATTAATAAAAGCAATAAAAAAGTTTTATTTTTAACAAAGTGTTTTTGGGACAGCTGCTGGAATCTGTAAGAAAAAAGAAAATTAGTAATATTGCACAAAAATAAAAAGGATGTTATAATGGTCATCATCCCACTATTCACAAATTATAACGATTTTAAAGAAAGACAAGGGGGAACAGGATGGATTTATTAATCATCATTATTATTGTCATGATTTTTGCAGCCCAGAACGAAAATCTGGATCTGACGGGCAGAATTAAGCGGATGTTTGAAAAGGAACAGAAACGCACAGGCGGTCTGCGCCCGGATGCAGATTACGGTAACGTGCGTCCGGCTGCAGGGGAAGAGGATGAAAAAGAAGATTTTGGCGAAAAGGCTGATTCTGATTTCAATGACAACTTAGAATCCGGCTCCAAAAAGAAGAAAAAAGGAGGAGGCAGAATGAAGGAAGGCGGAAAGAAAAAAGAAAAATCAGGCGCTGCCCTTCGTGTAGCGGGAATCGGAGCAGCACTGGTGATGGCGGCATTTTGTGCATGGGATTCCTTCTACATGTTAAATGAAAATACCTATGCGGTAGTCACTACATTTGGAAATCCTTCTGTAGTAAAAACAGCCGGCCTGCATTTTAAAGTTCCTTTTATTCAGAGAGTTCATAAAATTACGAAAAATATTATGGGCATGCCGATCGGATATACGGTGGAAGATGAGCAAGATCCGGAGGTCAGTGAAGATTATCCGGCTACTGTATCCAAAGAATCTGAGATGATTACGAAGGATTTCAACTTTGTAGATGTGGATTTTTACATTGAATATCAGGTAGTCGATCCAATTCAGGCATTTATTCATGCAGATACTTACCAGGAGATTATCAAAAATCTGGCTCAGTCCTATATTCGTGACACAGTGGGAACATACAATGTAGATGATGTCATTACCACAGGAAAGAGCGAGATTCAGTCAAAGGTAAAGGAAAAATTATCTAACCGGCTGGAACAGGAAAATATCGGCTATGGCATTTATAATGTGACGATTCAGGATGCCCAGCCGCCGACAGTAGAAGTTACCAATGCATTTAAGGCAGTAGAAGACGCCAAGCAGGGAATGGATACAGCCATTAACCAGGCCAAGAAATACCAGTCTGAGCAGATTCCTACCGCAAATGCAAAAGCAGATAAGGTGATTCAGGATGCAGAAGCATACAAACAGGAAAAAATCAGCGAAGCAACCGGTCAGGCCGCACGTTTTAATGATTTGTACCAGGAATACAGCAAATATCCTCTGATTACCAAAAAGCGTATGTTTTATGAGGCAATGGAAGAAGTGCTTCCGGATCTGAAGGTTATTATTAATTCTTCTGACGGAACGCAGACACTGCTTCCTCTGGAACCGTTTGCTGCTTCTGGAGCCGATACGGGGACCAGACCAACTGCAGCGCCAGAACCGGCGTCACAGCCGACAGCCGACAGCCAGACTGTGCAGAATGGAGGAAATGAATCATGAAGAAAACAATAAAATGGATTGTCACTTCCCTGATTGCCGTTGCTGCTATTATCCTGCTTGGTTCCAGCATGGTTACAACTACAGCAAAAGAGTATAAGCTGGTCACTCAGTTTGGAAAGGTTGTGCGCATTGTTTCAGAACCGGGACTCAGTTTTAAGATTCCATTTATTCAGGAAGTGCAGAGCGTTCCCAAGTATAAGATGATTTCCGATCTGGTGCCCAGTGATGTTACCACCAAGGATAAAAAGGTTATGACTGTAGACAGTTTTGTTATCTGGGACATTGCAGATCCATTAAAATATCTGACTACGCTCAATGCCAGCAAGGAAAATGCAGAAGTCCGCATCGGCAATGTGGTTTATAACTCTATTAAAAATGTGCTGGCGGCAACCAATCAGGAAGACATAATCACAGGACGGGACGGCAAGCTGGCCCTGACTATTACGGAAAATATCGGAGATGCCCTGGACAGCTACGGAATCCGCATTTACTCTGTAGAAACGAAAAAACTGGATTTGCCGGATTCCAATAAAGAGAGCGTTTATGCCAGAATGATTTCAGAAAGAAATAACATTGCGGCTGGTTATCAGGCGGATGGTGAGTATGAATCCAAACTGATCATGAACAAAACAGATCGTACTGTCCGGGAAACCATTGCAAAGGCCAACGCGGATGCAGAAAAGATTAAGGCAGAAGGCGAGGCAGAGTATATGAGGATTTTGTCTGAAGCATACAATGACGAATCCAAGGCAGATTTTTATAATTTTGTCCGTTCTCTGGATGCCCTCAAAGCTTCCATGACAGGAGAAAATAAGACAATTGTTCTGGACGGGGACAGCGAACTGGCCCATATCTTAAGTGGAAATATTCAGTAAAAAGCAGGGAAAGATTTTTCTCCCATTTGGGAAAAAAAGCATCTTGAAATTATAAGGTTTTTATTGTATACTTACTTATGTAAAAATTATGTGAACTTGTAACACCTGGAATGTTCGACACTCTTACGTATTTGAACCTACACTATGACATCGGGATTCCAATATTTTCAGACAGATGCCGGGCCTCCTTTGAGTGGATGGCAGAAGCCTGAGTGAGGTTGCCCACCTAGCTTTGCTAGGGGTCAATTAGTAAGAACCGGCATTTTGGGGTTACAAAAGAGGAAAGCAGCGAGCAATCGCTGCTTTATCTGCTTTTACACAAACTTAAGGGGAAACGTTTATGAACAGACAAAAATTTTATCACTACATCTGCTGGGGGATTACAGCATTTCTGGTTATAGCAGCCAGTATTGCGTTTTGTTTTGTACTGCTTAAATTCGATACAGTAAAAGGCGGTTTTTCCATGCTGGCGGATATTCTGGCTCCTGTGATTTACGGTGCAGTCATGGCATATCTTTTAACACCTGTTTATAACCGGTGCGTGGTAAAGAGCAAACCGGTTTTTACAAAGTGGATAAAGAATGAGAAAAGGGGGAAAACCCTGGCAAAGGGACTGGGAACGATTGTAAGCGTGGTAGTGCTGATTGTGATTGTAGTAGGACTGTTTTCCATGGTGATTCCGGAAGTTATCCGGAGTATTCAGAATGCAGTCAACGGCCTGCCGGAAAATATGAGAAATCTTTCTATCTGGATTTCTCAGGTTTTGGAAGATAATCCGGAGGCAGAACAAATTGCGATCAATTCTTTAAATCGTCTGGCAGAGTGGGCACAGGGTGTATTGGAACCAAATTTAGATAAGATTTTGGGGATTTTAGGCAATCTTTCCCTGGGCGTTATCAGTCTGATTGTCTGGATAAAAAATCTTTTAATCGGACTCATTGTTATGATCTATCTTTTAAATATTAAAGATCAGTTTGTGGCTTTAGCAAAAAAGATTGCCTATGGACTTTTTTCCATAGAATGGGCCAACCGCATTGTAAAGGAAACCAGATTTATCCACAAGGTATTCGGCGGATTTATTATCGGAAAAATCGTGGATTCCCTGATCATCGGAATTATGTGTTTCGTGTGTCTGTCCTTTATGAAGATGCCTTACACGCTGTTAGTCAGCGTAATTGTTGGAGTTACCAATGTGATTCCATTTTTTGGACCATTTATAGGCGCAATCCCAAGTGCATTTTTGATTCTTCTGGTTAGCCCGCTTCAGTGTCTGTATTTCCTGATTTTCATTCTGCTTTTGCAGCAGTTTGACGGCAATATTTTGGGGCCGAAGATTTTGGGTGACTCTACAGGAGTTTCCAGTTTCTGGGTATTATTCTCCATTCTGTTGTTTGGCGGCCTGTTTGGATTTGTGGGAATGATCATCGGAGTTCCTACCTTTGCAGTGATTTACCGCTTGATCGGAGATTTCATTAACAGTAAACTCAGAAAACGGAATCTGTCTGTCCGGACAGATGATTATCAGGAATTAGACTATGTAGAGGAGACGGACAGGAGTTATCGGAAATTATGAGCAGAAAGTCATTCATTGTGCGGATAGGGGCAATCCTCTCTCTGGTTCTGGCGCTTATAACGATTATTGTGGTTTTGGAGCCGGAGAGAAAGGAAGAGGGAATTACCAGGGCGCGGGCAGCTAAGGCAGTGGCTCTTATGATGGAAACCAGAGAGGGAGTGCTTACATATAAGGAAAAGAAAAGGGACTCTTATTTTTCTCAGAAAGAGCAGAACAACTGGTATGTGCCTTATATGGATTATCTGTATGATAAGGGGATTTTATCAGAAGAGCTGACAAAGCCTACAGCGGAATCTGCCCAAAAGGAAATCACCTATGAAGAGGTCAGCCATATGGCTGGAGCTTTTTCAAAACCGCTGGAATCTTCTGTGGGGATGGTCCGAAAAAATAAGGATAATCCCTATCCGGAGGAAGATTTTTGGAAGATTTATGAGAAACTGTTAAAGGAAACAGGCGCTTTAGACATAGAAGGCGGCGTGGAGATTCTGGAGGTCCTTTTATATGGGACGCCGTCCAACATTCAGCCTTCGGAGAGCTGGATGGCTTATACCAGCCAAGGAGATTTTCGATTTGAGGGCCTGGCCCTGGATGCATACATAGACTGCAAACTGGAAATTATGGTGCGGGGGCAGGAAATGATAGCTGTCCGCAAATTGATTTCCGAAGATGTGGTGTATGAAAATGTATGGCTGGATGATAGTGGGAGCGATACGTTTCAGGTTCATTTAGGCAGTGTCTGCAGAACATTTTCCGGGAAAGGAATTGAAAATCTGGAAGATTTCCGCAACAATCTGGTAGATCTGGAATTAAAATCCGGAAAATTAGTTAAGATCTCCATTCAGGAGGACCGGATTAAGGGAAAAGTTCTGTCGGTCAGCGATGCCGGGATTGAGATAGAAGGGTACGGACTGATCCCGCTGGAAAAAAAATTCCGGGTCCACAAGGTTTACGGAGAGTATAAAGAGATGGAACTTTCAGATATCCTGGTAGGATACGACAATCAGGAATTTGTCACCAGCAATGGAAAGCTGTGTGCGGCCTTAATAACCAGAGAGTTTGATGCAGAGCGAATCCGGGTGCTTCTGATGAATACTGGTTTTGAATCGGTTTTCCATCCATCTGTGACCCTGACTCCGGATACAGATGCAGTGCTTTCTTATGGAAAAAAGGAAAAAAAGTTAAAAGCAGGGGAAAGCCTGACCATTGAACCGGGCGGCAAGTATTTAAAGGAAGGCCGGGCGGTTATTACACCGGTGACAAAAGACGGGCAGATCTTGATTTCTTCCATTTCCAGAAGTCAGGGAACTCCTTCTTACTGCGGAACTATTGAAATTAAAGAAGAACCACAAGGTCTTACCATTGTCAATGACTTATATTTGGAGGATTACTTAAAGAAAGTAGTTCCCAGTGAGATGCCGGCCAGCTATGAGCTGGAAGCATTAAAAGCACAGGCAGTCTGCGCCAGAACCTATGCTTACCGGCAGATTTTAGGCAACAGCTACAGTCAGTACGGCGCCCATGTAGATGACAGCACTCGATTTCAGGTGTACAACAACACAGAAGAATTTGCAAAAACCACGGAGGCAGTAACTGCCACTTATGGCCAGATGCTGTTTTATGAGGGAAACGCAATAGAGGCATTTTATTTTTCCACATCCTGCGGTCATACAACAGACGGCAGTGCCTGGGGCGGCAGCAAAGCGGCAGCGCCATATTTGAAGGCCAGGGAGCTGAGAGATCGAAAGGAATGCCTGGATTTGTCCAGCAATGCTGCATTTTCCGAATTTATTAAAAACAAGGATTATCCGTCCTATGATCAGAGTTATCCTATGTACCGCTGGGAGACAAAGATTTCCGCATCAGATTTGCAGAAAAAAGTGCCGGATATCGGGGAAATTACAAACATGGAAGTGCTGGAGAGGGGACCTGGAGGCGTAGTTCAAAAGTTAGAGATTCAGGGAACAGAAGGAGAGAAGATTCTGGAAGGACAGAATCCGATTCGCAGCGTTTTGGGAGATGTGGGTCTGGAGATTGTAAAAAAGGACGGGAATGTCCAGACCGGATTTGCAATTTTGCCAAGTGCTTACATATCTATTGAAAAGAGAACCAGTACAGACGGCGTTCTGTCATTTTATATTTACGGCGGCGGCTATGGACATGGGGCAGGCATGAGCCAGAACGGAGCGCAGGAGATGGCAAAAGACGGGAAAGATTATAAAACAATTTTAAATTTCTTTTATGAAGGAACCGACATCAGAGAAGCAGAAGAAAAATCCTGATGGTTCAGCCTTGACAGCGATTTGTTCCTATGCTATCATAATTAAGTATGAGTAAACGCCGAAACTCAGCCGGCAGGAAGACTCCAACCTCGGCTTGGTTTGCGGTTAGATTTCATTTATTATAAGGAGGATATTCCCATGATTTCTAAGGAAAAGAAAGCAGCTATTATCGCAGAGTACGGCAGAAAGCCAGGAGATACCGGTTCACCAGAAGTTCAGATCGCTATCTTGACTGCAAGAATTACTGAATTAACCGAGCATTTAAAGAGCAATCCTAAGGATCATCACTCCAGACGCGGCCTTCTGATGATGGTAGGTCAGAGACGCGGTCTGTTAGACTATTTAAAGAAGACAGACCTGGAAGGATATCGTACATTGATCGAGAAGTTAGGCATCAGAAAGTAATTTTGCTGCTGTTAGGGTGGAGAGTTTTCTCCGCCCTATATTTGTTGTAGCAGTTTAACAATTCTCCTTTTGCGGAAGACGTACCGAGACCGCTGACGTATATATGACAGACATTTGTGGCGGTCATGTACAGGTCAGTAGTTTCGGGTCTTTTACCGCAGATAAAGAGAGAACATTTTAAGAGTAAGAAGGAGACAAACATGTATAAGAGTTTTAGTATGGAATTAGCAGGCCGTACTCTGACTGTAGATGTAGGCAGAGTGGCAGCCCAGGCCAATGGAGCCGCATTTATGCACTACGGGGATACGGTAGTTCTTTCTACAGCAACCGCATCCGACAAGCCGAGAGAAGGAATTGATTTTTTCCCGTTAAGTGTTGAATATGAAGAAAAATTGTATTCTGTTGGAAAGATTCCGGGAGGATTTAATAAGAGAGAGGGGAAAGCCTCTGAAAATGCAATTTTAACTTCCCGCGTGATTGACAGACCGATGCGCCCCCTGTTTCCAAAAGATTACCGCAATGATGTTACCTTAAACAATCTGGTAATGTCTGTAGATCCGGACTGCAGCCCGGAACTTACCGCTATGCTGGGTTCTGCAATAGCAGCAACCATTTCAGACATTCCTTTTGATGGTCCATGTGCTACCACCCAGATCGGTTTGATTGACGGCGAGTTTGTTATTAACCCGACCAATGCCCAGAAGAAAGTTTCTGATATGGCTTTGACGGTTGCTTCCACCAGAGAAAAGGTGATCATGATCGAAGCGGGCGCTAAGGAAGTTCCGGAAAACGTTATGATTGACGCCATTTTTAAAGCTCATGAAGTAAATCAGGAGATTATCCGCTTTATAGATACGATTGTGGCAGAGTGCGGTAAGGAAAAGCATTCTTACGAAAGCTGTGCAGTTCCGGAGGAACTATTTGACGCAATCAAGGAGATTGTGACTCCAGAGGAGATGGAAGAAGCAGTCTTTACAGACGAAAAACAGAAGAGAGAAGAGAATATCCGCGTGATTACGGAACGTCTGGAAGAAGCTTTTGCAGAAAATGAAGAGTGGCTGTCTCTTCTTGGCGATGCCATTTATCAGTACCAGAAAAAGACAGTGCGTAAGATGATTTTAAAGGATCACAAACGACCGGATGGCCGCGATATTAAGGAAATCCGTCCGTTAGCAGCAGAGATTGATCTGCTTCCAAGGGTTCATGGTTCTGGTATGTTTACCAGAGGACAGACCCAGATTTTAAATGCATGTACTTTAGCTCCATTATCAGAGGCTCAGAAGTTAGACGGTTTAGATGAAAACGAGACAGCTAAGAGATATATGCATCACTACAATTTCCCGTCTTACTCTGTAGGAGAGACAAAACCATCCAGAGGTCCGGGACGCCGCGAGATTGGCCATGGTGCATTGGCGGAAAAGGCTTTGGTTCCGGTGCTTCCAAGCGAGGAAGAATTCCCTTATGCGATCCGTACTGTATCTGAGACTATGGAGTCCAACGGATCTACTTCTCAGGCAAGTATTTGCGCGTCTACGCTTTCTTTGATGGCAGCAGGCGTGCCGATTAAGAGTATGGTGGCAGGTATTTCCTGTGGTCTGGTTACCGGGGAAAATGATGATGACTATATTGTATTGACAGATATTCAAGGCCTGGAAGACTTTTTTGGAGATATGGACTTTAAGGTAGGCGGGACTCATAAGGGTATTACCGCAATTCAGATGGATATTAAGATCCATGGATTAACCCGTCCGATTATTGAGGAAGCCATTGCAAGATGCCGGGAGGCCAGAATTTATATCATGGATCAGGTAATGGCTCCGGTGATTTCCCAGCCGAGAAAAGAATTAAGCCAATATGCTCCTAAGATCAGACAAATCTCCATCGATCCTCAGAAGATTGGCGACGTAGTCGGAAAACAGGGCAAAGTGATCAACAAAATTATTGAAGAAACCGGTGTGAAGATTGACATTGAGGATACCGGAGCAGTCAGCGTATGCGGCACAGATGCTGCTATGATTGATAAGGCAGTAACGATTATCAACAGCATTGTAACAGACATCGAGGCCGGCATGATCTTTACAGGAAAAGTGGCCCGCATTATGAATTTCGGCGCTTTTGTGGAACTGGCTCCAAATAAAGACGGTATGATTCACATCTCAAAGCTGGCAGACCGCCGGGTTGCAAAAGTAGAAGATGTAGTCAATATTGGAGACGAGGTTACTGTGAAGGTAATCGAGGTTGACAAGATGGGTAGAATCAATTTAAGCATGCGTCCAAGTGACTTAGCAAAAAAAGAAGAAGCCAGGGAAGAACATGCGGTTGATGCAGAGTAAATGATAGACAGGGCCGCTGTCCTTGATGGACGGCGGCCTTTTTTATATAATAGGAAATCACTTCGTAATATTCCTATTATATAAAAACGCTTCGAACAGGACACGTACTCGCGCGAAGATGTAGTATGTCGCAAGCGACCGCGCTCGGCGTGAGAATGTGCAAGGCACATTCTCTATTTCTTTCAGTTTGATTACAGCAGGGGAAAATACCATGAGAAAAAATAAAATTTATGCAGTTGGTCTGGGAGTTATACTTGGGATTACCCTTCCCACCATGATTGCTGCGGCAGAACCAACGACTGAGATTCCGGCCCTGGAAGCGCCGGCAGATGAAAGTCAGGGGCAGGAACCTTCTTTGGCGCCGGAAAGCGAAGCAAAGCCAGAGCCGTCAGGAGAGGCAGAGCAGGCGCTAGAAGGCGAATCAGCGACAGAGCCGTCAGGAGAGGCAGGGCAGGCGCTAGAAGGCGAATCAGCGGCAGAGCCGTCAGGTGAATCAGAGACAGCGCCATCAGAGGAGACAACAGCGCCAGTTTCCAGGGAAGATTCCGGAGAGATTGGACCAGGGCAGGGAATGGAAGAGCAGTCCGGTGGAGGGACGATTACCAATACAAGCGGTGATACAAACGATTATTCAAAGATAGGCCCGGGGATGTCGTCTTCTGCCCCTTCAGATGCTAATGGGCTGACAGAAGTTCAGGAGTTTCTTACCATGACAGTGGAAAATCCGGTTGTTCAGATAACAGACAAGTATTCTTATGAGCAGATGGAAGCAGATATCCAGTCTTTACAGAAGAGGTACGGCACTGCTCATATGCAGGTTACGACCATTGGAACTTCTGCAGACGGCCGGAATATCTATGACATTATTGTGGGAAATCCCAATGCGGGAAAACATGTTCTGATTCAGGGAGCCATCCATGCCAGAGAATATGCGAACCCTTTGCTGATGATGAAGCAGATTGAAGATGCTTTGGCCTTTTATGATACCGGCGCTTACAATGGCAGAAGATTATCCGATTTGTTAAACCAGGTAGCCGTTCATTTTGTTCCGATGGCAAATCCAGACGGAGTTGCGCTAAGCCAGTTTGGACTGGATGCCCTAAATACAGATGAGCTAAAGCAGACCGTTCAGACAGCATATGCGTCTGATTTGGCGGCCGGCAGAACCAGCTATGAATTTGGCCGCTATCTGGAGAGATGGAAGGCCAATGCGAGAGGTGTGGATTTAAATCACAATTTTGATGCATTGTGGACCAACACTTCCAGCAACTGGATGCTGCCTTCTTACTCCGGATATAAGGGACTGACTCCTGTATCAGAGCCGGAATCCCAGGCGCTGGTTAACTTAATGAACAGCGATTATCCATGGGCGGCTGTACTAAACTACCACTCTATGGGAAAGGTAATTTATTGGGATATCGAAGGCAATAAAGAGCGGGAGCGTTCCAGACAGTTGGCGCAGCTTATGTCAGCCGCCACAGGCGGATACCAAATGCTGTACAGCGGTGGAGGCGGAGGATTTAAAGACTGGGCTCAGTTAAAGGAAAATCCTGTTCCGAGTATTACAGTAGAGACTGGAAAGGTAGACTGTCCGATGCCGGTATCAGAGTTTGCCTCTATTTGGGCGGAAAACCGGGCCGGATGGGCGCTGGTAGCCGATTTTGTTTTGATGTATTAAGGAGCAAACATGTTAGAAGTAGAAGGAATCCGCAAAACATACCGAAAAAAGAATGTACTGTCAGGAGTCTCATTTACTGCAAAGCCCGGACAGTGTATTGGGATTGTAGGAGGAAACGGATGCGGCAAAACCACGCTTTTGTCGATTTTGGCGGGTGCAAGAAAGGCAGATGGAGGGAGTATCCGGATAGATGGAAGAGAGATTTTAGGAAATCCCTCCCTTCAGGCAAAAAATATTGCTTATGTTCCCCAGGAGAATCCGTTTATGGATGAACTGAGCGTAAAGGATAATTTAAGTCTGTGGTATAAAGGCAACCGGACCGCCATGAAAAGAGATTTGGAAAATGGTCCGGCTGCCATGCTGGGAGTGGACAAGTTTTTAAATACACCAGTAGGGAAGCTTTCAGGAGGGATGAAAAAACGTCTGTCCATTGCATCTGCTCTGGCAGGTCATGAGAAGCTGTTAATTATGGATGAACCTGGAGCAGCCCTGGATTTAGTATGCAAGGAAGTAATCCAGGAGTATATAAAGGCGTACTTAAGAGACGGAGGACTGGTGATTTTAGCTTCCCATGAGATGGCAGAACTGGCAGTTTGTTCCAGCATGTACGTACTGAAGGATGGAACTGCAAAGGAAATTCCATGTGGATTGACAGTCTCCCAGCTTACTGCCAGATTTTAAGATAGTAAAGTACAAGGCCATAGCCGGCTATGCCGGTCAAAGGAAGGAGAAGAGCATGAAGTGTCCAAAGTGTAATGCAGAAATCCCGGAGAATGCATGGGTTTGTCCTGAATGTGGGACAGCAGTAGAAAGGCAGAGTGAACCGGAACCAAAATCGGAGAATGAGACAAAGAAAAAGTCGAAAAAAGCCTGGATTATCGGAGGAACCGCAGCCGCCATCACAGCGGCAGCTATAGGAGTTGGTTTTTTTGCAGCAAATAAAGATCCAAAAACCGTAGTAATGGATGCTTTAAAAGGAGTATATGCAGCAGAAAACACAGATCCTATGGAGGAAGTATTTGGATTTAAGCAGCTTTTTAAAAATCTTGAAACTGCCGGCGGTGAGATGGGAATCGAACTGGCTTTTGCAGGTTCCAGCGAGCCAGAATTTAGTATGTTTCAGGGAACTGGAATTACCATAGATACGGCTTCAGATCCTGTCAATAAAAAATTCTCTGAAAAACTGGGAATTGTCTACAGCGGCATGGATTTAGCCAGCATTGATATTTACGGAGACGATACCTACATAATGGCATCGGTTCCAGAACTGACATCAAAAGTTCTTACCATCAATTATGCAGATAATTTGTCAGAGCAGATTGCCAATTCTCCCTTAATGCAGGAGAACGGGATTACACTGACAGAGGAAGATAAGCAAGCGATTGAGAATTATGCAGCCTATTTAGGCAGTATTTATTCTGGTGAAAAACAGCCATTTGATTTTAAGGCGCTGCTGCAGCGCTACAAAGAAGGCAGCCAGGCTATGGGAAATTTAAAAGAAGCTCTGACTGTGACAAAGGCGGATACTTCCCGGTTGATGTATAATGGAAAAGAGCAGACCTGTACTGGATATGATGTGGTAATTCCAAAAGAAGCGTTCATAGAATTTCTTAGGACAACATCCAGGTTTTTCATGGAAGATGAAGGATTGAAGGGAGATCTTCTGGAATATATCAAAGTAGTTCTGGAGATGAGCCAGATGTCTTATGCAGCAGCAGACGGAATGATCCTTCCTGCTCCGGAAGAACTTTTATCAGAGTTCTGGACAGAACTGGACACAGGATTTGAGGATGCAATTACAGAACTGGAGCGGATTCTGGACGGAAACATTACCATGAAAGTCTATGTGACAAAGAAAGGGCAGCTTGCAGCCATGGATGTTTCCTGTGCATTTGCAGACAGCGGCAGTACGCTTGTAATGACAGCAAAGGCGGTTTTGGAAGGAGGAAGTTATCCTACCCAGAATGGAACCCTGGCAGTTACTATGACAGAGAATGCAGATACAATTACCTGCAATTTTACTAAGTCCGGGGAATATACAGATGCTGCATTAAACAGCGGGTGGAAATTCCAGATTGAGTATGCAGGCGAAACAGTGTATGCGGAGTACGAGAACGCATATGACAGAGCTACAAACGATTCTGCTGTCAGAATTTCTTTTGGAGACGGATCCGAAGAGACCGGTGTAAATATTACACTGGATGGAGTGGTAGATCTGCTGGAAAAAGGAAAAAACATTCACTACACATTAGACTCTTTAGCAGTAGAAGACGCTGCAGGCATCGTGTCCTTTGAAATGGACGGCGCCCTTTATTTACGGGAACTGCAGACGGAGATAACGGTTCCGGAAGGAGAACAGATGGATGTGCTTGCAGCATCCTGGCAGGATTGGGAAGATCTGATCAATGAAGTTATGATGAGTGTATACTCCATGATTTTAGGAGGAAGCTTTTTGTAATAGCAGGCAGGAGGGAACATGCGGACGTTTTTTATATATATCAAACTGGAATTAAAAAAGGCGCTGCGCATTCTTCCATGGACTGCTGCTGGGGCAATGGTACTGGCAGGATTGCTGGGCGCCATTGCCCTTTTTGCTTTTCGGACTCTGGAAGAGGGGCAGGAAATCAACAAACTTAAGGTCGGCGTGGTTTTGCAGGAAGAAGATGCCCAGGCTCAAAAGGTTGTCTCTATGTTAGGATCATTAGACAGTGTAAAATCTATATGTGAGTTTGTTTTTGCAGAGGAAGAAGAGGGAAAGAAAAGGACAAAGTCAGGAGAATTTGCCTGTTTGATGCTGGTGCCGAAAGACTTTGTGAGCAGTATTATAGATGGAAGCAACCGGCCGGTTACGATAGTATTTTCTGGTCCTATGGGAATTGAGGAACAGATTTTTAAGGAACTGGCCCAGGCTGGGGCCAGGACCTTATCCAGCGCTCAGGCAGGAATCTATGCAGCCAATCACATGCACAAACTTTACCAAGTTCCGGCCAGTATACAAGAAGCAGAGCAGTATCTGAATGCAAAATATTTGTCCTACAGTCTTGACAGAGATGCGTATTTTCGCAAACGCCAGGTTTTTTCTGTAGAGGATGTGTCGGTACAGTACCATTATACAGCAGCCGGAGCAGTATTTTTGCTGCTGCTTTCCGGAATACCGGCAGCCTCCTTTTTTGCAGAAGATGGCAGGGCCAGAAAGGAAAAGCTGCAGCTTTTGGGGATTGGAGCCGGCATCCGGACGGCGGCAAAAGCCATAGGAATCATGGGAGTACTTACTTGTTTGCCAGCGCTATTTCTGGCGATAGCAGGAATTTACAGTTGGATGTTTTCCGGCAGCGTTCTGGCAGAAAACCTGTCTGTTTTTTTATTTGAAATCGGTGAAAAAAGCCGGGGAACACTAGGATTTCGGATGGCGCTGGCTGCTGCAATTCTTTTGGCAGTTTCATCTATAATTGTGCTTTGCTATAGTTTATCCGGGACTTTAATCGGCGGCATGATGATGCTGTTTCTGGGAACATGCGGCATGATGATGATTTCCGGAGGAATTGTGCCAGAGGTGTTTCTCCCACAAAGTTTTCGTGACATATCCGGATATCTTCCCACCACCGTTCTGATTTCCGGCATGAAACGGTTTTTCTTAAGCGGAACGGACTGGCTCATAATATTAAAATTGCTCGCAGTTAGTATGGGATCTTTGGTAATTGCAGCAGTCAGGAAAGGAGAAAGGTCATGAGGAGGATGACGGTTTGGTTTTTTCTGTCTGTAAAAAGATGGCTGCTCCACCCTGGATTTGCGCTTCTTTTGCTTGCAATGCCAATTCTTCTTTGGGGAATTTCCACGTTGGAGCCGGAGGAGACGGAAAAAATTCAAATTGGAGTGGCGGCAGAAGGAGATGGGCTGGGAACCGATCTCAAGGCAGATTTGATGCAGATGAGTGAAGAGGGAAGCATGTTTGAATTTGTTTCATACAGCACAGAGGAAGAACTAAAAAGGGCGGTTCAGATGAGACAGGCAGAGTGCGGATACTTTTTTCCAGAGGATTTGGAGAAAAAACTGGATCAGGGCAGATATAAGCGCTCCATTTTTGTATACACTGCTCCCTCTACGATTTTAGAGCCATTAGCAGGAGAAGTGGTATTTTCTGTTTTGGCGGCAAGGTACGATGGAATGATATTTGCGGATTATGCAGAAAGTCAGGGAGAACAGACGCAGAGAAAGGAACCAGAAGAATTTTTTAGGAAAGAGGCGATTTCCTGGTATCAGGTTTATCAGGAAAACGGAAGTACCTTTGATTTTGAATTTAAGACAGAAGGACTAGACAACTCAGATGGACAGATGGAAGATGCCCAGGCAGACAATCAGATTTTTCCTGTGCGGGGGCTGATTGGGGTTTTTGTATTCCTGTCCTCTTTTTTTGCAGCATGCAGTATGAAGGAAGATGAACAAAGAGGATTGTTTCTGGCAGTTCCCCATGGAGAAAAGGCGCTGTGCAAACTGGGGACTCTGGCAGCTCCGGTATGCTTGGCTGCAATATCCGGATGGATGGGGTTGTGGGTGACAGGAGAATTTCAGGGCATTGTTTTGGAAATTGCTGCCCTGTCAGCCTGCGGCACAGTCTCGATATTTTATGCCTGGGCGGCTTCTGCCGCAGTTCCCAAAGCAGAATGGATTGCCATGCTCATTCCGGCTTTGGCGTTGGGACTGCTTTTAGTGTGCCCCATTTTTATTGATGCAGGAAAATGGCTGGACTTTATAGGGCTCATTCGATGGTTTTTGCCGCCTGCATGGTATTTTGGGATGTTTTGATGGATATAGAAGTATCTATTGTAAGATTTTTAGAACAAGGACATACTGCAAAAAGTCTATTGAAAATATTTTAATATCGCTATTAGACAAAAATAAAGGGATTTTATACATAATTAAATTTGCAGCATATAAGAAGAAAAGGTTATAATAATCTTGTATAAGATTCAGAAAAGGAAAGTGGGACTAAGGGAAAAGGAACTGCGGTATTTGTTTACAATCCCAATAGTTTCTTTGGATATACGCTGCAATCTGTACAGATATAGAGAGGAGATACGGAGAATATTTTGTCCAAACCAGTGCATTCTATCCATGTAGATGACAATACAGTCAGGCTTTAGACGAAAGGAGTATATGGATATGAATGAACATGCAGAATTGCTGAATTTTATTTACCAGAATTCCCAGATGGGAACAGAAACCATGGAGCAGTTAAGTAAAATGACCAAAGACGAGGAGTTTCGTGCTTTTTTGGAAAAGCAGCAGGAGGGGTATCAGGAATTTCACAAAAGGGCAAAGCACATGCTTTGTGAAAGCGGCTTTGACGAAAAAGGGTTAGGTGCTTTTGAAAAACTTCGGACGTATCTGATGATTAATGTGCAGACCATGACAGATAAAAGTGTTTCCCATATGGCAGAAATGCTGATTCAGGGGAGTACCATGGGAATCAATGATGCAATTAAAAAGATAAATGCATATCAGGGTGAGGATAGCCGGATTGTAAAACTGATGGAAGAACTTCAGAAATTTGAAGAAAAGAGTTTAGAAAAATTAAAAGGCTTTTTATAAAGAGCGCAGGGAGAACAGAGACATCGAAGGTTTCGGTTCTCCTTGTTTTATAACAATTTTCTATTGGCAGATGGATTTAACAAATAATGCCAAATAGAATGCCATATATTGAGAAATAAAAGTGCCAATGGTATGATTAAATAAATTGAAATAAAAAAGATTAGGGACAAAAGAGAAAACCGGTGGTGAAGACATGTCTAAATTTTTAGAAGAATTAAATACAACAATTACGCGAAAAAAGATAAGCAAGAATAAACTGGCATTAAAGGCAGATGTGGATCCGTCTTCCTTTTACCAAATGTTAGCAGGAAAGCGGTATTTGAATGAACGATTATTCAATAGACTCATCCATATTTTGAATTTATCGCCAGATGAAGAACGGCATTTGTGTGAACTGTATCGGATTATGCAGGTAGGAGAAGAAAATTATTATAAAGTAAAGACGGTAATTAAGTTCATTGAAAATCTTAATGTAGATCAGGAAGAACATCCTATCAGTTCCTTTAAAATGCAGAGAGAGAATATTAGCGAAATTATTCATGGACGTGAAAATTTAAACAGAGTTATCTTTCAGATCCTGTTAAATGCTTATGAAAAAAATGAAAGTTTGAGGATCCTGTGCCAGCCGGAATGCGAGGTGCTTTATCTTTTATTAAATATTTTGCGGGACAATCCCAAATTATCCATAGAGCAGATTATCTGTCTGGAGAGTGAACGCAGCGACAGCGGTGTAAAAAATATCAGCGCACTGGAAAAACTGATTCCTGCTCTGATGGGCAAATTCAGCTATTCTATTTATTATTTTTATGATAGTGTTTTGATCCGGTACGGCAGCACTTCCCTGATGCCGTATTTAATTGTAAGCGATTCCATGGGAGTAATTTTCTCCACAGATTTTGAGGACGGTATTTTCTTTGAAGATAAAGAAAAGGTGGAGTTATTCCAGAAACGCTATAATAAGATCAAGAATTATACTTCTATTTTTACGACTAACGATGCAAGACTGGGAGATTTCAAGCGGGTTATGCAGGGATACGATTTTTACAAAAGCAAAGAAGTGTACAGACTCTGCCCGATGATTCCGTTCCCCACATACAGTTCGGATTTTTGGATTTCGTTAATAAAACCGGACGATGAAAAAAGAGAAGAGCTGATTCAGTTTTTACGGCAGGAAAATCAGGAACTGAGTTCTGAGGCAGAAAGTCTAAAAGTATACAATTTTTTTACCAGAAAGGGAGTTATGGATTTTTATGAGAATGGTCATGTGATTGATGGATTGTCTGAACATTTTCTTCCATTTCCGGCAGAGAAACGAAAAGAGGCAATTCAAAAGATCCTGGAAGCAATTTTAGACAATAAAGAGAATGGATATTTATTAAAGGATGATGCCATTTCATTAAGCCGGGATTTTTATATGATTATCAGTAAAGAAAACGGCATCAACTGCACCCGGAAAAAGAGAGATAATACATGCTTGATGCTGACCTTTTTTGAGGAGTCCCTGTGCCATGTAATCTATGAGTTTGTGAGAGAATTAAAAAAGAGCGATTTAGTGGAATCCAGGGAAACTATGATTGAGTTTTTGGAAAGTTTGATATAGAAGAAAAATAAAGATACAAGGGAGGAGTTTGAGTATGGCTTTTTTTGATGAATTTGGGAAAATGGTATCAGAGGCAGGGCAGAAAACTTTGCAGAAGACAAAAGAAATGTCAGATGTGGGACGCCTTAATTCTCTGATTGCCGAACAGGAAAAATTGATTGAGAAACAGTATTGTGAGATAGGAAAATTGTATGCGGTTCTTCACAGAAACGACTGCGAAACAGATTTTTCAGGAATGATGAACGTTCTTATTGGTGCAGAAGAGCGTATCTGTTCTTATCAGAAGGAGATACAGGATGTGAAAGGGGTATGCATTTGTGAAAACTGCGGGGCAGAAGTTCCAAAAGATGCAGCTTTTTGCAGCGCTTGTGGAGTGGCCATGCCAAGAATTGCCAGGCTGAATCAGGAGGAACTGGTGGTATGTCCAAAATGTGGAGGAGTAGTAAAAAAAGGAATGCGATTTTGTACTTCCTGTGGAAATCCAATCGAGAATTTTTGGGATAGAGAGAGTTCTGAAAATGTGTCCGTATAATTAAACAAAAGAGAATGGGAATACAAGGGAGATAAGGGATGGAAAATCTGAATGGAAACAAAAAAATGGTAAAATATTGTCCTAATTGCGGAGCAAAGTTGGACGAACAGATTGGACCTTCACGTTACTGCCATAATTGTGGTTCAAAATTAGAGGAAGATACAGAAAAGAGTAAAGAAATCCAACTGCCAAAAGCAGCTATAGGATATTTATTAGCAGGAGGTGCACTGCTGTTTGTTTTGTCCATATTAATTTCACAAATTTCAAAAACTCCGGAAAAACTGATCGTAGGGAGCTGGGAGAGTGATTCTGGCGATGACGTTACTTTCTATGAAGATGGAACAATGATCATGGGAGAGATTCCGGCTACATATACGATTGATGAGGATAAAACGCTTCACATAAAAGGACTGGGGCTTTTTGAAGCCGCAACATTGGAGTGGAACGAAAATGGCCGTCTATACTCCCGTATTGATGATGGCGAGTGGTATATCAATGGCTCTGAATTAAAATTGGAGGAAGATGTTTATATAAAGGAATAAACTGGGTGAGTGAGTATGAAAGCAGACAATCATAAACAGAAATCCGGCCGTATAGTATATTGTCCCAACTGCGGTGCTAAGATAGAGGAAGAACAGGTGTTTTGTGGAAAGTGCGGATGTCAGATAAAAAGAAAAGAGAAGAAGAAATGCAAGATTGCTGCAGCAAATATGGTTGTGGTTGCAGTTGCTTTTTTGGTAGCAGGGGGAGTCTTTGCATTACTTAAGCATTCATCTTTAGGATTATTAGGAAAGAAAAATCCGAACTTGTTTTATGTAAAAGAAGATACGCTTTATGGAGTGAATCTTGAGAAACCAGAAAAAAAACCTATGGAATTTGGAACAGACAGCAATATGGGAGAACTGGTTATTATGACAAGGACTGAGAGAATGCATGGAGAGGACATGAATGCTCCTTTATATTTTCGGCCAGAATTAGTGAGTGAGAATGGAAATGGTTCTCTGTCCATAGGAGAAATCCAGATAGGCGAAGATGGACTGGCAGAAACATATACTCTTTTCTATAGCGAAGATGGAAACGAGAAAATAAAAGTAGATAGTGAGGTTGAAACTCATAGGCTGACAAAAGACGATCGGATTGTGTATCAAAAAGGCGGCAACCTCTATTTAAGTGATTGTGAGACAATAACCCGACTGGCTTCAGGAGTAGACAAGGTTTTCTTAGATAAAGAGAAAACGAAGATTTTATGGACAGACTATAAGGAGGAGACAGGACTAGAGGACGGTTACATACTGGATGTAGAGAATGGCCTGGAAACAAGGAAATTAATAGAAGATGGGGCTATTTTAGATATCACAGAAGATTTTTCAAAAATTTATGGCTGGGATCAAAATGGTATGTTTATTCTACAGGATTTAACAGAAAGGAAAGTTCTTAAGTCAGGCGGGAGAGGGGATTTGGAACATGAGGTATTTGTGTCAAATCACTATGATGGTATCAGCAGTATTTCTATTTCTGGCGAAGACATAGAACACATATTTGAGATAGAGACAGGCATGTACTTAGGAAGGGTGGAATATGACAGCTATCATGAAAACGTATATTTCAGTTCTTATGACGATTTTTTAAGAGAGAGTTATATTCTTTCTGTCAACTGTGGAACGGACAAAATGGGGGAAGTGAAACAGATTGCAGATAATGCAGACGGAAATTATCGATGTGTTCTTCGCCCAAAGGCTGAGGAGTCAGATATTTATTATGTTAAACATGGAAAAGACGGAGACGAGGAACAATTATTCTGCAATCAGGAACTGATACTGTCAGGAGATCAGATTGATATGGGCCATCCAACAAAAGAAGACAGGTGTATCTGGATCATACAGGGAAATGACCTATATAAGTTTACGGGAACGAAGGGAGAATTGATTTCCACATCAGTAAAAAATATGGGATTTGTGCAGCAGCTTTCTGAAGGCAGATCGCTATTTTGCGAGGCAAATGATCCGGAAGGCGAGAGCGGAGAACTGATTTACTATGACGGAGAGAGAAAGTACGTAATTGATACAGAGGTAAAAGAGTTTTTGTATTTGGAGCCAAAGAGGTAGCCATTGGCGTTGCCGATGAAAGAAAAGGGGAATAAAGAGATGGAAAAGCTGCCGTTAACAATCCAGCAGAAAAATATCTGGAATCTACAGAAATATTATGAAGATACAGCAATCTCTAATTTGTGCGGTGCAGTATTTTATAAAGAAAAGAGGAATTCTTCGTTTCTGCAGCAGGCGATTCAAAGATTTATACAAAGTCAGAGCGGTATGCGTATGCGATTTTCTGAAGATGGAGAACCAGGGCAGTATGTGGTAAATGAAATCAATGATGAAATACCAGTGATGTCATTTCAGTCTATGCAGGAATTTGATGCATATGCAGAGAAAATGGCCAAAGAACCATTGGGACTGGAAGACAGAGCGATGTATCGTTTTTCGGTATTTACTGCAGAAGGAAAGAGCGGAATTCTGGCAGTATTAAGCCATTTGATCTCAGACGCCTGGACATTCAGTCTTATGGTAAAAATGAGGAACTTCAAAAGACTATGAAAAACCGCAAAACAGAGTATATTTTTGAAGCATTTCAAAATGATATGGATGAACAAGGACACCTGGTATTTCATGAAAATGTTCAGATTGACAATGAATTTACACAGTGGTTTTTGAAAAAGGCAGGGTTTGAATGGAACGAAATAGATACGGAATATATCAATGGATACATAGATTATTTTCGCAGAACAGGCAGTTTAGAGGTATAAAAATTAGAACAAAAATTCTGTACAATAAGGAAACAAACAGATGAGAATCGCAGTTTTTAGTGATAACGGGCAATCAAAAGAACAAATGAAAGGAATTTTAAAGGGAATTGTGGGAATTAGAGATGTATTTGCTTTTCCGACATTAGACCGATTTTTAGAGGAAGTATTGTATGGAGACTATTTTGATTACATCGTACTGGATGTAGAGAAATGTGTTGACTGCACGGAACTGGAGATTGCCCAAAAGATTTATGAAAAAAGGCCGCTGTCTAAGATAATCCTTGTCATAGAGGATGGAAGGGACTATATCGAAAAGATATTTCTGATTCCATCGAATATTGTGGGAGTTTATCAGAAACCGATTCTTGATAGCCGCTTTGAGGAGATGAGTTCGCAGATTATTGAGAAAAACTCTCCAAATGAGGAAAAGCAGAATTTAGTTTTTCGGAAAAGAGGGGAGATTTACTCCGTTCCAGTTGAGACTATCTTATTTTTAGAAAGCAGAGGCCATAAGGTGGTAGTCCATACTGATACAGGCAGGCATTGCTATTATGGGAAACTGGAGACAGTGAAACAGAAACTTTCCGATATTTTTTTACAGTGTCACAAAAGCTATCTGGTAAATATGGATAAAATTGTCAGGATCTATAAGAACAGCATATTGCTGGACAATGGAGAGGAAATCCCCATCAGTCAGGCCAGATATGGAGATACGTTTAAAATTTATTCTCAGTATTGCAGCAAACAGGAAAATAAGTACATTGAAATCGAGGAGAAGGAAGAAAACAGCGAATCTTAAAAAGACTCACTTGGCATCCAGTCAGCAAAAGATGTCAGGTGAGTCTTTTTATCATGCAGACAGCCGGAATAAGGCAATACGCCCTATTTTGTTACCGCTTCTGCAAGTGTCTCAGCCATGGATTTTAAAGCATCCATCTGGGCGTCATTGAGAGAAGAGCGCAGGCTGATAATGGATTCTAACACAGTCATATTTTTCATGGTTTCCAAAATGGCTTTCATTTGTTTGGAAGCAGTGCTGGCCCAGGAACCGTTGTCTAAGAGTGCTACGGTGCGGTTTTGCAGGTTTAAAGCTTTCATATCCAGCAGCACATGTTCCATGGCCGGATACAGCCCTCCGTTGTAAGTAGGGGCGGCCAGAACAATGTGGCTGGCGCGGAACGATTCTGAAATCACCTGGGAAACATGGGTGGAAGAAACGTCGTATACAGCAATATGCTTCACACCTTTTTCTGCCAGCATGGCAGCCAGGACATTAGCAGCGTTTTCAGTGTTGCCGTACATGGATCCATAGAGAATTACAACGGATTTTTCTTCAGGTGTGTAGGTGCTCCAAAGCTGATATTTGTCCAAAAGGTATGGAATGTTGCTTCTCCAGATGGGGCCATGTAAGGGGCAGATAACCTGAATATCCAGAGCGCCAAGTTTTTTAATGGCAGACTGAACTTGAACGCCGAATTTGCCTACAATATTGGTATAATATCTTCTGGCGTCATCCAGCCAGTCTCTGTCAAAATCAATTTCATCATTAAAAATATTGCCGTTTAATGCGCCGAAGGTGCCGAACGCATCTGCAGAAAACAGCACTTTTTCAGAAGATTCATAAGTAACCATTACTTCTGGCCAGTGTACCATGGGCGTCATGGAAAAATGCAGGGTATGGGTTCCAAGAGATAAAGTTTCTCCATCTTTTACAATCACCGAGTGATCAGACAAATCCTGAATGGAATAAAATTGTCCCATAATCTGGAATGTTTTGGCATTGCCCACAATTTTGACATTTGGATACAGAGTCATAATGTCTGCGATAGCAGAGCAGTGATCCGGTTCCATATGGTTTACAACAAGGTAGTCCAGAGAACGGCCGTCAAGGACGTGCTGAACATTTTCCAAAAACTGGTTCCGGATAGAAGGATCCGCGGTATCCATAAGAGCGGTCTTTTCATCCACAATCACGTAGGAATTGTAGGACACTCCATTGGGGACAGGAAACAGGTTTTCAAATAAGGCAAGACGGCGATCATTTCCGCCTACCCAGTGAATACTGTCAGTTACTTTTCTTGTACAATGCATGAAAGTTCCACCTTTCTTTCTATAAATAAAATATATGGTAAGTGTAATGAGAATTAGTTTTGACTTACTTACATGTTCCAAATTCATTATTATACTATAAAATTTCCAAAATGTCACTGGTTTATTAATAATTTTTTGCAGAAGCTGGAACGAAACCAACTAAATCGCTATAAAAAATAGGGGTGTTCTATTTGGCAAACTTATGATAAACTATATTCAGTATGCCTATAGATATATTAAGGAGGAATTCCCTATGATTCAGAAGTTAATTGAAAAAATTCAGAAAACCAAAGCGCCTATCTGTGTTGGACTGGATCCAATGCTGTCTTACCTTCCAGATCATCTGCTGCAGAAGTCTTTTTCCGAGTACGGTGAGACATTAGAAGGTGCAGCTGACGCAATCTGGCAGTTTAATAAAGCAATTGTAGACGCTACCTATGATTTGATTCCATCTGTAAAGCCTCAGATCGCCATGTATGAGCAGTTTGGTATCGAAGGCCTGAAAGTGTATAAGAAAACCGTTGATTATTGTCAGGAAAAGGGTCTGGTTGTAATCGGCGACGCCAAGAGAGGCGACATCGGTTCTACTTCCGCTGCATACGCAACCGCACATATTGGAAACGTAAAAGTAGGATCCAACATATGTTCCGGTTTCGGCACAGATTTTGTAACCGTTAATCCATATTTTGGAACAGACGGCATTAAGCCATTTGTTGATGTCTGCAAGGAGAACGACAAGGGTCTGTTTATTCTGGTTAAGACTTCCAATCCTTCCAGCGGCGAATTCCAGGACAAGTTAGTAGACGGACGTCCGGTATATGAGCTGGTTGCAGATAAGGTAGTAGAGTGGGGCAGAGAGTCCATGGACGGAACCTACAGCAACGTAGGTGCAGTAGTAGGCGCAACTTATCCGGAAATGAGCCGTATTTTAAGAAAATTAATGCCGAACACCTATTTCTTAGTACCTGGCTACGGCGCTCAGGGCGGTACTGCCGAAGACTTAAAATACTGCTTTAATGAAGACGGTTTAGGCGCCATTGTCAACTCTTCCAGAGGCATTATTGCAGCATATAAGAACGCTTCTTACGAGAAGTTTGGTCCAAAACATTTTGCTGACGCTTCCAGACAGGCAGTGATCGATATGGCAGCAGACATTAACAGCGTATTATAATCGACCAGGAGGAAACGATGGCACAGGTAAAATTAACAGCATCCGTGGCCAGTCAGGAAAAACTGGCAGACGGCATTTACAGTATGTGGATTGACGCAGAGCCGGTAGCTTCCCAGGCAAAAGCCGGACAATTTGTTTCCGTATATTCCAAAGACGGCGCAAAACTGCTTCCAAGACCCATCAGTCTCTGCGAAGTAGAAAAAGAACAGGGCCGGATCCGTCTGGTTTACCGGGTGGCAGGCGCTGGAACCGAAGAATTTTCTCATTATCAGACAGGAGATTCCATTGATATTTTAGGTCCCCTGGGCAATGGATTCCCACTGGATCAGATGGCTGGAAAAAAGGCGTTTTTAATCGGCGGCGGTATTGGCGTGCCTCCTATGCTGGAGCTGGCAAAAGAACTGGACTGTGAAAAACAGGCCGTCCTTGGCTATCGGGATGCCGCTATGTTTTTAAAGGAAGAGTTTGAACCATATGCAGCCGTATACGTTGCTACAGAAGACGACAGCGTGGGCACAAAAGGAAACGTTATGGATGCAATCAGGGAAAACGGCCTGGAAGCAGACGTGATTTTTGCCTGCGGCCCAACCCCGATGCTTCGGGCAATCAAAGCTTACGCATTAGAAAACAACATTGAGTGTTACTTATCCCTGGAAGAGAAGATGGCCTGCGGCATCGGCGCGTGTCTGGCCTGCGTCTGCAAGTCAAAAGACGTAGACGAACATTCCCATGTCCATAACAAGAGAATCTGCAAAGATGGTCCTGTTTTCCGGGCAGAGGAGGTGGAGCTGTAATGAATACCAGAGTCAACCTGGCTGGAGTAGAATTAAAAAATCCGGTCATGACAGCTTCCGGAACCTTTGGTTCCGGCGCGGAATACGGCGAGATGGTAGATTTAAACAAGCTGGGAGCAGTGGTAACCAAAGGCGTTGCCAATGTGCCCTGGCCGGGCAATCCGACTCCCCGTATTGCAGAGACTTACGGCGGCATGATCAATGCCATCGGATTACAGAATCCAGGCATTGATGTGTTTGTAAAAAGAGACATTCCGTTTTTAAAGCAGTACGACACCAAAATTATTGTCAATGTCTGCGGAAAGACCACAGAAGACTACATCGAAGTAGTAGAGCGGCTGGGAGATGAGTCAGTGGATATGCTGGAAATCAACATTTCCTGTCCTAATGTAAAAGAAGGCGGCATTGCGTTCGGACAGGATCCCAAGGCAGTTGAGGCCATTACCAGAGAAGTGAAGAAACATGCAAAACAGCCGGTAATTATGAAGTTAAGCCCCAATGTTACGGATATTACCGTAATGGCAAAAGCAGCAGAAGCCGGCGGCGCAGATGTGCTTTCCCTGATTAATACCCTGACCGGTATGAAGATTGACATCAATAAGAGAACCTTTGCAGTGGCAAACCGTACCGGCGGTATGTCCGGACCTGCCGTAAAGCCGGTAGCAGTGCGGATGGTTTACCAGGTAGCCCAGGCGGTAAAACTGCCGATTATCGGCATGGGCGGCATTATGAATGCCGACGACGCCATGGAATTTATTTTAGCAGGAGCTTCTGCAGTAGCAGTGGGAACCGCCAATTTCCACAATCCTTATGCAACGGAAGAGATTGCAGCAGGAATCGAAAGCTACATGAGAAAGCACCAGATTGAAGACATCCGGGAATTAATCGGAGCGGTGAGATAAAAAGAATCATGTCCTTAAATATGGAGGTTTAGATATGGAACAGTACAAACAGGAATTTATCGAATTTATGGTAGACAGCAATGTCTTAAAATTTGGAGATTTTACATTAAAGAGCGGACGCAAGTCCCCATTCTTTATGAATGCAGGCGCTTACGTAACCGGAACCCAGCTTCGCAAACTGGGTGAATATTATGCAAAAGCTATTCACGACAACTACGGTCTGGATTTTGACGTTTTATTTGGACCGGCTTACAAGGGAATCCCGTTAAGTGTTGCAACTGCTATGGCAATCAGCGAACTGTACGGAAAAGATGTAAAATACTGCTCCAACCGGAAAGAAGTAAAAGATCATGGGGATACCGGCATTTTACTTGGAAGCCCAATTAAAGATGGGGACAGAGTTGTTGTGATTGAGGATGTTACCACCTCCGGCAAGTCCATCGAAGAGACCTTCCCAATTTTAAAGGCTCAGGGCAATGTGGAAATCAAAGGGTTAATTGTCTCCTTAAACCGTATGGAAAGAGGAAAAGGCGAAAAGAGCGCCTTAGAAGAGATTCAGGATCTGTACGGTTTCCCAACTGCAGCTATTGTCAACATGCAGGAAGTTACCGAATATCTGTATAACAGAGAGTGCGGCGGCAAAGTGGTGATTGACGATGCGATTAAAGCTGCGATTGATGCGTATTATGAACAGTATGGGGCAAAATAGAAGCAGGATTTTGCAGGACCGGAAGGAGAGAAGTTATGGAGCGAGTATATAAAACCATGCGCAATGTAGGAGCAGGAAGCATTGCCATTGGGATCATTGCAGCCGTCACAGGACTGGCGGTTGGAATCGTTGCCATTGTCAACGGAGCGCTTTTATTAAAGCGCAAATCAGAAATTGAATTTTAAGCGGGGCATTACATGATCAAAAATACGACAAAGAACCAGAAGCTGGGCTGGGTGTTGTTTCTTTCGTACCTGATCCTGCTGGTCTATTTTCTGTTCTTTGCGGAAGAGTTCGGGAGAACCACCAGGCCTCAGGACACCTATGCCTATAATCTGGAACTATTTAAGGAGATCCGCAGATTCTGGACATACCGGGATGTGGTGGGAATCAAAAGTTTTCTGTTAAATGTCATCGGCAATATTGCAGGGTTTCTGCCGGCTGGCTTTTTCCTTCCCATAGTCAGCCGCAGAAGCAAAAAATGGTATAACACCTTTTTGATATGTTTCTTTTTCAGCTTGTCAGTGGAAACGGTTCAGCTTGTATTTAAAGTGGGAAGTTTTGATGTAGATGATATTATGCTGAATGTATCAGGAGCAGTGTTTGGCTATATTCTGTATCAGATAGTACAGATGGTAAGGAGTAAGCATCGTGTTAGGAAAAAGAAAAAAAGGACAGCCAGATAAGCCGAAAAAGGTTTCCTATATCCGGAAACCTTTGGCAAAACACAGTAAATGGTCCCTGGGGCTCTCAGCCGCAGGGCTGATTTTATTTGCCGGAACCATGTACATTACAGTCAAAGAGCAGGGCCAAAGCGGTATGTATGCCGGAGCATTTGGGTTTTCCAGTCTGGTATTTTCTGTGCTGGGACTGTGGTACAGCATCCATGCATTTCACGAAAAGGAAAAAAATTACATACTGGCCAGAATCAGTCTGCCGGTAAGCGGAATTCTGGTTTTTGCGTGGCTGGTTATGATTATGATAGGAATAAGGAGCTGAGACAATGGATTACCGCGAACTATGGAAAGAAGAAAATGAGTCTGTATTAGAACGATATGAACTGTCATTGGAACGAATCCGCCAGATGAAAGATGAACAGGCGGTAACAGAACCGTTCAGGGATTATTTTGCAGGCGTTGCCGGATTTATCGGCCGGATTGGGGAACTGGCAGAAAAGCTGAACCGGGCCGGAGTCAGCAAATATATTCATTCGTTCAGCCTGGAGGAACTGGCAGAAGAAAATAAGTCCTTCTATGCAGATATTTTACCGGATCATTATGAAGAAAGCTACGCCAATCCTGCTTATGCGGTAAAGAAGCTGGGAGAAGAGTATGGCCCGCTTCTGGCGTTTTTATATACAGAAATCAGAGGGCAGATCGTATATGCGTTTGAGAGCCGTCTGTGGAACATTACCGTCTTAAACGAGACGTTTATTGAAATTTACAATTTATTTGAAGAAGGGATTCCGAAAGCCCAGGAAGTAAAAGACGTGCTGTACTGGTTTGTCAGCGATTATGCGGATCAGACTGTGTCCTACCGCACCAGGGAATCCCTGGATCCTTCTTTATCCTTTGCGGCAGATATTATTACAGGCGAAGACCTTTCCGATCTCAGGTATCTGTATCAGTTCGGCGAGTATATTTCTGATACCGAACTTCAGATAGCCGGATTTTTAAACAGCCTTCCCCAGGAAACCATTGATAAAATGGCCGATACTTATACAGAAGGGTTTTCTAAAGGCTTTGAGGTAATGGGAAGAGATCTTTCCATTAAGAAAACCGTATCCATCCGCTATGAACTGGGATTTGAGCGGATGTTAAAAAAGGCCATTTCCAATTTTAAAGAGATGGGAAAAGACGTAATCATCCTGCGGGCCGCAGTAGAGTCCATTAACCGCAATCCCAACCGGAAACTGGGATTTTACGGAACTTCTCCTAATAAACAGTATGATTATGACCACCGCTACGACAGCGCTATTTATATGGGAACCGCGTTAAAAGAACGGAAACTTTCGGTCATCAAGAGCGCCCTGGAAGAGTATAAGGATCTGGCAAGATTAAACGCAGGTCCGGCTGTGGTGGAGACATTTGGAGAAGCAGGATTTACGCCGGTTAACAAAAAAGAGGCTCTTTCGCTGAGCCGCCACCAGGAAGAGGTCAGTATTGCTTATTCCAATGAATATATGCAGATTTTGGATCAGTACCAGCCTGGCGAAGAAACCAGCTTTACCATTATTGCATTTCCAAAGCCGGAGATAGGGCAACAGTTTCCGGAGATTTTCGGGGAAATCATCAAAATCAACACCCTGGATTATGAATTATACCGGGATATGCAGCAGGTTATTATCGACGCCTTAGATAAGGCAGAATATGTGACCGTAAAGGGAAGAGGAAATAACCGGACGGATATCCGGGTGCATCTCCATACCCTGACGGATCCGGCTTCCCAGACAAATTTTGAAAACTGCGTGGCAGATGTTAACATTCCAGTCGGCGAAGTCTTTACTTCTCCGCTGCTTTCCGGCACAGATGGAGAGCTGTTTGTGGAAAACGTATACATTGGAGACATCCAGTTTAAAAACTTATCCGTTCAGTTTAAAAACGGACGGGTAACCGGTTATATGTGCGATAATTTTGCAGATCCGGAGGAAAATAAAGCCCTGATAAAGCAGGTCATTATGAGAAACCATGACAACCTGCCTCTGGGCGAGTTTGCCATCGGAACCAATACCACTGCCTATGCAATGGCAGAAAAATATGGAATTATTGACAAACTTCCGATTCTGATTGTAGAAAAAATGGGGCCTCATTTCGCAGTTGGAGATACCTGCTACAGCTGGTCAGAAGATGCGCCCATGTACAATCCAGATGGAAAAGAAGTCATTGCCAGGGACAATGAAGTGTCTATTTTAAGAAAAACCGATGTTTCCCAGGCGTACTTTAACTGTCACTGCGACATTACCATTCCTTATGACGAGCTGGGGGAGATTGCAGCCATCGGATCAGACGGAACGAAAACGGTTATCATTGAAAACGGACGTTTTGCCCTGGCAGGAGCAGAAAAATTAAATGAACCATTGGAAGCTTAAAAATCCTATTGACGGCAGATTTAAAACCTAGTATTATAATTAATAAGTGAGATTTAATTCATAAAACATACTTATAAGAAAAACTTATTAAAAACATTCATGGAAATTATGAATCCAGGTCAAGCACCAGAAAAAGGAGGAGCACACATGGCAAAAGTTGGAATTGTAATGGGAAGTGACTCAGATATGCCGGTTATGGCAAAAGCGGCAGAGGTACTAGAAGAATTGGGCGTAGAGTTTGAAATGACGATTATTTCTGCCCACAGAGAGCCGGACGTATTTTTTGAATATGCAAAATCAGCAGAGAGCAAAGGCTTTCAGGTTATTATTGCAGGAGCAGGAAAGGCAGCCCATCTTCCAGGTATGTGTGCCGCTATTTTCCCTATGCCGGTAATTGGAATCCCCATGAAGACTTCTGATCTGGGCGGCGTAGATTCTTTATATTCCATCGTTCAGATGCCGTCTGGTATTCCGGTAGCAACCGTCGCAATCAATGGCGGCGCCAATGCCGGTATTCTGGCAGCAAAGATTCTGGCAACTTCTGACGCAGCGTTGCTTGGCAGACTGAAAGAGTATTCTGCAAAGTTAAAAAGCGATGTAGAAAAAAAGGCAGAAAAACTGGATGAAATCGGATACAAAGAGTATTTGGCACAGATGAAGAAGTAATAAAGTGATTAAAAGCAGAACCGTCAATCGTATCAGGAATTTACAATGGAGGAAGTTATGGATTACAAGAAATCTGGAGTTGATATTGAGGCAGGATACAAGTCAGTAGAATTAATGAAAAAATTTGTTCAGGGAACTATGCGTCCAGAAGTATTAGGCGGACTGGGCGGATTTTCCGGCGCGTTTTCTTTAAATTCTTTTAAAGAGATGGAAGAGCCGACCTTATTATCCGGAACAGACGGCGTAGGAACCAAATTAAAACTGGCCTTTATTATGGATAAACATGATACTGTAGGAATCGACTGCGTGGCAATGTGTGTCAACGATGTAGCTTGTGCAGGCGGCGAGCCATTATTTTTCCTGGACTATATTGCCTGCGGCAAAAACTATCCGGAAAAAATTGCAACCATCGTAAGCGGCGTAGCGGACGGATGCAAGCAGTCAGGAGCAGCCTTAATCGGCGGCGAGACTGCAGAAATGCCTGGTTTCTATCCGGAAGATGAGTATGACCTGGCTGGATTTGCAGTTGGAATTGTCGATAAGAAAGATTTAATTACCGGCGAAAACCTGGCTGCTGGAGACGTTCTCATTGGCATGGCATCTACCGGCATTCACAGCAACGGATTTTCGTTAGTCCGTAAAGTATTTGAAAAGGAACTGACCAAAGAGGGATTAAATACATACTATGACGAGCTTGGAAAAACCCTTGGCGAAGCTCTGATTGCTCCGACCCGTATTTATGTAAAAGCTCTGAAAAATGTAAAAGAAGCAGGCGTAAAGGTAAAGGCCTGCAGCCATATTACTGGCGGCGGATTCTATGAGAATGTTCCGCGTATGTTAAAAGACGGCACCAGAGCTGTGATCAAGAAAGACAGCTATCCAGTTCCTCCTATCTTTAAGATGCTGGCAGAAAAAGGCCAGATTGAAGAGCAGATGATGTACAACACCTATAACATGGGTATCGGTATGATTGTAGCAGTTGATCCGGCAGATGTGGAGACTGCTATGGAAGCCATGAGAAAAGCAGGAGATACTCCTTATGTAATCGGTTCCATCGAAGCAGGAGAAAAGGGAGTGACGTTATGCTGAAAATCGGCGTAATGGTGTCCGGAGGCGGCACCAACCTTCAGGCGATTATAGACGCTATTGAAACCGGAAAAATTACCAATACCGAAATTCGGGTTGTGATCAGCAACAATCAGAATGCTTACGCATTAGAGCGGGCGAAAAAGGCCGGAATCGAGGCAGTATGCCTGTCTCCAAAAGATTTTCCGGACAGAGGGACTTTTAATGAAGCCTTTTTGGAAAAAGTAGAGGAATATGACCTGGATCTGATTGTCCTGGCAGGATTTCTGGTAACCATTCCGGCATCTATGATTGAAAAATACCGCAGCCGGATTATCAACATCCATCCATCCCTCATTCCATCTTTCTGCGGCGTGGGATATTACGGATTAAAGGTTCACGAAGCAGCTTTAAAGCGCGGGGTAAAGGTTACCGGCGCAACGGTTCACTATGTAGATGAAGGCGTGGATTCCGGCCCCATTATCCTTCAGAAGGCAGTAGAGGTCAAAGAAGGAGACACCCCTGAGATCCTGCAGCGCCGGGTAATGGAGGAAGCAGAGTGGATCATTCTGCCCCAGGCTATCAACATGATTGCCAATCAGTAAGGAGAGTTCATTATGAAGGTATTAATCGTAGGAAGCGGCGGACGGGAACACGCCATTGCATGGAAAGTGGCCCAGAGTCCGAAAGTAGATAAAATTTATTGCGCTCCTGGAAATGCCGGCATTGCAGAATTTGCCGAATGCGTGTCCATTGGCGCCATGGAGTTTGATAAGCTGGCATCCTTTGCCAAAGAAAAAGAAATCGACCTGACGGTTATCGGCATGGACGATCCGTTGGTTGGCGGCATTGCAGATGTATTTGAGGCAGAAGGCTTAAGAGTATTCGGCCCAAGAAAAAATGCGGCGATTCTGGAAGGCTCTAAGGCATTTTCCAAGGATTTAATGAAAAAATACAACATTCCGACAGCAGCATACGAGACGTTTAACAGTCCGGAAGACGCTCTTGCATACCTGGAAACTGCTGATATGCCAATCGTGTTAAAGGCAGACGGCCTGGCACTTGGAAAAGGCGTGTTAATCTGCAATACCAGGGAAGAGGCAAAAGAAGGCGTTAAAACCTTAATGTTAGATAAGCAGTTTGGATCTGCAGGCGACCGGATTGTGGTAGAAGAGTTTATGACTGGCCGCGAGGTGTCCGTTCTGTCTTTTGTAGACGGAACTACCATTAAAATTATGACTTCTGCCCAGGATCATAAGAGAGCGGGAGACGGAGATACCGGATTAAATACAGGCGGTATGGGAACCTTCTCTCCAAGCCCCTTCTATACAGCAGAAATCGACGCATTCTGCAAAGAACACATTTACCAGAAGACCGTAGATGCCATGAAGGCAGAAGGAAGAACCTTTCAGGGAATTATTTTCTTTGGCCTGATGCTGACGGAAAAAGGCCCGAAGGTTCTGGAATACAATGCCAGATTTGGCGATCCGGAGACCCAGGTAGTCCTTCCCCGCATGAAAAATGATATTGTGGAAGTATTTGAAGCCTGTGTAGACGGCACACTTGACCAGATTGATCTGGAATTTGAAGACAATGCGGCAGTCTGCGTGGTGCTGGCTTCTGAGGGGTATCCGGTAAAATATGAAAAGGGCTTTGAAGTAAAAGGCCTGGAAACCTTCAAAGAGAAAGACGGCTACTATGTGTTCCACGCAGGAACCAGATTTGACGAAAACGGCCGTCTGGTAACAAATGGCGGCAGGGTTTTAGGTGTTACCGCCACTGGCAGAGACTTAAAAGAAGCCAGAAAGAATGCCTATGAAGCAACTAACTGGATCGATTTTGCCAACAAGTATATGCGCCATGACATTGGCAAGGCAATTGATGGGGTTGGGGAAAAGCAGGTTTGATGTTAATTCCCATTGTATCGGAAACAGAAAGCGAAAACAGACATTACGCAGCCATTTGAAAAAAGCTATGGACAGTCGGACCCTCCTGACTGGCTGTGGCTTTTCTCTTTTCTGTGGCAAAACCGCAACGTATTGTGGCGGGTACGAAAAGATGAAGCTGTTTTATACGATATATGAAGAACATGGAATCTTCAGCTGGACGACTGCACCTGGGGCGTTCTGGCAGCGGAAGGAAGCGTAAACCGCTATGGAGAAGGAAAACCTGATGCTAAACAGTTACTGTAAGTTTTTCAATATTTGTTCCGCTTGCCCATTGGGAACAATATATGTTTGTACATCTTTTATAGCGGTCGAAGTTCTTTTTTGCACGAGATTCATCCCCATATACCTTCCAGCAGCCAACACACTTATACTCTTCCGCATGATTGTCGATAAAGCCCCGTACATCTTCTGGGGGATAGCCGAGAAAAAGACCAATTTCATGGGGAAACTCTTTGGATGCGTATAAGCGCTGGCTCAGATATGCGACACATTGGGCAGGACTTTCCAGGGAATATCCGTATTCTTTTAATATTTTGGATGCATCTTCGGCGGCTAAATCAAGTTTTAGCTTATTAGGACGGTAAACATAAAGCAGAACGCGATTATCGGACAGCTTTAATGGAATTACCCGAACACCTTTTGGAACAAGCCGTTTATTTAAAAACCGAATGGACTGGAGCAGTTCCTGCTTGTCGATATATGGACAACTAAACAGGTTTCCGGTTTTCATTCCTGCAAGCGTAGGGGAACAGTGACGGACAATTAATTCATCGGACATACGAATCCCTCCAAAATATTTTTCAGTGCAGATATTGCATCTTGTAATATTAATTAGTTAGTTAAAACTAACTATAATTTATACGGATTTCTCTAAATTGTCAAGAACTTTTTGTTTGAATTTTTCGGGGAATTGTGTTATACTTTCCACAATTAAATAGGAGCGATCAGGTGCCTGAACAATGATTTTTATCATTGGTTCAGGTGAAAAGGGAAACAGGTGAAAGTCCTGTGCGAACTCGTCACCGTAAGGAGGGAGCAGAAGCCAATAGGTCACTGGGAAACTGGGAAGACGGCGGATGCGATGATTTCTAAGTCGGGAGACCTGCCTGATTGCTGTACAGAAACAATGGTTTCAGGCCACGAGTAACTGGCTGTACGTTTTAGATAAGAGATTTTTTAAAATTTCTCTGCTTTTGATATGCTCCCTTCTAGGTAGACAAGTGAAATAATAAAAACTTGTCACTTAGGAGGGAGTGTATTTTATGCCTAAAAGGAAAATATCTGTTGAAGATAAGCTATATGCTGTAAATTTGTATCTGGATGGAAAAGAAAGTCAGCGTCGAATTGCATCTATGTTTGATGTCAGCACAGCTTCTGTCCAACAATGGATTCGTAATTATGAATCCATGGGGGCAGATGCATTCACATTAAAGGGAAACAAGAAATCTTCTGGAACAGGAGGAAGCTTTATCATGACCAAAGGAAGAAAAACCACATTTGATGAGCGTGTTGAAATTGTACAGTATTGTATCGCACATAACCATAATTATGCTGAAACAGCAAAAAATATCAGGTATCTTATCAGCAGGTCCGTAATTACACTGTTAAATATGAATCCGGCGGAGTAGAAGCCTTAAGAGATAATCGTGGAAAACGGAAAAATTCTGATGAAATGAATGAGTTAGAAAAGCTACGTGCCGAAATTAAGATTTTAAAGGCAGAGAAAGAACGTGCTCAAATGGAGGCTTCTTTCCTAAAAAACTCGAAGAGATAGAGAGGAGGCGGGGTTAAGCCTGGTTCGTCACGAACATATATATCAGGCAATCAAAGAAGAACACGAAGCACATAATTATCCCATTACTGAACTTTGTAAATTAGGCAGAGTTTCCAGAGCTGCTTATTACAAATGGTTAAATAGAGAAATTTTCAGAAGCGAACAAATGAATAGACTTATTGCTGACGAGATAGAAAAGATTCATACAGAATCACCGGATAAAGGCTATCGAAGAATCAGAGATGATCTGGAACGATATCATGACATTGATGTAAACGATAAACGTGTGTTGCGCATTTGCCGTAAACTTAATATTAAATCAACTATCAAGTATTCTAACAACGGATGCACAAGACAGGCTGCAAACCCTCAATATATAGCTGAAAATATACTGAATCGGGAGTTCACTGCCAAAGCACCAAATGAAAAATGGCTCACTGATGTGACGGAATTCCATTATTATATAGGGATGGAGAAACATAAGGTTTATCTAAGTGCAATACTGGATCTATATGATAGACGGATAGTTTCGTATGTTATTCGCGATAATAACAACAATTCTTTGGTATTTGATAATGTAGGCGATGCCCTGTTAAGAAATCCTGGTGCACAACCATTGTTTCACAGTGATCGAGGATTTCAATATACAAACAGAACATTTCATAACAAACTTGAATCTGCTGGAATTACGCAAAGCATGTCAAGAGTGGCAAAGTGCATCAACAATGGTCCTATGGAAGGATTCTGGGGAATTTTAAAGAGAGAACGATACTACGGAAAAAGATTTACGGATAAAAAACACTCGTAAAAATGATTGAGGATTATATCAATTACTATAATAATAAACGTTTGCAAAGAAATCTTGGAGTATTAACACCTATGGAAAAACACGAAAGTTACTGGCAAGCAGCATAAAAAACTGCCAGCAGATAATCTACTGGCAGGAAAAATTTATATTTTTTTACTTGTCTACTTGACGGGGAGCGGTTCAGATTGAAATAGGACCGAATTAGTGTACTGTATCAATTTACAAAATCAAACAAGAAGAAATCTACCATCCGTTATCCGGTTACAGGACAGACTGACAGGGGATTTCTTCTTGTAAAATGACCTCTTAGCTAAAAATTGGTAGTGTGTATGGATATGGTGGTTCTATTTCATATTCTACTTGAAAGGTATATAGTATTCGCAATATGTCTCCTATATCATAGGCATTTCCAGATACCAATAAATTTTTCTTGAATTTTAGTTCTTTCTTTGCTTGAAGATAATTTTTATTCATAATTTTCGCGTACACTCTGATTTCTTCTATCGATGGTTTCTTTTCGTGTAAAACAAGATATATTTTGTAATCCGTACAATCATTTAATACAGGGCTATAACTTGTAACAACTTCATCGATATTATCAAAACATTTTTTAAAAATATTTTCAGAAATGGTAATTTTATTTTGGAAATCATCTATTATTTTTTCAGCATCAATTAAATACTCAAACGAATAATTAGTACCAATAGTAAAATTGCCATAAGGCGGCAGTTTAACACACTTACATATAAAACATCTAATGTTAGCAAACATATCTCTATTCTCTCTTGTTCTTTTGTTACTGTCATACAGTATAGTTATTCTTTTTCATGCTTAATGGTCGGCTTCCCATTTCCAAATGCCAGTGATAACTTTCCTATGTATGTGCTTGGGAAAAACATGGCATATCTGCTTTTATTTGATGATTGGTTAGCCTTTATTTTTCTGCATCTTCCTCCTGTATTCCCCAGCTGTTATGTGGCAGCTTTTGCGGAAACTCTGTGCAAAATAACTCTGGGAGGTAAAACCGGATAACTGGGCCACTTCGGCGATGCTGTAATCAGTGGTTTCTAAAAGTTCCCGGCTGATCTGCAGCCGCCGTTCATTCAGATACCGAATGGGAGACAGGCCGTAAGAATTAGTAAACATGTGGGCAAAATAGTATTTATTCATGTGGGCAATGGCGGCCAGGGAATCCAGGGTAATATTGTCCTGATAGTTGGAATCAATGTACCGCTTGATGCGGGCGCACACGCGGTTGGAGTGCTCCGATGCCATAACCTCAAAAGCGGAATGGGTAAGCCGTTTTAACTGAATGGTCAGAATATTCAGCATGGAAATGCAGATTTCCTGATATCCATCTGTCTGGTGTTCCATTTCCCAAAGCATGGAATTAAAATAAAAAAGCAGGTTCTCTTTGGCAGTAGTACAGTTAAAAATACAGTATTCTTTTTGATCATTAAAAGAAAAATTTATTCCTTCTACTGCAAGGAAGATACAATGTAAAGGCCGTTTTGGAGTAGAACATTCGGTATGCGCGATATTGGGATTTACAATAATAATATCATCTTTTCCAATATGAATGTGTTTGTCTTCGATCAGAAAATATCCATCACCTGAAGTTACATAAAACAATTCTGTAAAATAGTGAGAATGCATAAAACTGTGCCAGTCGCCTTCATCATCAGAAAGAGTAATAGAAAGAAGGCGGATGGAGGCAGAAGCAGAGGGATCTGCTTTTAAGAAGTATTTAAGACTGCTCATGAAAGAACTCCTTTCATTTAGAAATATTGTTTTGTAAAAAGAGAACTGTCAGAATGAAAAGTATAGAGAAAACAAAAATATGAATGATGATCTATATAGAAACTATATAAAAATAAAAACAGGCAAAAATGGTTTATAGAGAAAGTAACAAAAAGATTTACTGTTCTCTAAAAGAATCCATCTGTTTTGTATAATACCATAGATTCTAAAAAAAGACAAGAATTATAAAAAACTGAGCAAAATAAGCGTTGAAAAAAGACGCTTAAAAGGGTAATGTTAGTATAAGAGCTCAAGAAGTCTCTGATTTTAGAAAAAGGAGGAGTTTGTATTATGAAAACCAAGAAAGTATTAAGTCTTACCCTGGCAGCAGTGATGGCAGCCAGTCTTACTGCCTGCGGCGGCGGCAGCACAGAAGCTGATACCACTGCAGCAGCCCAGACCGAAGCAGCTACTACAGCAGCAGAGGAAAAAGCAACGGAAGGGGAAGAAAGCAAAGAAACCGAGGCAGCAGCAGGCGGTTCCATTACTGTAGCAGCAGTAGAGACCGCATATGGCAAGCCAATGTGGGAGTCCGTAGCTAAGGCATTTACAGAGGAGACTGGTATTGAGGTAAATCTGATTGTAGATAAGAAGCTGGAAGACATCATTACCCCGGATATGAAGGCAGGAAACTATCCAGACGTTATCATGCGTGCAGTAGGTTCTGAGCAGGCTCTGACCGAGACCTTCGTAAAGGACAACAACGTAGTAGAACTGACCGATGTATTAGAGATGACCGTTCCTGGTGAAGAAGCAAAGGTTGGCGATAAGATTCTTCCTGGATTTACTGAGAACTCCATTACCAATCCATACGGAGACGGCAAGACTTATCTGATGCCAATGTTCTACGGCCCATGCGGACTGTTCTACAACGCAAACCTGTTTGAGACCAAGGGCTGGGAAGTTCCTGAGACCTGGGATCAGATGTGGGAACTGGGCGACAAGGCAAAGGCAGAAGGCATTGCCCTGTTTACTTATCCAACTACCGGATACTTTGACGCATTCTTCTATGCACTGCTTCATGAGAGCATGGGCAACGAGAAATTCCAGGAAGCACTTCGTTACGGCGAAGGAATCTGGGATACTCCAGAAGCACAGCAGGCATTTGATATTGTAGCAAAACTGGCTACTTATACAGAGAGCACCACTCCTGCAAATGCAAACGACAATGACTTCCAGAAGAACCAGCAGTTAATTCTGGACAACAAAGCACTGTTTATGCCAAACGGCAACTGGGTAATCGGCGAGATGGCAGAGGCTCCTCGTGCAGAAGGCTTTGAATGGGGCTTTACCGCACTTCCAGCAATCACCGAAGGCGGCGAAAGAGCTTCTTACACCTTCTTTGAGCAGATCTGGATGCCAAAGGGCGCTGTAAACCAGGATGCAGGCAAGCAGTTCATCGCATTTATGTATTCTGACAAGGCAGCAGAGATCTTCGCAAACGAAGGCGGAGCAGTACAGCCAATCGAAGGTATGTCTGCAAAACTGGACGGCGATGCAGCAATTTACTACAGCATTTATGATACCGGCGCAGTAGCTGTTATGGATGCATTTGCAACAACAGAACCTGTTGAAGGAATTACCATCCGCAGCACCTTCTTTGATCCGGTAAACGCTCTGGTAACTGGCGATAAGACACAGGAAGAGTGGGTTGAGCAGATTAAGAAAGACAGCGACACTCTGAGAGCAAACCTGAAATAAAAAATAACAGTCTGACCTGCGGATAATCTTACAGGCAGGAGAAGGCAGCCGGTAACAGGAAACCAGATACCGGCTGCTTTTTCTCTGAAAATGTGAGAAAACGCTTTAGGAAGAATGGAGATGAGCAGATGCGGAATAGAGGAAAAGGACAGGGCAGGTTTGTATTTTTCTGTCTGGCTCCTGCAGCCATATTGTTTATTATTTTTATGATCATTCCATCATTTGACGTATTCCGGATGTCCCTGTATAAATGGGGCGGATATACGGCAGAAAAACAGTTTGTTGGATTGAAAAACTTTAAAACCCTGTTTCAAAGCGATAAATTTTACCAGTCATTTCAGAATACAATTCTGCTGATTGTAGTCGTTACGATTGTAACGTTTTCCATGGCGCTGATTTTTGCGGCAATTCTCAGCAGAGAGAAAATTAAAGGACAGAACTTTTTCAGAATCGTATTCTATATCCCAAATATCTTGTCCGTTGTAGTTATCAGCGCGATTTTCTCTGCAATTTACGATCCAAGCCAGGGACTTTTGAACTCTATTTTAAACCTGTTCAGAGGGCCGGCAGGAGCGGAAGATCCAATTTTGTGGCTGGGCAGCCGGAAGCTGGTTATCTACAGTATTGCCATAGCGATGGTATGGCAGGCAATCGGCTATTACATGGTTATGTATATGGCAAGTATGGCCAATGTGCCGGAAAGCCTGTATGAATCTGCCAGTCTGGAAGGCGCAGGAAGAATTACCCAGTTCTTTTCCATTACGCTTCCGTTAATCTGGACCAACATCAGAACTACACTGACGTTTTTTATTATCAGTACCATCAACATGAGTTTCCTGTTCGTAAAAGCCATGACCAATGGTAATCCGGACGGGGCGTCCCATGTATTCCTGAGCTATATGTATCAGGAGGCTTATACCAACTCTTCTTATGGATATGGTATGGCGATTGGTACCGTTGTATTTCTCTTCTCCTTTATCCTGGCCGGTATTCTCAATGCGGTCACCAAACGAGAAGAAGTTGAATTTTAAGGGAGGGACGAGAGATGAGCAAAACCCCGAAGGGTGCAATCAAAGAAACATCAAAGTTTGCCAAGGTTCTGATTTATCTGATGTTATCCTTCCTTGCACTGTTAATTATTGTTCCTGTGGCCTGGGTATTTATGGCCTCTATTAAGGAAAACTCTGAATTTTACAGAAGCCCCTGGGCGCTTCCGGCCGGATTCCACTTCCAGAACTTTGTGGACGCATGGCAGAAGGCGAGCATGGGTTCCTATATGCTGAACTCCATTATTGTAACAGCCCTGGCAATTACGCTTCTGATTGTAATTGCGCTTCCGGCCGCTTATGTACTGGCAAGATTTAAGTTCCGCAGCTCAAAGTTCTGGAACGTTATGTTTATGGCAGGACTGTTTATCAATGTAAACTACATTGTAGTGCCGATCTTTTTAATGCTCAGCAATGGAGATACGTATTTAAGAAAGACTATCGGACATCCGTTCTTCTTAAATAACCTGTTCATCCTGGCAGTTGTATATGCAGCAACGGCGCTTCCGTTTACCATTTATCTGCTTTCCGGTTATTTTAAATCCCTTGCAAGAGATTATGAGGAAGCGGCTTATGTAGATGGAGCAAGTTATTTCAGGACAATGGTCCAGGTTATTCTGCCTATGGCAAAACCCAGCATTGTGACGGTTGTACTCTTTAACTTCCTGGCATTCTGGAATGAATACATTATTTCCATGACCATGCTGACCAAGCCGGAATTAAAAACCCTTCCAGTGGGCCTGATGAATCTGATGGCGGCCCAGCGTTCTGCGGTCCAGTACGGTCAGATGTATGCCGGACTGGTAATCGTTATGCTGCCGACTCTGATTTTGTATATGTGCGTCCAGAAGAAACTGACAGAAGGAATGACCCTGGGCGGTCTGAAGGGATAAGGAGGAGCAGAGATGAACGAGAGTACAAAGAAGATTCTTACCGGAATTCTGATAGCAATCGTATTTGTCGTATGTGTGGCGCTGGTCATAGCGGGTCAGCGCAACATTGGTCCGGGAGGGCTGTGTACCATGCTTCTTGGACTGGCAGGACTGATTTTCCTGCTTTGGCTTTACAACAGACAGTATAAGTAAAAAGACATATTTTTAGGAGGGAATGAATTAGATGGAGCAAAAGAAAGGACGGGTAACCATTCCCACAGATTTGGATGTAATTCCGCAGACTTTGGAAATTATGGAGCAGTGGGGAGCAGATGCCATCCGGGACTGTGATGGAACGGATTTTCCGGAAGAACTTTGCAATGTAGACGCAAAGATTTATTCCACATATTATACCACCCGAAAAGACAATAAATGGGCGCTGGAGAACCCGGAAGAAATCCAGCAGATGTATGTAATGACCCCATTTTATACAGCCGATGGGGAAGAACTGAAGATTAAGCTGATGAAGGGCCTGTATCCGGATATGTTAAAGCCTAACACCAGAGATGATATTACCCGCTGGTGGGAAGTTGTAGACCGTACAACCGGACAAGTTGTTCCAACAGCGCGCTGGAGTTACAGCGAAGAAACTGGAGAAGTAACGGTAGAATCAGAAGCATTCCATGACTATACCGTCAGCTTCCTTGCATACATTATGTGGGATCCGGTGCATATGTACAATGCTGTCACCAATGGCTGGAAAGATGTAGAACACCAGATTACTTTTGATGTCCGTCAGCCAAAGACCCATGCGTACACCTTAAAGCGTCTGCGTAAGTTTATTGAAGAACATCCATATGTAAACGTACTGCGTTTTACTACATTCTTCCATCAGTTTACGCTGATTTTCGACGAACTGGCCAGAGAAAAGTATGTAGACTGGTACGGATATTCTGCATCTGTCAGTCCATACATTTTAGAGCAGTTTGAAAAAGAAGCAGGATACCCATTCCGTCCGGAATACATCATTGACCAGGGATATTACAACAACCAGTACCGGATTCCAAGCAAAGAATTCCAGGATTTCCAGGCATTCCAGCGTCGGGAAGTTGCAAAAATCGTAAAAGAGATGGTAGACATTACCCACGAATGCGGCAGGGAAGCCATGATGTTCTTAGGCGACCACTGGATCGGAACCGAGCCATTTATGGAAGAGTTTAAGACCATGGGCTTAGACGCAGTAGTGGGAAGTGTGGGAAACGGTTCTACCCTTCGTCTGATCAGCGATATTGAAGGTGTAACGTATACAGAGGGCCGTCTGCTTCCATACTTCTTCCCGGATACCTTCCACGAAGGCGGAGATCCGGTAAAAGAAGCAAAGGTTAACTGGGTAACAGCCAGAAGAGCAATTTTAAGAAAGCCTATTGACCGTATTGGATACGGCGGATACTTAAAGCTGGCATTGGAGTTCCCAGACTTTATCGAGTATGTAGACTCTGTCTGCAAGGAATTCAGAACCTTGTACGACAATATGAAGGGCTGCGTACCATACTGCATCAAGAAAGTAGCCGTATTAAACTGTTGGGGCAAGATGAGGGCATGGGGCTGCCATATGGTTCACCACGCTATCTACCACAAGGAAAACTACTTCTACGCTGGCGTTATCGAGGCTCTGTCCGGCGCGCCATTTGATGTGAAGTTTATCAGCTTCCAGGATATTCTGGACAATCCGGCTATTTTAGACGATATTGACGTTATCTTAAACGTAGGCGACGCAGATACTGCCCATACCGGCGGCGACTGGTGGAGCAATCCGGTTATCGTTTCTGCAATCAAGAAATTTGTTTATGAAGGCGGCGGCTTAATCGGAATCGGCGAACCTACCGGCCATCAGGCAAACGGACGGTTCATCCAGTTAGCCAACGTATTTGGTATTGAAAAAGAGACTGGCTTTACTCTTGGATACGACAAGTACAACTGGGATACCCACAGCCACTTTATTACCGAAGACAGCAAGGGAACCATTGATTTTGGCGAAAACCAGAAGAATATGTACGCTCTGGAAGGCGCAGAAGTGCTGGTTGAAACAGGCAAACGTGTCAACCTGGCAGTAAATGAGTTTGGAAAGGGCCGCGCCGTATACATGAGCGGACTTCCATACAGCTTTGAAAACAGCCGTCTGCTGTACCGTTCTATTTTGTGGAGCGCCCATGATGAGGACAACCTGCACAAATGGTTCAGCACCAACTACAATGTAGAAGTTCATGCATATGTAGAAAATGGCAAGTTCTGTGTTGTAAACAATACCTATGAGCCTCAGGAAACCACCGTTTACAGGGGAGACGGAACCAGTTTCCATCTGGATATGAAGGCCAATGAGATTATCTGGTATGAGATTTAAGAGGAAGTTTCCAGAAGCTTCTTCCAGCTGGGATCAGGGAGTTCCGTTGGGAAATGGAAAAACAGGCTGTCTGATATGGGGGCCTTCAAAAGGAATCCGTTTCAGTCTGGACCGGACCGACATCTGGGATCGGACCAGGCTGGAGCAGACTGCTGCTCCGGAATTTACCTACCGCAATCTGGTGCGTCTGGCAAAAGAAAAAAATACAACAGAAATCCGCCGTATTTTCGATGCGCCTTATCAGGAACCGGCGCCGACCAAGCTGCCGTCAGGAACGCTGGTTCTGCATTTTCCTGAGAGCGCTTCTGTGGAATACGGACTGGATCTGAAACAGGCGCAGGCAGAGCTGAACGTAAAGGTGAAGGAGCGAACCGTCTGCATCCAGGCAGTCTGCCATGCGGAAAACAAAACCGGCATGATTCGGGTGGGAGCAGTCCCACCCCTTTTTTCTCTGGAGCTGGAACATCCTGCTTTTGGAACACAAGAAGAAAAAAACACCCGAAAATACGATCCGGACCACAGGGAAATTTCCCAGGGCAGTCTGAAAAATCTGCACTACCCCTGTCCGGTAAAAGAGGAACGGATAGTTTCTGATGGAATCCGTATTCTGGGTTATATCCAGCCGGTAACCAGCCAGTTTTCTTATGGCGTGACTGCGGCTGTCCGCGAAGAAGAGAAAGAAACGCTGATCTTTTACCGGATAAGCAGTTCAGACGACGGAGAAAACTGGCTTAAGGAGGCAGAAGCGCTTCTTTGCAGCCAGATAAAAGCCGGCTATGAAGCTTATCAGGCCAGTCACAGGAACTGGTGGAAAAATTTCTGGAAGAAAAGTTCTGTCCATCTTCCGGAAAAGCTGGCAGAAGAACAATGGTATATGACAAACTACCTGTTTGCATCCTGCTCCAGAAAGGGCTGCTTTCCAATGCCTCTCCAGGGGGTATGGACAGCAGATGACGGCTGTCTGCCGCCCTGGAAAGGGGATTATCACAACGATTTAAATACCCAGCTTTCCTATACCCATTTTTTTAAGGCGGGCCATTGGGAAGAGGGAGAAGCGTTCCTGGACTTTTTATGGGAGTTAAGACCTGCGGCCAGGGAGTTTGCAAAGGAATTTTACGGTACAGAAGGAATCTGCCTTCCGGGAGTGATGACCATAGACGGACAGCCTTTAGGGGGCTGGCCTATGTATTCGCTAAGCCCGACCCAGCAGATCTGGCTCTGCCAGTCCTTTGACCTTTATTACTGCTATACAGGGGATCGAAACTTTCTGATAGAGCGGGCCTGGCCTTATTTCCGGGAGACGGCTGTCTGTATAACCAGCCTTCTGGAAGAGGGTGAGGATGGAACATACTGTCTTCCAGTGTCCAGTTCTCCGGAGATACACGACGATGAATCAGAGTCCTGGGTAACGCCAAACAGCAATTACGATCTGGCGCTGCTTCGCTACCTGTATCAGACACTGGCCGAGTATGCCAGAGAACTGGGAGAAGAAAAAGAATTGGAAACGTGGCAGAATATTCTGAAAAAGCTTCCGGATCTGGCAGTAGACGACAGGGGAGTGCTGATGCTGTCTCCAGATGAAATTCTGACAGAATCCCATCGCCACTTGTCCAATGCCCTGGCTATCTGCCCGCTGCATCTGATTGGCTATGACAAGCAGGAAGACCGGAGGATTGTGGATGCAGTGGTATCGGATTATGAGTTTTTAGGCACTGGTATGTGGGTTGGATTTTCCTTTGCCTGGATGTCCCATCTGTATGGGATTCAGGGCAATGGAGAAGGAGCCTGGGACAGACTGCAGATTTTCTGGGAAAGTTTCTGTTCCTCCAATGGTTTTCACTTAAATGGAGATTACAAAAAGCGGGGTTACAGCACCTTCCATTACCGGCCATTTACCCTGGAAGCCAATATGTATGCAGCGGACGCCCTGCAGGAAATGCTTTTGCAGACAGAAAAAGGACGAATAGTCCTGTTCCCTGCCGTACCGGAAGAATGGAAGCAGAAAGGTCTTTCCTTCCAGAGATTCAGGGGCTTTGGAGGACTTTGTGTATCTGCCTGTATGAAAGAAGGAAAAGTAGTTTCCGTTACCCTGACTTCAGCAAAAGACCAGGACGTAACCGTACAGGGCATTTTTGAAACAACAAGGCTAGGGGCGCCGGAAAAAGGCAGCCTGCAGGTGAGGCTGAAAGCAGGAGAAGACTGGACATGGAGCAGTGTATAAGAAATTTGGAAAATAAAAATTAATACAAAAATAAAGAATTTATAGTTTTTTGGAAAGAGGGTAGAATGAAAAATATGAAACCGAAAATCCAGGAAGGGCAAGAGCTTTTTTACATAGAAAACAATCAGATTTACTCTGGTCATGCAACAGATGTTTTGGACACAGGTAAGGGGCAGACATTCAGTATTGATACCATAGGAGCCTGCGAAGGTTTGTGTGTATTTTCCGATACAGTCATTGGGAGTACAGTCTTTTTCAGTCAGATGGAAGCAGAGCAGAGAATTAAAAAATAAAGGAAATGTAAAAAGGCGTTTCTCTCCACATAAATAGTTGTGGAGAGAAACGCCTCAGACTCGTAAAATACCTCGTCAGTGTTCCTGTTACACATTAAAACGGAACAGAATCACATCTCCGTCTTTTACTACATAGTCTTTTCCTTCCAGGCGAACCAGTCCTTTTTCTTTAGCGCCGTTATAGGAGCCGCAGTCCAGCAGATCCTGATAGTTAACTACTTCCGCGCGGATAAATCCTCTTTCAAAGTCAGAGTGAATCTTGCCTGCTGCCTGAGGAGCTTTGGTACCTACTTTAATGGTCCATGCGCGGGTTTCGGTAACACCTGCAGTCAGATAGCTGATAAGGCCCAAAATGCGGTAGCTGGCAGCAATCAGCTTGTCCAGACCAGATTCAGAAAGTCCTAAATCCTCCAGGAACATTTTCTTTTCATCATCGTCTAATTCCGCAATTTCCTGTTCAATCTGCGCACAGATGACAAATACTTCACTGTTGTTTTCGGCAGCAAATTTGCGGACAGAAGCTACGCGTTCGTTGGAATTACCATCATCCGCTACATCGTCTTCGGATACATTTGCGGCGAAAATTACCGGTTTTGCAGTCAGAAGATTTAAAGATGCAATAAAAGCGGCTTCATCATCGTCAGCAGGTTCATAGCTTCTGGCAAGTTTACCGTCCTCCAGATGAGCCTTTAATGCTTTTAATGTCTCTAATTCTTTCGCAAGAGACTTATCATTCATAGCGCTTCTGGCAGTTTTGGAAATGCGGCGATCCAAAACCTCGATATCAGAGAAAATCAATTCCAAGTCAATGGTTTCAATATCTCTTAAGGGCTCAACACTGCCGTCTACGTGGATAACATTGCCGTCTTCAAAACAGCGGACTACGTGGATAATGGCATCTACTTCTCGGATATTGGAAAGAAACTGGTTGCCCAGACCTTCCCCTTTTGATGCGCCTTTTACCAGACCTGCAATGTCTACAAATTCAATGACAGCAGGAGTGATTTTTTCTGAATCATACAAAGCCGCCAACTGCTTTAAGCGAGGATCCGGAACACTTACAACTCCCACATTGGGGTCAATGGTACAGAAAGGATAATTGGCAGACTCTGCTCCGGCCTTGGTGAGAGAATTAAACAGTGTGCTTTTGCCGACGTTTGGCAGTCCTACAATACCTAATTTCATATTTATCTTTACCTGTTCAGAAACCCTGTAATTTTGCGGGTTTCTGCCTTTCCTTATATTTTTATTACGCCATTTGCCCTTTAAGTTTTTTTCATAACAGACTCCTTTCACGTTAAAAAAAGAGTCCAACGCAAATATAAAGTATAGCACAAGGACTCCGTTTTTTCAATCTTAACAGACAAATATTTCTATATATTAGCAACAGTTCAGTCATGCGAAAATTCCGACAGGAAAAAGTGTTGAAAACTTGTTTTTATAAGAGTTTTCCTGTCTGAATCTTCATAGGGCTGAACTGTTACATATATATCGTTAATTCCAGGTGGTCGGTACGCGAATTGAGACAGCAAGAATATGAAGCAGACTAACCAACTGTTACCTGAAATAATTTTAACACCAGTAAGAGATTGCTTTTTGACCGTTTTGGGAGTAAAATGAAAAAAGCTGATGCCTGGCGGGTAACATCAGATATCAGCAGCAAATCTTACAAGGGAGTTTTTAGCATGACAGAAGGATATGACATTAGTTTTGTGAATTTGGGCATTACGATAGAGCATTTGAAAAACAGTGTGTCCATATTTGGATTCCGCATTGCATACTATGGAATCATTATCGGGATTGGGATGCTGGCCGGCATCTGGCTGGCTCAGGCAGACGCCAAAAGAAGAGGACAGGACCCGGAAAATTATCTGGATTTTGCACTGTATGCCATTATTTTTTCCATTATAGGAGCCAGACTGTATTATGTAATTTTCCAGTGGGATGCATACAAAGATAATCTGCTGCAGATCTTTAATTTGCGGGCCGGCGGTCTTGCTATTTACGGAGGCGTGATCGGAGCGGTTTTAACCTTAATCGTGTTTACAAAGGTTCGGAAACTTTCCTTTTTCTCAATGGCGGACAGTGGAGTGCTGGGACTGGTTCTGGGCCAGATTATTGGAAGATGGGGGAATTTTTTTAATGCAGAAGCCTTTGGCGGATATACAGATAATCTTCTTGCCATGAGGATTAAGATGTCCATCGTCAATCCATCTATGATTTCTCAGGAACTTCTGGATCACAAAATAGTGGAGCAGGGCATTGAATATATTCAGGTTCATCCCACTTTTTTATATGAATCTCTGTGGAACGTGGGACTTCTCGCTTTTATGCTGTGGTACCGGAAACGGAAAAAATTTGATGGAGAAATGCTTCTTATTTACCTGTTGGGGTATGGAGTGGGACGTGCGTGGATCGAAGGATTAAGGACCGATCAGCTTATGCTGTTTGGCACAGGCATTGCAGTATCTCAGGCACTGTCCATAGTTTTGGCGGCTGTTGCTGCAATCATTCTGTTTGCAAAACATCAGTCTATGAAAAAGAAGCAGGCTCAGAAAGCTGCATAATTACGATGCAAAATTGATAGAACTATATATAGTATGTGGGTATTTATCCGGACTCATCCTATAGGGGCTGTCCCAGGAACAACCAAAGGCACAGAAAAATTTGTGCTCAGACTGGTTTTTCCTGGGACAGCGCTTTTTTTTCGCTTTCGCAATGAAATAATCCGCTTATTTTTCTAAAAAAACCTTGCCAATTCCCTGGTTCTGTACTAGAATGAATATACAAGTGGTAGAAAGTGGAGTAAAGTGGTAAAAAATGGTGGCCAAGTGGATTGGTTGTACCAGAACGGCAATAGGTGATGCGTATGTTCATGGGTGAGTACAATCATACAGTCGATGCGAAGGGACGTCTCATCGTACCTTCCAGGTTCCGAGAGCAGCTAGGGGATGAATTCGTGGTAACGAAGGGATTTGATAGCTGCTTGTTTGTGTATGGCAATCCCGAATGGACAGAGATGGAAAAGAAACTCACTGCTTTGCCAGTGACCAATGCCAGCGCCAGAAAACTTACCAGATTTTTCTTAGCAGGAGCTACCACCTGTGAAGTGGACAAGCAGGGCCGTATTCTGATTCCCTCTGTACTGAGGGAATACGCTGGTATTGAGAAGGAGGCTGTGCTGGTGGGCACAGGAAACCACTTGGAGATATGGAGCAAAGAGAGATGGCTGTCCATCAATTCCTATGATGATATTGAAGAGATTGCAGAAAATATGGAAGGGTTCGGAATATGACATTTGAGCACCAGTCCGTTCTTCTTTACGAGACAGTAGACAGTCTGAATGTAAAGCCGGATGGAATTTACGTTGACGGAACCCTGGGCGGCGGCGGACATGCCTTAGAGGTGTGCAGGCGGCTGGGAGAAGCAGGAAGGCTGATCGGCATTGATCAGGATGCAGATGCAATTAAAGCTGCATCTGCCCGGCTGGAGAAATTTAAAGACAGGGTAACCATTGTCCGCAGTAATTACGCAGAGATTGACAAAGTCTTTAGGGACTTGAAGATTGAAAAGGCAGATGGGATTTACCTGGATCTGGGAGTTTCTTCTTACCAGCTGGATACGCCGGACAGGGGATTTACTTATAGAGAAGAAGATGCGCCGCTGGACATGAGAATGGATCAGAGAAAAGAGAAAACAGCGGCGGATATTATCAATACTTACAGCGAACAGGAACTATACCGGATTATCAGGGATTACGGAGAAGATCGGTTTGCAAAAAACATTGCAAAGCACATTGTAAGAGCCAGACAGGAAAAAGCGATTACCACTACCGGACAGCTGAATGAGATTATACGGGCTGCGATTCCGGCCAAGGTAAGAGCTACAGGCGGGCATCCGTCCAAGAGAACCTATCAGGCTATCCGAATTGAACTAAATGAAGAACTGGAAGTCTTAAACCAGGCCATGGATGCTATGATCGACCGGCTGAATCCAGGAGGCCGGCTTTCCATCATTACCTTTCATTCCTTAGAGGATCGAATGGTAAAGACCCGATTTAAGACCAACGAAAATCCATGCATCTGCCCGCCGGATTTCCCGGTATGCATGTGCAAAAGAAAAAGTAAAGGCAGGGTAATTACCCGCAAGCCTGTTTTGCCTTCCAAAGAAGAGCTGGAGCATAATCCACGTTCCAAAAGCGCAAAGCTCAGAGTATTTGAAAGGCAGTAAAAGTCAGGAGGTTTTATTATGGCTGCTAAGAGACAACATACACGACGCAGAAGTGAATACAGCACATACATTGAGGGAAATACTGTCCGCAAAGCAGCGCCTGAAAGACACTATGAGAGGACTGCGCCCAAAAAGAGAAAGCGTCCGGTAAGTGCAGCCGTAAGGCGCAACCGGGCAAAAGCTTTGTATATGGACGCGCCTTACGTGATTGCACTGACAATTGCGGCTGTATGCACGCTGTTTTTGTGCATTAATTATATTCGGCTTCAGTCTTCCATTACCACCAAGGTGAAAAGCATTGCTAAAGTGGAGCAGGAGATCCAGAATTTGAAAGCAGAAAATGATGCATTGGAGACAAGTATCAAGACTTCCGTAGATTTGGATTACATTTACAAAGTAGCAACTGAAGAGTTGGGCATGGTCTACGCAAACAAGGATCAGGTGCGTTTGTATAACAAGACGGAAAGCGAGTATGTAAGACAAAATGAAGGGATCCCGGAATACTAATAAACGACTTTTTACGCAAAGCATGCAGGAGAAGCTGGCGATTACCGTTCTGGTAATAACGCTGGCTTTGTTTGCATTAGTTATGGTTTTGTATAATCTGGTAAAAAATAATGAGGAGGATTACAATCAGATCGTTTTGGATCACCAGAACTACAGCAGTAAGGTAATTCCTTACAGGCGTGGGGAGATCATGGATCGAAACGGCACTTATCTGGCAGTCAATGAGCAGGTCTACAATCTGATTTTGGACCCAAAGGTAATTTTATCGGATAAAGACAAATATCTGTCCACAACGGTATCAGTGCTGAATCAGACCTTTGGATACAATACAGGGGAACTGACCAAACTGATTGAGGAAAATCCGCAGAAATCGTATATCAACTATGAAAAGCAGCTGACTCAGGAGCAAAAAGAAGCCTTTGAAGCCAATACAGATGCGGCAGAAGCAGCAGCGGCCGACCAGAAACTGGATAAAAAGGTGGCTGGAGTCTGGTTTGAACCTCAGTATAAGAGGGTCTATCCATATGGGGATTTGGCCAGTACAATAATTGGATTTTCCTATGATAACGGCGCCAAAGGCATGAATGGGATTGAGCAGTATTACAATGATGAACTCATCGGCATTAATGGCAGGGAGTACGGATATTTAAACGAAGAGACCAACCTGGAGCGGGTGATCAAAGAAGCGGAAAATGGAAGCACTATTGTCTCCACCATTGACATCAATATTCAGAAGATTGCTGAAAAATATATTGATGAGTGGGAATCAGGAACCGGCAGCAAAATGAGCGCCGCTATTGTGATGAATCCTCAAAACGGCGAGATTTTAGCGATGGCTACTAAAAACCGGTATGATTTAAATGATCCGAGAAATTTAGACGGCAGATTTACAGATGAGGAAATCCGGGCTTTCGGCAGACAGGAAGCAATGGATGATTATAAGCGTAAAAACAGGGAAAAGGGTCTGACCATTACAGAGGAGGAAGTGCCGGATCATTATACGGAAGAAGAGATTTACTCCCTGGGACAGCAGGTGGCATGGAACACTATCTGGCGCAATTTCTGCGTCAGCGATTCCTTTGAGCCAGGTTCCCCTTCTAAAGTATTTACTGTGGCAGCCGCTATGGAAGAAGGTTTTATAAACGGCAGTGAGACCCTGGAGTGCGGGGGAATGCTGGAAGTGGGCGGTCATAAGATTCACTGCGTCAACCGATATGGACATGGCCCTCTGACTATTACAGAGTCTTTGATGCAGTCCTGCAACGTGGTAATGATGCGCCTTGCCTCTATGACAGGAGGAGAAAATTTTGCCAAATACCAGCACATGTTCGGATTTGGACAAAAAACCAACATCGACCTTCCGGGCGAAGCAGATACTTCTGCTCTCGTTTTTCCGGCAGAGGAAATGCGTTCTTCCAATCTGGCAACCAATTCCTTTGGTCAGAACTTTAACTGTACCATGATACAGATGGCGGCTGCGTTTGCTTCCATTATCAATGGCGGCAATTATTATGAGCCTCACATGGTAAAGCAGATTTTAAATGAGGACGGGGCAGTAGAAAAAAAGATAGACCCGGTTCTGGTCCGGGAAACAGTTTCAGATAATACCGCTTCTTTTTTAAAGGATGCGTTGGAAAAGACAGTCAGCGAAGGTACTGGAAGTGCGGCCCAGGTGGCCGGATATGCGATAGGAGGAAAGACGGGTACAGCGGAAAAATATCCCAGAAGCGCCAAAAATTATCTGGTATCGTTTATTGGATTTGCACCTGCAGACAATCCCCAGGTAATGGTGTATGTTGTCATTGATACGCCTGACCTTCCGCCGGGACCGGAGCAGGCTCACAGCAGCTTTGCCACCCAGATAGTCCAGAAGATTCTGGCGGATTCTCTTCCCTATTTAAATGTATTCCCGGCTACGGATATCGAGACGGTTCCAGAAGAACTGCAGAATCAGCTTCCAAAAGAAGATGGAATTGTCAACGAGGAAACAGAAAGCAGTACAGAACCGGAGACAGAACCAAAAGTCTATGAGACGGATGAGTATATTGTGGGAGAAGCAGAAAGCGAAGAAGAACTTCCAGGAACGCCTCCTGGAGTGGAACCTGAAGAGACATCCCCTGTATCCGGGGAAGGGATATCAGAAGGAGAGACAGAAGGAGAGACAAAAGAAGAAACCCTGGAGGAGACCGGGACAGAGAGCGCCCAGGAGACTTCCGGCAGCAGTCCGTCCCAGTCCCTTCCGGAATAATCCGTAAGCATCTGTCATATATATGAAGAGATGACAGCGCTGCAAATGGGGAGTTCCATGAATACAAACCAGACGTGCCATAGAGGAAGAATAGCCCTCCTGTTTGTTCTGTCGTCTCTGATGACGGCAGTGCTGCTGGGAAGGCTGTTTTTTCTTATGATTTACCGGGCTGACCATTACAGCATAATGGCAGAAGAACTCCATCAAAGGGAGAGAACCATTAAAGCGGCCAGGGGAAGAATTATTGATGCCACAGGGACAGTGATTGCAGATAACCGGACAGTGTGCACCATTTCTGTGATTCACAATCAGATTACAGATCTGGACCGGGTTGTGGAAGTCTTATGCCGCTATCTGAACCTTTCGGAAGAGGCGGTCCGCAAAAAAGTGGAAAAGTATAGTTCCCGAGAGATCATCAGCACCAATGTGGACAAAGAGATCGGGGATGCCATTCGGAATGAAAAGCTGGACGGCGTCAAAGTAGACGAGGATTATAAGCGGTATTATCCGTATGACAGTCTGGCATCCAAGGTCCTTGGCTTTACAGGCGGAGACAATCAGGGAATCATCGGTCTGGAGGTGAAGTATGAAAAATACTTAAAAGGCAGAAACGGATTGATTCTTACCATGACAGATGCCAAAGGAGTGGAGATTGAAAATGCAGCAGAAGATCGGATAGAACCTGTGGCTGGAAACGATCTTTATATCAGCCTGGATCGGAATATTCAGTCTTACTGCCAGCAGGCAGCTTACCAGATCATGGAAAAGAAAAATGCCAAACGGGTTTCTGTGATTGTGATGAATCCTCAAAACGGAGAGATTATGGCCATGGTCAATGTCCCGGAGTTTAATCTAAACGATCCCTTTACTCCAGGGCAGAATCTGGTAAGCGAAAGCGCAAGGCAGGCGGAGTTTGAGGCGGAGCAGGCAGCAGGACAGAAAGGAGCTGCAGGCAGACAGGATTTGCTGAACCAGATGTGGAGAAATACCTGCATCAATGATACTTATGAGCCGGGATCCACATTTAAGATTATAACCGCAGCAGCAGGCTTGGAAGCCGGGGTAGTGGGATTAAATGATACCTTTTCCTGTCCGGGATTCCGTATTGTAGAAGATCGAAAAATCCGCTGCCACAAGGTGGGAGGCCATGGCGGAGAAACATTTCTTCAGGGCATGATGAACTCCTGCAATCCGGTTCTCATTGACGTGGGGCAGCGGCTGGGCATAGACAATTATTATTCCTATTTTGAAAAATTCGGACTAAAGGGAAAAACAGGCATTGATTTGCCGGGAGAAGCGGCAACGATTATGCACAAAAAAGAGAATATGGGACTGGTGGAACTGGCTACCGTATCTTTTGGTCAATCTTTTCAGATTACGCCTATGCAGCTCATTACAACAGTGTCTGCAATTATTAACGGCGGCGATCGGGTGACGCCTCATTTTGGGATAAAAGCAGTGAGCAGGGATGGAAAAAACATCCGCAAATTTTCTTATCCGGTGGAAGAAGGAGTGCTGTCAGAAGAAACCAGCGCTGCCATGCGCTATATACTGGAACAGGTGGTGGCAGAGGGAAGCGGAAAAAAAGCCGCCCTTTCTGGTTATCGGATCGGAGGAAAGACAGCTACTTCAGAAAAGCTTCCCAGAAGTTTAAAGAAATACATTTCCTCCTTTATTGGTTTTGCCCCTGCAGATGACCCAAAGGTCATTGCGCTGATTACCATTGATGAGCCAGAAGGCATTTATTATGGAGGAACCATAGCTGCGCCGGTTATCGCAGACATTTTTAAGAATATTCTTCCTTATCTGGGAATTGAAGCTGGAGAGGAAGAAAGTACCGGCGCCTTTTGAATCTATGGTTGATTATTCATAAAAAAAGACGTATACTACCTAATGTGTACGAGAAAAATTAATACATAAGAAACTGAGGTGCGATATGATTAACGAAACAATCTTAGCAATTATTATATCTTTTGCCATAAGCGCTCTGCTGTGCCCAATTATAATTCCATTTCTGCACAGACTGAAATTCGGCCAGCAGGTTCGGGATGACGGCCCTCAGGCACATTTAAAAAAGCAGGGAACTCCCACCATGGGCGGACTGATTATTTTATCCAGCATTATTATTACGTCTATTTTCTATATCCCCAGATACCCGAAAATCATACCGGTGCTGTTTGTGACTGTAGGATTCGGTATTATCGGATTTTTGGACGATTACATTAAGATCGTTATGAAACGTTCAGAAGGATTAAATCCAAAGCAGAAGCTGTTGGGACAGATTGTGATTACCGGTATTTTTGCATGGTATCTGATGAAAAGCGGGGAAGTTGGGACCGATATGCTGATTCCCTTTACCGGCGGTTTTGATAGCGGCTATTTCCTGGATCTGGGGATTTTCTTTTTGCCTGCTCTGTTTATTATTGTGCTGGGCACAGATAATGGCGTCAACTTTACCGATGGTTTAGACGGCCTGTGCACCAGTGTGACCATTTTAGTAGCTACCTTTTTTACCATTGTAGCCATTGGAGAAAACAGCGGTATCAGTCCGATTACAGGGGCGGTTGTAGGAAGTCTTTTAGGATTTCTGCTTTTTAACGTATATCCGGCAAAAGTGTTTATGGGAGATACAGGCTCCCTGGCTTTAGGCGGATTTGTGGCTTCCAGCGCCTATATGATGCGGATGCCGATTTTCATTGCCATTGTGGGCATGATTTATCTGGTGGAAGTGCTGTCTGTCATTATTCAGGTAACGTATTTTAAGAAAACCGGCGGCAAACGAATTTTTAAGATGGCGCCGATTCACCACCATTTTGAACTGTGCGGATGGTCAGAAACGCGAGTAGTAGCAGTGTTTTCGATTATTACCGCAATTTTGTGTCTGGTAGCATACTTAGGATTATAGGAGGTTTTACGATGAGTCAGGGACAAAAGGTCATTGTAGCAGGTACCGGCATCAGCGGCATCGCAGCGGCGAAACTGCTGTTGGAGATAGGCGGCGAGGTAGTCCTGTATGATGGAAATGCTGACCGGGATGAGGAAAAAATCAAATCATATTTTAAGAAAGACGCGAAAGTCACCATTGTACTGGGAGAATTAAAACGGACGGATTTGGTAGGAGTGGAACTGTGTATTGTAAGCCCGGGTGTACCTATGGATTCCCCGTTTGTAGCCACCATTGTGGATGCCAAGATTCCCATCTGGGGAGAGATTCAGCTGGCTTACCACTGTGCCAAGGGAAAACTGGCTGCCATAACCGGAACTAACGGAAAAACTACTACCACAGCTCTTACAGGGGAGATTTTAAAGGCTCATTATGAGAGCATATTTGTAGTGGGCAATATTGGGATTCCCTATACCCAGGTTGCGCTAAAGACAGAGGACGAGTCTGTGACAGTAGCGGAAATTTCCAGCTTCCAGCTGGAGACCATTATGGATTTTCATCCCAATGTCAGTGCGATTTTAAATATTACGCCAGATCATTTAAATCGGCATAAAACCATGGAAAATTACATTGAGATTAAAAAGAGCATTACACTCAATCAGACAGAAAAAGACAGTGTGGTGTTAAATTATGATGATCCGGTTTTGAGAGAATTCGGCGAGGACGAAGAGAAAAAGCCGAAGGCCAGGGTGATTTTCTTTTCCAGCAGGGAAAAGCTGAAAGAAGGCTTTTACTTAGCTGGAGATGATATTATGTATTGTCACAATGGGCGGGAAACGCTGCTTATCAACGTCCATGATATGAATCTGCTGGGACGCCACAACTATGAAAATGTGATGGCTGCTGCGGCAGTCAGCCTGGAAATGGGCGTGCCCATGGAGACAATCCGCAAAGTAATCCGGGAGTTTAAAGCAGTGGAGCACCGGATTGAATTTGTGCTGGAGCGCTCAGGAGTCAAATACTATAATGATTCTAAGGGAACTAATCCAGATGCTGCCATTCAGGCGGTAAAGGCGATGCCGGGGCCAACTCTTTTGATTGCCGGAGGATATGACAAGGGCAGCGAATATGATGAATGGATTGAAAGCTTTGGGGATAAAGTCAAATATCTGGTTTTAATTGGCCAGACCAGAGATAAGATTGCAGAGTGTGCCAAGGCCCATGGCTTTACAGAGATTATGTATGCAGAAGATATGTCTGAGGCGGTGAAGGTCTGCGCGTCTTATGCCAATATGGGAGACAATGTGCTCTTAAGTCCGGCCTGCGCAAGCTGGGGCATGTTTAAAAATTACGAAGAGCGGGGACGTATTTTTAAGGAATGTGTGCGCAATCTGTGACAAAAAGTAATCACTAGGAGGAAATTGGATGGCGGAACATCAGGAAGCAAAGAAAAAGGGAAAAATACGCCGATTTTATGACTACAGCCTGGTATTTACCATCATTTTTCTGACGGTATTCGGTCTGATCATGATTTATAGTTCCAGTTCTTATTCAGCGCAGTTGGCCTATGACGGAGACGATTTCCATTTTGTGCGCCGCCAGGGACTCATTGCCTTAGCCGGGCTGGTAATTATGTTGATTATCTCCAAAATGGATTACCATTTCTTTGCCAGATTTGCAAAGTTTGCCTACATACTTTCCTATATTCTGATGATTTTGGTTATCACAGTGGGAATTGAGAGGAACGGACAGAAACGATGGCTGGGAGTGGGCAGCATCTCCTTTCAGCCTACAGAGTTTGTAAAAATTGCCCTGGTTCTTTATCTGTCAGTGATTATTGTAAAAATGGGAAAAAAGGTGGACCAGAATGAGGGGCTTTTAGCCATTGCCATCCGCACCTTTCCCATTGGCGCACTTGTAGCTGTGAACAACTTAAGTTCTGGTCTGATTATTATGGGAATCGGATTTGTGATGGCGTTTGTGGCCAGCAAAAAGAAAGCGCCCTTTTTGCTCTGTATTGGGGCTGTGTTAGTTGTATATTTTACAGCAGGACCTCTGGTGCAGTTTATTTACAGCAAAAATCCGGATATCGGATACCGGTTAAGCCGGATTCTGGTGTGGCAGGATCCGGAAGCCTTTGCCTCAGGAGGCGGATATCAGGTTCTTCAGGGTCTGTATGCCATCGGCTCCGGCGGTCTCTGGGGAAAGGGATTAGGAGAAAGCGTTCAGAAACTGGGATTTCTCCCAGAGGCCCAGAATGATATGATTTTTTCCATTATCTGTGAGGAACTGGGACTTTTTGGCGCCGTATCTGTAATATTGGTATTTTTGTTTATGATTTACCGGTTTATGGTGATTGCCAACAATGCTCCGGACTTATTAGGGGCCATGATTGCAGTGGGAGTTATGGGGCACATTGCCATTCAGGTTATTTTGAACATAGCAGTTGTAACCAACACGATCCCCAATACGGGAATTACCCTTCCGTTTATCAGTTACGGCGGTACCTCCGTTCTGTTTTTAATGGCGGAGATGGGCATGGTACTCAGCGTTTCCAATCAGATTAAATTGGAACGGTAAATTTTTTGCAGCAGTTCAGCCATGCGAAGATTTAGACAGGAACAGACGTTGAAAACTTGTTTTGTTATAATTTTTCTCACAGGACGAGATACCAATTCGTTTTCTTTTCATATGCTATGGTATGAGAGTGAAAAGGAGCGATGGCTGTGATTTTAGTCCGAAACACAGGCCCTTTAAGGGGCGAAATAGAAATTCAAGGGTCCAAAAACGGGGTGCTGCCCATGATGGCGGCCGCGCTCCTTGCAGAAGGATGCACCAAACTTACCAATGTCCCCAGGATACAGGATGTGTTCTGTATGATGGGGATTTTGCAGTTTTTGGGATGTGCCTGCCAGTTGGAGAATCATACGCTTACCATTGACGGGACATCCATAGAAAAATCCTGGATTCCAAGAGAATACATGACAGCTATGCGCTCTTCGATTATCCTTCTGGGGCCGCTTTTGGCAAGAAAAAAAGAAGCGCTTACCTGGTATCCTGGAGGATGCTTAATTGGCAGGCGGCCTGTGGATCTCCATATTCAGGCTTTGGAAGTGCTGGGGGCAGAAATTCAGGAAAAAGACGGGAAAATTCTGGCAAAGACCGGCGGGCTTACCGGAGGAGATATTGAATTTTCCTATCCAAGTGTAGGCGCTACAGAAAATGCGCTTCTGGCTGCAGTATCCGCAAAAGGAATTACCAGAATCAAGGGCGCTGCAAGAGAGCCGGAGGTCCAGGAACTTTGTCTGTTCTTAAATCAGATGGGAGCAGAGATTGAGGGGATCGGAAGCGGGACTCTTACCATAACAGGCGGCCGAAAACTGTCTGGCGTTACAAAGCGGGTGGAAGGAGACAGGATCGCTGCCGGCACTTATCTGGCAGCAGTTATGGCATGTAAGGGAAAGGCTGTGATAAAAGGAGTAAATCCCTGTCATCTGGAAACAGTTTTGGATTGTTTTTCTCAAAGCGGCGCTGTATTTACAACTGGCAGCAATGAGATAGAAGTGGAGATGGATAGGCCGCCGACCGGATTTTCCCTTACAACAGGACCGTATCCGGGATTTCCTACGGATCTGCAGTCCCAGGCCATGGCAGTGATGGCAGCGGCAAAAGGAAGGTCCAAAATCGTGGAAACCGTATTTGAAAGCCGGTTTGGGGCTGCAGAAGAATTAAAAAAGCTTGGAGCCAAGATCCAAATCCACGAAAATCAGGCAGAAATTTTCGGAGCGGAAGGCCAATTTTTGCTAAAAGGGGCCAAACTGGAGGCAATGGATTTAAGAGGCGGAGCTGCGGCAGTCATAGGCGGTCTGGCATCATCAGGGGTTACAAAAGTAACAAAGAGTCAGCATATAAAACGGGGATATGAAGACATTTGCAGAGATTTGGCAGAACTGGGCGCAGATGTCCGGGAATATAACCCTGATAAGCCATAAGAGCAGAAAGAGAGACGCATCAGAAGATGAAACATAAAAAAGGTTTAAAAAAATGGATTCTGGCGGCAGCTTTGCTGCTGCTGGTGATCCTTTTGTGGTCCGTTCGGATAAAAGAAATTACCATAACCGGCAGTACCAGACATACCAGCGAGCAGATGACAGAACTTTTGTTTCCAGAACCGATTGACAGGAATACCCTGTACTGTCTGTACAAAGAAAAGTTTAAACCCCATAAAGAGATTACGTTTGTGGCAGACTATGATATGATTTTCAGAAGTCCCTTTAAAGTAGAAGTTATGGTTTATGAAAAAAGCATTGTGGGGTATGTGTCTTATTTAAACAGTTATATGTATTTTGACAAGGACGGCATTATTGTAGAAAGCACCAGCCATAAGCTGGAGGGGATTCCGCAGATTGACGGACTGGAATTCGGACAGATTGTACTGGGAGAACCGCTTCCTATTAAAGATATGAATATCTTTACAGAGATTTTAAACCTGACCCAGGTATTGTCTTTATATGACATGAATGTGGAGCGGATTCATTATGATGCAAAGGGACAGGCCACTTTAATTCTGGGAGATGTGAAGGTGTTTTTAGGCAGCAGCGATAATATGAATGGAAAAATATCTGAACTTCATGATATGATGCCCCAGTTGGAAGGACTTAAGGGAACTCTTTACCTGGACACGTATGATGAACTGAAAAACGATTCCATGTACTCTTTTATCCAGGAATAAAAAGAACTGTGAATTTATTGAAAAAAAACTTGATATTTTCCGGGAAATCAAATATAGTATAAGGTGAGTTGAAATTGGAATCGACAGAATGAGATAGATACAAGGATAGAAGAAGATTTAAAGGAGGATATGGTCTTGTTGGAGATTAAAATAAATGAGGCAGACAACGCCGCCAGGATAATTGTGATCGGCGTAGGCGGAGCAGGCAATAATGCTGTAAACCGTATGATTGAAGAGAGTATTGCAGGTGTGGAATTTATTGGGATTAATACGGATAAGCAGGCACTGCAGTTCTGCAAAGCTCCTACTGTGCTTCAGATTGGCGAAAAGCTGACCAAGGGACTGGGCGCAGGCGCCAGACCGGAGATTGGTGAAAAAGCGGCAGAAGAGAGTTCAGAAGAACTGTCCCAGGCTATGAAAGGTGCAGATATGGTATTTGTAACCTGTGGTATGGGCGGAGGTACTGGTACCGGCGCAGCGCCTATCGTGGCCAGAATTGCAAAAGATATGGGAATCCTCACAGTAGGCGTTGTGACCAAACCCTTCCGTTTTGAAGCAAAGACCCGTATGACCAATGCATTGGCAGGGATTGAGCGTTTAAAAGAAAATGTAGATACGTTAATTGTGATTCCAAATGACAAGCTGTTGGAGATCGTAGATCGCAGGACAACCATGCCGGATGCGTTAAAGAAGGCAGATGAAGTGCTGCAGCAGGCAGTTCAGGGAATTACGGATCTGATCAATGTACCTGGTTTAATTAACCTGGATTTCGCAGACGTAGAGACCGTTATGGTAGACAAAGGCATTGCCCACATCGGTATTGGCAAGGCCAAGGGCGATGACAAGGCGCTGGAGGCTGTAAAGCAGGCTGTATCCAGTCCGCTGCTTGAGACTACCATTGAGGGTGCAAGCCATGTTATCATCAATATTTCCGGTGATATCAGCCTGATCGAGGCAAATGAAGCAGCCAGCTATGTTCAGGAACTGGCTGGTGATGATGCTAATATTATCTTTGGTGCTATGTATGATGAGAATGCACAGGATGAGGCAAGCATTACAGTGATTGCCACCGGTCTGGATACCCATGGCGCCAATACTCCGGTTGCAAAGGCTATGACCGGATTTAATACTGGAAACTTTAAGCCGAAATCTCCGGCAGCAAACCAGGCGCAGAGCGCACCTCAGACACAGAGAACAGCGCCCAGAACCAATCCGGAAGCGGCAGCGACTGCTTCTGCTCCCTCGTTTGCTTCTCAGCCAGGACAGGCTCCGTATCGTCCGGCAAACCGCGGAGAAGTACAGATTAATATTCCGGATTTCTTAAAGAACAATAGAAGATAAACAGATTATCTTATATAAAATGAGACGATTGGCCGAAAAGCGGCTTTCTGAAACTGCTCTGCACATCTGTGCATGAGCGTAGAGGGAACTGCTTTTTGGCTATTTTTTATTTCGCAGTACATGGATTTTATGAATAAAAAGGCGGATTTTGACGGCAAAAAAGGCAGATCTTCTCCGTTGATTTGACAAATTTTGCTCCATGTCAGAGGTATAATGAGGACATAAGACAGAAGGGAGGCAGAGTTGACTGTAAAAATCTATGTAGATCAACTGCTTATGATAAACTTTGCCGTAAATTGGCTTCTGCTTGTGCTGCTAAAAAGATTCATTGGGTTTCCAGCCCGGAAGTTTCGGCTTGTCTGCGGGGCCTTGGCAGGAAGCATCGTATTTGGCGCTGCGGTATTTGGAACGGTTTTTATAATCCAAATATTGGAAATCAATGAAAAACGTGCAGGGTGGATATGGATATTCCTTTTAAGAGGAATCTGCGCAGTTTTAGGCGGCAGTTTGATGATAATTACCGTTTGGGGAAAAATGAACAGACGCGCTTTTTTACGGGCAATGGGCGGTCTTTTGTTTGTGGCTGTTTTGTTTGGGGGACTGGTGTACGGCATTCTTTCCTTTCTGCCTAAAGAACCGCTCTCTACCGGAGTTCTTATGTGTGCTGCCGGGGGAGGTTTATATTTAGCCAGAGCAGCAATTCTTTTTATCAGTGAGAATCGGGAGAAAAAACAGAAACTCTATCCGGCAGTTTTGAACTATCAAGGCGAAGAATGTCGGATTATGGCATTGTGGGATACAGGCAACCAACTTACGGATTTGCTCACTAAAAAACCAGTACATATTTTAGACCGTCAGGCAGCAGAACGGATTGTGAAAACCGTCAGGCAGGTTCGTTATATTCCCTATCAGAGCATTGGACAGCCAAAGGGAGTGCTTCCGGCAATCTTTTTTGACGAGATACGCATTGAGGCAGAAAAAGAAACAGTTTGCTTAGAAAAGCCTCTGGTCGGATTAGCGTCTCATGCCGTTTCCCCTAAGGGAGAGTACCAGCTTTTGCTTAACGGAAGTTCTTTTGAGAAAAATCAGCAACAGGAAAAAAGGAGGATACTATGATTATTAAAGTTTCAGTACCCAGTCGTTTTCAATTTAAAACCGCATCCGGTTTTCGGACATTTCTCATGCAGAAACAGGGAGAAATCCACTATATAGGAGGGGCAGATATTTTGCCGCCGCCGCTGGATTCTGAAAAAGAGGCGGAGCTGATAGCAAGACTTGGAGATGAACGGGATAAAGAAGCGCGTTCCGGACTGATTGAGCACAATCTTCGCCTGGTCGTTTACATAGCAAAAAAGTTTGACAACACAGGGGTAGGAGTGGAAGATTTAATTTCTATAGGAACCATTGGCTTAATTAAAGCCATTAATACCTTTAACCCGGAGAAAAACATCAAGCTGGCAACTTACGCATCCCGCTGTATTGAAAATGAGATTTTAATGCATCTTCGCCGCAGCAGCAAGACAAAAATGGAGGTGTCCATTGATGAACCCTTAAATGTGGACTGGGACGGAAACGAATTGCTGCTGTCCGACATTCTGGGGACGGATGAAGATGTGATCTATAAAGATATTGAGGATGAAATTGAAAAAAATCTGTTAAATGCAGCCATCAGCCGCCTGGAGCCAAGAGAACGCAAAATAGTGGAACTGCGGTTTGGACTTACCAATGAAGACGGAGATGAGATGACCCAGAAAGAAGTGGCGGATCTTTTGGGAATCTCTCAGTCTTATATCTCCAGGCTGGAGAAAAAGATTATGAAACGTCTGAAAAAGGAGATGGTACGGTTTGAATAAAACTTCCTCTTATTTTACGGAAGCCCGATACTGGGAGGGAGTGACGCCATAGTATTTTTTAAAGAGACGGCTGAAATAAAGCTGATCGTCAAAGCCGACGGAAATGGCCACTTCTTTTATGTAGCAGCTTTTGTCTTCTAACAGACGGACTGCCTTGGTCATTCGGAGGTTATTGATATAAGTATTGATATTAAAACCGGTTTCTTCTTTAAATACCCGGCAGAGGTAGCTGGAACTTAATCCCACATGATCGGCCAGGGCTGTCAGGCTGATTTTGCCGTCATAGTGGGCTTCTATGTAGGAAACAGCCTGGGAAACTTCCAGACTAAACGGATTTTCCTTGGTTTCCTTAGCAGCAGGAGCAAAGATCAGGGGAAGGGCAGAAGCAATATATTCCATTAATTCCTCCGCATGGGCGGCCTTGCGCATAGAATCTGCAATGTCTGCCAGCTGTTCATGGACAGGAGAAGTTCCTCCGGGAAGCTGGTATTCTAGACTGCCTAACAGACGGATGCAGTATTGAATGGCATCTGCCGGCGGGACATTGTCTTTGCGGCAGCGGGCAAGAAAACGGGAGATTTCCTTAAATGCCATAGAAAGCTGCTCATCCTTGGCAGAATTCAAAATTTTGGAGGACAGTTCCCTGTAGGGAAGAGCAGGGGGGACGCTTTTTGCTAAAGAGGAAGTGTCCACAATCCCTAAGGGGCCATAAAAGTTTAACTGCAAAATAGGCTGGAAAGCAGTATATGTTTTCCGGGATTGTTCCAGATCGGCAAGACCGCTTTGGTAGAGGATGGACGGCGCAAGAGACATAAATACTCCGAATAACTGGGAGATTCTGGCGCACAGACTGGCCATGGTGCTTTTGCGGGCCAGCAGTTCATTATCGGAAAGAAGCAAAAGTACATTGCTGTCATCCAAAAAGATGATAACTCTTCGGCTCATCTGTTCCAGGGCATTTTTCAGGGTGCTGTAGATTAACTCGGCAGCAGGAAGATCAGAAGCTCTGGCGCATCCGTCAAAGGAAATCTGGCAGAGGGACAGGGTGTCAGTCTGATCAGAATCTGATTCATTCAGAGGAAACTCAAAGGTCTGAATCAGGTGATCCGAAGAGAGGGCGGGATGGATAAAAAAATCCCTCCAGGCAGCGTGCTTTTGCTGCTTGGATGCACTGTCGGAAATCTGACTTTTTCGGGAAACAGAAATAGAGCGTTTGCTGTCTAATTTTCCGCGGATTTTTTTTAACTGTTCGGTCAAAGCTTCTGGGCTGATGCTGACTTTTAAAATATAATCAGACGCGCCAAGGACCAGGGCAGTGCGGACAAAATTAAAATCTTCGTAGTTGCTGATAACCAGAAATTCGCAGTCCATACCCGTCTTTCTGGCGGTTTCTATCAGGCCGATGCCGTCTAATACCGGCATTTTTAAATCACAGATAATCAGGTCCGGGCAAAACCGGTCCGCCATCTTAAGAGCTTCCTGCCCGTTAGAGGCAGTGGCGCAGATCTGGAATCCCAGTTCTTCCCAATTTAACATGGACTGGAGAGCAATTTTAACAATGGGTTCATCGTCAGCAATCAATACTTGGTACATAAAAGCCTCCTAATGGGTTTGAGTAAGGGGAAGTGTCTTGGAAGAAACGGCAGGAATCAAGATTTGGCAGCAGGTTCCCGCTCCTACAGCGCTTTTGACTGTAAGTCCGTACTGCTCTGAAAAGTAAAGACGGATCCGGTCATTGACATTGCGGGTACCGATACCTCCCAGTCCCTTACGGGAGGAAGGATTTTGATTCTGGTCAAATCCTTTTCCCTCATCCCGGACTTCTAATAAAATATCACTTCCCTGAAACCGGCTGGTTACATAGATTTCCATGATAGTGCCGTCGTTATAAGAGCCATGAAGGACAGAGTTTTCTGCTAATGGCTGAAGGATTAATTTGGGCACTAAAAACGAGGCGGTTTCCTGGAAAATGTCATAGTTTACATGAAAACTTCCCGCATATCGGATAGCCTGGATGGAAAAATAGTGCTTTAAGTTGTCGATTTCTTCCTGAATGGTAATAAATTCATTGTCATTTACCAATGTGTTTTTCAAAAGTTCGCTTAAGGAAAGGATTCCCTCAGCTACGACATGATCGCGGTTCATAAGGGCTACCAGACGCAGCGTGTTTAAGGTGTTAAACAGGAAATGGGGGTTAATCTGGTACTGGAGGATTTTTAATTCCAGTTCCCGCTTTTTAGCCTCGCTTTCCTGGCGCTGCTCTAAAAGAAGCTGGATTTCTGTAATCATGCCGTCAATGTTGTCAGAAAGGAAGGCAAGCTCATCGTTGGCAGAGTCCTGAATCCGCACATCCAGATTGCCTCCAGAAACAGACTGGCAGGTATGGATCATTTTGCGGACAGGCTGGGAAATGCTTAAATATGTATAAGTAGTCAGGGCCGGGGGAACGCACATCAAAAGGATGCACATAATCAGAAGGCGTCCTGCAGGCTCGCTGTTTCCATAAAGAAAGAGAGAGTACAGGTAGACTACCAGAAGGGGGAACAGGGTGGAAAAAAGGAATGAGAAAATAAGGCGGTAGTGGATCTTTAAATTTCTCAGTTTTGTCAAAATAAATTCTCTGGACAAGGGGAGCCGCTTGAAGAATAAAACCATAGCCATCCTTTCTGGTGCTTATGAATAAGAATCGAAATATATTTTTGTATAACGTGTATATTTTACTCCATAATTTCAAAATAATCCATAAAAAAGATAAAAAAATCTATATCAATATTTCATGAAAAGTTATTAGAATTTAGGGAAATTTAATAAATCAAGATTGTCCATAGAAAAGATAAGATTATGGATGTACAGGTTTTGTGAAATTGTTATAATTATAACATAATCAAATAATAAGGAGGGAACGTAAATATGATGAAATATTTACAAAAACTCGGTAAATCCCTGATGCTGCCAGTTGCATGTCTTCCAATTTGCGGTATCTTAATGGGAATTGGCTATGCGCTGTCTCCAAACGCAATGCAGGGCGGAGATATCGTAGGAGTAGGCCCGGTTATCGGCTTTTTCTTAATTAAAGCCGGCGGCGCTCTGATTGACAACATGTCCTGGCTGTTTGCAATCGGTGTTGCAGTTGGTATGTCAGATGACCATGAGGGTACTTCCGGTCTTGCAGGTCTGGTATCCTGGCTGGTAATCACCACTCTGCTTTCCAGCGGAACTGTAGCAGTTTTAGTAGGCGGAGAGGCAGATCCGGCATTTGCTAAGATTCAGAACCAGTTTATCGGTATCGTTGCAGGTATCATCGGTTCTTCCTGCTACAATAAGTTTAAGGGAACCCGCCTTCCGGACGCACTGGCATTCTTCTCCGGCAAGCGTTTCGTTTCCATCGCGACTGCAGTTGTATCCATTATCGCAGCAGCGATCCTGTTCTTCATCTGGCCTATGGTTTACGGCGCTCTGGTAACAGTTGGTGAGAGCATCGTTGGATTAGGTGCAGTAGGTGCTGGTATTTATGCATTCTTAAACCGTCTGCTGATCCCAACCGGTCTGCATCACGCATTAAACTCTGTATTCTGGTTTGACGCAGCAGGCATCAACGACCTGGGTAACTTCTGGGCAGGCGAACTGCTCAATGGTGCAGGTGGACAGGCTGGTATGTACATGTCCGGATTCTTCCCATGTATGATGTTCGGTCTGCCGGCAGCAGCACTGGCAATTATCCATTCCGCAAAACCAGAGAGAAGAAAAGAAGCAGCAGGTCTGGTAGGTGCAGCCGCTCTCTGTGCATTTGTCTGCGGCGTTACTGAGCCGTTTGAGTTTGCATTCATGTTCTTAGCTCCTGGTCTGTACGTAATTTACGCATTACTGTATGGTATCTTTACTTTCGTTACCTTAACATTGGGATTCCGCGCAGGTTTCTCTTTCTCAGCAGGTTTAACGGACCTGGTTTTCAGTTCCCAGCTTCCTGCAGCACAGAAGACCTGGCTGATTATTCCGTTAGGTATTGCGGCAGCTATCGTATTCTACGTAGTATTCCGTTTTGCTATCAAGGCATTTGATCTGAAGACTCCCGGACGTGAAGACGACATGGAAGACGAGACCAAGATCGTTCTGGCAAATGATGACTTTACCGCCATGGCATCCATTATTCTGGAAGGTTTGGGCGGCAAAGAGAACGTTGCCAGCGTAGATAACTGCATTACCAGACTTCGTCTGGAAATCAAAGATTATACAGCAGTCAATGAAAAGAAGATTAAGTCTGCAGGCATAAGCGGAGTTATTCGCCCAAGTAAGACTGCGGTTCAGGTTATTATCGGACCAAAGGTACAGTTTGTAGCAGATGAATTTAAGAAGCTGCTGTAATCGAATAATTGAAGTAATTGCAAGAACATAGAATTGCCCTCCCAAACATCAGACTGAAAACCTGGATGATTGGGAGGGCGGTTTTTATCCCAGATAATTTCTCATAATTTTCAGCGCATTTTTTTCCAGACGGCTGACCTGGGCCTGACTGATGTGAATTTCTTCCGCTACTTCGGTCTGGGTTTTTCCCTCAAAAAACCGCATGTCAATAATGTGGCGTTCCCGTTCCGGAAGACGTTTCATTGCCTCATTTAAGGAAATATTTTCTACCCAGTTTTCTTCCACATTCTTTTTATCACTGATCTGATCCATTACATAAAGAGGATCGCCGCCGTCATTGTAGACCGGCTCATACAGACTGACCGGACTCTGGATGGCATCCAGAGCATAGGTAATTTCTTCTTTGCTTACCCCTATTTCGTTGGCAATTTCCATAATCGTCGGTTCTTTCATATTTTTGCGCATCAGGCCTTCTTTTGCGTAAATGGCTTTGTAGGCCGTATCCCTCAGAGAACGGCTGACCCGAATGGAGTTGTTGTCTCTTAAATACCGCCGCACTTCTCCTAAAATCATGGGCACCGCATAGGTAGAGAAGCGGACGTTCTGGGAAATGTCAAAATTGTCAATGGCTTTGATGAGGCCGATGCATCCAATCTGAAATAAATCGTCCAGGGTTTCATTGCTTCCGGCATACCGCTGGATCACGCTTAAAACCAGGCGCAGATTGCCTTTGATGTACTGTTCCCTGGCATCCATGTCTCCGTCCATAATCCGCCGGAACAGGGCTTCCTTTTCGTCATTGGTAAGAAGAGGAAGCTTTGAGGTATTTACTCCGCAGATTTCTACTTTATATCCGGACATAATTCTTCCCTCCGCATTGGTTATTTACGCAGCCATGTGACAAGGCTGCCTTATAGGAAAATGATGGACGGATTCTGGAAGAATTATACGGATTTTTTCCTGGAAAAATTTTGGTTGACGAAAGTTTCGTTTGGGCGTATACTCTTGAATTCGAAGAAGAAAGACAGGTGGAGGGCGAATGCCATGACAAATGATATGAGCAGGGGAAATCCGGCCAGACTGATTATTTCCTTTATGCTTCCGGTGCTGGCCGGCAATATTTTCCAGCAGTTTTACAATGTAGTGGATTCTGTGATTGTAGGCCAGTTTCTGGGCGTCAATGCCCTGGCTGCCGTAGGCTCAACGGGAAGCGTAGTATTTTTGGTCTGGGGACTGGTAACCGGCCTTACCAGCGGATTTTCCGTAATCCTGGCCCAGCAGTTTGGAGCAGGAGACAAAAAAGGACTGTGCCGCTATGAAGGAGCGTCGGTGTGGCTGTGCGGGGTAATAGGCATCCTCATGACGGTAATTTTAATGCTGGGGTTAAATCCGATTTTAAGACTGATGAATACGCCGGATGAGATTTTTGGGGAAACCAGAGCCTACTTAGGCGTACTGTTTGCAGGAATCCTGATTACCTTTGCCTACAATATGTTAGCAGGTATGTTAAGGGCCTTGGGAGACAGCAAAACCCCGCTGCTGTTTCTGGTCATTGCCTCTATTTTAAATATTGTTCTGGACATTGTGTTTATTTTATACTGCAATACCGGAGTGGCGGGAGCTGCGTATGCAACGCTGATTGCCCAGGCAGTCTCAGCTCTTTTGTGTGTACGCCACATTGCGAAAAAGTATGAGATTTTAAAGATTTCCAGACAGGATATCCACTGCAGCGTATCCAGCGCAAAGAAACTTTTAAACGTAGGAATTCCAATGGGGCTTCAGTTTTCCATTACTGCCATCGGAACCATGATTGTACAGGCTGCGTTAAACGGACTGGGACCAGTGTATATTGCCGGATTCTCTGCGGCAGGAAAGATTGGAAATATTGCGACCCAGCCCTTCCCGTCTCTGGGAGTTGCCATGGCTACTTATACGGGACAAAATATGGGAGCAGGAAGATTTGACAGGGTAAAGAAAGGGGTATCAGCAGGATTTGCCATCTGCATGGTATGCAGCGTCATAACCGGAGCGGCAGTTTACCTGTTTGGCCCGTATATGATGAAGATTTTTGCTTCTGGAGACAGCGGACAGATGATTGAATACGGCGTAGAGTATTTAAAGATTTCCGCCTGGTTCTATCCGCCGTTAAGCTTAATCTTTTTATACCGGAATACCTTACAGGGGCTGGGAGACGGCCTGGTACCAATGCTTGGCGGCGTATTTGAACTGGCCGCCCGCTTTGGCGCCATTCTGGTTCTGGCAGAGCCGTTTGGCTATACCGGAATCTGCTTTTCCGATCCGGCTGCCTGGGTCATGGCTCTCATTCCCCTGGTTCCGGTGTATTACTGGAGAATGAAGAAAATTACTTAGTCCGTTGTGTTTTTCCGGTACAGAGCCAGAAGGCCTTTGAGAAGCAGGGCCTGGTCGTAGTGAATGTTATGACGGCACAGAGGGGTAACGAAGCGGGAGAGGCCGCCAGTGGCAACTACAGAAGCGGTTTCCCCCAGCTCTTCTTCCATCCGATCGATGATGCCGTCCATCTGGGCGGCATTTCCATATAAAATACCGCTGCGCATACAGTCGATAGTGTTTTTGCCAATGACTTTTCCAGGAATTTCCAGGCTGATAAAAGGAAGCTGGGCCGCATTGCTGCTTAAAGAATCCAGGGAAACTTTCAGGCCGGGGAGGATAACGCCTCCAATGTAATTGCCATTTTTGTCGATAACGGACATCGTAGTAGCTGTTCCCATATCAATGACAATAATGGGGCATGGATATTCTTTCAGCGCGGCAACCGCGTCTACAATCTGATCGCTTCCCACAGTCTTGGGATTGTCCATACAAATATTTAAGCCGGTTTTCATGCCGGAACCTACCATCAGGGGACGTCTCCCTAAAATCTTCTTTAAGGCAGACTGGATAGGGGCGTTTAAAGGAGGCACAACGGAAGAGACAATGCTTCCTTCAATCTGGCTTTTGTCAACACTGTGGAGATCTAAAATGTCTTTGATTAAAAGCGCATATTCGGTACTGGTACGGGAGTGGATGGTAGTAATCCGCTCTTCAAAGTAAGTCTGTTTTTCATCAATACCGCCGATGACGATATTGGTATTGCCCATGTCGATTGTTAAAATCATATGGAAACTCCTTTCCATCATATTGGAATTATGTTATGATGGAAGCAATTGTAGCATAGGAAAAGTCGGCTGTAAAGCAGACCGGAGGAGGAAATTGCCATGAATTTACAAGGAAAAACTGTGCTTTTAGGAGTAACCGGAAGCATTGCCGCATATAAAATCGCAGGTCTTGCCAGTATGTTAGTAAAGGCAAAGGCAAGCGTCCATGTCCTGATGACAAAAAACGCCGTAAATTTTATTAACCCCATTACCTTTGAGACCCTGACCGGCCACAAATGCCTGGTCGATACCTTTGACCGGAATTTTGAGTTCAGCGTGGAACACGTATCTTTGGCTAAGGCAGCAGATGTGTGTCTGATTGCTCCCGCTTCCGCCAATGTGATTGCAAAGCTTTCCCATGGTATTGCAGACGATATGCTGACTACGACGGTTCTTGCCTGCAGATGCCCGAAAATCATTGCTCCGGCCATGAACACCAATATGTACGAAAATCCCATTACCCAGGACAATTTAAAGGTTTGTGAACAGTACGGCATGGAAGTCTTAAAGCCCCAGGTAGGCTATCTTGCCTGCGGGGACACAGGAGCCGGAAAGATGCCGGAACCGGAAGAACTGTTTGACTATCTGGTAAAAGCAGTCGGTTACCCCAAAGACTTAGCCGGAAAGAAGATTTTAGTTACTGCAGGGCCGACTCAGGAATCCGTCGATCCAGTGCGCTATCTGACCAATCATTCTACGGGAAAGATGGGATATGCCATTGCAAAAACAGCGGCTTACCGTGGGGCAGAGGTAACCCTGGTAACCGGCCCAACAGCCTTAAAGCGGCCAAGATTTGCAGAAGTTGTGGAGATTACTACAGCAAGGGAAATGTTTGAGGAAGTAACCAGACGGGCGAAAGACCAGGATTGGATTATCAAGGCGGCGGCAGTAGCGGATTACCGTCCGGCCACTGTCAGCACAGAAAAGGTAAAGAAAAAAGACGGCAGTCTGACCCTGGATCTGGAACGGACAGACGATATTTTAGGGTATCTGGGAACCCACAAGAAAGACGGACAGGCATTATGCGGATTTTCTATGGAAACAGAGCATATGCTGGAGCATTCCCGGGAAAAATTAAAGAAAAAGAATCTGGATCTGATTGTGGCCAACAACTTAAAGGTAGACGGAGCGGGATTTGGCACAGACACCAATGTGGTAACCATTCTGACAAAAGACAAGGAACTGGAATTAGAAAAGATGAGCAAAGAAGAAGTGGCAGACCGGCTTTTGACAGAGATTTCCAAAATAACCGTTCAGCCATGCGAAGATTTAGACAGGAAAAGGTGTTGAAAACTTGTTTTCATAAGAGTTTTCCTGTCTAAATCTTCATAGGGCGGACGCCCAGCGCTTCTTGTCCGCTATAAGCGGGCAAGAAGACACATGGCTGAACGGTTTCTTTCCAGGAATTTTTTATAGAGTATTGACTTTATAAACCAACAATATTACAATAAAGCGGTATTATAGAAAGTTTGCGGGACGTCCGGGTGTTTGCTTTGGACGTCCATCTTTTAGATAACAAGAATTTTGGAGGAAAAACCCTTGGCGAATATTGCGGAAGAAATTAAAAAACGAAGAACTTTTGCCATTATCTCTCACCCGGATGCCGGTAAAACCACATTGACGGAAAAGTTTCTGCTTTACGGCGGAGCCATCAATCTGGCCGGAACGGTTAAGGGAAGAAAGGCGGCGAAATACGCAGTCTCTGACTGGATGGAGATTGAGAAAGAAAGAGGTATTTCCGTTACCTCATCCGTTATGCAGTTTAACTACGACGGATTCTGTATTAATATTCTGGATACGCCGGGACACCAGGACTTCTCAGAGGACACTTACCGTACCCTGATGGCAGCGGACTCTGCTGTTATGGTCATCGACGGTTCCAAAGGTGTGGAGGCCCAGACCATTAAGCTGTTTAAGGTATGCGTCATGCGCCATATTCCCATCTTTACCTTTATTAACAAGATGGACAGAGAGGCCAGAGATCCCTTTGAGCTGATGGATGAGATCGAAGAAGTATTAGGCATCCATACCTGTCCCATTAACTGGCCTATCGGCTGCGGCAAGAATTTTAAGGGTGTTTACGACAGAAATACAAAAAAAATCACTACCTTTACAGCAGCAATGGGCGGTCAGAAAGAAGTGGCGTCAAACGAGTTTGGTTTAGAAGGAACTGACGTAGACGCCCTGATTGGCCCAGACTACCATCAGCAGCTGTTAGATGAGATTGAGCTGTTAGACGGCGCCAGCGATGAGTTTGATATGGAACGAGTGCGGGCAGGACAGTTATCGCCGGTATTTTTCGGTTCTGCGCTGACCAACTTTGGTGTGGAAACCTTTTTGCAGCACTTTTTATCCATGACTACCTCTCCGCTGCCAAGAAAAGCCATTACAAAGGAAATCAATCCCTTTGAGGAAGAGTTCTCTGCATTTGTATTTAAGATTCAGGCCAATATGAACAAGGCCCACAGAGACCGGATTGCGTTTATGCGAATCGTTTCCGGAAAATTTGAGGCAGGCATGGAAGTAAACCATGTCCAGGGCGGCAAAAAAATCCGTTTAAGCCAGCCTCAGCAGATGATGGCCCAGGATCGGAAGATCGTGGAAGAAGCCTATGCAGGAGATATTATTGGTGTATTTGATCCAGGCATTTTCTCCATTGGGGATACCCTTTGCCTGTCCAATGAAAAGTTTGAGTTTGAAGGCATTCCAACCTTTGCGCCGGAGCATTTTGCAAGGGTGCGCCAGATTGACACCATGAAGAGAAAGCAGTTCTTAAAGGGCGTCAACCAGATTGCACAGGAAGGCGCTATCCAGATTTTCCAGGAATTTAATACGGGTATGGAAGAAATTATTGTAGGAGTAGTAGGCGTTCTCCAGTTTGAAGTATTGACTTACCGCCTGCAGAATGAGTACAATGTAGAAGTACGGTTAGACCGTCTGCCTTATGAATATATCCGCTGGGTTGAGAATAAGGAAGAAGTGGATGTAGAGCGGATTCAGGGAACTTCTGATATGAAGAAGATCCGGGACTTAAAGGGCAATCCGCTGCTGTTGTTTGTCAACAGCTGGAGCGTAGGCATGGTAGAGGAACGGAATCCAGGCCTGGTGCTTAGTGAGTTTGGAAGAAATTAACGACTATGGAAAGTTAAGAAAGGGGAAACATTATGAGCAAAATTGATGTGGTAAGAGCAGCTATGGTAGAGGCTATGAAGGCCAAGGACAAAGAGCGTAAAGATTCCCTGTCTATGCTGTTAAGCGCGCTGAAAAATGCAGAAATTGACAAACGGGCGCCTTTAACAGAGGATGAAGAAAACGCCATTGTAAAAAAAGAAATCAAGCAGGTAAAAGAGACCATGGACACCGCTCCGGCTGACCGGGAGGACATCCGCGAAGAAGCTGCAAAAAGACTGGCCGTTTATCAGGATTTTGCACCAGCAGACTTAACGCCGGAACAGATTACAGAAGTGATTGAGAGCGTCTTAAAGGAACTGGAAATTGAGACCCCATGTGCAAAGGATAAGGGCAGGATTATGAAGGTTCTTATGCCGTTAGTAAAGGGCAAAGCAGACGGAAAAGTGGTTGGGGAAATTTTGGTCGGCATGATGAAATAACAGCATTTGGAGAAAGGACTGGAACGAGAGATGTATAAACAGCAGATTAAAGAATATATCGAAGCGCACAAACAGGAGATGTTGGAAGACATCGCTACTCTGTGCCGCATTAACAGCGAAAAAATGGCATACAAAGTAGGAATGCCGTTTGGAGAGGGCACGTTTCGGGCTCTGGGAGCAGCGCTTTCCATGGCAGAAAAGTATGGCTTTACCACAACCAATTATGACAGCTATGTAGGAACTGTAGATTTCGGTGCGTTAGAGCGCCATCTGGATATTCTGGCTCACTTAGACGTGGTTCCGGCAGGAGAAGGCTGGACTGTAACCGAACCATTTGAACCCCTTGTAAAAGACGGAAAGATCTACGGCAGGGGAACTGCAGACGATAAGGGACCGGCAGTGGCAGCCCTGTATGCAATGCGCTGCGTCAAAGAACTGGGTATTCCGTTAAAGAAAAATGTCCGCCTGATCCTTGGAACCGATGAAGAGTGCGGAAGCGCCGACATCGCCCACTATTATGACGTAGAGCCGGAAGCTCCTATGACCTTCTCCCCAGATGCGTCTTATCCGGTTGTAAACATTGAAAAAGGCCGTCTCCCAGGCCACTTTACTGCAGAGTGGGAAGAATCCGATGCGCTTCCAAGACTGGTTTTGCTGGAAGCAGGAATCAAAGAAAACGTAGTTCCAGGCAAAGCATTTGCGACCATCGAACTGGGAAATAAGACCTTAGAAGACATCCGTCCAGTGATTGCCCAGGCAGAAAAAGAGTTTGATATGGAATTTGTGCTGACTGCACAGGATTCCTTGGAAGATGATCCAATCTACACCATCACTGCCATTGGAGCAGGCGCTCATGCATCTACTCCGGAAGCAGGAAAAAATGCTCTGACGGCCCTTCTGACCTTAGTCAGCCGCCTGCCTCTTGCAGACTGCCCTCAGGTTGAATATGTAAAGAAACTGGTGAAACTGTTCCCTCATGGCGATGTAAATGGAAAAGCACTGGGAATTGATATGAAAGACGATTTGTCCGGAGAGATGACCGTGGCATTTTCCATGTTGAAGATTGACGAAGGCAGCTTAGACGGAACCTTTGACAGCCGCTGCCCGATTTGCTCTACAGAGGAAAATACCCTGGAAGCAGTACGGAAGCTGATGGCAGAAAATGGGATGACCCTGTTAAATCAATCCATGACTCCGCCTCACCATGTAGACGGCAATTCCGATTTCGTAAAGACCTTATTAAAGGCATACGAAGAATACACCGGAAGAAAGGGCGAATGCCTGGCAATCGGCGGAGGTACTTACGTTCACCACTTAAAGAACGGCGTTGCCTTTGGCGCGGCTATGCCGGAGACTGAAAACCGGATGCATGGTGCAGACGAGTTTGCAGTGATTGACGAGCTGGTGGCCAGCGCCGAGATTTTCGCCCAGGTAATCATTGACTTATGTGCATAATTTAGCCATGCGAAGATACAGACTGGAAAAATTGTTGAAAGCTTGTTTTCATAAGAGTTTTCCTGTCTGTATCTTCATAGGGCTGACGCCCGACGCTTTTTGTACGCTTACAGCGTGCAAGAAGATGCATGGCTAAACTATTATCATATGTATATGTCAGAGAAAAGACTTGACAAACCGGTTGGTCTGTACTAAAATCGTTACAACTCAGTCAGACAGGCTGGGAAAGCAGCAGGAGGACTTTATTATGCGTCAGTTTTTATTCATGGAGATGAATATGGACATGATGAACGGCATGTGGGATATGTGCCGAATGTTCGTGTGCCAAAAAAACTGATAAAAGTCCAAATGTATAGATGATGTGATGAACCCTGAGGTCTTTTGAAAAGAGAAAGAACTTCAGAACAGATAGGAAGAAATGAGAAAAGGGGTCGCGGGTCTGTGCAAGGACTTGCGGCTCTTTTCTGTTACAGGCATCTGAAAAAAGCTGCCAGTGACAGGTTTTCTTAGTTTCACAGGAACCTGCGTCCTATGAATGGGATGGATGGAAAAAGAAAGGAAGTATGAAATGTCAGCAGAGGCGATTATCAGGCTGGAGGGGCTGGGCAAACAGTTCTCTACCGCAAATGGAACGGTCAATGCTCTGGATAATATCAATCTGGAGATTGAAAAAGGCGAGATTTTTGGAATTATCGGCCTGTCTGGTGCAGGTAAAAGCACCCTGGTCCGGTGTATCAACTTTTTGGAGAAACCGACGGCAGGAAAGGTGATTTTTGAAGGGCAGAGTTTAGGAGACCTGGGAGAAGCGAAAATCCGGGCAGCCAGAAGATCCATGGGAATGATTTTCCAGCAGTTTAACCTTCTGGCTCAGAGAAACGTCCTGCAGAATGTATGTTTTCCACTGGAGATTGCAGGAGTACCCAAGGCAGAGGCAAAAGAGAAGGCAAAAGAACTGCTGAAAATGGTAGGGCTAGAGGAACGGATGAAGGCTTATCCGGCACAGCTTTCCGGCGGACAGAAGCAGAGAGTTGCCATTGCAAGAGCCCTTGCCACCAATCCGAAGGTGCTTTTGTGCGACGAAGCTACCAGCGCATTGGACCCCAATACCACCAAGTCGATTCTCCAGCTGTTAAAGCAGATTAACCGGGATCTGGGCGTTACCGTTATTGTGATTACCCACGAGATGGCGGTTATTGAAGCGATTTGCGACCGCGTAGCCATTATTGATAAAAGTCACATTGCAGAATCCGGAAAGGTATCGGAGATTTTCTCAGAGCCGAAATCCAAAATCGGCCGCCAGCTGATTTTAGGCGATGCAGTGGAAACCGGCAATTTTGGCGGAGGCCGCCAGATTCGTATTATCTTTGACGGACGGGCTTCTTCCGAACCAGTGCTTGCCAACATGATTCTGGCCTGCAAAACACCAGTTAATATCATGTATGCAGCGACCAGGGACATTAACGGCACTGCCATGGGACAGATGATTGTCCAGCTTCCGGAAGACGAGGCAGACGCCAGAAGAGTGACCAATTACTTAAGCACTGCAAAGGTGCCGTATGAGGAGGTAAATGAAGATGCAGTTTGATTCCACAACCCTTAGTATGCTGGGGACAGGAATTTGGGAAACCATTTATATGGTGGCAATGTCCTCTCTTTTTTCCTATCTGATTGGAATTCCGCTGGGCGTAATTCTGGTAGTAACGGCAAAGGACGGCATTAAGCCGGTTCCTGTTATTGAAAAAATTCTGGGACTTATGATTAACCTGCTCCGTTCCGTTCCCTTTATTATTCTGGCCATTATGGTTCTTCCAATAACCAGAAAAGTAGTGGGAACCACCATTGGCCCTGAAGCACTGATATTCCCGTTAATCATTGCAGGCGCTCCCTATATTGCCAGAATGGTAGAGTCTTCATTCCGGGAAGTGGACGCAGGCGTTATCGAGGCAGCAAAGTCCATGGGAGCTTCCACCTGGCAGATTATTTATAAAGTCCTTCTGCCGGAATCCAAGCCGTCTTTACTGGTAGGCGCGGCCATTTCCGTTACTACGATTTTAGGCTACACCGCTATGGGCGGATTTGTAGGCGCAGGCGGACTGGGAGCCATTGCCATCAACTATGGATATTACCGGTATGAGACAGAGATTATGTTTGTAACCGTTGCCATTATGGTAATCATTGTCCAGATTATTCAGGAATCCTTTATGAAACTGTCTAAGGTCAATGACAAGAGAATCCGCTGATTTGGCGTATACGCCTAAATCATAAATTATCTTTAATGAGGAGGAATAATTATGAAGAAAGTAAGTCTTGTATTCGCAGCTGTCCTGACTGCAGCAGCATTATCTGCCTGCGGAGGAAATGGCGCCGCTGAAACTACCGCAGCATCTGCGGCAGAAACCACTGCACAGGCAGAAAGCAAAGCAGAGGAAACGAAGGCAGAAGAAACAAAAGCAGAAGAGTCCAAAGCATCCGGCGACTTAGAAAAGATGGTAGTCGGCGCAAGTCCGGCTCCCCATGCAGAAATTTTAGAGGCAGCAAAACCTCTGATGGCAGAAAAAGGATACGATCTGCAGGTAATGGTTTACAGCGATTATGTCCAGCCAAACAATGCCTTAGACGCAGGGGATCTGGATGCAAACTACTTCCAGCACCTTCCTTACTTAGAGTCCTTTAATGAGCAGCACGGAACCAAGCTGGTATCCGCAGCAGCGATCCACTATGAGCCATTCGGCATTTATGCAGGAAAGACCGCTTCTTTAGAGGAAGTGGCAGACGGCGCAGTCGTAGCAGTTCCAAACGATGTGACCAATGAGGCAAGAGCTCTTCTGTTATTAGAGGCACAGGGCTTAATTACCTTAAAAGAGGGCGCTGGCTTAGAGGCAACCAAAAATGACATTGCAGAGAATCCTAAGAATTTAGAGATCATGGAAGTAGAAGCAGCCCAGATTCCACGTGTTCTTCCAGACGTCGATCTTGCAGTTATCAACGGCAACTATGCAATTGAGGCTGGCTTAAAGGTAAGCGATGCCCTTGCAATCGAGGATGCAGAGTCTATTTCTGCAACCACCTACGGCAACGTGTTAGCAGTCCGGGAGGGCGAAGAAGAAACCGATAAGACCAAAGCCCTGGTAGAAGTTCTGACCAGCGAAGAAATTAAAACCTTTATAGATGAAACTTATGAAGGAGCAGTGGTTCCGCTGTTCTAATCCGTGGAAGGAACAACCAAAGCTATGGAAGGCTGTCCGCCCGTTTCTGTGAAAATGCAGACTGGGCGGCGGCCTTTTTGCATATACTGTCAAAAAAGACGTTTTGCGAGGCAGGGTATGCGAATCTGTGAACTAAAGACCAAAGAAGTGATTAATATCAATAATTGCCATCGCCTGGGATTTGTGGGTGATGTGGATTTTGACATGAAAACAGGGTGCATGGCAGCAATTATTGTGCCGGGACCAGGAAGTTTCTGCGGATTTTTATGCAGGGAAAAGGAATATATTATTCCGTTCTGCAGGATCTGCCAGGTAGGGGAGGACATTATTCTGGTGGATTATGAGGAAAAAGAAGAGCGGTGCAAGGGAGGATGAAACAAAAAGGCTTGCGGAACCGGCGTCCTTCATGTAAAATAAATCTAAATGATTCGGGGATAAAATGCCCTTTCAAAACAGGACAGGAGGTAGAGAAGGTGAAATGCCCATTTTGCAATGCAGCAGACACAAAGGTAATTGATTCCAGACCAGCAGACGACAACAGCTCTATCCGCCGGCGCAGACAGTGCGAAACCTGCGGGAAACGGTTTACCACTTACGAGAAGTTAGAGACCATGCCGCTGATGGTGATTAAAAAAGACGAGACCAGGGAACCGTATGACCGGGCGAAAATTGAGAATGGAGTGGTTCAGTCCTGCCATAAGCGGCCGGTGTCTACCCAGCAGATTGACGCTGTAATTGACAGCATTGAAAATCAGATTTTTAATATGGAGGAAAAGGAAGTTCCCACCTCTGTGATCGGAGAACTGGTCATGGATAAGCTGAAGGAGCTGGACGAGGTAGCTTACGTCCGGTTTGCATCCGTGTACAGGGAATTTAAGGATGTGAATACCTTTATGGAAGAGCTGGGAAAACTGCTGAAGAAATAGGAGAACGATGTTAAAACAATTTTATCCAGATGAGCGGGCAGAAAGCACTTATCAGATTCCCTTTGAAACATTTTACCAGAAGGGAATCAGGGGAGTGATTTTTGACGTAGACAATACCTTAGTGCCCCACGACGCCCCTGCGGATGACCAGGCAAAACAGCTTTTTAAACGGCTTAAGACTATGGGAATGGAGTCCTGTCTGGCTTCCAACAACAAAGAACCCAGAGTCAGACGGTTTGCAGAGGATGTGGGCACCCGGTATATTTTTAAGGCAGGAAAGCCAAAACGCAAGGGGTACCGGGAAGCCATGGAAAAAATGGGAACCAGACCGGAAGAGACGGTGGTTGTAGGAGACCAGATTTTTACAGATATCTGGGGAGCAAACCGGACCGGACTGTACAGCATTTTAGTGGATCCAATCAACCCGAAGGAAGAAATCCAGATTGTGCTGAAGCGGATTCCGGAAAAGCTGGTCCTGTATGCGTATGAGAGGAAAAAGAAATGACAGAAGCAGTAAAGGTAAGGGGCGTTTTCATTGGGAGCGGATGCCCTAAAATCTGTGTTCCTATTGCGGCAGTATCCAAAGAGGAAATTTTTGCCCAGGCAGAGGCATTAAAAAAGGTTCCACTTGATTTAGCGGAATGGCGGGCGGACTGGTATGAAGAGGGAACTAATATCCAGGCAGTCTGCCAGGTGTTAAAAGAACTCCGGAGTATATTGGGAGAAGTCCCTGTTTTGTTCACCTTTCGCGGAAAGAAGGAAGGCGGAGAAAAAGAACTGGATGCCAGGGTCTATCTGGAACTGACCCTTCAGGCAGCGTTGTCCGGGAATACCGATCTGGTGGATCTGGAACTGTTTACCGGACTGGAGGCCGGAAGAGAGGTGTTAGAAGAAACTATCTCCCGAATAAAAGGGCAGGGGGTAAGAGTAATTCTGTCCAGTCATGATTTTTCAAAGACTCCGGACAGCAAAGAACTGCTCTGGCGGTTTCAACAAATGGAAGAACTGGGAGCAGATATTTTAAAAGAAGCAGTAATGCCGCAAAATGCCGGAGATGTTCTTAGCCTTTTGTCTGCAACAGAGACTGCGTCCCGGACCATGAAAAGTCCGGTTATCACCATGGCAATGGGCGGTCTTGGGCTGATCAGCCGGCTTTCAGGAGAGACATTCGGATCCTCTGTGACCTTTGGAAGCGCAGGAACTGCGTCGGCTCCCGGACAAATGGATGCAGATGTATTAAGAACCATACTGGACGCAGTCCATAAAGGGATGATTGCCAAAAGAAACCATATCTTTCTAATCGGATTTATGGGAACCGGAAAGACAACCGTATCTTCTCAACTGGCAGAAATCCTGTCTCTTCCAGCAATCGAGATGGATCAGCGGGTTGAAGATGAGAATGCCATGAAGATTACAGATATTTTTGAAAAATATGGGGAAGAATATTTCAGAGACTTGGAGGCTGCCCTGATTCAAAAAATCTGTAAAGAGGATTCGGCTGTGGTTTCCTGCGGAGGCGGCGCTGTCCTTAGAAAGGAAAACATAGACTCTATGAGACAGGCCGGAGTCATTGTGCTTCTCACAGCATCGCCGGAAACGGTGCTCGAGCGGGTAAAGGCAGATGATTCCAGACCGAACCTGAAAGGGCGTATGAGCAAAGAGGGGATTCGGCATCTGATGGATGTGAGACGGCCGGCTTATGAGGCAGCGGCGGATCTGACAATTTCCACAGATGGAAAGAGCAAGGAAGAAATAGCAGCGGAAATTCTTACTTTTTTGCAGGAAAAACGAAAAAAGAGTTGAAAATACAGGAATTCTATTATAGAATAAACTAGATTGAAGAGTTGAACGACTTAAGGAGGAATATCTTTATGATATCAGCAGGTGATTTTAGAAATGGCATTACATTGGAGATTGACGGCAACGTTGTGCAGATCCTGGAGTTCCAGCACGTAAAGCCAGGTAAGGGCGCTGCGTTTGTCCGCACAAAATTAAAAAATGTAATCAGCGGCGGCGTAATTGAAAAAACATTCCGTCCTACCGAAAAGTTCCCGGCAGCAAGAATTGACAGAGTGGACATGCAGTATCTGTATGCAGATGGCGATTTATTCCATTTTATGAATGTGGAGACCTATGATCAGGTAGCATTAAACTCTGAGACCATCGGCGATGCATTAAAGTTTGTAAAAGAGAACGAGATGGTAAAGGTATGTTCTTACAACGGCAATGTATTTTCTGTAGAACCTCCGCTGTTTGTAGAACTGGAGATTACAGATACAGAGCCTGGATTTAAGGGAGATACCGCAACCGGAGCAACCAAGCCGGCTACCGTTGAGACCGGAGCAACCATTGCAGTACCGCTGTTTGTAAGCCAGGGAGATAAAGTTAAGATCGATACCAGAACTGGCGAGTATCTGTCCAGAGTTTAATGAGACGGATTTGGCTGGTTTTAGCATCAGTGTACAGGCGTGTTGTCTCTGTACACTGATGCTAACAGGAGATAAGAACAGGACAGACTGCCGCAGAGTGAAAGAGAGGATTTCGATTTTAGGATATCCGATGGTTCATTGTGCGGCAGTTTTTGTATCGCAGATGTTTGGGATATATTGGGATAACGCTTCCCATCCGGTAAAAGCCGGAAAGGAGGAAGCCGGAGAGGTACAGATGATAAAAAAATGGAAAAAACTTGGAATATTGGCAGTTATCTGCGGGACCATCACCCTGTCAGCATGGACGGTGTCTTATGGGGCAGGACCGGGAGATGGACTGGACATAGCAGACGGACTGTCCAGTTATAACGCGCAGACAGAAGAAAGCGGGACAGATCTGCCTGGCTCAAAAGAAATGACTGCAGTTTCGCTGGATGTATCAATTGCAGAGATTACAGGAAATCAGGGAGTCGCTATTTTGGATGCTCCGGGAGGACAGGGAAGTTATGGATTTGCATATCCAAAGACGGTCTACCGGGTATTAAGCGATGCCGGAAACGGCTGGATTGAGATTGCATATGACGGCCACAGCGCCTATTTAGACGGCAATTCCGGTCAGATTACAGTCACCAATACCTGGAATATTCCCAAAGAAGAGGAAGACAAGGCAGAGTTAATTAAGCTGGCCATGAACCTGTTAGGGGCTCATTACCAAATGGGGGCTTCAGATCCCGCAGTGGGATTTGACTGCTCAGGATTTATCCGCTATCTGATGAAAGCCTATGCGGGACTGGAGCTTCCGAGAACTTCCGAAGAACAGGCACGTCTGGGAACAGACCGTCCGGCAGACGATCTGAAAGTAGGGGATTTGATTGCCTTCGGTTCCTCTCTGGACGCTGTCAGCCATGCCGGAATTTATATTGGAAACGGCAGGATGATTCATGGCGACGGAACAGGCAAGGGAGTGACCATCTGTGTGTGGAATGATCGGACGGATATTCCAAGAATTGCCAATTTATTAGGAGTATAAAAGGAGATATAATGATATGAAGAAAATCCTTACAATAATGGAAGAGGAATTAAAGCAGGCATTTTCTGACTGCGGTTATGAAGAAAAGTATGCAAAGGCAGTGCTGTCCAATCGTCCGGATCTGTGCGAGTACCAGTGCAACGGCGCAATGGCTGCAGCAAAAGCTTATAAAAAGAAGCCGATTGAGATTGCATCAGAAGTAGCAAAAAAACTTTCCGGATCCCAGCTTTTCTCCATGAAAGAGGCAGTTATGCCGGGATTTATCAATTTAAAGGTCAGTGAAGAATTTGTGGCCGGGTATTTAAACCAGATGGCAGGAGAAGAAAAACTGGGACTGGATCCAACGGATCATCCGGAGACCATCATGGTAGACTACGGCGGAGCCAATGTAGCCAAACCTCTTCACGTAGGCCATCTCCGCTCTGCTGTTATCGGCGAGAGCATTAAGCGGATGGGACGTTTCCTGGGCCACAATATGATTGGCGACGTGCATTTAGGAGACTGGGGCCTGCAGATGGGTCTGATTATTGAAGAACTTCACGAGAGAAAGCCGGATCTGGTTTATTTTGACGAATCCTATACCGGAGAATATCCAGAAGAAGCGCCGTTTACCATCAGCGAGTTAGAAGAAATTTATCCGGCTGCCAGCGGAAAGTCCAAGGTAGATGAGGCTTTTAAAGAGAGAGCCCAGAACGCAACCTTCCGTCTGCAGAATGGATATGCGCCGTACCGCGCAATCTGGAAGCACATTATGGCTGTATCCTTAGCGGATTTAAAGAAAAACTATTCCAACTTAAACGTAGAATTTGACTTATGGAAGGGCGAAAGCGACGCCCAGCCATACATTCCGGCCCTGATTGACGACCTGGTAGAAAAGAGACTGGCTTATGAAAGCCAGGGAGCCCTGGTAGTAGATATTGCAGAAGAAGGAGATTCTAAGGAACTCCCTCCATGTATCGTAAGAAAATCGGACGGAGCGGCTCTTTACGCAACTTCGGATCTGGCTACCATTATTGAGAGGGAACAGGATTTCCATCCGGATCGTTATATCTATATTGCAGATAAGCGTCAGGATCTTCACTTTACCCAGGTATTCCGGGTAGCAAAGAAAGCTGGAATCGTAAAACCGGATATGCCTATGTCTTTCCTGGGATTCGGCACCATGAACGGAAAAGACGGAAAGCCCTTTAAGACCAGAGACGGCGGCGTTATGCGTCTGGAGCACCTGATTGCCAACATCAATGAACAGGTATTTAACCGGATTATGGAAAACCGGACGGTTTCGGAAGAGGAAGCCAGAAATACCGCCAAGATTGTCGGCCTTGCTGCATTAAAATACGGAGATTTATCCAACCAGGCAGCAAAGGACTATGTCTTTGACATTGACCGGTTTATTTCCTTTGAAGGAAATACAGGCCCTTACATTTTGTACACCATTGTGCGGATTAAATCCATTTTAAATAAATTTGCAGAAAACGGAGGAACTGCAGAAGCAGGAAAGATTCTGCCGGCAGCATCTGACTCAGAAAAGGGCCTGGCTCTTATGCTTCTGAAATTTAACGATGTTATGGAGACCAGTTTTGCAGATTTGGCGCCTCATAAGATTTGCCAGTATATCTATGAACTGTCCAATGAGTTTAACCGCTTCTACCATGACACCAAAATCCTTTCAGAGGAGAATCCAGACCGTCAGGCAAGTTATATCAGCTTAATTATGGTGACAAAAGACGTGCTGACGGTTGCCATCGGCGTATTGGGAATTGAGGCTCCGGAGCGGATGTAAAGCCAGATTGCGGGGAGTGTAGGGTGAATATTTCAGAAATGAAAATCAGCACCTTTTGGAAAGGTGAAGTAGGGGTGAAAGCCGCGTGCCAGGATGGGGATAAAACCTATCAGGTAAGTTTATACATCAGGAGCAGCAAACTTCGGGACTGCTCCTGTTCCTGCGCAGAGGGAATTTCTTATAAAGGTCCATGTGTCCACGCGAAAGCCCTGTATGAGAAGTACCAGAATGAGAACAGCAGACAGACATTCCGGCCGGTTTATACGGATCAGGAAGTCAGGGCTATGATTCGGGAATACACCAACTGGGAAGTGGCTCAAATCATGCAGGAAAATGAAACCGGATTAGTCCGTCTGGAGCCTGTGCTTTTGGTGGAGCAAAAGGGGAAGGAAATTCGGCTGGAACTCCAAATAGGGAGAGAGCGGCTGTATACGATCCGGGATTTGAGTGCATTTGTCCAGGCAATTGAGACAGGAGCCCAGGTAAGCTATGGGAAAAATTTGACCTTTTATCACAACCTTGACGCATTTAATGAAGAAAGCCGCCCGCTGGCCGGATTCGCCGCAGAACTGGTCAATACCTACCACGAATATTTCAGCCGGTTCGGCAAGACTTCGTTTGAGGTGCGTCCCAAGCTTCGGGAACTGGCCTTAAACCGGGAAAACAGAGATCGGTTTTTTTCCATGTATGTGGACAAGAAGATCCGCATCCGGACCGGAGGGCAAGAACAATCTTTTTTTATAAGCCGTCTGAATCCGGATTTTGGGATTGTGATTAAGAAACAGGGACAAGAGGGGGTAAAAGTCAGACTTGCAGACTATGAATTTAGTTTTATGGGAGAGAGGCATCTCTACTTTGGGAGTCAGGGAAAGCTTTGCAGATGCGATGAAGCCTGCAGCCGCGCCATGGGCGTGTTTATTGAGCAAATGGCAGAAAGGCCAGACAGAACGGTTTCAGTAAATAACCGGGATGTGCCCCTGTTTTACCAGAGAGTGCTGAAAAAAATCGAGGAATACAGCCTGATCGAGGGAGAAGAGATTGACTGGAAGGCTTATGAGACAGAGCCGCTTCGGGCCAGTTTCCGGTTTGAAAGCACAGGGCAGGATGAACTCTCCATGGAGCCAGTGCTTTCTTATGGAGATTATTCCTTTCACCCCATAGAAGATGAAATGGTTCCCCGCCATATCTGCAGGGACGTGCCGGGTGAATTCCGAATCAGCCAGACCATTACAAAGTATTTTCAGTATAAAGAACCGGAGGGGAAAAAGCTGGTTATACGGGATGATGAGGACGCTTTATACCGGCTTTTGCTGGAGGGGATTGAAGAATTCCGGCATCTGGGCGAAGTTTATCTGTCTGAGGAAGTAGGACGCTGGAAAATCAAACGGGCAGAGGGAATCCAGGTTGGCGTTCAGGCAGTAAAGGGGTGGCTGGATGTAAAGGTGGACGCAGACGGCATGAGCGGGGCAGAACTGTCAAGAATCCTTACCGCATACCAGCAGAAAAAGAAATATTACCGATTGAAAAACGGTGAGTTTTTGCAGCTGGAAAGCAATGGGATTTTAGCAGTGGCGAAAATGGCAAAAGACCTGGCTCTTACAAAGACAGACATTGCAGCAGGCGAAATCAGACTGCCCCATTACCGGGCGCTGTATTTAGACCAGCTATTTAAGGAGGAACCGGGAGTTCCCTTTTATAGAGATCAGGCTTTTCGGGCAGTAATCCGGGGAATGAAGTCTGTGGAAGATGCAGAGTACCAGATTCCAGGCCAGATGGCGTCTGTATTAAGAGGGTATCAGCAATATGGGTTCAGATGGCTGAAAACTCTGGATGCAGGACGGTTCGGCGGGATCCTGGCAGATGATATGGGACTGGGAAAAACGGTTCAGGTCATTGCTCTTTTGGCAGACGGATACAAGAAAGAAGAGCAGGATGGAAAAGGACTGCTGTCTTTAATTGTCTCACCGGCGTCTTTGGTGTACAATTGGGAACACGAGTTTCGGAAATTCGCTCCCCATCTTCCGATTGCATCCGTTGCAGGCACAGCAAAGGAGAGAGAGCAAATCCTGGACGAGACAAAAAGAGATGCGGATACCGGGAAAAACCGAATCCTGATCACGTCCTATGATTTACTGCGGCGGGATATTGAACTTTACGAACCCCTTACATTCCGATATCAGATTATTGATGAAGCCCAGTTTATCAAAAATGCGGGGACGAAAAATGCCAGGGCCGTAAAAAAGATTCAGTCTGTTACCAGGTTTGCCCTGACCGGAACTCCCATTGAAAACCGTCTGGGAGAATTGTGGAGTATTTTTGATTATCTAATGCCGGGATTTTTATTCAGTTATCAGAGATTTAAAAAAGATTTTGAGATTCCTCTGATAAAGGAAAAAAACGAAGAGGTTATGACCAGTTTAAAACGGCTGACTTCCCCTTTTATTCTTAGAAGGGTGAAAAAGGATGTGTTAAAAGATCTTCCGGACAAGCTGGAGACCTGCATCTATTCTCAGATGGAAGGGGAACAAAGGAACCTGTATGCTGCCAATGCCCAGATATTAAAAAACATGCTGGAAGAAGGCGGTGAGGAAGATGTTTCCGGAAAACTTCAGATTCTGGCCCAGCTTACCAGGCTGCGGCAGATTTGCTGCGATCCCAGACTTTATTACGAAAATTATAAAGGAAACAGTGCAAAACTGGAGACTTGTATGGAGTTGGTGGAGAGCGGGGCTTTCGGAGGACATAAGATTCTTTTGTTTTCTCAGTTTACATCCATGCTCAAACTGATCGAGGCGCGGCTAAAGACAGATGGAATCGGATACTATCTTCTGACAGGGGAGACATCCAAAAAAGATCGGCTTCACATGGTGGATTCGTTTCAGAAAGACGACACGCCTGTATTTTTGATTTCTCTGCGGGCAGGGGGAACCGGACTCAATCTGACAGCGGCAGATACAGTAATCCACTATGATCCATGGTGGAATATTGCGGCTCAGAACCAGGCCACAGACCGGGCTCACAGGATAGGACAGGAAAAGCAGGTCACAGTGTACCGCCTGATTACGAAAAATACCATAGAAGAAAACATTTTAACTTTGCAGGAGTCGAAAAAGAAGCTGGCAGACGAGATTATGGAAGGAAAATCTGCCAGTCTTTCCGGATTAAGCAAGAAGGAACTGAAAAAGCTTTTTGCCCTGGAATAGGTCATGGCCCCTTGCTTTCACTGACAAAAATAGGTATAATAAGAACACTTAGCGAAGGTGCGCAAGGAGAAGAAAGATGCTGTCTGAACCAATGACTTTATACAAATTGATGAATCTATATATGTTAAAACAGGTGAATTTTCCGCTGACCAATGCACAGCTTTCTAATTTTTTTCTGGAGCGGGAGTATACCACATATTTTACCCTGCAGCAGGCGTTAAACGAACTGTTGGAAGCCGGTCTGGTGCGTAAGGAGACGCTGCACAACAGCAGCCGTTATGAAATCACCCAGGAAGGCGAGGATACTCTGGAATTTTTTGGAAAAAAGATTTCGCCGGCAATTATAGAAGACATTGACCAGTATTTAAAGGAAAATAAATTCCGTCTCAGGGATGAAGTGGGAGTGGTTTCGGATTATTACAAATCCACCAGTCAGGACTATGTGGTCCACTGTGAAGTGCGGGAAGGAAAGAGTGTGCTGATAGAACTGAATCTGTCAGTGCCGGACAAAGAACAGGCAGAATCCATGTGCAGCCAGTGGAGGGCAAAGAGTCAGGAAATCTATGCATTTGCCATGAAATCGCTGATGAGCAGTTAAACAGGCAGGGAGAGACATGAAAAGACAAAAATCGTTGAAACAGAAAATTTATTTGTGTATAGTGCTTCCGTTTTTTGTGGCAGTGCTGGCTGTTAAGGTCTTTCGCACTTACTTTCATCTTCGGATAAGGCAGGCGGCGCAAGGAGAGGTAAAACAGCAGCCGGTTTCGGTTCTGAAAGAGCGGGTACAGGCAGAATGGATTATCCAGGAACCAGCAGGCACAGTGCAGAATGGACAGAATCTACATGAGACAATTACAAACAAAGCATAATCCGGTCGGGATTATGCTTTTTACTTTCCAATCCTGTCGAAATGTGTTAGAATACGGGTTAGAGGTGGTAGAATGAGAGAAAAAATCAACCGGCTGGCAAAAGGAATTGTCGATTTCCAGAATCCGGACATTCAGATTGTTCCGGAAAAACTGGAGGGGCGGATTTTGCCTCAGGAAGTGAGTCGGGGAGAAATCAGTCTGGTAAGCGGGAATGGACTTAACATGAAGGGTCTCGTCTATTCCAGCCATTACCGGGTAAAGGTTTTGACAGAAGCCTTTGGAGGCCTCCGCAGCCGGATATTATATGAGATAGATACAACTTATTTAGAAGATGGAGATCAAATCCTTGGCAGCTTTTTCCTTGTAACAAACGGCGGGGAGAAGGAAATCCCTTTTGTGTTTCAGATTGAGTCGAAAACATCCGGCCAGGTTCTTGGAAATTTAAAGACAGCCAAGGATTTTTCAAATCTGGCTAAAAAAGACAGGGAAACTGCACTAAGACTATTTGAATATCAGGAGTTTACAGAGGCGCCGTTTATGCAGGATCTGAATGTACGGGCTATTTACAATGGGTTAAAGGGCCATACCAACAGGGAAAATTTACTGGAGGAATTTCTGGTTGCCATTCATGCAAAAGAGCCAGTGACCATTGAGGTGAGCGATCAGAACCGATATTACCGGACGCCAGTGACATCAGTGGTAGACACCATTGAGATCCGAAAAAACACATGGGGATATGTAAACATGAAGCTGGAGGCCGAAGGCGGTTTTTTAGAACTGGTCCGCAGCCAGATTGGGGAGGAGGATTTTGACGGAAATATTTGCCAGGTAGGATACCGCATTCACCCCAGACAGCTTCACAGAGGGAAAAATCAGGGCTGTATTCGTCTGACCACCATTCGGGATGAGGTGCTGGTAAAGATTCAGGTAGAAGGTCTGGGAAATCCGGATGAGGAAAAGCCAGAAGAACTGGAATGGAGAAAAGGATACAGCAGATACCTCTTGCTGCGCCTGAATTATGAAAGGGAAGAACAGACCAATCAGAAAATCCTGGAAGAGATGAAGGAAGAACTGGAGGCGTTAAAAAGTCTGAAACCTCAGGATTCTCAAACGGTTCTTTTATTAGCAGAATCCTGTATTCTTTCAGGAGAAAAAGAACAGGCGGTTATGTTTTTAGATGAGGTGAGGGATCAGGTGCTTTTAAACCGCCGGGATGAAGTGGAACTGTACTGTCTGTTTCAGTATCTGTCTTTGCTGCTGCACCCCAATCAGAGTCAGAAAGAGTCGCTGACGCATCTGGTCTGCAAATACCTGTCAGAAAGCCACAGCTATCCCTATTTGTTTTTTCTGCGGTTAAAACTGGAGCCGGAGATGGAGGAAAACCCGGCAATGCTGCTGGCAGAAATGGCAGAACTTTATTCCAACGGAATGCGCAGTCCGTTTTTATATCAAAAGGCATGTGAGATTTTATCAAAACACACGGACCTGCTTAAGGGGATGTCCCGGTTTGAACTTCAGGTTTTGTCTTTTGGAGTGAACCACGGACTGATAGGGGAAGAACTTGCAGAGAAAGCAGCCAGTGCAGCAGAGGCTGCCCGGTACTACAATCCGCTGTACAGCCGGATTTTGGTAAAATTGTATGAGCAGTATCCCGGACAGAAATTGCTGGAAGCCATCTGCTGTATGAGGATTAAGGGAGAGCGCCGCGGTCCAAAAGATTTTGTATGGTATGAGAGGGCACTGAATGAGCACATTAATCTTACCAGACTGTATGAGTATTATTTATATTCTCTTCCAAAGGACTTTCACCATATTCTGCCAAGAGAAGTGCTCCTTTATTTTTCCTATTCCCAAGAGTTGGATGCGAAAACCAAAGCCGTTTTGTATCGGAATATTTTAACCTATTTAAATCCTTCTTCAGAATTGTATAAAGCATATGAAAGGGAGATGGAGCAGTTTGCCATGGAGCAGTTGTTTGCTGCCAATATTGACAGCAATCTGGCGGTTCTTTATGACAAAATGATCTATAAAGATATCATTGACGTGCCAGTGGCAAAAATTTTGCCTTCCATTTTGCGATCTTACCGGATTTCCTGCCGCAATCCGGAAATGCTGTACGTGATTGTCCGATATGAAGAGACTTTGGATGAAGATATTTACCTTTTGCGGGATGGAATTGCATATGTGCCGCTGTTTTTGGAAAAATGTGTGATTTTATTTCAGGACGGATACGGAAACAGGTATACCAATATCCACTACATTAAGACGTTGGTGATGGAAAAGCCGGATTTGGAAGAACGGTGCTTTGAAGTGTACCCGGAACATCCTATGCTGTGCCTTAGGGCCTGCAGGCGTATAGGAGAAGAAGGGGCCAGGACAGATGAAGAGGCCGCTCTTTTGGAGAGGGTTTCAAACAAACTGGATCTGAATCCTATTTATGAAAAACAGCTGATGTCCCAAGCCATTGCCTACTACCAGAAAAAGGCGGCAGGAGAAGAAAGAGGAAGTACGGACTTAAGCTATCTTCTGATGTTAGACAAAGACTCCATCAGCCGAAATGAGCGGACCGGAATCTGCGAAACTTTTATCCGCCAGAATTATCTCATAGAAGCCTATGATATGATGAAAAAATACGGAATTACAGAGATAGGACCAGGGCAAAAATTAAAGCTGTGCAGCAAAATGATTCTTCAGAAGCTTTTTGACGAAGAGGAATTTCTCTCCTGGCTGGCTCTGGAAGTGTTTGATGAAGAAAATGCAGATTCGGTGATTTTGGATTATCTGTGCCAGTATTACAACGGGCTTTCCGGAAAGATGTACCAGATTTTGATGCAGGGCATGGAATATCGGGTAGATACGTATGATATGGAAGAACGCCTTCTGGCTCAGATGTTGTTTTCCGGAAAGCAGGAGCAGATGGACGCAGTCTTTGATCTGTATGCGTCTAAAAAGAAAATGGCAGACAGCATTGTAAAAGCATATTTTGCAGTAAAGTGTACGGATTATTTTTACAATGAGACAGAACCGGAGGGAAGGATTTTTGACTATCTGGAAGGTCTGGTAAAAAATACGCCGGACAGGGAGCGGATTCCCACCATTTATCTGCTGTCTCTAAGCAGGTATTATGCGGATCAAAAAGCTTTAAGCAAGGAACAAATAATATTGTGCCAGCAGGTAGTGGATTTTCTTTTGGATGCGGGAATGGTGTTTCCGTATTTTCAGAAACTGGGAAATTTTATCCGCCTGCCCGGAGAAATTCAGGATAAGGTTATGATCCAGTATAAAGGGGACCGGACGTCCAGAGTCGTGCTGAAGGTCCGCGTGCTTCCAGATGAGGAAGAGTTTCACAGTGAAGAAATGCGCCGCGTTTACCAGGGGATTTTTGTTATGGGAAAAGTCCTGTTTGACGGGGAGACGCTGGAATACAGGGTTTATGAATATAAAAACGGCGCTTCGGTACTGACGGCCCATGGCAAACGGCAGTGCCAGAGGATTGAAGGAGAAAAAAAAGAAGAACAGGCAAACGAACAACAGGCAGCAGACAGCCGGTTTGCCTGCTTAAACGACATGGGAATGTGTCTTGCAAATGGGGAGGAAACCAGGTTAAAGAAAAAAATGCAGGAATATCTGATTAAAAATGCGACAGTGGACGAACTATTTTCCCTGCCGTAAATCAGGTGAAGATAGAGGAGAACTATGGGATTAATAATCGGGTTGGATTTGTGCGATGCCTATACCCAATTAAGCTGTTATGAAAAGGAAAAGGTATGGACGTTTCCCACCATTATCTGCCGGGTAAAAAACGGAGAGGAGTGGTATGTAGGCGAGGAAGCCTATGCCTGTAATCTGGTGGGAAAGGGAGTGATGGTGGACAAACTGTTAAACCTGGTATCCAGACAGGGAACTGCCACTATTGACGGAGTAAAATACGAGGCGCTGCAGCTTTTGGAATTTTATATGGACAGGGTGCTGAAGCTTCCTATGGCAGAATTTGGGGATGAAGAAATCGCTCAACTGGTGATAACCCTGCCTAAAATCCAGCGGAAAATGATGGACAGTTTTTTGTACTGTGCTGACTATTTGGGAATTGCTAGAGAAAGAGTCCACATTGTAAGCCGCGAGGAAAGTTTTGTTTACTATATTTTAAATCAGAAAAAGGATGTCTGGCGCAGTCAGGTGGGAGTGTTTGATCTGTCTGCAGACTGCCTTTCTTACTATGAGCTGAAAGTACAGCGGGGCCTTCAGAAGATGATGGTAGTGGCGGAAAGCGAGATTTTGGAGGAGAGCTTTGATCTGGATATTTTAGAGACTTCTTCCGGGGCAAAGCTGGCTGACAAGATTTTGTGCTCCTGCGGCGGCCGGCTTTTGGATCACAAACTGTTTTCTGCCATTATCCTGTCAGGAAAGGGCTTTGAGCGGCAGGACTGGGCGCCGGAGTTTATGAAAATGATCAGCCACAGAAGAAAGATATATGGGGAAAATGCGCTGTTTGCTAAAGGAGCAGCTTTTCGCGCTGCTGATTATGGACAGGGAATCGGAAAACAGGCATTTGCCTGCATCTGTGAGGGGCGGCTGAAATATACAGTTTCTATGGAAATTCTTTATAAAGAGAAAAAAAATCAGCTGGTAATTGCGGGAGCAGGAGAAAACTGGTATGAGTGCCGGACCAGTATGGATTTTTTTATGGACGGGGATAAAAGGATTGAATTTCTGATTACGCCTATGGATCCGAAAAAAAGCCGGAAAATTTCCATTTCTTTAGAAGACTTTCCAGACCGCCCGGCATGGACCACCAGAATCCAGGTAAGCATTGGATTTTTAGATGAATCCACCATGGCAGTGGCGGTCCGGGATAAGGGATTTGGAGAATTATTTCCGGCAAGCGGCGCTGTTGTGCGCCGGGAGGTGAGATTATGAGCCTGATGGTCTGCCGGCAGGAGCCGGTGAAAAATCCCTACTATATAGAAGCTTTGGGAGTCAGAATCTGGTCTTCAGCAGAACTTAGCTATGTGATTTGCCACAATCCCCTGTTTGTAATGGATGGATTTGTGGATGAACATCTGACAGCATTTATCCGGGAAGAACTGGATATGGAAGCGTTAGCTGCTAAAATGGATAAGTGGATGGGAAAAAGAGGAGACAGCGACCAGATGCTGTTTCTCATTTTGTCTGAATGCGGATATTGTTCTTCGTCAGAGCAAAACCAATTCCGCCATGAAGTGGCAGCATTCCGAAAACTTCCTCCGGCAGAATATGCCCGCCAAAAGGGAAATGACCTGTTTTTGCGCAAACAATATGGAAAAGCGGCTTCCATTTATGAAAAAATCTTAGAACTTCCCAGGGGCGGGATGGTAACAGATGAATTGCTGGAAAAAGTCTGGACCAGTCTGGGCTGCACGCAGGCCAGGATGTTTCAGTTTTCAAAAGCCTGGAATTCTTTTTCAAAAGCCTATGAATGCCGTAAAAGCGAAGAAGTGTTAAAACGGATGTACTATTTAAGCCGGACTGGGGAGGGAATAGCAGGGAGGAATTACCATCTTCCACTGGTAAATGAGATGCAGAAGGCAAAATGGGAAAAGGAAATTGAGGAAGCAGGCGAGAGAGCGAAAAGTTCAGAAGGAATTTTAAAGCTGGAGGGCCTGTTTGAACAGGAACCGGATAAGAGAAAGGCCGGCGCTGCAAAACTGGTAAAGCAGTGGAAGCAGGAGTACCGGGCAATGGTTTAGGAGAGGAAAAGGAGGAATCGGATATGTTATTTTTATGGTATCCAAAATGCAGCACATGCCAAAAAGCTAAAAAATGGCTGGACGCACAGGGGATTTCGTATGAAGTGCGCCACATTGGAGAGGAACATCCAAGCGCAGAAGAAATTCGCGCCTGGTATTCAAAAAGCGGCCTGCCGCTGAAAAAGTTTTTTAATACCAGCGGACAGAAATACAGGGAATTAGGGTTAAAAGATCGCCTGGCAGAGTTGTCAGAAGAGGAACAGATAACCCTTTTAGCCAGTGATGGCATGCTGATAAAACGCCCCATTGCAGTAGACGGCGATCGGGTGCTGGTAGGGTTTAAAGAAGAAACATGGAAAGAGTTGTAAGATGGGAGGTGAGGAAGATGAGTACGGCATTTATATTCTGGATCTTAACCCCTTTGGTGCAAGTGGGACTGGCAGCTTTGTTTTTTTCTCTGCTTTATGTGGTGATTAAAAAGGCGGTGAAGAAAGGAATCCTGGAAGCCTATGATCAGATAGGGCAGAAAAAAGGGAATGGGGGAATATAAGGCGTGAATGACAGATTAAAAAAGCAATTGGAATTTGCGCTGGAGATTGACAAAGAAAAGAATATTTTCCGGCAGACCCATTTATCCGGGCATGGCAGAAATGAAAATGATGCAGAACACGCCTGGCATATGGCAGTTATGGCGTATTTGTTAAGAGAGTATTCCAATGAGAAAATCGACATTACCAAGGTCATGGTAATGTGTTTAATCCATGACCTTGTAGAGATTGAAGCAGGGGATACCTACGCCTATGATGAAGAGGCCAAAAAGACCCAAAAGGCAAGGGAAGAAGCTGCAAAAGAAAAACTGTATTCCATGCTTCCGGAGGATCAGAAAGAAGAATTAACCGGATTATTCGAGGAATTTGAAAAATGCGAGAGTCCGGAGGCAAAATTTGCCAGAGCCATGGACAATTTGCAGCCCCTTCTCTTAAATGACAGCAATGGGGGAGCAGACTGGAAAGCACATGGTGTTGGCGCAGAGCAGGTCTATGGCCGTCAGGGACGCACGAAAGAAGGCTCCGAGATTTTATTTGAGGTAACAGATCAGATTATTCAGAAACACGTTGAGCAGGGAAATTTGGTAACAGTTCAGCCATGCGAAGATTCAGACAGGAAAAAGCGTTGAAAGCTTGTTTTCATAGGAGCTTTTCTGTCTGAATCTTCATAGGGCTGATGCCAGACGCTTCTTGTACGCTTACAGCTGGCAAGAAGATGCATGGCTGAACTGTTACGAAAATTGAGAAAATCATAAACTTCTTGCTTTTTATTCCATAGTCTGATAAATTATCGTTAGGCACTTATGTTAGGTGCAGTCTTGCTGGGACAGCAAGACAGATTCTTATGAAAAGAGAGGTGTAGGAAATGGCAGAGGATTTAAACAAAATGGAAGAACAGGAAGAAATGACAGTGACCCTGACATTGGAGGATGATTCGGAGTTAGAGTGCATCGTTCTTACCATTTTCCAGGCAGGAGACAAGGATTATATTGCGCTGCTGCCTATGGAAAGCCAGGATACAGAAGAAGGAGAAGTGTTCCTGTACCGTTATAGCGAGACAGAGGACGGTACTCCGAATCTGGAAAATATTGAAGACGATGACGAGTATGAGATGGTTGCAGACGCCTTTGACGAATTACTGGATGAAGAAGAATACGATGAGATCGTAGGGGAAGATGAATTAGACGATTAATTCATAGGACAGAGCATCTTTCTGCCCGATCAAAGACATCCTGGACGGTTGTCGGATATGCTGCAAATAGGAAAATGCCTTCTGTGATGAAAATCATGGGAGGCGTTTTTGTTTGCTTCAAAATCCACTAAAATTGTCTTTTTTTAAGAACAAGAAGGTTTATTTTTGGCTAAAAAAGTCTAATTTTTTCGGAATGGAGGATTATGGTGTATACTGGTAAGGAAAAGTTTAACAAAGGGAGGGGTTTTCATGAAAACCGGGGAAGAGATTTTAAATAACTTTCCGCTTTTGAAGGGGTACAAAGGCTATGGGATTTTGCTGGCCTGTCTGGAGATGGCAAGAGAAGATGAAGGGCGGCTGGTGCACATTCGGGAACGGATTTATATTCCAGTTGCATGCCAGAGGGGTGAGAGCATATCCAATCTGGAAAAGAATCTGAGGACAGTGCGGGACGCTTTTTTAGTGGCAGGCGGCAGGGAGTATCTGGAAAAAACGCTGCGGATTCCGGTCCACCTGCCGCTGTACCCCAGGGAAATGATTGAAATGCTGTTAGAGTGTATGCAGAGGGAAGACCCCTATCAGCGCCCGCCAATATAAATTTCAATGTTTTTATGGGATTTGCGGAATCCGGAAGGCGTCATGCCGGTTACCTGTTTGAACACTCTGTTAAAGTGGGTAAGATTGGAAAATCCTGTTTCCCGTCCGACCTCGGTAATGTTTTTATTGGTTTCCATTAACATTCTCTGGGCGTTCATAATCCGGGTTACGTTGATATACTGGATTACGGTACTGTGGGTATAAGAACGGAACTCCCGGCACAAATAAAAGGTACTGACGTAAAACTGTTCTGCAAGAGATTCTAAAGTAATGGGTTCGTTATAATGGGTGTGGATATACCCCATAATCTGTGCAATTCGCTTATTTTGTTCTGCTTTTACTGGATTCATCATCCTCTTTTCCCGTGCAAGATGATACAAAAGGAAGTTTAAAAGGCTGTGACGGCATTCTTTTGCAAAAGGGCTTTCTTCGCTCTGTTCTTTTAAAAGTTCCAGAAGCGCCCGGTGAATGGTCTGCCCTTCTTTGGCGTTTGGCCGGAAAACGCCGTTTCCTTCGTCTAAAATCCGGATTAGTTCCGGAGAGTCAATTTCTTCCCGCTGAAAATACAGGATAATCCGCCTAAACCGCATATCCATGTCTCCATAGGAATAGTGCATACAGTAAGGGAAAAATAAAATAAAATCCCCAGGCTGAAGGAGATAGAGGTCATTGTCGGAACGCTGGTAGCGTCCGCCCTCTTCCAGATAATAAAGTTCATAGTAGTTATGATAATGGGGCTGATACATATTATCATTGACCCCGGAAATCCGTTCACACGCAATTTCAGCTCCCTGAGCCATACGGATTCCTGCCTGATCCAGCATAGTAGTACCTCCTGACAACTGGTTTTGTACAAACATTCCAATGTTATGAATAGGTTGATTATACCGGAATATCCGAAGAAAAGCAAGATATGTAAAAAAAACGCTTCCTTTGCGCAAAAATTGTCTGGTTTTGTCATTATGGGATTCCTATAATAGAACAACAACGTGATGGAACAAATAAGGAGGAACATGAGCAATGAGAGTCTGCACCACAGCATTTGCTGTAAAGAAACAGGATAACTATTTTTCCATTGCCACCAACTGTGTGGAAATCCGGCTGTTATTTTTAACCGATTCGATTTTAAGAATCCGGGCTGGATTTGACGGAGACTTTGCAGAAGAGTCTTACAGCCTGGTTATGACGGCCTGGGAAGACCGGATGGATGAGTTCCTGAAACAGTACCGGAAACGGGTAACCGCTGCTGATGCCAGCTTAGAGGACGGAGAGGATAAGGCAGTCATTAAGGGAAAAGAATTAACCGTTGTGATTGAAAAATCGCCGTTTCGGATCTGTGTGTATGACAAGGACAATACTCTGATTCATGCAGATATTGTGGATCTGGCATACCAGGAAGATTCCAACCACCGCCGGATTCATACCAGCGAAATTACAGCAAACGACTGCTTCTATGGTTTTGGAGAAAAGAGCGGAGAGTTTAACAAGGCCCAGAAATTTATGGGAATGAGCCCGAAAGACGCCATGGGATACAACCCAAAGGAGACGGATTCCCTGTATAAACACATCCCATTTTATATTAAATTAAGCAAAGACACCAAAAAAGCAGTGGGATATTTTTACCACAATACCTATGAGTGTGATTTTGACATGGGAAGAGAAAAGAGCAATTACTGGAAAATGCACAGCCGTTACCGCGCAGACGGAGGCGACATTGACTTATTCCTGATTGCAGGTCCGACAGTCCGCCAGGTAGTTGAGCGCTATACCGATCTGACAGGTAAGTCCGCCCTTCTTCCAAGAACTGCCCTGGGTTATCTGGGTTCTTCCATGTACTATCCGGAACTGGATGCAGACTGTGATGACGCTATTGTGGAATTTATTGATACCACAAAGGAAGAGAAAATTCCGGTTGACGGATTCCAGCTTTCTTCTGGTTACTGTACCGTAGAGACAGACAAAGGCATTAAACGCTGCGTCTTTACCTGGAATAAAAAACGCTTTAAAGATCCAAAAGAATTCTTCCAGCAGATGAAGAAGCGGGGGATTACTGTAACCCCTAACGTAAAGCCAGGGATTTTACTAATCCATCCAAAGCTGGATGAAATGAAAGAAAAAGGAATGTTTGTAAAGGCAAGCGACAGCGAAAATCCAGCAGTGGGAACCTGGTGGGGCGGCCCTGGCGTGTTTGTAGACTTTACAAAAGAATCTGTCCGTGAAGATTGGAAAGCGCTGTTAAAAGAAAACGTCCTGCAGTATGGCACCGATTCCGTATGGAATGACAACTGTGAGTATGACAGCCTGGTAGACAAAGACAGCCGCTGTGATTTTGAAGGAAAGGGCGGCACCATCGGCCAGTTAAAATCCGTAATGTCCAACATTATGTGTCACGTGACCGACGAGGCAATCCACGAAACCTTTGAAAACACCAGACCTTATATTGTGTGCCGTTCCGGCCACTGCGGCATCCAGCGTTATGCACAGACCTGGGCAGGCGACAATTTAACCTGCTGGGATGCATTAAAATACAACATTGCGACCATTTTAGGCATGGGTCTGTCCGGTGTAGCCAGTCAGGGCTGTGACATCGGAGGATTTTATGGTCCGGCTCCGGAGGGAGAATTATTTATCCGCTGGATTCAGAATGGTATTTTCCAGCCCCGTTTCTCCATCCATTCTACCAATACCGACAATACGGTAACAGAGCCATGGATGTACAGCGACTTAAAAGACGACATCCGTAAAGCGATCGAATTCCGCTACCAGTTAAGCCCATATCTGTATTCTTTAACTGACAGGGCCCACCGCATGGGACTTCCGATTATGGAGCCGATGTGCAGTGCGTTCCAGAATGATGTAAACTGCTATGAAGAAGGCGTAGACTTCATGTTTGGAGATTCCCTGCTTGTGGCAAATGTGGTAGAAAAGGGAGCAAAGACCCGCAAGGTTTACCTTCCAAAGGGAGATACCTTCTATGATTTCTATACCAGAGAGGCTTATGAGGGCGGACAGACCATCGAAATTCCGGTAAGCATCAGCAGCATTCCGCTGTTTATCAAAAGCGGCGCAGTGATTCCAATGGCAGCAAACCACATGACCAACCTGGCGACAGAACAGGCAACCGGAATCTGCATCCTGTGTGCAGCCGACAAAGACGGCCAGTTTGATTTGTACGAAGACGATGGCAGAACCATGGATTATGAGCGGGGCGGCTATTTAAGAACCCATATTACCATGACGGCCGGAGAGCGTACCTACGTAACATTTGAGCAGGAAGGAATGTATGAAACAGCAGTAGAAACCATGGCCATTGACATGGTTCACAGAGAAAAATCTCCATATTGGGTAACAGTTGACGGAGAACAGATTCCTCACTTCCTTCACAGAAGAAAATTTGAAGAAGCAGACTGCGGATGGTATTACAGCCAGAGACTGAAATCGGTACAGATTAAGTACCCAAATCCGAAAAAGAACCATCAGGTACTGGTATCGTTTGAGCAGTTTGATTTAATCGGAATGTAAAGAAAGGGCAGCTAGTTATGAGAAAGTTTGCAGCAATTACAATGGCATTATGCCTTAGCGCATCTGTTCTTAGCGGATGCGCAAATACCGGAGCAGCCACCAGTGCAGAAGCAACTGCCGAAAACCCTATGGTTTTAACGCTGGCTCACGGTCTGAGTGAAACCCACACCGTACACATTGCGATGACAGAGTTTGCGGACAAAGTCAATGAGGGAACCGAGGGACGGATTCAGGTAAGAATCCTTCCCAACGGCCAGTTAGGATCAGAAAATGAAAATATGGAGCAGTTAATGGCAGGCGTTATTTCCATGACAAAGGTATCTGCACCAGGACTGGCAACCTATAACGAGTCTTACCACACCTTCGGTCTTCCTTATATTTTCGATAATACAGAAGATTTCTACCATGTGATGGATTCCAAGCAGATGAGAGACTTCTTCCTGTCTTCCGAAGACGATGGGTTTGTGACCTTAACCTACTATACATCCGGCGCCCGTTCCTTCTATACGAAAGACAAGGCTATCCGGACACCAGAAGATTTAAAGGGGTTAAAAATCCGTGTCCAGGATATGAAATCCCAGACCGATATGTTAAAGGCGCTGGGCGGAATTCCAGTTACCATGTCTTACGGCGATGTTTATACGTCTCTGCAGACCGGCATTATTGACGGCGCCGAGAGTAATGAGACGGCTCTGACAACCGGAAAACATGGAGAAATCTGCAAGGTATTTTCTACAGATGAACACGCCATGATTCCAGACGTTCTGGTAATGAGTGCGAAAACTTGGAAGAACATCAGTCCGGAGGATCAGCAGGTAATTCTGGAAGCAGCATATGAATCTACCGAAAGCCACAAGGTTTCCTGGGAAGCAGCGATTTCTGAAGCAATTTCCGAAGCCAGCACAGAAATGGATGTAGAGTTTGTAAATGATGTAGATAAAGAAGCGTTCCGTCAGGCCACCAGCGGCATGGTAGACGAGTACTGCAAAGAGTATCCGGGCGTTCAGGAACTGCTTGACATCATTGATTCTGTAGAATAAGGGGGAATGCTTTGATGAAAGAAATCTTATCAGCAGTAAAAAAATTTATGACAAAGCTTCTGGCAGGCATTGCAACCGTTCTGTTATCGGTTATGACCCTGTTAGTGCTGTATCAGGTATTTACCAGATACGTCTTAAACAGTCCGGCGGCATTTACGGAAGAACTGGTGCGGTATTTCCTGATCTGGACCGGATTTATCGGCGCTGCCTATGCCTTTTTTACCAGACAGCATATGTGCCTGGTTGTAGTAAGAGACAGTTTAAACCCTGTTGGAAAAAAGATTTTAATGACTGCAGTTGATCTGCTGATTCTCGTATTCGCTCTGTTCGTCATTACAATCGGCGGTTTTAAGCTGGCCATGAGCGCAGAAAAAGTATATTCTGCTCTTCTGGGAATTCCAAGAAGCCTGGTATATGCCATGGCGCCCATATCCGGACTCTTTATTATTGTAGCTCAGGTTATCAACCTGTATGAAGACATTACCGGAATTACCATTGAAGGAGGAGAGGAAGAATGAGTATAGGAGTTACCACAGTCATTCTGTTTGCAGTATTTGCACTGCTTTTGTTTGCAAGCTGCCCGATTTCCGTCAGCATTGTGATTTCTTCCATTGTTGCGGCAATCTCTTCCCTGTCCTGGGATCAGATTACCTTTATTACCATGCAGAAAATGAACAGCGGCGTAGAGAGCTTTTCCCTGCTTGCCATCCCGCTGTTTATCCTGGCTGGAAACATTATGAATAACGGCGGTATCGCCAGAAGATTAGTAAACTTTGCAAAGATTTTTGTAGGCTGGATTCCAGGTTCCCTGGCACAGGCCAATATTGTGGGAAATATGCTGTTCGGCGCTCTGTCTGGTTCTTCTGTTGCAGCAGCGTCTGCCATGGGTGGCTGTATTTACCCCATCGAAAAAGATGAAGGATACGATCCGGCATTTGCGACTGCAGTCAACATTGCATCTGCGCCTACCGGTTTGCTGATTCCGCCGACCAGCGCATTTATTGTATACTCCACTGTAGCAGGCGGCGTATCCATTTCCACCCTGTTTATGGCTGGATACATTCCAGGAATTCTGATGGGTCTGGGTTCCATGGTAGTAGCGTTTATTTATGCAAAGAAGCACAAGTATCCGGTATCCGGAAGAATGCCGGCTTCAGAAGCATTAAAAGTAACGCTTGAGGCATTTCCAAGCCTTCTGCTGATTGTCATCGTTATCGGCGGTATCGTAGGCGGTATCTTTACTGCAACAGAGGGCGCAGGCATCTGTGTGCTGTACTGCCTGATTTTATCGATTTGCTATAAGAGCATAACAGTAAAATCATTTATGAAGATTCTGGTAAACAGCGCGTGCACCAGCGGCATTATCCTGTTTTTGATTTCTGCTTCTTCCGCAATGTCTTTCGTTATGGCATATTCCGGAATTCCGGCAGCAATCAGTACGGCGATTATGTCTGTATCAGAAAATCCATATGTGATTTTCCTGCTGATGAATGTGATTCTTTTGATTGTAGGTATGTTTATGGATATTACTCCTGCAATTTTGATTTTCACTCCAATTTTCCTGCCGATTGCAGAAAGCCTTGGAATGTCCAATATCCAGTTTGGCGTAATGCTGATCTTTAATATGTGCTTAGGCAACATTACCCCGCCGGTTGGATCGGTACTCTTTGTAGGCTGCGGCATCAGCAAGATCAGTATTGAGGAAGTAACGAAAACTCTGCTTCCATACTTTGGAGTCCTGATTTTAATTCTGCTGGCGGTAACGTACATTCCGGCGCTGTCATTAGGCGTTCCGGCTATGATGGGACTGCTGTAAATAGTAACTGGGGAGACCTTTTTAAAGGTCTCCTTTTTGTAGCCTGTTAAAATTTGTTGACAGCCGGAATACTCTCTGTTATGGTACAAGAAAGAAAGGGGGCAGCCGGCATGAATGATTATGATGAGAGATTGCGAAAGCTTCAGGAACAGGCAGCGAGAAAGAAGCGGTTAGAGGCCAAGCTTGCAGAAGTGAACAGGCAGAAGAAGATGCTGCAGGAGAAGGAAGAGGAATGGGAAAAGAAAGCGGCCAGAGAGCAGAGGGACGTGGATCAGTTAGAAGGCGTAAGCCTGTCCTCCCTGTACTATGCCATGATTGGAAAAAAGGGAGAGAAGCTGGATAAGGAAAAAGCCGAAGCGTATGCGGCCAGAGTAAAACTGGAGTCTGCAAAGGCAGAACTGGACAAAACCATAGAAGAAATCAGCCGGATCCAGGCAGAACTTGCCCCAATGAGGAACTGTGAACAGGAATACCAGAAGACCCTTCGGGATAAACGCAGCGAGATTCAGGCGTCAGGAGGCAGGATGGCAGCAGAAATCTTTCAGATAGAGGAACAAATCGGGTATCTGGAAAATCAGGAAAAAGAAGTGAAAGAAGCCATATATGCCGGCAGGGATGCGCTGCGGACAAGTGAAAAAATTCTCTCCAGTTTAGGCAGCGCAGAAAGCTGGAGTACCTGGGATTTATTTGGCGGCGGCCTTTGGAGCGATATGGCAAAGCACAGCGAATTAGACGATGCCCAGAGACAGGTGCAGAATCTTCAGGAAGAGCTGCGTCGCTTTAAAACAGAACTGGTGGATATTGAGATTTCAGCGGATCTCCATGTCAGCATAGACGGATTTTTAGGGTTCGCAGATTACTTTTTTGACGGCTTTATTGCAGATTGGGCGGTAATGAATAAAATCAACGATTCCCAGATTCAGGTGGCGGAGACCAAAAAGCAGATAGAACGGGTGCTGAACCGGCTGGATATTATGGAAAAACAGTATAAAGCAGAGATAGAACGCCAGAAGCAAAAAATAGAACGGCTGGTTCTGGAAGCATAAGGAGGCACTGCAATCACAATGACAGAGATAAAAAAGATTACGGATTTTGACGCGCCGGAACTGGATCTGTACGCCCGCCTTTCCGAAAGCCAGCTTCGCCATTACTATGAGCCGGATCTGGGGCTCTTTCTGGCAGAAAGCCCTAAGGTAATTGAACGGGCGTTAGACGCCGGATATGAGCCGGTGTCCCTTCTGGTGGAAACCAGACAGATTGAAGGAGAGGCAAAAGACGTGATTGCCAGATGCAGCGGCGTTCCCGTCTATACGGCAGAATTTGAGGTGCTGACAAAGCTGACTGGCTTTCAGCTGACCCGCGGCCTTTTGTGCGCCATGCGCCGCCGCAGGCTTTACGACGTCAAGAGCCTGTGCGAAGGCGCGTCCAGGATTGCTGTCCTTGAAAATGTGATGAATCCTACCAATGTAGGCGCCATTTTCCGGTCAGCCGCCGCTTTAAATATGGACGCAGTGCTGCTGACGCCTGGGTGCAGCGATCCGCTGTACCGGAGAGCCAGCAGAGTCAGTATGGGGACCGTATTCCAGATCCCCTGGACCTATTTTGACGAAAAGGAAAGCCCATGGCCGGACCTGGGACTTTCTGAGTTAAAAAAGCTGGGATTTGTGACGGCAGCGATGGCGTTAAGAGACGATTCCGTATCCATTGCCGATCCGGTCCTTCAAAAAGCAGAAAAGCTGGCGGTAATTTTAGGAACAGAGGGAGAGGGCCTATGCGATACTGTCATTGCGGACAGCGATTATACAGTCCGGATTCCCATGGCCCACGGAGTGGATTCCCTTAATGTAGCCGCTGCATCGGCAGTGGCCTTTTGGGAGCTGGGACGGAAACGGTAGGATGAACGACAGAATGAGCGATAGAACGGCTAGTCCAGAAGCTGCTTAATCAGCTGATACTGGCAGGAAGCCAGCTCTTTAGTGGGAAGCTTATAATTGCTTTTGATCCACTGAAGGGTCATCAGGGTCAGGCCCCCAATATAAAAAGAAGAAACCAGTTCGGCAGGACAGGGAAGTACGATGCCCTGCCGTTCTTCTTCTTTCAGCCATTCCACGAAATACCGGTGGAAAAACTGGTAGAAAATACTGCCCATTTTATCGTTAAACCCTTCTGAAAAAACATGGTAAAAAAACCGGCTTTCCTTCTGGATGGATTCGAGAAGGACCAAAAGAGCCTCCTGGGGGGAACGTTTCTGCATAAAGTAGTCAAATTCTTCGGACCGTTCTTTTAAGCAGCAGGCAAGCAGCTCGTATTTATCTTCAAAATTGGCATAAAAAGCAGAACGGCTGACAGAGGCGTGGCTGCATAAATCATAAACAGATATTTTAGCAAAAGAGCGCTTTTGCAGTAAATCCAGCAAAGAGGCTTTCAGCGCGTCTTTGGCAGAACATTTTTTGGAAATCCCCATGATTGTAAACTCTCCTTTATTATAGAAAACAATGCGTATTTAGCTTATCCTATGAAGGAAAAGTTTGCAAGATGGGAAGTATAAACTTTTTATTAAAGTGGACAAAAAGGGAAACCTGTACATTGAATTTGTATCAAAACCAGGGTAAAGTAAAAGGATAGTATGCCATCAGACTGGCATGAGATACAAAGGAGAAGATTATGATTCAGATTATTACAGATTCCGCATCTGATATTACAACAAAAGAAGCAGAGGAGATGGGAATCCAGATAGTACCTTTGCGGATTCAGTTTGAAGACGGGGAATGCCCCCAGGAAACGGAACAGGATTTCCTTACCTTTTATGAAAGGCTGGAAAAAGCGGATCAGCTTCCTAAGACCAGCCAGCCGTCTCCCCAGGCTTATCTGGAGTATTTTGAGGCAGCAAAAGAAGCAGGGGACGACGTGCTGGTGATTACCCTTTCCAGCGGATTAAGCGGAACCATCGGGGCAGCCCGTACTGCAAAGGACATCAGCGAATACGACAGGGTTTATATTGTAGATTCCAGACTGGCGATTCTGGCCCAGCGTATGCTGGTGGAATATGCAGTAAAGCTGAGAGCCCGGCAGATGCCAGTAGAAGAGATTGTGAAAAAACTGGAAGAGATACGGGACCAGATTACGGTGTGCGGGATGCTGGATACCTTAACCTATTTAAAAAAGGGAGGAAGAATTCCGGCTGCCCTGGCCGTTATCGGCAATGTAATCGGAATTAAGCCGGTTATCATTCTGGAAGATAAGATTTTAAAACCAATTGCAAAGGTCAGAGGGAGAAATGCAGGAAAAAAGAAGCTGCATGAGAAGTTAGAGGAACGGGGAGCCAATCCGGATTTTCCAGTCTATTTCGGCTTTACGTCCAGTCGGGAAATCGGCGAAGAATTTATGCAGGAAACCGTAGAAAAATACCATCTGGAAAACACCCGTCTCTATCCGGTTGGCGGAGTAATCGGAACCCATGTAGGAACAAACTGTATGGCGATTTGCTTTGTGAACCAGAAAAAGAGAGAAGTCTCCTGCGAAGATTGACAGAAACAGAAGAGGTAGCTATTATGTCAGCAAATATAAAGAAAACCATTGACTTTACAAGCATGAAAACAGTATTGCTGCTGGCTGGATTTTGCTGTTTTCTGTGGGGAAGCGCGACTCCGGCTATTAAGATCGGATACCAGATGTTTCAGATTGAGAGTACGGATACCAGTTCGATTCTGCTGTTTGCAGGAGTCCGGTTTGTACTGGCCGGATTTTTGGTGATTTTGTATCACAGCATTGTCAGCAAAAAATGGATTGTGCCGCCTAAAAAAGCAGGGATGCCGATTCTCAATCTGGCCCTTTCCCAGACGATTCTTCAGTATTTCTTTTTCTATGTAGGTTTGTCTCATGCGACCGGTGTTCATGGGGCGATTATTACTGGAACCAATGTATTTATCTCTATTTTGTTTGCCAGTCTCATTTTCCGCTATGAAAAGCTGACAGGGCGAAAGGTAGTGGGCTGTCTGTTTGGATTTGCCGGAATTGTAATTATGAACCTTTCCGGTTCAGAGACAGGCTCCTTGTTTCAAGTGTCCCTTTTAGGAGAGGGGTTTGTTCTGCTGGCCCAGGTGTTTTATGCAGTATCAGGGGCTTTGATAAAAAAATACTCGGCTCAATATAATGTGGTAATGCTGTCCGGCTATCAGTTTATGGCAGGAGGAGCCGTTCTAAGTCTGATCGGTGCGCTTGGGGGAGGGACTTTAATGAATGCTTCCGGGATAGAGGCGGGCATTCTTTTGCTGTACATGGGATTTATTTCAGCTGCCGCCTATACGATCTGGGGAATTTTATTAAAATACAATCCGGTGAGCAGAGTAACTGTTTTTGGATTTATGAATCCGATGTTCGGCGTTCTGTTATCTGCTATTTTCCTTAGAGAAACCGGTCAGGCTCTGTCATTGCAGGCATTGGCGGCATTAATCTTTGTCTGCCTGGGAATTTATGTGGTAAATGGCGGAAAAATAAAATGGACTAGGGTTTGACTTTTTCCGGCACAATTTGTACAATAGAGGTAACAGTACAGGATGGCGGGAAAATTCGGATAGAAGAATGCGTTAAGCTTGCTTATAAGCATACGTTTATGCGCCGTCCTGGACAGTTATGTACAGAAATATCTGATTGTAATACAGCATTCCTGTGCAGACAGGTGCTGTGGAGAGGAGAAAAATGGGATTATTTGGAAATCTTTTTGGAGGAAAAGGAAAAAAGGAGGAAGAGGGGAAGATTACCTGTAAGGCAAAGACCATATACAGCCCTCTGGCAGGTACTGCGATTCCGCTTGCAGATGTAGAGGATCCCGTATTTTCACAGGGAATGATGGGCCTTGGAGTTGGAATTATTCCATCTGATGGGAAATTATATGCTCCTGTGGATGGAACAGTAGCCGCTGTATTTCCAACAGGCCATGCAGTGGGTCTGGAGACTGCAGACGGCATGGAAATCCTGCTTCACATCGGAATTGATACAGTTGAGATGAAGGGAAAAGGATTTAAGGCAGCAGTAACCCAGGGGGCAAAGGTAAAGGCCGGAGACTTGCTGGTTGAATTTGAACCGGACGTGATTAAGGAAGCCGGATACAAAGATACGACCATGGTACTGGTATCCAATGCAGCTGCTCTGGGACAGATGTCGGATCCGGTATTGGGAGAAGTAAAACCATTAGACGAACTGTTTTCTTTCCACTAATGCGGGCAGAACCGTTGATTTGGACAGTTGTCAAAATTTCATAATCAAAAAGAAGCATATCCTGGCAGAGATTGAATTCTCTGCCTGTTTTAATTGTGACAGTTCAGCCATGTATCTTCTTGCCCGCCTGTGGCGGACAAGAAGCGTCTGGCGTCTGCCCTATGAAGATTCAGACAGGAAAACTCTTATGAAAACAAGCTTTCAACGCTTTTTCCTGTCCGAATCTTCGCATGGCGGAACTGTTACTTTTAATTTGCTGGTTTTTAGTAAATTTTTAGTAAATATTCTTGAAACAAAGAAGAGACGATGGTACAATGTGAGAGAAAGCAGAAAAAAGGGGGCAGTCTATGGCGAGACTAAAAGATGTGGCAGAACTGGCAGGAGTATCTCAGACAACGGTATCCAGAGTTTTAAATAAAGATGAGAAGCTTTCTGTGACACCGGAGGTAAAAATGCGTATTTTTAAAATTGCCAGTCAGTTAGGTTATAGTTCGCCCAGACAGCGGAGAGCAGCAGAGTTGAAGGAAAAGCTGGTGATTGGTGTAGCAGACTGGCGGATTATCCGGCCTGACAGACCGAATGTCAGACTTCAATCTCTTGCCTTGATGGTACAGGTTATAAACGACAAATACGAGGTGGAGTTTATCCGTCTGGTTTATGGAACGCCTCAGGCAGTGGATGGAATCATTGCGTTTGGAGTATTCCAGCCGGAAGAAATCGCATTTTTACATAGCCTGTCTTATGCGGTTGTGTTTGTCAATTCCGAACAGAAGAATTATGAAAATGACCAGGTGCAGGTAGACTACCAGCGGGGGCTGGAAGAGATGGTTTCCTACCTTCTGGATAAGAAGCAGTATGCCAGCATTGGTTATATCGGCGGAATTTATGAAGACAGCCAGAAACACAGAAGGATTGGCGGAAAAAGACTTCAGAGTTTAAAAGGTATTTTGTCAGAACGGGGGCAGTATCAGCCATCTCTGTTTCATGTGGGAACGATCAGCAGGAAAAGCGGATTTGAACTGGTTTTGGAAGCGGTCCGGACAGGGACTCTGGCAGAAGCAGTCATTCTGGGAAATGATGAAGTGGCAGAAGGGGCAATGGAAGCCTTTGAAGCACTGAAACTCCGGATTCCAAACGATGTAGCAGTTGTGATGTATCAGGATATCCAGACCATGGAAAGCAAATGGCCTGACAGCACCTGTATTGAGATGTATCCGGATTATGTGTGGGAAAATGCACTGGAGATGCTGTTTGGCCGGATTGAAAAAATACGGTTTCATCAGCCGGTTACGATTATGGTTCCGGCAGGGATCCGGATGGGGAATACAGCATAAAGATGAGGCTGCAAAGTCCGCTTTTTAAGAGGGCTTTTCACATAGATTCAGCATTCAGACCTGAAAACAGGGACAGAGATGCTGGCAGCAAATAAGAAAAAGAAACAAACGAGGAGGATTTTTAAATGAAAAAAACAGTTTCTCTTTTACTGGCAGGCGCAATGTGCGCCGGACTTTTAGCTGGATGCGGTTCCAAGCCGGAAGAGACCACAGCTGCTGCAGACACGACCGCTGCTGCTGCAGAAACCACAGCCGCTGAAAAAGCAGATGCAGAAACCACAGAGGCTGCTGCAGAGACGAAGGAAATCGAAAAATTAAGCATTGCCTTCGTTCCATCCAGAGAGCCAAGCGAGATTATTACTGCAACTGCTCCGTTAAAGGAAATGCTGACAAAAGAGCTGGCAGGACTTGGCTATGATGTAAAGAACATTGATATTACAGTCGGCACCAGCTACGAGGCAGTAGGCGAGGCGCTTTCCGCAGGAACTGCTGACGTAGGCCTGATTCCAGGCGGTACTTATGTACTGTATGACGACGGCTGCGATGTCCTGCTGACCGCTACCAGAGATGGTCTTTCCATTGACTCTGACAGCGCAAAAGACTGGAATGACCAGGCTCCTACTGAAGCAACCGAAAATCAGGTAACCAGCTACCGTGCACTGATTATTGCAGGTCCTTCTGAAAAGGGTAAGGCAATTGCAGAAAAGGTAAATGCAGGCGAAGAACTTACTTGGGAAGACATTGACGGCTTAAACTGGAGCGTAATGGGATCTTCTTCTCCAGCAGGTTATATCTATCCATCCCTGTGGCTGCAGGAAAACTTTGAGAAGAACATTACCGATTTATCTCACGCAGTACAGTCTGATTCCTACGGCAGTGCATTTGCACGTCTGGCTTCCGGACAGATTGACGTTCTCTGCACCTACGCAGACGCACGCCGCGACTATGAAGACGAGTGGACCGGCGAATACGCAATGACCAATACCATCTGGGATGACACTGCAGTAATCGGCGTTACTCCGGCTATCTACAATGATACCATCAGCGTAAGCAAGACTTCTCCAGTTATGGACGACGACTTTAAGGCAGCTCTTTCTGAGGCATTTATCAACATCGGCAACACAGAAGAGGGCAAAGAAGTAATTGCAATCTACAGCCACAACGGTTATCAGCCGGCAAAAGCAGAAGATTACGATTCTGAACGCGCTGCCCAGAAGATGATTCAGGAAATGAATTCTGCTTCATAAATAATAAGAGACACGAGCACAAGGAGGGTGCTGCCAGGCGACTGCAGCGCCCTCTTTTTCAAAATGCGAGACTGTTAAAATACGAGGTATGAGATGATTGAATTCAAGAACGTAAGCAAAAAATATCCCAATGGATTTGAAGCTCTGAAAAATGTAAATCTTACCATTGACCAGGGAGAATTTGTGGCGATTATTGGTTTGTCCGGCGCTGGAAAATCTACTCTGATCCGCACCATTAACCGTATGCACGATATTACGGACGGAACCCTGACTGTAGACGGCACTGACGTAATGAAGCTTTCCGGAAAGTCCCTGCGTTCCTTCCGCCGCCGTATTGGTATGATTTTCCAGTCCTTTAACCTGATTACCAGGACAACCGTAATTAAAAATGTATTGACGGCATTTGTTCCGGAGCTTCCGGGATGGAGGGCTTTTTTCGGTATTTTTAATAAAGAGGAAAAAATGGCTGCCCTGGAGGCCTTAGATAAAGTGGGAATCCTGGATAAGGCATTTGTCCGCGCAGACCAGCTTTCCGGCGGACAGCAGCAGAGAGTGGCCCTGGCCAGAACCCTGGCTCAGAATCCCCAGATCATTCTGGCCGACGAGCCGGTAGCATCTCTGGATCCGGTAACAGCAAAGCAGGTTATGGATGATTTCCTGCGGATTAACCGGGATATGAAGATTACGGTTCTTATTAACATTCATCATGTGGATCTGGCGCTTCAGTATGCCACAAGAGTTATTGGAATCAGAGCCGGAGAAATCGTATACGATGGAGCGGCAAAGGATGTAGACCAGGAAGTATTAGACTCCATCTACCAGGGCAGACAGGAGGGATAATATGGGTATTTATGATAAGCTGTTTCCGCCGAAGATCATCACGATGGCAAATGGAAAAACTGTGGCAAAACCCAGATCCAGAGCGCCTCTTGCAGTGGTGGTTCTCCTTGCCCTTACGGTGCTTTCCGTAAAAGTTACCGGCTTTAATATGGAAACACTGGTAAAAAGAATCCATGAATTTTTTACGATTTTAAAGCAGATGGTTCCGCCTCAGTGGGACTATATGCCAAAGATTTGGCAGCCGCTTTTTGATACGATTAAGATGTCTCTGCTGGGGTCTGTAATTGGTTCAGTGCTGGTAGTTCCATTTGCCATGCTGGCGTCTACCAATATTATTAAAAACCGGTTTGTGGTCAGCTTTATGCGTTTGTTTTTAAGTATTGTCCGTACCCTTCCGACCCTGGTAACTGCATTGATTGCAACCTATGTGCTGGGACTTGGAACCCTGGCCGGAACGACGGCAATTGCAGTCTTTACCTTTGCCTATATTGGAAAGATTCTTTATGAGGAAATCGAGACCGTAGACATGGGCGCTTTTGAAGCAATGGAAGCAATGGGAGCCACAAAGGTGCGGGCATTTATCAGCTCGATTGTGCCTCAGGTTCTTCCGTCCTATCTGTCTAACTGCCTGTTCTGTTTTGAGGGAAATGTACGGTATGCGTCTATTCTCGGATATGTAGGAGCCGGCGGTCTGGGACTGATTTTAAATGAAAAAATCGGCTGGAGAGAATACTCCAGCGTCGGTATGATATTAGTCGCGCTGTTTGTGACGGTTTTCATTATTGAAAGCATCAGCAGGGCAGCCAGAAAACGTCTGGTATAAGGAGGCCAATATGAATCAGAGAATTGAACGTGCATATGAAAACAGGCCGAAAAACTGGGTGTTTGAGGCATCTGTGGCTGTGGTGTTCCTGGCTCTTTTAGTATGGAGCGCGTCTGCGGTGGAAACCAGCGGAACCACACAAAACGGCGGAAAAATTGCCATCAATATTTTAAAGGGAATTTTCCAGCCAGATACCAAATTGTTATTTAATCTGACCGTACAGGGCGTACCCTATCTGTTATTGGAAACCATCTGTATCGCATTTTTAGGAACGGTTGTGGGAGCCATTATTTCTATTCCGCTGGCATTCCTTTCCGCTTCGAATTTAACCCCAAAACCAGTAGCCTTTATCGGCCGAATCATCATTATGGCAATCCGTACAGTGCCGCCGTTTATTTACGGCCTGATGTTTGTCAGGGTAACCGGACCAGGCGCATTTGCCGGACTTCTTACCATGTCGTTGTGTTCGGTGGGAATGGTCAGCAAAATGTATATTGAGGCCATTGAAGATTTAGATACCAGGGTACTGGAATCCTTAGACGCAGCCGGATGCAGCGCATGGCAGAAAATCCGCTATGGAATCCTTCCTCAGCTGATGCCCAACTTTGCTTCTACTGCGATTTACCGGTTTGACATCAATCTTCGTGACGCAACCGTCCTGGGTCTGGTAGGCGCGGGAGGAATTGGCGCTCCATTAATTTTTGCCATGAATGCGTACCGTTGGAACGAGGCGGGAGCAATTTTGGCAGGACTGATTGTTCTGGTACTGATTGTGGAATGGATTTCTACAAAAATTCGTGTGAAACTGACAAGGGGATAACCATGAAACATTCTTTTCAGATTATTTTTACGTCCGATACCCATGGACGGATTTTTCCGGTGGATTACGCCACTGGAAAAGAAAAATGTGCCGGTCTGTTAAATCTGGCAGGGCAGATTAAAAAAGATAAGAATACGCTGGTAATGGACGGCGGAGACAGCCTTCAGGGCACTCCGCTGACCCAGTATTACCTGGAACATAAGGATCAGTGGAAGCTTCATCCGGTGGCAGAAGCGTTTGGCGCAGCGGGATGTGATTATTTTACCCTGGGCAACCATGATTTTAATTTTGGTTATGAGGTTATCAAAGAGTATCTGGATGCCATGGATAGGGCTGGCGCCAGATGTATCTGTGCCAACATAGAGGATTTGGACGGACAGCTAAAGATTGCAAAAGAGCAGATTCACGTGCTGGAAAACGGTCTCCGAATCGGAATTACCGGCATTGTAACCGACTTTGTAAATGTCTGGGAGCAGCCGGAAAATTTGGAAAAAATTAAGGTTACAGACGCTTTTTTGGCTGCAAAAGAGGCGATTTCCCATCTAAAAGAATCCTGTGACGTAACGGTCTGTATTTACCATGGCGGTCTGGAAGAAGATGCAGAAACCGGAGCTGTTTTGTCAGACAGCGGAGAAAATATTGCCTGCCGGATTGCAAGAGAACTGGATTTTGATATCCTCTTAACCGGTCATCAGCATATTGCACAGCCAGGTGTGGAAATTTCCGGAACCTGGATAGTCCAGCCGCCTGCCAATGCAGAGAAATTTATCCGCCTGACCGGATCTCTGGAAGAGAAACAGATGCGGATACAGTCTTTTTTGGAACCGATAACCGGCGTTCATAAAGAAGAACCGTATCAGTCCCTTCTGCCAATGGAACAGGCGGTGCAGATGTGGCTGGATCAGCCAGTGGGCCAACTGGCAGAAGCCGTTAATCCGGAAGAAAAGCTGTCTGCTGCCCTTACCGGAAGTTATATAGCGGCTTTATTTAATCAAGTGCAGCTGGAAGAAACCGGAGCGGATTTTTCTTGTACCAGCCTGGGAAATGACCCTGTTGGACTGCAAAAAGAGGTTACTATGCGGGAAATCTGCGCGGCCTACCTGTTTGCCAATACCCTGGTGGTAATGGAAGTGGATGAAATGGCTATCCGACAGGCTTTGGAGCGGTGTGCTTCTTATTTTACCCTGGAAAATGGCAGTCCTGCAATATCGGACGAATTTTTAAAGCCAAAAATCGAACATTATAATTATGATTTTTATGCAGGGATTTCCTATACTTTTGATTTAAGAAAACCTGTGGGCCAGAGAGTTGTCCATCTGACAAAGTCAGACGGAATGCCTCTTGGAACCAGAAAATATAAGCTGGTAACCAGTAATTACCGGGCCAGCGGAACCGGAGGATATGAGATGTTAAGAGACTGTCCGGTTCTATGGAGAGGAGCCGACGAGATGCCGGAACTGCTGACCAGATACGTAAGAACCAATAGTCCGCTCAAGTTAGAAAAGAATCCGGGATTTGCTGTAATCTGGTAAATGCCTGGTTCCAGGACTAGGATAAGGGGTCTGACTTCATTCTGCGGTACAGATTAGGAGTCATCTTATAGAGGGATTCAAACTTTTTATAGAAAAATCCCAAATTGTCATATCCGATTTTATTCGCAATTTCATAAATTGGCAGGTCGGTATTGGAAAGATAGAAACAGGCCTGATTCATTCGCTGCTGGATAATTAGCTCTTTAAAAGAGTGTCCGGCAGCTTTTTTTATGTAATTGCTCAGATAATTGGGATGAAATCCAAAATGGTCTGCAGTTTCCTGCAAGGTAGCAGTTAAGCAGTTATCTTCAATATAGTGGAGGATTTCCATAATTTTTTGTCCGTCCTTTTCTCCATAAGAAAACTGCTGGTTTTTGTATTGTCTCAATATATTGCAAAATAACAGGCTCATATAAGCATCAATCATTTTTTCGCTGCAGAATTCAGGAAAATAATATTCGCAGAGAATATTTTGAATAACCGCATGAATCTGGTTATCATCTTGCTTTTGGAAAATCAAATATTGGTCGTGAGCAGCATTAAGAGAAAGGGTGCCAATCAGAAATGTGTTGATGATGCCGTAATCTCCCAGACGGGATAAAAAACCATGAGTTAAGTATTCCCGCCGCATTTCAATGGTAATAATAATATCAGAGTCTCCAAGATATTCGATGCTGTGAGGAACGTTGGTATCCAGCATACAAATATCGCCCTGGTGCATTTCAATCCGCTCTCCGCTTATTATCTGTACACAGGAACCGGAGTATACATATACAAATTCAATGACGGTATGAATGTGTTCTGGAATATAGGTAAAGCGGGATTCTTTGTGGACACATATGAGTTTGTTTTCTAAAATACTTTGAAAAGAAAACAGATAGACCTCCCGATCCTGAAAAGAGGTTTTGGGAATCAGCTGGTAGCGTTCCGACAATCGGGGCTCTCCAGCTTTTTTATGTTTAATTTCCGATTCTGTATAGCGAAATAAAAAATTGTCTAATTCTGCAAAGTTCATATACTCACCTCAAGAGTATATTAAGATATTAAGTTTCGTCAGTCAATATATTTTATCAGGAGATTGAAAAGAAGAGGACTTTTCAATATGATAAGTACATAGAAAGTCTCATGCGCATAAAAGACAGTACTATGGAGTGAAACGTCAAAAGAAGGAGAAGGGGTGCAGAACATGAAGGAACTATCAAACTATGAGTACGGCAGGATGTGTTCAGAGATTTTAGAGGCTGTCGGTGGAAAGAGCAATATTAAAAATGTATTTCACTGTATTACCCGTTTGCGGATTGTTCCAGTTAATCGGGAACTGGTGGATATGGAAAAATTAAATCAGGTCAGTGGATTGTTAAAGGTCATTGAGTCAAGCGGTCAGATTCAGTGTGTAGTAGGGACCACAGTAGCAGAGGTATATGCAGATTTTCTGGAAATTTCGGGAATTAAAAATGGCGGAGAGATCGATCCGGAACCGGCAGGAGAGAAAATAGAAGAGAAAAAGCAGAATTTACTGACAAAAGGATTAAATACTCTGGCTTCCTGTGTAACTCCTGGACTATACGCCATCGTAGCAGGCGGTATGATTAAGGGAATTATTGCGCTTTTGACTGCAATCGGACTGGTTTCTTCTGAATCCGATATGATTACTGTTCTGAATGCAGTAGGAGACGCGCCATTTTACTTTATGCCATTTATTATCGGATATGCAGCAGCGAAGCGGTTTAAAGTAAAAGAAATTTTCGGAATTATGACAGCAGGAATTTTAATGTATTCTACATTTTTATCTCCTGCAGAGGGGATTACCGGCTATCAGTTCGGACTATTTACCATTCCGGCTTATAACTATAAAGGATCCATTTTTCCTGTAATTTTATCCGTTTGGATTTTTTCTGTAATTTACCATGTAATTGATAAGCATATGCCTAAAAATCTGCGGATTGTTTTTTCAGGAGCATTATCATTTTTAATTGCAGCGCCGTTGTTTTTAGGATTTGCAGCACCCCTTGGAAACTGGATTGCAAAAGGCATGACAGGAGGATTTTCCTGGCTGTTTACCCACACAGGTCCATTAGCAGGTGCTTTGTTCTGCGGAATTATTCCTTTGACCATTATTTTCGGAATTAAAGGCTGGTCTGCTGTAGAACTTCAGAATCTGTCGACACTAGGCTATGACTATATGCTTCCAAACTTTTTCTATTCCAATCTGGCAGTTTCCGGTGCAGTACTTGCTTATGCATTGAAAATGAAATCGGGAGAGAGAAAGTCAGCAGCGGTTTCTACAGGATTGGTCTGCATTCTGGGAATTACAGAACCGGCATTATATGGCATTGCCCTGCCAGAGAAAAAACCTTTATTTGCAGCGATGGCGGGAGGAGCCATTGCCGGAGCAGCGGCAGTGATGCTGGGAGTTGTTACGTATGCATTTTCTATGCCTGGAATTACCAGTCTTGCTACTTATATGGATTCTGGAAACAATTTCTGGATGTTATTAATTGTAATGGCGATTGCCTGGGGAACATCCTTTGCAATTTCCTTTGTACTGACAAAAAAAGAAAATTAGGAGGGCATTATGAGAACAGGATTTCCAAAAGATTTTTTATGGGGAGGAGCCATTGCCGCATCGCAGGCAGACGGTGCTTATAATCAGGGAGGAAAGGGATTAGATACCCAGGATTTACGATATTTTGATGCGGCATGGACGAAAGAAGAGCGGGCCATGTATCAAAACCGGCGTATGAACGACGCGAAGTTTCAGAAAGCGTTAACGGATCTGGATATTGTCCATTATCCATTTCGATGGGGAATTGATTTTTACCATACGTACAAAGAGGATATCCGCTTATTCCATGAGCTTGGAATCAAGGTATTAAGAACTTCTATTAACTGGGCAAGAATTTATCCAAATGGAGATGATGAAACTCCGAATGAGGAGGGAATCCAGTTTTACAAAGACTTGTTTGGAGAGTGTAAAAAGTACGGAATCAAAGTATTCGCTACCATTCTTCACTACAATATTCCGATTCATCTTGTACTGGAATATGGCGGATGGAAAAATAGAAAAACGGTAGATTTCTATGTAAGATATGCCAAAACCTTATTTGAAAATCTGGGAGATCTGGTAGACTACTGGCTTCCATTTAATGAATTTAATGCAGGACGGTTTAATCCATATAATGGGGTGTGCCTGGTAGAAGATCAGGAAGAAAATTATGTAAATGCAATTTTCCAATGCCTGCATCATCAGTTTATTGCCAATGCTTTAACGGTAAAGCTGGGACATGAAATGCTTCCAGGTTCTATGATAGGAGGTATGATTGCCAGATTTACTACATATCCGGCAACTTGTCATCCAGATGACGTGATGCAGATGATTTTGGATGATCAGTATTCCAACTGGTTTTACCTGGATGTAATGGCGAGAGGAAGTTATCCTGCCTATATGGATCGATACTTTGAAAAGGAGAACATCCAGATTCAGAAAGAGCAGGGAGATGATGAACTTCTGAAAGAAAATACCATAGATTTTACTGCATTTTCTTACTATTTTTCCCAGGTTTCCACAACAAAACAGGGATGGGAAAAGACCAGCGGCAATTTGATTATGGCAAACAAAAATCCTTATTTAGAGACCAGCGAATGGGGCTGGCAGAAAGATCCGACAGGTCTTAGGATTACGTTGAATCAGATCTATGACCGCTACCAGCTTCCCGTATTTGTGGCAGAAAATGGTCTGGGTGCAAAAGACATATTAGAGGCAGATGGTTCTATCCATGACCCATATCGAATTGAGTATTTGAAAGCCCATATCCAGCAGATGAAAGAGGCAGTCATTGACGGTGTAGATTTAATCGGCTATACTATGTGGGGATTCATTGACATTGTTTCCTGCGGTCCAATGGAAATGAGCAAACGGTACGGCGTCATCTATGTGGACCAGGATGATGAAGGAAAAGGAAGCAAGAAACGGTTGAAAAAAGATTCCTTTTACTGGTATCAGAAATGCATGGAAAGCAACGGGGAAGAACTGTCATAGAGATGGGGAAAACCCTGGTATAGAGAGAAGATGGAATCATGGAAAAAGCACAAATAAACGAGTTTATCGAGCAGCATAAGGAAGAAGCCATCGCGCTTCTGGAAGAATTGGGAAAGATTCCGGCGCCCAGTCATAAGGAAGGAAAAAGAGCAGCCTTTTGTAAAAAGTGGTTTGAGCAAACAGGCTGTAATGAAGTCTGGATTGATGAAGCACAAAATGTTATCTGCAAATTTAACTGCGATAAGTATGAGGACATCGTTGTGCTGATGGCTCACACCGACGTGGTATTTGATGATTTGGAAGAACTTCCCATGACGAGAAAGGGAAACATCTTATCAGCTCCTGGAATTGGAGACGATACCGCAAATCTGGTAAACTTAATGATGGGTGCAAAGTTTCTGGTGCATCATTCCCACCAGCTGAAAACAGGGATTATGATAGTGGCAAATTCCTGTGAGGAAGGACTGGGAAATTTAAAGGGATGCAAAGAGATTTTTAATAATTACGGAAACCGGATTCGGGCGTTTTATTCCTTTGACTGTTATCTGTCTGCCTGCACCAGCATACCAGTGGGTTCCCACCGGTACCGGATTCAGATCCAGACCGAAGGCGGCCATTCTTACCAGAATTTTGGCAGGGATAACGCTATTCATATTGCGGCACAGATCATCGACGATTTGTATCAGATCGAACCGCCTGCAGAGGAAGTTACTACTTACAATGTGGGAAAGATAACAGGAGGAACTACGGTCAATTCCATTCCCCAGGAAGCAGTGCTGCTTTATGAATACCGTTCCTGCAGTGAAAAGTGCCTAAACGAAATGGAACAAAAGTTCCAGCAGGTAATTGAGAAATTCCGCAGGCAGGGAAAAAAGGTCAATGTGGAGATTTTAGGAATCCGGCCGGGAGCCGGAGAGTTTGACCGGACAGAACTGGAAAACTGGACGAAACAGAATGTGGCCTGCATTCGGGAATTTTACGATGGAGAAATGGACTTTGCCCCTCGTTCGACCGACGCAAACATCCCCCTTTCAATGGGAATGCTTGCCAACACCATCGGTACGATAAGAGGCGGCGGAGCCCATACCAGAGAAGAGTGGGTGGATTTGGATTCTATTCCTGCTGGAATGGGAATTGTACTCAGTATTTTAAGTCAATATATGTAAGGATGAGAGGGATGCGGTTTGGCATCCCTCTATTACGTTGAATTTTATAATGCCTAAAAGCGATGTGAAGCTAATTCTTTTGAGAATCCAAGGCTAATCCAATCAATCGATCCGTCTGATCTGCCATAAACAGAGGAATATTCAGCACATCATCATCTAGTTTCAGATTATCCAGAGAGAACCTGATGCGGAGTTTAACCTTGTCAGAAAACAGCTCCTTGAATTTTTTAAGGCTCTTGCTGGATATATTGGCTTCGGATTTGACCTCAACAGGGAAAATATCATTCTCACGCTGGATTAGAAAATCTACCTCGTAAGGAGGATTACTTTGTGTCCAGTAGCGGGGAACTACTTCAAACTGTGTGATTAACGTCTGCAGTACAAAGTTTTCAGTCAGTGCGCCTTTGAATTCTGTAAACAGGCGATTGCCTTCTCCAAAAGCTGTAGGAGTCAACTGTGCCAGGCGGCGAAGCAGGCCAACGTCGACCAGATAAATCTTAAATGCAGATAAGTCATCATAAGCAGCCATCGGAAGGCCTGGAGCAGAACTGCGGTAGATTTTATGCACCAGTCGGGCGTCTACCAGCCATTGCAGAGCGTCCTCATATTCACGGGCTCGTGCCCCTTCTTTGACAACTTTATAGATAAATTTTTTATTTTCCCGCGCCAACTGGGAAGGGATGGATTTCCAGACCATAGATATTTTTGGAAACTCTCTGACATCGGGATGCTTTGCAAAGTCCCGTTCATAAGCAGCGATAATACCGGATAAGGCTTCCTGCATAGCAGAAATATCGCGGGCTTCCGTCCACATCAGTACAGATTCTGGCATACCGCCAGTGATATAGTACATTTTTAATTTTTCATACAGAGGATTGAAAAATGCATCGGGAATTGGTTCAATCGTGTCTGTACTTTCCAGATAAGCAGCAAGATTTTCATCACCGTTAGCAATCAGAAATTCTGAAAAGGTCATAGGATCAATCTGCATGAAGTTGACTTTACCGACCGGGAAAGAGGAAGGCTTTGCCAGAGCAATGCCCAGCAGGGAACCGGCACAGGCAATATGATACTGCGGAGCATTTTCGCAGAAATACTTCATGGAGTTGATAACCTTTGGGCAGTCCTGTACCTCGTCAAAGATAATGAGGGTTTTTTCCGGCACAATTTTCTGAGCGCTGGCCAGCATAAGATTTTGTAAGATACGATTTACGTCCTTGGTTGTCTCAAAGAACTGTTTGTATTCTTCGTTTTCATCAAAGCTAAAATAAGCGGTATTTTCATAATAGCGTTTACCAAACTCTTTCAGAATCCATGTTTTTCCTACCTGACGTACACCCTTCAGGATCAGAGGCTTGCGATAGGGAGAATTCTTCCAGTCCAATAAATTTTTTAAGATAAATCGTTCCATAAACCCACTCCTCACACTTTTATTAGAAATTTTGTGCTATATAATCACATTTTTATTAAAAATTAGTGGCATATCCTCACACTTTTATTATATTCAGAAAGAAAGAAAAATACAACTGTAATTGTACTTTTTTACATTCCTTTTCAGATGGTAACTGGCGTCCTGGAATTGCTTCGGTACTGAGAGGGGGTCTGGCCGCATTGCTTTTTGAAAAAACGGGTAAAATGGCTTTCATCGTAGAATTTGAGCTGTTCGCTGATCACTCGAATAGGGACATCCGTATTTTGAAGCAGAAAACAGGCTTTCATAAATTTAAGCTTATGATAGTATTCTATTGCACCGCATCCGAACTCTTCGCGTACTAAGCGTTCCAGATGAGTCTTGCTGAGATCTAAATGACGGCACATATCAGAAAGAGTAAGATTTAAACATTCATCTTGTACCACCATATCTAAAAAACGTTCTCGGAAATTTTTGTTAGAAGAATCAGTTGCCTGTTCTAAAAAAGAAAGAACCAGGGATTCTGCGCTGTTTTGCAGCCGCAGCAGATTCAGGCGGGTTAAATCACGAACAGATTTAATAAGCTCTTCATATTTAGCTGGAAGCATATTCATATTAACGATCGAAAAACCAGTTGGGAAGATTTGGCAGATTAAACTGCATAGTTCTTCCCTTTCTTTTTGGTTTAAGATGTCAACTCCGATTTGACTATATCCTTTTTTTGAATGTAAGCTGTGAGGAATAGAGGGTGGGAGAATGACTGCCTGGTTTTCATGCACAAAATAGGACTGCCCATCTAAAATAACTTCTAAAATTCCTGCTGTTACAAAAATAACATGGTAAAAATTATGACTGTGAAGACGTAAATGAAAATCGGGCGGGCGCTTAATTACGTGGATTACCCGAAGAGGAGAGGATAATGGAATCATAGCGCCAGTAAACATATCAAAACGTTCCATAGAGGCCTCCTTAGAGTAGTGGTCTGATTTTACAATTATATGGGAAAATTGTGAATTGAAAGGCAAATGCAGATCCGATATAATTGTCATAAAGTCATAAAGATGAATGGAAAAACTGCAAAAAATATATAAATTTCCTATATAAATTTGCTGTATATCTAATAATAAGGCAAAAATGCAAAAAAATCAAGAAAAGGCAAGGCGAAAATTCGATACAATATAAAAAAGGAGAGAAAATACAATGAAAGGGATTTTGAATGGGGAACTCATACAGGTGAAGAAAATTTCGCCAGATGATGAAGGGTATTACTTCTACGGTTATTATGATAATCTGGCATTCCATCCTGAAAAAAAGTTTCATTTATGTCATCGGGTTCTATTTATGGACAGGCTTCCAAAAGCGGGTGAGGTGTGCCAGCTTGGTGTTATTAATATGGAGACCAGGGAATTTATTCAGTTCGCACAGACAAAAGCATGGAATTTTCAACAGGGTGCTATGCTTTCCTGGAATCCGGCAAATAGTGATGAAATCATCTACAATGTTTTCCAAGACGGTAAGTACAAGGCTGTGATAAAAAAATTGAAAAATAACACAGTGCGCTATATGGACAGGCCGGTGGCAAATATTTCTCCAGATGGGAAATGGGGATTATCTGTAAATATGAATCGTATTTATGATTTCCGTCCCGGTTATGGATACTGCAATATAGAAGATCCATGGAAGAATGTAAATGCTCCGGCAGAAGATGGTGTGTTCCTGGTAAATATGGAAACAGGAACAAGCAATCAGATTATTTCATATGAGCAGTTGGCAGAACTTTATAATTATAAGGATGGTCAGAAAATAGATTGGAAAATTACAATCAACCATATTACCTTTAATCGGGAATCCAACCGGTTCCTTTTCCTGGTAAGATATTTCCCGGAAGAAGGAAAAGAATGGAAAACAGGATTGGGTACCAGTGATTTGCAGGGAAATATTTACAAGTTAAGAAATTATACCTACGCATCCCACTACTATTGGGGAAAACAGGGAAAGCTTTTGATTTATGCAGACTGTGGGGCAGGAGACGGCTTATATGAATTAAAAGACGAAAGTCAGGAATACAGAATCTTTGATAAGAAGATGTTTTTTGAAGATATTCACTGCAGCTATTCACCGGATGGACAATGGATTATTGGAGATGGCTATCAGGATGAGCAGGATTACCGTCCATTATATCTTTACAATATCGAAAGCGGAAAAGGAATGGTAATTGGAAGGTTTTACTCTCCAAAACCTGATTGTACAGATATTCGCTGTGACCTTCACTGCCGCTGGAATCTGGATGGAAAGAGTGTATCAATGGATTCTATCCATGAGGGCAGACGAGGAGTATATTTAGTAGAATTGGAACAGGCAATGAAACATATAAAAGAATGCTAAGAATAAGGAGGAAAAAACATGAGAAAACAAAAAGGTATGGCATTAATGCTTGCGGCAGCAATGTGCATGACAACAGCTTGTGGACAGAGCGGAGCAAATAATCAGGCTTCAGCCAGTCAGGAGGCTGCTAATTCGGGAAAAACGGATTCTTCAGCGGACAACAGTCAGGAGCAGAGCGATACAGCTGCCAGTGAAGATCCGGTAACAATTACCATCTGGTATGAGGGAAACGATTCCAGACTTCCGTTCTTTAAAGCTGCAGAAGCAGAAATGCAGAAGGATTATCCGAACTACTCAATAGAAGCGATTACGTTTGATAATGCGACATTAACAACAAAGGCACTCCAGGCCGTTACGACAACAGGTGGAGTTGATCTGATTTTTAACGAGGCTTCCCGTCTTTTAGTAACTCATCAGCAGTCCGGAGGCGGTTTTGAAGATTTAAATGAGGTTTTGGAAAATACACCAAACCATGAAGTTGTGACAGAAAGCGACAGGAAAATTATCTCTGCAGACGGCCAGTTGATTGCATTCCCGATTAACCGTTCCGTAAATGGGTTAGGATACCGTACCGATGTAGAAGGCGTTGAAGTGACAGAGGATAAATTGCCTAATACATTTGAAAACTTTGCTGCATTAGGACAGGAATATGAAAATGCAGGTCTTTCCGGGTTTACTCTTCATTTAGGAACAGATCCGGGGCAGGTGTTTAATCTGTTTTTAACAGGAGGGAATGGAATTTCAGATGTATGGTTAAATGGTACTCCAGAAAGTCAGATTGAGAAAAATGCAGAATATTTTGAGAAGATTATTGCCCTTTATGCAGGAGAGACTCCTGTCTGGGACAAAGATGCTATAAACGAAGATTTTGCAGCAATGTATACCAAGATCCAAAGCGGCAGCGTTGGTATGTTCCGAGTAGGAAACTGGAATGCAGCTGGATGGGATAAACCAGACAGCGGTGTCGGAGAGTATGAAGTGACGACATGGCCTTCGTTTGGAGACGGGCGGGAAAGCGGTCTTTTATTAGGCGGAGTAAGAGGAATTGCAATGCCGAAGAATGCGCCGGAAAAAGAAGCTGCCAAGATCTATCTTACATATTGCTTATCAGAAGCTGCACAGCAGGCCAGTTTTGAAACCATGGGCTCCTGTATGGATTACAGTGTAGTAGACAAAGATAAATTATCTAAAAACCAGAAGATTTTCTTTGACGAGAGTATTCCGATTTATCCGGTGGACTCTTATAATGGCGCATTTTCATATTATCCAGAACTGCTGGAAGTGTATGAAAAGGGCCTTATGAAGGCGTTTAACGCAAACGGGGAAGAAGAGATCCGGGCCTGCGTAGAAGAACTTCATGCCAATATCCAAAGCGCGATAGAGGCGAACCAGTAGAAGTGCGGCAGCAGAATATGGGGTTGATTTAGATGAAAATTCTTAAAAAATATTGGATGCTGTATTGCTGTATCGGAGTGTTTGGACTGCTGTCTATTGTGTTTGGTGTCTATCCCATGATCAGCAGCATCTATTACTCGTTTTTTAAAGGGAATACCATCCTGACAGAGCCGGTTTTTGTAGGCTTTCAAAATTATATCAAATTGTTTTCGGATCCGTACTTTTGGGATTCCTTACAGGTTACTGTCTTATTTACAGTAATCAGCGTACCTTTAAATATCGGAATGGCGCTGGTGCTTGCCCAGTTATTGAACCACAAAGGTCTGCATGAAAAGGCCGGACTCCTGTTTAAACTGGCGATTTTTATCCCTTTTATCACACCAGATGTAGTAAGTTCTGTGGTCTGGAAGCAGTTTTTTAATTCCAACGGGGTAATGAACAGTCTGCTGGAACTTATGGGGTTAGAGCCGGTAGGATGGCTGACAGAGGCACCTCTTGCTATAGGAGTTCTGGCATTTGTAGAATTGTGGAAGCATGTAGGACTATATACGATTATCTTTTTGACTAATTATCAGCTGATTGACAGAAGTATGTATGAGGCAGCAACAACAGATGGTGCCAATGCCTGGCAAACATATTTTTACATTACCCTTCCATCTTTAAAACCAGCTTTTGCATTAAATGGAACCTATGCGGTCATTCAGTTTTTAAAGACCTATACGGTATCCAGAATCATTACATTTGGCGGACCAAACTATGCGACAAATTTCCTTTCGTATTATGCGTACAGCAAATACGAAAAGATGGACTTCGGATCTGCTACAGCCATTGCCACATTCCTGTTTTTGATGATTGCACTGCTGACTGCGGCAGGTTCCGGATTAGGGAGGTGTTTCAATGAAAAGAAATAAAGCAGTTACAGTCTTGATTTATTTATTGCTTGCCATAGTATCGTTTATTATGATTTATCCGTTTTTGTGGATGCTGTTCGGCTCTTTTAAAACCAATCAGGATTTAATTCAAAATCCATTGTCTTTATTGCCTGAAAAATGGGTGTTAACCGGATGGCAGGGAATTTTAACTCTGTCCGGCAATTCGCTCTGGCATTATTTTAAAAATAGTATTATCATTGCTGTGGGAAGCACACTTTTAGTTGTGCTTGCTACCTCATTAGGGGGATATGCCCTTTACCGTAAAAAAGATCTTTTGGGTTTCCGCTTAATAGAAAGTTCTTTTACGGTCAGTCTGATGTATCCAGCAGTTCTGCTGCTGATTCCGCTGTATGTAATGGTGGTGCAGTTAAAACTTTACGGGACTGGCAATTTCTGGGGGATCATTCTGGCATCCTCTACAGGGGCCTGGGGAGCGGCACTGCCGTTCTTTCTATTCCGGAATTTTTTTCAGTCCCTGCCCTATGACCTCATTGAGGCGGCCACCATTGACGGGGCTTCGGAATTTGGAATCTTTTTTAAGATTGTAGCTCCGGTTATGTATCCGGTGTTTACTACAGCTGCATTGATTTCTTTTTTGTCAAGCTGGGGCCTGTGGCTGCCAGTGCTGATGCTTTCCAAAGATATGAGCACGTACAACATGGCGGCTATGCTGGTCAATTTAAATTCAGACCTGGGAGTGGATTTATCTATGACAGCAGCGCTTTCTACCGCTATCTCTCTGCCAGTTGTACTGGTATTTTTACTGACCCAGAGAAAAGTCATGGATGGAATCGCAGCAGGAAGCGTAAAGGGATGACGAATCAGATAGTAAAAATTGGAGGAAAATGAGAAATGAATCGAATGAAAGAAGATTATGATGACATTTTAAATCTGGATTTTGATGCCAAAAACCAGATCCCCTATTTGCAGTGGGAAACGCTTTTGGGGTACTACAACCGGCCAGCCGAAAAGCTGGATGGGGTATGGGGATTTACGCCGGATGTGTTTCGCACTGTTACCAGAAAAAAATTATATCAGCCTTTTGGAAGAGATGAGCAGAAAAGAGCCACCCCTGCAGACCTGGACTTTTCCCAGTTGGAAAAGGTTCAGGTTCCGGGATGCTGGAACTGCATCAGCGACCAATACTGGTATTATGAAGGGGAGTCAGTTTACAGCAGAAC
>JBKUOG010000002.1:0-206195 GCA_046957575.1 Lachnospiraceae bacterium | reverse complement strand
TGATGCAGCCAGCTTAGATGAAGCACTAAACCGCTATGTGTATGTATGGTATAATTATGTCCGCCCTCATTCATACAATAATTGGAAAACACCATTTGAAGCTAGATATGTTGGGTGAATTTTTCGAACAAAGTGTTACAAAAATGCTTGACCACTACACGTTTGTAAGTTCCGTCCAGATGAAGGGAACTGGAGTTTTTTAACGCAGTACGGAACAAGCGCTTATTCTGTTCGATATATTCCAGATAAGGCATTAGGTAGGTGGGTGTAACCAGATATAATTTATCCAGAGGACATTCCCGGATTTTTGAAACAAAACTTTTCGCATGCAGCCCCATGTGTTTCAGAAATTGCTGGTTCATGTATTGTACACTTTCCGCCAGCAAGTCACCAATGGTTTCGTAGTGCAGATAGAAGGTGGAGCGATTGACACCAGCTGTTTCGCAAAGCTCCTTTACCGTGATATATTCCATATCCTTCTTTTCCAGAAGTTTCAGAAATGCCTGATCCATTCGGACAGCAGTATTAAAGTATTTACTTTCAGATTTTTTCATCAGGTTCCATCACCTCTTTTGATTTTGATGAACGAATATACATAATAATAACTGTAACCATGACTGTGGCAAACACAGCCGAACCCGTTAAGGATTCATCATTTTCTGGTATTCTTCCCCCCTCAAAAGAAAAGCGGGAAATCATAGCCGTCTGTAAACCGAGGGCAGACATCAAGGCAGATACAAAGTTCAGCACTTTCGCTGCCGACATAATGGGACTGCCCATTTTCTGAAACTTTATAAGGTTTATGACTGACAGAATCATCATATTGAATACAAGATATGCCTTCATCATACACAGCACCAGATAGTAAACCGCCATTGAGAAAAACCACACAGAACGGTATTGAGCGACAGTTACAAACCGGAACAGCATATAGGCAAAATTGACTGCCATTCCCTGGTAGATGCTAATGCTGCTCCGAAATAGATGGTCGTTCAAATACTGTTTCCCGAAATCTGCAGAGGAAATTTTTCTGATTAGTTTGCTATGGCTCCAGGGATTTTTCTTTTACCTGTTTAAGCCGCCTTGCCAGTGACGGTAAGGAGGCAAACAGGATTGTTAGGGAATATGCAGACAGTGCAAAAATCAGATATGCCGCAACACTGTCCTCTTGATTGGCTGCAAAGATGAAAATAAGTATGGCAAAAAAACGGTGGAAGGATATATAAAATCCGCTTTCCCGGATGAATCAGCTGATATAAAATCACCTTTGCTTTCTTCATAAACTTATTCCTCGCTGATTTCCTTTGCTAATTCCATGATTTCAAAAGCATATTTTTGTTTACCGTGAACCAGCATTTTTTTATAAATTGGGTAGTTGACGCTTATCCCAACCAAACCAATAATGCCGATTACAACGCCGAGAACGAACATTGTGATACTGCCGTTGCCAATCACATCCATAGACAGGCACATTCCGATTCCGGTGATGAGGGCGGAGAAGATACCAAAAGTATAGGTGAAGATGGTTGCGGGTAACTTTGCTCTGGCATCCAACTTGCGAAGGGCAATCACTTTGGAATCGTCCTTTGGTGCATACTCATTAGCAAGGTGTTCTGCGTAAATTTTATCTGTATTCATGGCGCTGCCTCCTTTATTTGATGGTTTTATTATATAGAAAAAAAGAAAGTAAAGGAACGACATGAATAGGTGCTTATGTTGAATTAAGCGAAAATCGAATAAATAATAACATGCTTACTTCTTTATAATTTATTATAGCATATCAGGAGGAAAACAAGCGGCTGAGAAGCAGGCATTTGTTTTCACCTGATATGGTAACGACAAAATGTTTTAGCTGCCAAAGGCAGCGGCAGATGTGCGCAGCACAGCTGCATTTTGGAGTTATTATACCATGCAAGACCTCGCTAAATGGACAGGTATATATCCTCACTAGACTTGTGAAATACCTCGTTAAGTGGACAGGTTATTGTTTTGAGAAACTGAAGGAAGCTATTGAAAAATACATTGTGTAGTCATCTCAATTTTGAAAAAGGCAGGTACTTTAATCGCTGATAGCGTAATTTTTTGGATGCTTTAGAAAATACCTGATATTTTTTCAAATACTGTGCACATCTGCTTCCGTTTGTAGAGAAAAATGTAAAAAACACAGGTTACTATTTCCATGCATGTTTTATATCATATCAAAAATTCGACACAAATAGCCAGTATATGCGGTTCTGGACAATACGCCCGTATTTTCCCCTTGTGACTGCTGACAATGCTCTTTGCAATCGACAGTCCAAGACCATAGCCGCCAGTCTGGCTGTTTCTGGAATGATCGGTGCGATAGAATCGGTCAAACAACCGCTTTAGCGAATCAGGGGAGATGGCCTGCTCAATCGTATTAGAAATAGTACAGCGCAGAACGTGTCCTTCTTTTTTTAGCGATACAAAAATATGTCCTCTGCCTGGAGTGTATTTCAAAGCATTATCCAACAGGATGGACAGCAGCTGCCGGAACGCTTTTTCATCACCTGTCCATGAAAGCATGGGTTGTATATCCAGTTCAAGAACTTTTTCTTGATTTTTTGAAAGTCCCATGAAAGATTGGGCAGTTTCTTCTGTCACATCGGAAATTGGAAACTCTATTCGCTGAATCGGCGGCTTTTCTTCTTCCATGTATGATAAATATATGAGATCCTGTGTTAAGTCTGTCAGCCGTTTGGTTTGACGGCGGATGTCTGTAAGCCATTCATTGTCAGGCAACTCCAAATCAATTAAGTCCAGATCTGCACCAATAATCGTAAGAGGTGTTTTTAGCTCATGCCCTGCATCTGTGATGAAGCGGCGCTGCTTTTCGTAACTTTCAGCCACAGGGCGTACAATGCGTCCGGATAAAATAACCAGCAGCAATAATACAGCGAGTAATCCTGTCAGTGCTACTAATATGCTGGCAAGTAAGGTGGCATGAAAATTGGATAAAATTCGTCCGCAGTCTAAAAAAATAAGTCGAACACCCTCATCCTCAGTAATGCGGATATAACGATAATCACCTTGAAAGCCATGAGATCTTCCGGTATTCCATACTTTTTTAGCAACTTCACCAGCACTTGCTTCGTCGATAGCAGCGATCTGTCCGGTATCACATTCAATTACCTGTCCGCTTTCATTTAGCAGAACCGAAAAAAAACGGGATTCAAACGGCGTCTCCGGAGAAAGTTCGTGTTCCGGCATAAGCGGACGATCCGGTTTTGGCGTACCTTCGTCAAATGGCAGAGGCTGCTGGGGGAACCGTCCTCTGTTTTCGCTGAGTAAGCTTAGGATATGGTCGGAATCCCGGAGTATTTTTTGGTAACTCATGATATTGATACCGCCTAATATCACGAATAATACCAGAGTTAAGGAGAGCATAGAGACAGCAATAAATTTCATACGAAGCTTGTGAATCATGATAGAACCTCCAAGGAATAGCCGGCATTGCGGTTTGCCTTAATCTGAACATCTGCATGAAGGGCAGAAAGCTTTTTCCGGAGATAAGAAATATAAACCCATACAACCGATACATCCACTTCACTGTCATATCCCCAAATCCGTTCTAAAAACCGATCGGTATGAATGATTTGGCGGGGATGACGCATAAGAAGTTCCATCATTTGATATTCTTTATTTGCCAGCCGGAAGCTGCCAACAGGGGAAGACAGCTCAAATGTCGTCTGATCCAAACAAAGATTTCCAAAGGTCAGACGGCTGCTAAGCTGAACACTCTGTCTGGTGATAACTCGAAGGCGGGCTAGTAGTTCTGCTGTTGCAAACGGTTTGGTAAGGTAGTCATTTGCTCCGCTGTCAAGTCCCTGCACCTTGTCAGCCACCTCTGATTTTGCAGTAAGCAATAACACAGGAATAGAGTTGCCTTGTCTCCGCAGATGGCGCAGCACCTCCATACCATCCATTTTAGGCATCATAATATCCAAAATCAGTGCATCATAATTACCGGCAGCCAAATAATCCAATGCCTCTGCACCGTCGTATACAGCATCTACAGAGTAATTGTTCCGCTCTAATAGGGCGGTTATTGCCCGAGATAGAGAGCGCTCATCTTCTGCTAATAAAATTCGCAATTTCATTCCTCCTTAATAAAGTTTTGGAAATTTTAAGTTCAGTTATGGTTCGCATTTTATACTGACTATGCTATCAAAAATACTATCCAAAGTAAAGGAGGAGATATTCAGTGAAAAAAGAAACATTCTTTCAAAGATATGAATTCAAGTACCTTTTAACCAAAGAGCAGCAAACCCGGCTTTTGATAAGCGCTGGCGAACGTCTGATTCCAGATGAATACAGCCATAGCTCTATCAGAAACCTTTATCTGGATACACCCGATTTCCGGCTTATTCGACGGAGCTTGGAGAAACCGGTCTACAAAGAAAAGTTACGTTTGCGCAGTTATGGACGTGCAGATGATACACGCCCCGTTTTTATGGAACTGAAAAAGAAATATCGTTCCATTGTATATAAACGGCGTCTCACTTTACCATATGGTCAGGCGTTGAGCTGTTTAAACGGAGAAATTTCTTGGCCAGACACTCAGATTGGCGGAGAAGTCGACTATGCGATGCATTTCTATCCCGATTTGGAACCGCGGGTATACCTTTCCTATGAACGAGATTCCTGGAAGGAAGCCGGAGGCGGGTTACGAATCACTTTTGACGAAGCCATTCGATTTCGAACCGATGCATTAACACTGGATTCTGAACCATGGGGAACCCCATTGCTGAATGATAATCAGGTGCTCATGGAACTGAAAGCACCAGGGGCAATTCCGCTTTGGATGGTTCGCCTATTGACGGACATCGGGCTATACAAGACATCTTTTTCTAAATACGGTACAGCGTATAAAATAATGTTGGATCAAAAAGACATAGGAGTGAGACGATATGCTTGAAATGATTTTTAATGGAGTTTTTGGTAATGAATTAGTTACAACGATTGCTTTATGGGAGTTTTTGCTGTGTGTGGGAGTATCCTTAGTCATTGGTCTTATTTTGTGTGCTATGATGCTGTGGCGCACCCGGACGAGTGTTGGATTTGCCGTTACGCTAGCCACATTGCCGACAGTAGTATGTGTAGTGATCATGATGGTTAATGGAAATGTGGGGGCCGGCGTGGCAGTTGCCGGTGCTTTTAGCTTAGTACGCTTTCGTTCTGCACCCGGTTCTGCCGAAGAAATTGGAGCGATTTTTGTTGCCATGGGGGTAGGATTGATGGCGGGCATGGGATATCTTGGATATGCGATACTGTTCGCCCTGATTATGGGAAGTGTTACGATGGTGTACCATGGGGGCAGATTTGCCGGCAGAAACAGCGTCCTCCATTGCCGAACACTGTACATTACGATCCCGGAAGATTTAGACTATACGGGTGTATTTGATTCTGTTTTCCAACAGTATGTGACCCAGTCGGAGCTGAAGCAAGTCAAAACCACGAATATGGGCAGTTTGTTCAAACTGACTTACGACCTCACTCTCAAAAATATTGATCAGGAGAGAGATTTGATTAATGCTCTGCGCCAACGCAACGGAAATTTGGAAATTTCCATATGCCAACAGGAAACTGGTATAACCAGACTATAATAAAGGAGATACATATTATGAAGAGAAAAATAATTGCACCGGTACTCTGTGCTGCAATATTACTTAACGGCTGCCAAACCACAAAGGAAAACAGCAGCCCGAACTCAGATAATGCAGCTGCAACCAAGCTTGAGACAATCATTGATACAGCATCTTTATTCAGTGAACGGGATTTGAGCGGCGATTATGATGAAAGTACCGCTATCAGCATTGAACTGGAAGGAGAAACGATTTCCTGTGACTCTGATGCGGTTTCCATCGATGGGTCATGCATTACCCTGCTCGACGAGGGGACTTATCTTGTTTCCGGAACACTGGACGATGGACAGATTCTGGTAAATGCCGATGACACAGACAAGGTACAGATCGTCCTGTCAGGCGTGGACATCACAAGCGCCAATTCTGCTGCTATCTATTCTCTAAACGCAGATAAGGTTTTTGTTACCTTGGCAGAAGGAACGGATAACACCCTGACAAATGGCGGTGCCTATGCTGCTATAGATGAGAATAACATTGATGCAGTGATATTTTCCAAGACTGACCTCACGCTTAATGGCTCCGGAAGCCTTTCTGTCAATGCACAGGCAGGGCACGGAGTAGTGTCCAAGGACGAATTGACCGTTACAGATGGCAGCTACTTTGTTACTGCCGCAGAGCATGGCCTGGTGGGGAAGGATAGTCTGGCAGTTGCCGGAGGTACATTCCAAATCACATCAGGTAAAGACGGGTTTCATGCAGAAAACACCGAAGATACAACCAAAGGCTTTTTGTATATCAAGGACGGAACCTATACGATCAACACTCAAGGAGATGCCATTAGCGCCAGTGGGGATTTGCAGGTGGACGGAGGAGACTTTGATTTAACAACAGGAGAAGGAAGTGCTTCTGTTACTATGCCTGCAGAAGACAACTTTGTTCCTGGAGGTCAGAGTGGACTGCCGGGAAATCCTCCGCAGGGAGAACGGCCGGACAACGGAGAGGAACCTCCACGACAGCCTGATGATTCAGGAAACGGACAGCCTGCGAACCTGCCTGCTCAGCCTGTCGAGGAGGTACAGTCATCTGAAGCAGCGAACTCAGAAACAGGGGAGGCAGCTGACTTGGTCAGCCAGAAGGGCATGAAAGCCGATGGCGCGCTGACAGTCAACGGCGGTGTATTTACAATAGACAGTTCTGATGATTGCATCCATAGCGCCGGAGTTCTCACAGTAACCAGTGGTGAATTTACGCTTTCCAGCGGAGATGATGCGCTGCACTCTGATGATGGGGTGCTCATTCAAAACGGAACATTCTCCATCCCCTATTGCTATGAAGGAATCGAGGGCCTGTCTGTCACTGTGAATGGCGGCGATTTTGACATTACTGCACATGATGATGGTTTCAATGCCGCTGGCGGCACAGACAATTCTGGCTTTGGCGGCAGAGACGAACAATTTGCGGCTGATGATAACGCTTTTATTATAATCAATGGTGGGGATATTATCATTACATCAGACGGAGATTGTATAGACTCCAATGGGGACCTTTCTATTAATGGCGGAACACTCGATCTTACTTGTAATGGAAACGGAAATACTACACTGGATTGTAATGGAACCTATACAAACAACGGCGGAAATGTGACCACCAATGACAATGCGGAGTCTAACCCGAGCGGTATGGGAGGCGGAAGGCCTATGGGTGGACAAAAACAGAAACCTGAAGAGAAACCTGAGGCATGATCAAAAAGTGAATTTGAATCAGTGGATACGGCCACCTAGTTAATAGCCGGAATCTATGCAGGGCTGGATGCCGGAGAACAGGCGATCATTTCCTGCCTTTCCAATGCGGCCATGGAAAAGGTCTGGTGGAAAAAATATTTGACCTGATTCAGCAGAAGTATAAGCCGCTGCTGAGAGGAAAGGGAGTCATTGAAGAGAACGCACAGGAGCGGTGGGCAGTGAATTATCGGAGCCAGACGGTCTTAACTCTGGAGAACTTTACAAAGATTGTGATTCAATACGTCTTGCATTTAAACAGCAGCCGGATTATTCAGAACTGTCAGGAGACAGAACCGCTTCCTGTCGCAGTAAAGCTTTGAAACTGGCATGAAGAACAGGGAAACAGGATGGTGATTCCCATTGACAGTGAGCGTTTGTATTTATTGGGCCATCCCAGAAAAACAACCACCCTGTCGAGAAAAGGAATCAATCATTATGGACTCTGGTATGTGAGCCGGAACTACAAAAAAATGTTGGAGAAACGAAAAATCGGCGATATGGTCCAGATTGCCTATGATCCGGAAAATGTCAATCAGGTGTGTCTGGTTGATGAGATGGCGTAAATGAAATACGAACAGGAGCGAGTTGTGGCAGCAAGCTATAAGAATCCTGGTGAAAATCCATTTTTGGAGACGCTGCTGGAGATGATGAGTTAGGAGGTATTTCGGGAACACATGAAAAGCAATATCAGAGTTACACAGAGGATTCTTAAGAAAAAGTCCGTAGGAGAGAAGAGCCTGGCTGTCCCATTTATTCCAGTGGTTCCAGCTTATGAAATATATGTGCATTCAACGTTTACCATTGCTTCGTTAAGAGGATAGCTTTAGATACTGGTGCGAACTGGAAGTGAACATAAATTCCCTGGGAGGTTCGCACCAAATAGTAGAAGAAATTAAAAAAGAAAAAAGAACATGTATTTGCTTTTTTCTGATAGAAACTGTTTGCTGTTGTTAATAGTTGACAAAAATTTGATTTTAGTGCAGAATAGAACTATGCTATTTTGCTGTCTGATCCCTCGCGGGATCAGTGGATTGAAATTGGTATCCCCGGTTGTTTGCGATATGAGCATTGCCGTCTGATCCCTCGCGGGATCAGTGGATTGAAATCCTTATCATTCCCGGAAGGGTTCTCCCCTCCATCTGGTCTGATCCCTCGCGGGATCAGTGGATTGAAATACTGTTGGCAAATGAGCCAACGTTGACGGCGCTTTGTCTGATCCCTCGCGGGATCAGTGGATTGAAATTCTGAAAACGGAACGCCTATGCTTATCATGCTTTGTCTGATCCCTCGCGGGATCAGTGGATTGAAATTCTAAGGTATTAACTCTTGCTTCTGGAAAAAACACGTCTGATCCCTCGCGGGATCAGTGGATTGAAATTATTTTATCAAATCTTGTGTCTATCTTGTCAATGTCTGATCCCTCGCGGGATCAGTGGATTGAAATCGTTACCTGATTTAAGATCTGCCATCCGGTAAATAGTCTGATCCCTCGCGGGATCAGTGGATTGAAATTATCCCCCGTTTTACGTCTTGGAAACGCGCCATCCGTCTGATTCCTATATTGTACATTTTTATGAAAAAACGTTGAATATCAGGAGAAAATATAGTATTATTAACATATATCGAAGCTAGAATATTTATAAATTATTGAAATGGAGATGTTTATGAAATATTTGGCCCACAGAGAGGAAGGTCGGGAGCAAAGTTTAAAAGAACACCTGGAAGGCGTAGCAGAAATATCCGGAAAATTTGCGCAGAAGTTTGATGCATACCAGTGGGGGTATTGTGCAGGGATGCTTCATGACATTGGGAAGTATTCACAGGAATTTCAGAAACGGATTAGGGGAAGTGCAGAACAAGTCGATCATGCAACTGCCGGGGCTAAGATGTGCTGGACGCGCCCGAATGGATATCAGTTTTTGAGTTACTGCATTGCAGGGCATCATGCCGGACTTCCGGATACCGGAGACAAAAAAGATGCAGGTCATGAGGCGAGCATATATGGCAGAATGAAGAAAAATATCGCAGATTACAGCGCTTATAAGGACGAGATAGAGATTCCAAATCTGGGGATGCCGCCATTTTCTGTAACAGGAGGGGACATACCTGGCTTTTTTATTTCTATGTTTATTCGTATGCTGTATTCCTGCCTGGTAGATGCAGACTTTTTGGATACCGAGTTATTTATGAACGCCGGAGCTGTAAAAAGAGACAGTGGGGACTCCATTCCAGTATTATACATGCGTCTGATGAACTATATTTCTGATTGGATTAAGAATCATGATAGTCATACAATTAATGGAAGGCGTTCAGAAATCTTGAGAAATTGCCTGGATATGGGAAAGGAATCTCCTGGACTGTTTCGTCTGACAGTGCCTACAGGAGGAGGCAAAACCATTGCTTCACTGGCATTTGCCCTGGAACATGCCAGAACTTATGGGATGGATCGGATTATTTATGTAATTCCTTATACAAGTATTATTGAACAAAATGCAAAAGTATTTGCAGATATTCTTGGCATGAAAAATGTATTAGAGCATCACTGTAATGCAGAATATCCAGATACCGAAGAGTGGATCCCCATGCAGTTGGCAACAGAAAACTGGGACAAGCCGGTCATTGTAACAACCAATGTTCAATTTTTTGAATCGCTGTTTTCAAACCGATCGTCAAAGTGCAGAAAACTTCATAATATAGCAGGAAGCGTGATAATTTTTGACGAAGTTCAGATGCTTCCAAGCCAGTATTTAAAGCCATGTTTAGCGGCCATGGAACAGTTGATTCGCCATTATAAAAGTACTGTTGTGCTGTGTACGGCAACCCAGCCGGCGCTTGATCCACTGTTTACTTCAGACATAAAAGCCAGAGAACTGTGCCCGCGTATGGAACAGCAGTTTCAATTTTTTAAGAGGACAAAAATACAGGATTTGGGCAGAATTTCAGAAGAGGAATTGTTTGAAAGACTTCAGAAAACAGAGAGTGTTCTGTGTATTTTTAATACCAAAAAAACTGCCCAGCGAATGTATCAGAAACTGGAAGGAGAAGGGGTATACCATTTATCCACAGCCATGTATCCTGTACATCGGAAACGTGTATTAAATGAGATCAGAGAACGGCTGCTAAGGCATGAAACGTGTATTGTGCTTTCAACAAGCCTGGTGGAAGCAGGTGTAGATTTAGACTTTTCGGTTGTATATAGACAGGTAGCAGGAACAGATTCTATTATACAGGCTGCTGGCAGATGTAACCGGGAAGGAAAACGAGATTTTGAAACAAGTATTACCTATGTGTTTGGATTAACTGAACGGGAATATATACCGGGACAGCGTCAGCAGATGGAAGCGACAGAAGCTTTGCTGGCAGATGGAAAAAGGCTGGATGATTTAGAAACAATCCATCAATATTTTGAAACCCTGTTTTATCTGCGCAGAGAAGAGTTGGATAAAAACCGGATTTTAGACCTGTTTTGGCCAGGGCATTTTGAATTTGCTTCTGCGGCGAAAGCATTTAAATTCATTGAGAAGAACACAGCAGCGGTACTGATTCCTGCAGAACTGCGGGCAAAAAGCATTTATGAGCAACTTTGCATAAAAGGACTAAATAAAGAGTTGGTGAGAGAGGCTGGGCAGTATAGTATTTCAGTGTTTACAGATGTGATTGATAAATTATACGGAGCAGGAATTATCTCGGAGATTTCTCAGGATTTTTATGTACTGAAAGATGAGACACAGTATAATGAAAAGATAGGACTCAATTTAAATGTTGGATATGGAGAAGCTGTTTGGTGGTAATAGAAAGGCAGGCAAAGAGAGGAGATGGTTTTGTGGCAGTAGGCGTCAGGGTTAAGGTATGGGGAGAGTATGCGCTATTTAGCCGTCCGGAACTTAAGACAGAACGGTATAGTTATGACGTTATGACTCCATCGGCGGCCAGAGGGATTTTAGAAGCAATCTACTGGCATCCTGGACTCAGATGGGTAATTGACCGAATTTATGTAAATCGGCCCATACAGTTTACCAGTATCCAAAGGAATGAGGTGAAAAACAAGATTTCTGTCAATAATGCGTTGAGTGTGTATAATGGGGCGGATAAGCAGCTTTACATAAGCAGCAAAGCCGAAATTGTTCAGCGGGCGTCTTTTTTGCTTCGGGACGTAGAATACGTAATAGAAGCGCATTTTTTGATGACCAATCATGCTAGTCCTACAGACAATCCGGGAAAGTTTAAAGATATTATGATGAGACGGCTAAAACGCGGAGAATGTTATCACACGCCTTATTTTGGGTGCAGAGAATTTCCGGTTCATTTCTGCTTATGTGAAGATGAAAAGATTCAGACAGCCTATGAGACAGAAGAAGAACGGGACTTGGGACTGATGCTTTACGATATGGATTACTCAAATCCAGAGCAGATTGAACCAATGTTTTTTAGGGCAATTATGCGGCGTGGAGTTTTAGATCTTCGGGATTGCGAGGTGATTCGATGATCTTGCGGGCACTGACAGATTATTATGAAGAGTTATTAAAAGAGGGAAAGACAGTCTCTAAGGGGTGGTGCCGCGCAAAGGTGGCATATGCGCTGAATCTATCAGAGGATGGAACTCTTAAAAATGTATTTTTTCTAAAAACCCAGCAGACAGCGGGAAAAAAACAAGTTTGGGTGCCGCAGATGAGGACAGTTCCGCAAATGACGGCTCGCTCTTCAGGGGTCTCGGCCAATTTTTTATGTGACAATTCCAAGTATCTTTTAGGTGTAGATGAAAACGGAAGCGGCAAACGGCTTCAGGAATGTTTTGAAGCAGCCAGAACAAAGCATGAAGCGATTCTGGCTGATGTACACAGTACAGCAGCAGAGGCGATCCGGCATTTTTTTGAAACCTGGAATCCTAAAACAGCAAAAGAACATCCAAAACTGCAGGAAATCTGGGAGGAAATCACAGACGGCAGCAATTTGATTTTTTATGTGAATGGCAGAGAAGCAGGGGAGGATGATCCAGTCCGCAAGGCATGGGAACAGTCTTTAAACTGCAGGAAGTCTGGTCAGGAAGGAATTTGCCTGGTAACAGGAGAACAGTCGAAAATTGCACGAATTCACACTGCGATTAAAGGGGTGCAGGGAGCCCAATCCAGCGGTGCAGCTTTGGTTTCCTTTAACGCTCCTGCATTTGAATCCTATGGAAAGGAACAGAGTTATAATGCTTCTGTTGGAGAATATGCAGCGTTTGCTTACACCACAGCGCTTAATTATTTGCTCTCCCAAAAGGAATGGGTTAAGCAGCTTGGTGACACAACGGTTGTATTTTGGGCAGAAAATGGCAAAGAAGTTTACCAGGATATTTTTAATTGTATGATGGAAGCACCTATTGACAATCAGAGGGAACTTCGGGGGATTTTTGAAAAACTGTCTAAGGGAGCAAAGATAGAAAAAGATGGACTGATTTTGGACGAGACCACCAAATTTTATATTCTGGGACTGGCGCCCAACGCAGCGAGACTGGCAGTGAGATTCTTTTATCAGGACAGTTTTGGAAACATTTTAGATCATGTGAAAGCGCATTATGAGCGGATGGAAATGATAAAACCGTCTTGGGAAACCAGAGAATATGTAGGACTCTGGTCCCTTTTGCAGGAGACGGTAAATCAAAATGCAAGGGAAAAGAAACCAGTGCCTAATATGGCATCAGCAGTGCTGCGGGCGATTTTGTCCGGAGCCAGGTACCCCGCAAATCTTTACAGCAATGTGATGATTCGGATTCGCTCAGAACAGGGAAAAATGACCTGGGGCCGCGCGTCGATTATAAAAGCGTATTTAATGAAAAACTGCAATTGGAAGAAGGGGGAAGATTACGTGAAAGTAAATGAAAATTCTGCAGAATCCGGGTACATTTTAGGGAGAATTTTTGCGGTATTAGAGGAGATTCAGGAGAAAGCCAATCCGTCTATCAATACAACGATCAGGGATAGGTATTTTAATTCTGCATGCACAACTCCGGCTGCAGTTTTTCCTATTATTATAAGGCTGAAAAATAGTCATATCCGGAAATTTGATAAAGTAGGAATGCGAATTTATTATGAGAACATGCTGACAGAATTAATGGGTAAACTGGATGTATTTCCAAGACGGCTGACACTAGAAGAACAGGGACAGTTTATGCTGGGGTATTACCATCAAGTACAGAAAAGATATACGAAAAAGGAGGAAGAATAAATGAGCGAGACAATCAAAAACAGGTATGAATTTGTTGTATTATTTGATGTGGAAAATGGTAATCCCAACGGAGATCCGGATGCAGGAAATATGCCGCGCATTGATCCAGAGACTGGGTATGGAATTGTAACAGATGTATGCCTGAAACGCAAAATCCGGAATTATGTAGAGATGGTAAAAGAAAATGAAGAGGGATACAACATTTACATAAGAGAAGATGTCCCGTTAAACCGAAGTGACAGCAAGGCGTTTGAGTATCTGGGAGTTGCCGGAAAAGAGGATATAAAGGAATTAAAGAAAAAAGATCCGGATGCAGATTTAAAAATCAGGGACTTTATGTGCCGCAATTTTTATGATATCCGTACATTTGGTGCAGTCATGACCACTTTTGTAAAAGCTGCTTTAAACTGCGGACAGGTACGGGGACCAGTACAGTTGGGGTTTGCAAGGAGCGTAGATCCAATTATCAGCCAGGAGGTTACGATTACCAGAATCGCCATTACAACAGAAGAAGATGCTGCTAAAAAGAGTACGGAAATGGGAAGAAAGAGCATAGTGCCTTATGGATTATATCGTGCGGAGGGATATATATCTGCTAATCTGGCAAGAAAAGTGACAGGCTTTTCAGAGGAAGATCTGGAACTTTTATGGGAAGCAATTTTCAATATGTTTGAGCATGATCATTCTGCTGCAAGAGGGAAAATGGCAGTGCGTAAACTGGTTGTATTTAAACACAGCAAAGAATTGGGGGATTGTCCGGCATATAAATTATTTGATGCAGTGGAGATTCAGAAGAAAGGAGGGGTACTTTATCCAAGAAAGTATCAGGATTATATCGTTTCTATCCATAAAGAGGACATTCCGGAAACAGTAGAAGTGATGGAGAAGTGATGGGATACCAAGAGGAAGATTATTTGATGATTTCCGGTATTCAGCATTTTCAGTTTTGCAAGAGACAGTGGGCGCTGATTCATATTGAACAGCAGTGGGCGGAAAATATACATACGGTCAAAGGAGAATTGATGCATAAAAAGGCACACGATCCTTATCTGACAGAAAAGAGAAAAGATGTTCTGACCGTAAGGGCGCTTCCGGTATCTTCTCGTGTTTTGGGAATAAGCGGAGAGTGCGATGTGGTAGAATTTCAAAAAAGCGAGGACGGGATTCATCTGTTTGGACACAGAGGAACATATAAAATCTACCCGGTAGAGTATAAAAAGGGAAAACCCAAGGATTCAGAGGAAGACATTTTGCAGTTGACTGCACAGGCGATGTGTCTGGAAGAGATGTTTTCTGCAGAGATCCCGGCTGCTGCGCTTTACTATGGGGAGACCAGAAGACGGCAGGAAATTGAAATTACAAAAGAACTCCGCCAGAAAGTAAGGGATATTACTGCCAAAATGCATCAATATTATGACAGACGTTATACCCCAAAAGTAAGAACCAGCAAAAAATGTGCTTCATGTTCTCTAAAAGAATTGTGTATTCCAAAATTGGAGAAGGCTGGAACTGTAAAGGCGTATATAGAACATGCGCTGGAGGAAGAAGAATGAAAAAACTTCTAAATACCCTGTATGTTACCAGAGAAGGCGGATATTTGTCGCTGGATGGGGAAAATGTAGTGATTTTTGATAACGAAACAGAATTAGGAAGACTTCCTCTCCATAACCTGGAAGGAATTGTTTCTTTTGGCTACCGCGGAACCAGCCCTGCTTTAATGGGGGCGTGCGCAGAACGGAACATTTCGCTGTGTTATGTAACTCCTCAAGGGAAATTTTTGGCGCGTGTCACTGGAAATGTGCGCGGGAATGTGCTTTTAAGAGAACAGCAGTATGCCAGCAGTATGGACGAAAATAAGAGTTTGGAGATTGCTAAAAACTGTATTGCAGGAAAAATTTATAATGGCAGATGGGTATTGGAACGCACGGTCAGAGATCATGAGATGCAGGTAAATGCAGAGCAGATAAAACTTGTGTCAGGGCAGATGAAACAGTCTTTAGCGTTAGTAAAAAATGTAAAATCAAAAGAGCAGTTAAGAGGTGTTGAAGGAGAGGCGGCAAAGCTGTATTTTAGCGTATTTGATGAGATGATTCTCCAGCAAAAGAAGGATTTTGCCTTTCAAAAAAGAAGCAGGAGACCTCCGTTGGACAATGTAAATGCAATGCTTTCTTTTACGTATACACTGCTTACAAACATGGCTGCTTCGGCGTTGGAAACAGTGGGGTTAGATCCTTATATTGGATATCTTCATACAAAACGCCCAGGGCGCGCATCTCTGGCCCTTGATCTGGTAGAAGAACTCAGGGCAGTATTTGCAGATCGGTTTGTGCTGTCATTAATTAATCGGAAAATGGTCTGTAAAAAAGATTTTACAAAAAAAGAAAACGGTGCTGTTTTGATGAGCGATGATGCCAGAAAGATAATTTTAACGGAGTGGCAGAACCGAAAAAAAGAATCAATTACCCATCCATATTTAAAGGAAAAAGTAGAGTGGGGCATGGTTCCATACGTTCAGGCAATGCTGCTGGCAAGATATCTGCGGGGAGATTTAGATGGATATCCGCCATTTTTCTGGAAATAAGGAGAGAAAAAGAGATGCTGGTACTGATTACATATGATGTGAATACGGAAACAGCAGCAGGCCGTACCCGATTGAGAAAAGTAGCCAGGCAATGTGTAAATTACGGACGCAGGGTCCAAAATTCTGTGTTTGAGTGTATTCTGGATAATGCCCAGTGTGTACAATTAAAGGCAGAATTGCAGGAATTAATTGATGAGCATACAGATAGTCTTCGATTTTACTATCTGGGTAATAACTACAAAACGAAAGTGGATCATATTGGAGTTGATAAAGGAACGAGAGCAGATGATACTTTGATTTTTTAGAGTCCGTCATCCGAAAGAGTGGCAGGAACAGTTTTTTGGCTGAAAAGAACTGGTGCGAACCAGTAGTGAACATGAATTTCCCAGTACGTTCGCACCAGAAATTTTACCAAAAATCAAAAAAATGAAGAAAAGCTGCCGGTTCTTTTGATTAGAAAAAGGCTATTTTACAGGAGTTGACAAATTTAGTGGGATAGTGCAAAATAGTTTTGTGCAGTTTTGCTGTCTAGCTCCGCGAGGAGCTAGTGGATTGAAATTTCAGATGGAAAGTCCAGATAAATATTCTAACAGTCTAGCTCCGCGAGGAGCTAGTGGATTGAAATGTATACAGTTCTTTTTTGTCGGTCCCGTCATACGTCTAGCTCCGCGAGGAGCTAGTGGATTGAAATTCATTCTTACACCTCCGGCATCTGGAAAACTCCGGTCTAGCTCCGCGAGGAGCTAATGGATTGAAATAATATGCAAGGGAAATCTTTGCATATTGGCTTGTGGTCTAGCTCCGCGAGGAGCTAGTGGATTGAAATATCATGGAACTGAATCGGTTTCTCCCAGTGAATAGTCTAGCTCCGCGAGGAGCTAGTGGATTGAAATGGAATGATGTCAAGTTCTGGATAGATCTGGTTTTTCGTAAAGCGGACATAAAATAAAAGCGAAATCAATAGCGAAATATCGCCTGAGGAGAGTTTGCAATGGCAGAATTGCAAACTTTAAAATAAATCACTAACTGGGAAATGAGTCAGACACGAGGAGGAGTTATATGACATATTTGGGAGAAGAAATTAGAAAATTAGGTTTTGGATTAATGCGGCTGCCGGAAAAAGAAGGGGCAATCGACATTGACCAGGTAAAAGAGATGACAGACCTGTTTATGAAAGAGGGTTTTACATACTTTGATACAGCGTGGGCTTATAATGGAAGTGAAGATGCAGTTCGTCAGGCTTTGGTAGAGCGGTATCCAAGGGAGAGTTTTAAGTTGGCAACAAAAAATGCCGCCTGGATTAATTGCAAAAGCCGGGAAGACGCCATTGCGCAGTTCGACATTTCGCTGAAAAGGACTCAGGCTGGCTATTTTGATTTTTATCTGCTGCACAATTTAGGGGAGAGCCGCACCAAATATTTTGATGAGTACAGGATGTGGGACTGGATTCAGGAAAAACAGGCAGAGGGAACGATCAAACATATTGGATTTTCCTTCCATTCAACACCAGAGGAACTGGAAGAACTTTTACAGGCGCATCCAAAGATGGAGTTTGTACAGCTCCAGATTAATTATGCAGACTGGGAAAACCCGGCAGTTCAGTCCAGGGCCTGCTATGAGATAGCCAGAAAATACAAAAAGCCTGTCGTAATCATGGAGCCAGTAAAAGGAGGTATGCTGGCAACTCCTCCGGAAAGCGTGACAGAGATTTTAAAAGAAGCAGAGCCAGATTCCTCACCAGCATCCTGGGCAATTCGGTTTGCGGCGGGGTTAGAAGGTGTAATTACAGTATTATCTGGTATGAGCAGTATAGAGCAGATGAAAGATAATCTGTCTTATATGAAAGAATTTAAGGGGCTGACTAAGCAGCAAAAAACGACTCTGAAAAAAGCACAGGAAGCTTTGGCAAAAATGCCGCTGATCCCATGCACTTCCTGCAATTACTGTGCAAAAGTCTGTCCGCAGAATATTGGAATTTCCGGCTCATTTACAGCAATGAATTACCTGACTTTATATGGAAGCAAAGAGAGAGCCAGACAGCAGGAAAACTGGTTAGTTGGAAGACATGGAAAAAGCCAGGCAGATGCATGCATTAAATGCGGAAAGTGCGAACAGGTCTGTCCGCAGCATATTGCAATCAGGGAGAATCTGAATTTAGTGTGCCAAAAACTTTTAAATGAGTCATAGCTATAGAATGAATCGTAGACCAAAACAGCCGATTCCTGTCTGCCAGATGGGTACTGGTCTATTGGATAGAAAATAAGGGATGGAAGTAAACTGCAGCGCAGGAGGATTTCAGGGTTAATCATTCTGTTCGTATTTCAAGACTTCAAGAATTCATCAGGATCATAAACAAAAATCCGGGGTGTTTTGCAGTGCTTTTTATTGTGGGTAATGATGCAGTCAATGCTGGAGCGGTCTGCTTTGATACTTATAGTATATCAGAAATCCTGCAGGTCCCTTCCAGAAAGGCGGACAGGGACCTGAAAAAGAATCTGTTAGGAAGTTGTTTCATGTTTACGAATTTAATTCCGCAATTCCTGTAACTGCCACATAAATATGGGAGATCCGGTACCAGGTGGCAAAGTCTACAACGCCGGTCTGCGGCATCCCGAAAATTGACTGAAATTCGCGGACAGCCTGGGCAGTGGCCGGCCCGTAGATACCGTCAACTGTAATGTTGGGAATAGCAGTATAAACGGTTGCAATAGCGTCTAACTGTTCCTGCAGTTGGCGTACCTTGCTGCCGGAAGAACCAATGGAGAGATCATAACCGGGCCAGGAAGCAGGAATGCCGGCAATCTGTTCCGCAGTATTGACGTACATATTGTCTCCGTAAAAATACCGGATAATTTCAATAGGACTGTATCCCTGCTCCCCTAAAGACATGGATCCCCATTGGGTCAGCCATCTGGCATCTGCATATTAAAACAGGGAAGCAGTAAGGCTATGGAGCGGGATGATAATATACCTGAATCCGTTTTTCATCTCTGTTATATACGATTTTTTCCACAGACTGCTTTAAGGCTGCGTTTTTCTGGGAAACGGTCAGATCAGAAGAAATAAGCTGCTGATAAAGGAAAGGGACGGCAGTTTCAAGTTCTTTTAGGACTATGGGGACAATAACATCCTCAGATACGTAACAGTTTTTGCGGCATAATCCTTTTAAATAGCCGCTGCATTGAAAAGAAAAGGTGTCCGGCATGGTTTTGCGCCTGCGCCTGCAGGAACAAAGGCTTCTGCCGCAGTTAGGGCATTTTAGTATTCCTCCCAGCCAGTGGCGGACCATTTGACTGGGTTTTGCATAAGGATGAGAGAGGGCGGCTTCATTGGACAGCCGCTTTTGTGTTGCGTCAAACAGGTCTTTGGATATAATGGCCGGGTGATGTCCCTGAGCTAAAATCCAGTCGCAGGAGTCACGGATAGTGCCGGTTTTTCCGTCTGTACGATTCCAGCGTATGGTTCCGGCATAAAGCGGATTTTGGAGAATGTATTTTACAGCGCGGGTTTCAAAGGGATTTCCCAGGGAAGTAGAAATTCCCAGAGTATTTAGTTTTTGGGCAATGAAAAACGGACTGAGACCGTCCAGAACGTACCAGGAAAAAATTTGTTTGATGATCAGGGACTTTTGCGGGTCGGGTTCCAGCCGGCCGTCAGTGCAGGAAAGCTGGTATCCGAAAGGAGGTCGGCTCTGATAACCGCCCCGCAGGGCTTTTTCTGTCATACCGCGGCTGACATCACCGGATAGGCGGATGGAGTAAAACTCGTCCATCCATTCGATAATCCGTTCAATGAGACTGCCAAAAGGCCCTTCCATAATAGGTTCTGAAATACTGATAACATCAACGCCATACTTTCCTCGGAGCATGGATTTATATACAATACTCTCCTCCTGGTTGCGGGCAAAACGTGAAAATTTCCATACCAGAATCGCATCAAAGGGGTGGGATTCAGATTTTGCGGAAGCGATCATCTTTTGAAATTGAGGACGTTTTTGGGCAGTCCGGCCTGAAATTCCGTTTTCCTGAAAAATCCACTGTTCCTCTACCTGAAACTGATTTTTTTTTGCATAGTCTAGCAGCAGGCGTTTTTGGGAATCAGGCGACAGCTCTTCCTGACTATGGGTAGATACGCGAATATAAAGGGCTGCCTTTTTTGAAGGGGAGAAAGTGTCCAAAGAATCACCTTCATATAAGAAATGATTAGTTATTTCTATGAAGGAACGGACGTTTTTATGAAAAGTTTAAAGAAAAACAAAAACTGCCGCAGAAACTGCGACAGTAAAAAATGACCTCACCGGGAATCGAACCCGGGTTTACGCCGTGAGAGGGCGTCGTCTTGACCGCTTGACCATGAGGCCGTACTCAAGCTTAGATATAATAACATGGATTCAGAAAAAATGCAAGTGTTTTTTGAAAATATTTCATACCCACTTTCAGGATGGTCATCCAATTGGGGCAGCGAACCTGTTTTCCATCACAGTATTGGGTTAAAATCGGCTGTTTTACACCAGGTCTGGAAAGGTAATTGTCAAAGATCTCATCTACTATCACAGAAATGGTTTCAAAAATATTCCGTTCAAAAATCCATTTATGGTCAAACGCAGTAGAGGAGGTAATAGTAAAATCATAGCCCTGATTGCGGTACCATTCGGTATAGACCCGGTTTAGGGTAAACGACATGATGGCCAGGACATTGGCGGTAATAGTGGATCTGGGCCAGGTAGAATAGATTTCGCTGGAAGCTACATTTTTGATGTAATCCCGATAGGGAACATAATAATTGGGAGAACTTTCATTAGAAGGAGGGCCGTCGTGGACCACAATGGTCTGAGGAACTACTACCCGGCTTAATACAATCTCGCCGCTTTCCCGTACCGGTTTGATTTCAGACTCTGCAATTTTAGGCGGGTAATCGCCTACCAGGGTGTGATCCGGGATAGTAATGAGGGATTGTTCTTTCGGCTGGCTTTCAGGAGTTAACCGCAGCGGCTGAATAGCAGTAGAGTCCGGAAGAATCTCGGTTCCACTTACAGTAAGAGGGCGAAATCCGGGTGCCTGGGCAGAGATTACATATTCTGAATAAGGAGTGGGGGCATCTGGATTGAAACTGTAGTCTAGGGGAGGTGCCGGAAGAGAGATTTGCTCTGTCTGGCCAGAAGAATTGACAGAAACCTGTTCAATGATTTGATCCGGATTATTTTTGGAAGCAATGGAAATGGTTGCATCTGTAATCGGAAAATTATTTTGAACAGAGAGCACATTGACCTGTAAAAGCCCGCGGGAAGTAAGAGATGGGTCTGTCTGGGCTGCATGAAGAAGATTCATAAAAAATCCTCCTGCTTTCAATTACTATTAATATATAAAAAGGGGAAAAATTGATGCCAGTCCATAACCAATATTCATAGAACCTATTCCTTTTAATTAATTGACAAAGAAGAGATAGATTGTTATGATTAAAGCTAAATATGAAAGACAGGGGGACGCTATGGATAGAATCGTATTATCGCTGCTGGTAGACAATACGGCAGGTGTGCTGGCAAGGGTGGCATCACTGTTCAGCCGCCGTGGATACAACATTGAGAGCCTTACCGTAGGCGTGACGGCAGATGAACGGTATTCCAGAATGACGGTGGTTTCATTTGGCGATCAGCAGGTTTTAGAGCAGATTGAAAAGCAGCTTCGCAAGCTGGAAGATGTCAGGGATATTAAAGAATTAAAGATGGGACATTCGGTCTACAGAGAGCTGATTATGGTGAAGGTCAAGGCCAATGCCGCAGATCGTCAGGCGGTCAATGCGATTTCCAATATTTTCCGTGCAACCATTGTGGATGTGGGAAAAGAGTCCCTGACGGTAATGCTGACCGGCGATCAGTCAAAGCTGGAGGCGCTTTTAAACCTTTTGGAAGACTACGAGATTTTAGAAGTAGCAAGAACCGGTCTGACCGGACTTTCCAGAGGTGTGGACGACGTCCGTTACCTTCCCTGACCGGAGCGGGTACAAGGGTTAAGGTTTCAAATATCAGGATAAACCTGGACTAGAGGAGGAAAAAGTTATGGCAAAGATTTATTATCAGGAAGATTGTAATATGGCGCTGTTAGAGGGCAAAACCATCGCGATTATCGGTTACGGCAGCCAGGGACACGCCCATGCACTGAATTTAAAAGAATCCGGACAGAAGGTAATTGTCGGCCTGTATGAGGGAAGCAAATCCTGGGCAAAGGCAGAGGCAGCCGGATTTGAGGTTTACACTGCAGCAGAGGCAGCAAAGAGAGCAGACATCATTATGATTTTAATCAATGATGAGAAGCAGGGCAAGCTCTATAAAGAGTCCATTGAGCCAAACTTAAAAGACGGCGATATGCTGATGTTTGCGCATGGTTTTGCAATTCATTTCGGCCAGATCGTACCGCCAAAGAATGTCGATGTTACCATGATTGCTCCAAAGGCACCAGGCCATACGGTAAGAAGCGAGTACCAGAGAGGCAGAGGAACCCCATGTCTGGTTGCAGTTTACCAGGATGCTACCGGCAAAGCCAAAGAAAAAGCACTGGCATACGGCCTTGCAATCGGCGGAGCCAGAGCTGGTATCTTAGAGACTACATTCCGGGTTGAGACAGAGACAGACCTGTTTGGCGAGCAGGCAGTTTTATGCGGCGGTGTCTGCGCACTGATGAAAGCTGGATTTGAGACTTTAGTAGAAGCCGGATATGCTCCGGAAAATGCATACTTTGAGTGTATCCATGAGATGAAGCTGATTGTAGACCTGATTTACGAGAGCGGCTTTGCAGGCATGAGATATTCCATTTCCAATACAGCAGAGTACGGCGATTACATTACCGGACCGAAGATCATTACAGACGATACCAAGAAGGCAATGAAGAAGATTCTGTCCGACATCCAGGACGGCACCTTTGCAAAAGACTGGATGCTGGAAAACCAGATTGGTGCGCCTCACTTCAACGCCATGAGAAAGAGAGAAGCCGATCATCCGCTGGAGACCGTAGGCAAAGAACTGCGTAAGCTGTACAGCTGGAGCGAGGGCGACAAGCTGATTAACAACTAATGCCGGATAGCGGGAAAGTATTAAGAAAATATAAAAAAATAGAATCTCCCTTGACAGATGAAGGGCAATCGCGTATAGTATCTGTCATAAGATAAGAGGGAGTAGCTGGCGTCGGAATATCAGGCAGAAAAGCCGGATATGAGGCGTTTGCGATATGTCAGCACGATGAGATTGCTCATCCGTATCGTAATGAAATGGCGAGACTTTTATTGCATCTTAGAATGCAGAAAGGCCTCGCCTTTTTGCTGTCTAAAAAACTCGGAAAGAGGAAAGGAGACATGAGGATGAGCAGAGAATTTTATAATCTGACACCAGAAGAAGCAAGAAAACAGGTAAATGGCAAAGAAACGCCATTGTCTGCGGAAGAAATCCGGAAGAACCAGGAAAAACATGGTCCAAATGAATTAGATGAGGGAAAGAAAAAGACGACGCTGCAAATCTTTTTTGAGCAGTTTAAAGATTTCCTGGTACTGATTTTGATTGCGGCTGCAGTGGTATCTCTGTTTTTGGGAGAGACCGAAAGCGCAGTGGTAATCTTAATCGTAATTACCATGAATGCCATTTTAGGAACCGTCCAGACCGTTAAGGCAGAACAGTCCTTAAACGGATTAAAGGCTTTGTCGGCGCCAGTCTGTAAAGTATTTAGAGACGGCCATGTGACAGAGATTCCAAGTAAGGAAGTAACCATTGGAGATTTGGTTTACCTGGAAGCCGGAGACTGCGTTCCGGCAGACGGAAGAATTATGGAATGCGCCAGCATGAAGGCTGATGAAAGCGCCCTGACCGGCGAAAGCCTTGGCGTAGAAAAAACAGACCAGGCCCTTCCTGGGGAACTTCCTCTGGGGGACCGGAAAAACATGGTATATTCCGGCAGCTTTATTACCTACGGCAGAGGCTCCTTCCTGGTAACCGGAATCGGCATGGAGACAGAGGTTGGAAAGATTGCAGGACTGTTAAAAAATGCATCTGAGAAAAAGACTCCTCTTCAGCTGAGTCTGGATCAGTTCGGAAAAAGCTTATCTATTTTGATTTTGATTTTCTGCGGAATCCTGTTTGGAGTTCAGGTATTTCGGGGCGGAAATGCGGCCGATGCATTCCTGTTTGCAGTAGCGCTGGCAGTGGCTGCGATTCCGGAAGCATTAAGTTCCATTGTTACCATTGTGCTGGCTTTTGGAACTTCCAGAATGGCAAAAGAAGGCGCCATTATCCGAAAACTCCAGGCAGTAGAGGGACTGGGAAGCGTATCCATTATCTGTTCCGATAAGACCGGTACTCTGACCCAGAATAAGATGACCGTAGAACATTACTTTATGGAAGGAGAAAATGTAGACGCCAGATCCGTTAATCCATTAAATCCTCTTCATAAAGAAATGATTCGTCTTTCTGTATTGTGCAACGATTCCACCAATGAAAATGGACAGAGATTAGGAGATCCGACAGAGACGGCCATGATTGATTTAAGCTCTTTTGTAGGAGTCCCGCCGTCCAGATTAAGAGCCGCTTACCCAAGAATCAGCGAGCTTCCATTTGACAGTGACAGAAAGATGATGTCTACCTTCCATCAGTTAAAAGATGGCTGGACCATGATTACAAAAGGCGCAGTAGACGTGATGATGGATCGGGTAACCAGTATCCAGAAACATGGAAAAGAAGAGCCGATTACAGAAGAAGATAGAAAACTGGTGGAACAGTGGAACCGCCATTATTCCGAAAATGGTCTTCGTGTGCTGGCAGTGGCTTACCGGAAATTTGACGGCAGCCGTCAGTTGACATTGGAAGACGAAAATGAATTAACCTTCTTTGGCCTTATCGCCATGATGGATCCGCCAAGAGAAGAAAGCATGGAAGCAGTTAAAGCCTGCAAGAGCGCAGGAATCCGGCCAATTATGATTACCGGCGATCACAAGGTAACTGCGGCAGCCATTGCAAAAAGAATCGGAATCCTGGAAGATGAGAACGAAGCCTGTGAAGGCGCAGTGATTGATGGTATGAGCGATGAAGAACTGGAGAAATTTGTAGAAGGCATTTCTGTTTATGCAAGAGTATCTCCAGAACACAAGATTAGGATTGTAAAAGCATGGCAGAATAAAGGAAATGTGGTTGCCATGACTGGTGACGGCGTTAACGACGCTCCTGCTTTAAAGCAGGCAGACATTGGCGTAGCCATGGGAATTACCGGAAGCCAGGTATCAAAAGACGCAGCTTCTATGGTTCTGACAGACGATAACTTTGCAACTATTGTAAAAGCAGTGGAAAACGGACGAAATGTCTATGCTAATATTAAGGGTTCTATCCAGTTTCTGCTGTCCGGCAACTTCGGCGGAATCCTGGTGGTACTGGCAGCCTCCCTGTTAAGCCTTCCAGTACCTTTTGCACCAGTTCATCTGCTGTTTATCAACCTGTTAACCGACAGCCTTCCGGCAATCGCTTTAGGCTTAGAACCCCATAAGAGTTCTGTGATGAAAGAAAAGCCCCGTCCAGCTGGAGAATCTTTGCTGACCAAATCATTTTTAGCAAGAGTAGGTTCAGAAGGACTGGTAATCGGCGCTTTAACATTTGCCGCATTCTTAATCGGTTTAAACCAGGGAGGCGAAAACGGAACCGTTCTTGCCAGCACGATGGCATTTGGAACCCTGTGCCTGTCCCGTCTGGTTCATGGATATAACTGTAAGTCTGTAGAACCGGTCATTGGAAAGAAAGGATTTTTCAACAATATTTATATGCAGGGTGCATTTCTGGCAGGATTCCTGTTATTAAATCTGGTTCTGTCCGCACCGGCTCTGGAAGGATTCTTCCAGGTCCAGACTTTGACCTGGCAGCAGCTCTTTACCGTATACGGACTGGCAGCGCTGACCCTTCCAATCGTTCAGGCCTTAAAATGGCTGGTTTCTAAATTTAGAAAGTAAGATTATTGGATACCTGTTGTCTGCAGAACTGAAGAAACATAGAAAGGGCCTTGGAATGGCCGTCGTTTCTGCAGGCAAATCCAATGGTACGTTTGGGGATTGGGGACGCCAATGGGATTTCCACAAGAGCATTGGCGTCCAGTTCGTCCTGGACAAAGTCTCGGATGACGCAGCCAATCCCTAAACCGATCTTGGCAAATTCGATAATTAAATCCATGGTAGTAACTTCCAGAACCTGTTTCGGCTCAATATCATGGGCGGAAAGATACTGGTCAATATAAGAACGGGACATATTTTTACTGTCTAACAGCATGATGGTTCCTTTTTGGAACACATCTGCCATCTCACCTTCGCGCAGGCGGAGGTTTTTTAAATATTGGGGAGTAGCCACAAAAGCATCTTTAATATCCAGCACAGGGGTAAAGATAAGACCTTTCTTGCTTTTTGGTTCTGCCACCAGTCCCAGGTCAATTCTGGACTGATCCAGCATAGCCAGGGTCTGGCTGCTGGACTGGCTTTCAATGGAAATCTGTACATGGGGGTATTGTTCTACAAATCCCTTTAAATAAGGAAGCAGTATATATTTGCACAGGGTATTGCTGACCCCGATCCGCAGATGCCCGATGTGAAATTCGTGAACCCGCTTTAATTCTTCCTCTCCCCTGGTCAGGGAATCAAAGGCAGAGCGGACGTATTCATAAAGAATTTCCCCTTCTTCTGTAAGCTGGACCCCTCTGGAACTTCTGAAAAACAGAGTGGTATTTAAGCTTTCTTCTAATTTTCCAATGGCTTTGCTGATAGCCGGCTGGCTGATGTAAAGCTCTTTTGCTGCCTTGGAAATGTTGCCGGTTCTGGCTACTTCGTAAAAGATTTTGTATTGGGAAAGATGCTGTTCCATAAAAATTCTCCATAACTGTATTTTATAGTGAGTATACCTTATATGTATTGTTAGTATAGCAAAAAATGTGGTAAAATGCAAAACAAGACCTTTGGATAAAAAGTTACCCTAAAAATTATTTGCTGTAAAAGGAGGAGTATCGCTATGGGAATGACAATGACCCAGAAGATATTGGCAGCTCATGCCGGTCTTGCCGAAGTAAAGGCTGGCCAGCTGATAGAGGCAGATTTGGATCTGGTGCTTGGCAACGACATTACTTCGCCGGTTGCGATTAACGAGATGAAAAAGATGAATAACCAGACCGTATTTGATAAAGACAAGATCGCCCTGGTTATGGATCATTTTATACCCAATAAAGACATTAAATCTGCAGAAAACTGCAAATGTTGCCGGGATTTTGCCAGCAGCCATGACATTACCAATTATTTTGACGTGGGAGAGATGGGAATTGAACATGCCCTTCTTCCGGAAAAAGGACTGGTTGTAGCAGGAGACGCGGTAATCGGAGCCGATTCCCATACCTGTACCTACGGCGCTCTGGGTGCGTTTTCCACCGGAGTGGGAAGTACAGATATGGCGGCCGGAATGGTAACCGGAAAAGCATGGTTCAAGGTTCCTTCCGCCATCAAGTTTATCCTTACGGGAAAACCAGGCAGATGGGTCAGCGGAAAAGATGTGATTCTCCATATTATCGGTATGATCGGAGTAGACGGCGCTCTTTATAAATCCATGGAATTTACGGGAGATGGCATCGCCAATCTGTCTATGGACGACCGGTTTACCATCTGCAACATGGCGATTGAAGCAGGTGGAAAAAACGGCATTTTCCCAGTGGACGATCTGGCAAAAGCCTATATGAAAGAACATTCCCAGAGAGAATTTACCGTATACGAGGCAGACGAAGACGCAGAATACGATCAGGTCATTACCATTGATTTATCCACATTAAAGCCAACGGTTGCGTTCCCTCACCTTCCGGAAAATACCAGAACCATAGACCAGGTAGGAGAGGTGAAAATCCAGCAGGCAGTTATCGGCTCCTGTACCAACGGACGCATTGACGACATCCGCATTGCCGCCCAGGTAATGAAGGGCCGCAAGGTGGCAAAAGGGGTGCGCTGCATTGTGATTCCGGCGACCCAGGCCATTTATCTGCAGGGATTGCGGGAAGGACTGTTAGAGATTTTTATTGAGGCAGGAGCCATTGTCAGCACGCCTACCTGCGGCCCCTGTTTAGGCGGATATATGGGAATCCTGGCTGCAGGAGAGCGGTGCATTTCTACTACAAACCGCAACTTTGTAGGCCGTATGGGTCATGTGGATTCTGAAGTATACCTGGCAAGTCCGGCAGTAGCGGCGGCAAGCGCTGTGACGGGGAAAATTTCCTGTCCCTGTGAACTGGGATTATAAGGAGGCAGCTATGAAAGCATGTGGAACTGTATTTAAATATGGAGACAACGTAGATACGGATGTGATTATTCCGGCCCGCTACTTAAATGCTACAAAGGGAGAAGAATTGGCAAAGCACTGTATGGAAGATATTGACAAGGAATTTATCCATAAAGTGCAGAAGGGCGACATGATTGTAGCCAATAAGAACTTTGGCTGCGGTTCTTCCAGGGAACACGCGCCTCTGGCGATTAAATGCGCAGGGGTAAGCTGTGTCATTGCAGAGACCTTTGCAAGGATTTTTTACCGCAATGCCATCAACATCGGACTGCCTATTATTGAATGTCCTAAGGCGGCAAAGTCCATTGAAGCCGGAGATGTGGTAGAGATTGATTTTGACAGCGGAATCATCACGAATAAGACCAAAAATGAGACCTACCAGGGGCAGGCATTCCCGCCTTTTATGCAGAAGATCATTGAGGCAGGCGGCCTGGTAAACTATATCAATCAAAAATAGCACTTACATTATCACATTCAACAATATCATATTATATCTATAGCTTTTATGGATTTTAGTATGCAGTTTCAAAATCTTAAAAAAGAGGTTGACAAGCGCCATGGTTTCTGTCATGCTCAAGTAAGCAAAGCAGCACTATGTTTACTTAGCAGCACAGGTTTGTCGTACCCAAATATTTGGTATAAGCGCTCCTGTGTCCACAGTAAATTGCGGGGACTGGGGCGCTTTTTGCTTACATGAAAAAGAATTTTGCAGTATTATAACAGGAGGGAATTAGCATGGGATTTTTAGGATTTTTCAAAAAGAAAGAAGATGGAACTGTCACGCTGGCAAAGACAGAGACAGAGCGATGGATTGCTGGCACCTACGCTATGTGGTCGGAATACAGCGACGGAGACTGGCATTACTTTGCAGGTTCCAAAGAAAAAAATAACAAGGAAGGGGCTTCTATGCGTTTAATGCTTCGCCGGGATTGGGAAGTGACAGATAAAAATTCCCTTTTGGGTGAGGTGCTTTTCCTGACTTTGCCTTATTGGGAAAAAGACGATTGTACAGATGAAGAACTTGCATCAGGCGCATGGGATTTGTGCCGCGCGTGCCAGATTCTCGGAATGGGATTTGTAGGCGGATATATTGAACGGGGAGAAATGCTGGAAAAGTCTATTGAAATCGGAACGCTTATGCAGAGTTTGTACCACTCCTGGGCAGAATTATATGACAGCTATTTAAGGGGATACAAAGAGTGGAGAACCCAAGAGGGGGATGGATGGCAGGAAGCTATATCCGAAAGAGAAAAACTGTGTTTTAAATTGAGAAATGAACCGGATGGTCCTTGCTCGCTGCCATGGGAGCAGGAACTTAAGCAATAACAAAAGGAAAGAGAGGAACAAGTAAAATTTGTTGTTTCTCTCTTTCTGAGGAAACAATAGAATAACTATTTCCTATTTATCGGGAGCTGAGCAAAGCAGATTGGAAGCAGCTCAAGGCATTGCAGACAGCTTTGCATGGGCTGACGACAGCCAGAACGAAAAATGATTAACTAAAAAACGGAATTGATATACAGAAGGGAAAACATAAATTAGGAGGAACAGGTTGGGAAATGGGGAAAGAAAGAGGGGGATTAGTACCTGGGAAGACTGTTTTTAAAGCTGCTGTAGGGATTGCGTTTTTAATCTGTGGTGTTTTGATTTTGACAAAGAAAATTACAATTAACCAGTTCGTGATTGGAAAATATCCAATACAGGGAGTGGATGTATCGCATTATCAGGGAGCGATTGACTGGGAAAAACTTCGGGAGCAGCAGGTGGATTTTGCGTTTATCAAAGCGACAGAAGGCAGCAGTCATATAGATGAATATTTTTCAGACAACTGGGAAGGTGCAAAGGCAGCCCAAATTGCAGCAGGAGCTTACCATTTTTTTAGCTTTGACAGTCCGGCAGCGACTCAGGCAGAACACTATATCCAAACAGTTGGAGATTTGTCAGGCAGAATGATTCCTGTGGTGGACGCAGAATATTATGGAAACAAAAAACAGGATCCTCCGGATACAGAAGAGGTGCGAAAAAATCTCAGGGAATTGCTGACAATTTTAGAGCAGCATTATGGATATAGGCCAATGATTTATACAACCTATTCTTTTTATCAGGAATATATAAAGGGAGTCTTTGAAGACTATCCGCTCTGGATCCGAAACATTTATTATCCGCCAATGGATATAGGGAGAGAATGGCAGTTCTGGCAGTATTCTGATAAGGGAAAATTGAAAGGTGTGAGCGGGCCGGAGCCATATATTGATCGGAATGTATTTGCCGGTGATTCCCATGATTTTGAGGAGTATATCATTACTATACCAGATTAACTAAAGCCAGTACAGACAAAATATGTGTTCATGAACAAAGAGGAAGCTGTATGTGAGGTGTTGAAGATGAGAGTTGAACTAAAAAAATGGACTTTGGAAGACAAAGAAGTTCTGAGAAAAATGTGTAATATTATAGATAGAAGTTATTTGTCTGATAGACTGCCAGATCCATATACAAATGAATCAGCAGAATGGTGGTTAAACATGGTAAAAGAAAACGATGGAAAAAAGGGGATATTCCGAAAAATAGTTGTAAACGGTAAGATAATAGGGACTATATCAGTTGAACAAAAAGAAGATGTATACAGAAAAGATGCTGAAATTGGGTATTATTTATTGCAGGAAGAATATTCAAAGGGAATTATGACAGAATCAGTAAGACAAATCTGTGAAATTGCATTTAAGGAATTAGATATCATTCGGATTACAGGGTTAGTATATGAACCAAATAAGGCATCCAGGAAAGTGCTTGAAAGAAATGATTTTATTCTTGAAGGAATAATGAAAAAAGCAGTTATAAAAAATGAGAATATATTTGACCTTTGTATTTATGGAAAGTTAAAATAATTTCTATTTTACCGGATAGAAATGCCAGACGCTTCTTGTCCACCACAGGCAGGCAAGAAGATGCAAGGCTGAACTATTACTCTTTATTAATTGAATGGAAACAAAAGAGACAAGGGGGGCAATCGTGTATGTGGTTTGTATTTGCTCTGCTGTCTGCAATATTTGCAGCACTTACCTCTATACTGGCAAAGGTCGGCATAGACGGAGTGAACTCAAATCTTGCGACAGCTATCAGAACGGTTGTGGTGGTAGTTATGGCGTGGGGGATGGTATTTCTGACAAATGCACAAAATGGATTGTCAGAAATCAGCCGAAAAAGCTGGGTTTTTCTGATCCTGTCGGGATTGGCAACAGGGGCTTCCTGGCTATGCTACTATAGAGCTTTGCAGATGGGAGAAGCTTCCAAGGTTGTTCCGATTGATAAATTAAGTGTGGTAATCACCTTAGTATTGGCTTTCGCATTTTTACATGAGGAATTTACGGTCAAGTCTTTGGTTGGATGTGTTTTAATCGGAATAGGGACCCTGGTGATGGTTCTGTAAAATGAGAGAATAGGACAGAAAGCAGGAATAATTCAGAAGACAAGGAGGATGCTGTCCATGAAAAAAGCAGTTGCTTTGTTCGTGTCAGTCCTGTTCTATATGGGAGCATTTGCATGGGCCTTTATTTATGCATCGAAACAAAATATACTTTATTTTGCTTATATACTGCCTCCGGCTGTGGCTCTGTACTTTGTGATTGCCGGAAACATATTTGCCCACAGGCTGGGCTTGAATCGATTGCTTTTATGGTTCGTGCTGAATTTCGCTGGAGGCATATGCAGCTGGGGGATTCTGATTGCCTGTTTTCCTCACATTTTATTTAATGGATTTATTTTAGTCTATCTTGTGCCTGCAGCGATTTCTTTTGCTATAGTATGGGGAGTTTCAGGAATTGGCTTTCTGTGCGTAAAACAGTTTCAGCAAATCAGTGGAACAACTCCAAGTACAAAAACACATACACGCATACGAAAAGTCGGAGCCTCGAAATCAGACAAAAAGGCAGACTATCTCAATGAGGATGCAGATGATGGTGATATTTTGCAGATCGTTCATCAATTTCGATCCGGTAAATGGACATTTTTGCTGCTTGAAACAGAACAATGCAATATCAATATCTCCACATGGTATGCACCGGAAGGGAATTGTACAGTCACGATTATGTTGAAGCTGCATGGGAAATGGAAAGCGCTAAGAAAGACATTTTCCATAGAACAGGGAATTTCCATGTTCCTTTCCTGTTATGATAAAGGATGTTTGTATGAGGATTTTAATGGATGGTATGACGTTACTGCTGATTTCCAGAAATTAGTCAACAGTGTGCAGGAAAGTGTAGACAACGCACAACCCACAGTTCGTCCTAAACAGCCTGGAGTATGGTCGGAACGACTAAAAAATATTGTTGTTACAGTTTGTATCATGTTGGTTATTCCGTCTGTCTGCAGTCTGTGTTTGGGTGTGATGGGAATTGCATCTATGCCTTCCCCTTCTGATTATGAAGACATGGGCGTACATACGTTTTATCCATATAGAGTGCTGCCTGTTACAGTGGGGAGTTCTTCTTCCCGTAAGAACCAGGCAACAACTGCATATGAGATTTATTATAAGACTTCGGACGGCATGGGGTATCGGTGGGAAGCAGAGAGCGGCAGCAAAGATAGTGCAAACAAGATTCTTGCTGCAGGAGAAAGCGTGGATCGGCGGGTGCTGTCCATCAGAGAAAATGGAAAATATATAACTGTGGATGCAGAATTGACGGCAGATACTTATGTAGCAAAACGACAACAGGGATGTTTCTGGCTAATCGGACTGTCTGTCAGTCATTGGATGTTGTGTCTTGGGACGTGGGTAGCTGTGAAACGATATAAAGAAAAGAAAGAATGATGATTGGAAGCGATCGGAGGTGTCAAACTATATGGATAAGAAGCGGTTGAAATGAGCATTGGGAGCTGTAATTCTATTGACTGTCCTGATAATCGGTATAAGTTATAGCAGCTATGTTAAAATGCACACGTTCACCCTTTCAGGTGACGAGATAGTGAAAAGCGAACAGATACAGCCTGTTAGCGGAAGCATGATTACAGCAAATGAGGTCAGCCAGATAATGAACAAATTATTTACACAAATTTATTTATGTATATGGCTAGAGCATGTTTGATGATATATCCTGCATTATTTATCAAGATGATACATTTGGATATAATGGTGGAACCATCCATAACAAGCAAATAGATATAGCGTTTTCATTTGGTGAATGCCACGAAATCTCTCAAACGGATCCGGCATTTCAGCGTATTTGCGATATGTGCAGTTTGGCATTTTCGGAAGAAATGCAAGAATTTATTATCTATCAAAAATAGTTTACAACTGCTGCAGAAGGATATAAGGTATACGGATTCTTGAATTTAAAGAAACACCGCAGAGCGTCAGAATGATCTGACAGGCCCTGCGGTGCTGTTCTGGTTTTCGGAGGGAATTTAGTAGATTTTTACTCCGTCAGCTCCCAGAAAATGTCCGTCTTTTGTGGGCTCATTGCGAAACATTCTTCCCCTGGTACCGTCTGATTCCGGATTAAAATAGTATTCTTTTCCATCAATGACTGTCCAGCCGGTCATCATGCGGCCTCGTGTGCTGTCGGAGTGGGGATTCAGGTAATAAATATTGCCGTCAGCAGGATCTGTAAACCAACCAGTCAGCATGACCCCATTTTCATCAAAGCGGAACCAGTCGAATGCCTGGAAACCAGCAGATGTATTTGCATAAGGATTGTAGACGGCTGCCCAGCGATTTGTGTACCGGACATTGGTATTGTCAGAGAAATTCCAGATTCCGTCTCCTATCTGGCTCCATGTTCCTGTTACTACATATGAGGGGAGGTTTGTCTGTGGAGAGCCGGGGCCTCTTCCTTTTGAACTGGAACTGCCGCTTCCGCTACTATAACTGCCGCCTCCGCCGCTGCTGCCCCAACCACTACCGCCGGAACCGCCGCTTCCGCTTCCGTTACTGGAACTATCACTGCCAGATGTTCCTCCCATAGAGAAGAAATGAACTGTATAGGAAATAGTTTCAGATTCTCCATGGATATTTTTAAGACCGCTGATGGTCACAGTTACATCATCGCCGGAAGAGAAGGATGATCCTGGCTGGAAAATAAGATTATTGCTATCCACATTCATGTATTTTCCGGAAACATTTTTATCTTTTGAGGTGATTTCATAAGTTTTCCCATTTTTTCTGCTTGTCATGGAAATCCGGATGTTTTCAATGCCGGATTCGCTGAAACTCTTAAAATAGGTCTGGTCTCGGAGAGAAAGTGTCCAGGGGCCTTTAAAATACTCGATTGGCATGGTCTGGGCTGGCCACATAACATAGGCGGGATCAGCAGGATCGGTGCTGCTTTTATCCAGAGCATACATGGCGGTATATTCGCCGCTTTTTCCAAATGCAACCTTTCCCATGGGAACATTGAGACACCACATCCGATGCCCGGCCCTGGCAATATTAGAGGAGTCTCCGTCATTCATCCAGCCGCGGTTTAGAGCATCTACCAGATTGCTGTACCCCTGCCCAAGATTGGAAGAGGAAGTCCCTTATAAGCTGCATCAAAAAAATCCTGGGAAACATAAGAAGAAGGCAAAAAAAATTCAATGGGATCCGGCAGAGAGTTTTGCTGTATCAATATACATTTTTGCTGGTATTAATGTGATAAAAAATAAGAACATAACCATTGGACAGAATGGGGCGGATAGGGTATAATATGTACACTTGACGAGGTATTTCACGAGTCTGGTGAGAATAGATATCTGCCCCCTTAGCGAGGTTTTGTCGAGCTTAGTGAACATGGTACAATAGATTGTGACAGGTACTGAGAGTTTTCATAGGCTGCCAATATTTAGAGGGAAGAGCAGAAGAGTATTAAAAGATACACTGCCAAACAGCCGCGTATTTTAAAAATCAGGAGGAAAACAGTATGCGTTATAAAATTGAAGGCGAAACACTTCCAGTGGTTATTTGTGAGTTGGAAGCAGGAGAAAAGATGATTACAGAGAGAGGTTCCATGGCCTGGATGTCTCCCAATATGAAGATGGAGACAGGAAGTAACGGCGGTATTGGAAAAATGTTTGGCCGTATGTTTGCAGGAGAGGGAATGTTCCAGAATATTTATACTGCCCAGGGGGCGCCGGGACTAATCAGCTTTGCGTCCAGTTTTCCAGGCTCCATAAAAGCATTTGAGATAGGACCGGGAAAGGAACTGATTTTACAAAAAAGCGGATTTTTAGCAGCAGAATACGGGGTGGAACTGTCTGTTCATTTCCACAAAAAATTAGGATCCGGACTGTTTGGCGGAGAAGGATTTATTCTTCAGAAATTGTCGGGAAGAGGCATTGCATTTGCAGAATTTGACGGCCATGTAGTCGAATATGAACTGGGAGCAGGCCAGCAGATCGTGGTAGACAGCGGGTATTTAGCAGCGATGACTGCCAGCTGCCAGATGGATATTCAGACAATTTCCGGAGTAAAAAATGTATTATTTGGCGGAGAAGGACTGTTTAATACAGTGATTACTGGACCGGGACATATCTGGCTTCAGACTATGCCAATCAGCAGCGTGGCAGGAGTTCTGATTCCTTATATGCCTACATCCAGATCCTGATATCCTGACAGCAACAGCGTATCCGGATATTGCAATGTTATAAAATCTTTGCAGCCAGTGATTTAAGAGAGGCGATGTGAAAAGCCGATTTTGTATGGATTATCGCAGAAAAAGCCGAATTTGGCCGAAAACGCCCGAAAGAATATGGTTGCACAAATACAGGGTCTTATTATATAATCTTGAACAGATGTTAATTTGTTTGTACTTGTAGCGTACAAAAGGAGAAAACTATGGGAGAATCAATCATTAATTTTGAAGAGGAGATCAGCCGTTTTAAGCCCAGCTTAGACGTGGAGGAAATTGCGGATGAGATTGTGAAAAGCGACTTAACAGATATGACAGACATTATGATGGAAATGATTAAGGAAGTCAGGGAATAAGGCTATGGACTATGAGAAACGAAACCGTCAGATTGCCAATAGTTTTTACAATCTTGGTTTGGAAAAAGCGAATGTCAGAGATCTTTCCGGAGCTGTCGAGTCCCTGAAAAAGAGTCTTCATTTTGACAAGTACCAGATGGATGCCAGAAATCTGCTGGGACTCATCTACTATGAGATGGGGGAGGTGTCGGACGCGCTGGTTCAGTGGGTAATCAGCACCAATCTTCACCCTGCTGACAACCCAGCGGATCGCTATCTGGATGAGATTCAAAGAAAGCCGGGGCGTCTGGAGATTGCAGATCAAAATGTAAAGAAATACAATCAGGCTCTTTGGTATGCCCAGCATGACAGTGATGATTTGGCGATTTTGCAGCTTACCAGGGTGGTAGAGGACAATCCTCACTTTGTAAAAGCACACCTTTTGCTGGCAGTTCTGTATATGTACCATGAAGATTTTTCCAAGGCGGGAAGATCTTTGTACAAAGTCCTTCAGATTGACAAAAATAATCCCAAGGCCCAGTGGTATATGTCCATTGTTAAAAAAAATACAGGCAAGGCAGAAGTGGAAAAGCGGAAATTAAAAAATGCATTTTCCCACCATCAAATGCAGGATGACGATGTGATTATGCCGCCTACATATAAGGAAAATACAGGATGGCAAAGTATTTTAAACATTTTGGCAGGTCTAATATTAGGCGTGATGGTAACATATTTTTTGATTATGCCCCCCAGCACCCGCGCTTTAAGCAATAAGCATAATGAAGAAATCATTACCTACAGCCAGAAATTAAATGAAAAAAATCAGGAACTGGACGCACTTCAGGCATCTTATGATGAATTAAAGGCCCAGTCCCAAGATATGGAAAATAAGCTTAACACCATTGAAGGAGATACGGGACAGGTGCTTAAACAGTATCAGACTATGATAGGGATCTTGCAGGCATACCGGAATGAAGACATCATGTCAGTTGCCAAACTATATGTAGATCTGGATCCGTCCCTTATAGTTGATGAAAGTGTTCTGGAAATTGCCAATGCAGTGGCAGCGGACATGCAGACCAAGGGATACCAGACTTTGGAGGATTTGGGTACGGCTGCATGGAATTCCGGCCAAAAAGATCAGGCTATGGAATATTATCAGAAGAGTTTGGAGATCAACCCGAACAATCCGTCGGCCACTTATTTGCTGGGACGACTGTATCAGGACAGAGGAGATACGGAAAATGCCAGACAGTGTTTTAGCAGGATTATTACCAGTTTTCCAGAAAGCCCACAGGCTTCTCAGGCAGCCAATGCCATGAGCCAGATGGGATTGCCGACAGCAGCTGCCGGACAGAATGAAACAGAGGCGGCTGGCGAAGAAAATGGAGATGCCGGTGATGAAGGCGGCGCTGAAAGCGAACCGCAGAACGCAGAAAATTCGGAAAATGGGGACGCGGGTGATACCGACAATCCGGCAGAAGAGACAGACAGGCAGGAACCACAGACCCAGGCGCCGGCTCAGACTCAGGAGCAGCAGACCGAACCTGCCCAGCCTGAGGAAGAGACTCCTGAAACAATTCCTGCAAATGAGATCAATTAAACTTTAAAAAGACATTACGAAAGAGAAACCATATTCGTAGTGTCTTTTTTTATTTCATAGGAAGCAGGGGAACTTAGTACTCCTATTTTGTATATTTTTGTCGAAAATGGAAAAAATGATAACAGGAAGGAGATTATCAACATGGAAGTATCATTTATTTATGAGGCAAAGGAGCAGTGCCTGATCATTCATCTGCCCAAGGAACTGGATCACCACAACTGTCGTAACCTTCGCTATGAGACAGATCTGCTTTTAGCGGAAAATTACATTAACCGGATTATTTTTGATTTTTCCAAGACCGAATTTATGGACTCTTCCGGGATAGGCGTACTTTTAAACCGGTATAAACAGATGGAGCGAAGCGGGGGACAGGTACGGCTTTACGGAGCGGGTCCTCAGGTGCATCGGATTCTTTCAGTAGCTGGAATTGCCCGTTTAATGCCAAGCTTCGATACCAAAGAAGCAGCAATTGTGGGATAGAAAGGGGACGCATATGGAAAACAGAAAAGAAGAAGCGGAGAGAATCAAAATAGAGATTGACAGCTTGTCCAGAAATGAAGAATTTGCCAGAGTGGTGGCAGCCGTTTTTATGAGCCGGATGAACCCGACATTAGAAGAGATTGATGATGTAAAAACAGCAGTTTCTGAGGCAGTGACCAATGCAGTGATCCATGGCTACCGGGGAGGAGAGGGGAAAATCTGCATAGAAGCAGAGATTAAAGGAGATCTGCTGACCTTGTCCGTTCAGGATAAAGGAGTGGGGATCCCTGATTTAAAAAAGGCCATGGAACCCATGTACACCACAGATATCACAGGAGAGCGATCCGGCATGGGATTTTCATTTATGGAAGCGTTTATGGATGAAGTAAAGGTGGATACCAAACCAGGGCTTGGCACAAAGGTGACCATGAAAAAGCGCATAGGCAGGTGAAATCATGGACGAGACAATGAGATTAATCCAGGACGCTCACGCAGGGGATAAAGAAGCCAGGGATCGTCTGGTTATGGAAAACGTAGGATTAATCTGGAGCATTGTGCGCCGGTTTTCCGGCAGAGGACATGAACTGGAAGACCTGTTTCAGATAGGAAGTATTGGCCTGATGAAGGCCATTGATAAATTTGATCCCAGCTTCGAGGTAAGGTTTTCGACCTATGCAGTGCCGATGATTGCAGGAGAAATCAAACGCTTTTTGCGGGATGACGGCATGATTAAGGTAAGCCGTTCCTTAAAAGAAATGAGCAGTAAGATTCAGGCAGCCAGAGAAGAGATGCAGAGTACGCTGGGCCGGGAGCCGACCTTGGATGAGATTGCCGGCAGACTGGAAGTCAGCAGAGAAGAAATAGCAGCATCTTTAGAAGCGGGTTCGGAAATAGAATCGTTATACAGGCCCTTTGGGGATGCATCGGAAAACAGCGGCTGTCTGATGGATAAGATTGAAGATCAGAATAATGGTCAGGATAAACTGCTGGATAAAATGATTTTAGAAAGGCTGTTAAGCTGCCTGGACAGCCAGGAAAAGGATTTGATTTTGAGAAGGTACTATTACAATCAGACGCAGACAGAAATTGCCGGAGTGTTTCATATTTCCCAGGTCCAGGTATCCAGACTGGAAAAACGGATTTTAAAAAAAATGAGGGCAGGATTGTAGTGCGGATACATAAAATAGTCTATTTGGGAAATCCTATCCATAAAAGCAATTGCGATGAAGCAAATGGAAAGGGAGTGATCCAGGTGAATACACTAAAATATGTATTCGGGATTTTGGTTTTAATTTTGAGCATTGGTCTGATTGGCGCAGCGGTTTGGTACTGTATGTTCCGTCTGCCGGATCAGGCACTGCAGCAGGGAACCTTTGTGTTGGGACCTGTATTTGGAGGGAGATTTTTATGAGCAGTTCGCCCTCTCTGTATCTGAATATCCGGCAGATTACCGAAGTGCATCACAAAGATGTGCTTCTAAAAGATGTGGCGGATATTTACTGTGATAATCCGGAACTGCAAAATAAATGCAGTGCTATGAAAATAAAAAAAATCCAGAAAGATAAGCCCAAACGGTATATTGAAACCATTGTCCCGCTTTTGGAACAACTGCAGAAGCTGGATTCCAATCTTCAGATTAACAATCTGGGAGAGACCGAGTTTATTATAGATTACCAGCCGCCCAAAAAGCCAAACTGGGCCTGGCAGTGGGCAAAAACTATAGGGGTATGTTCGGTTTGCTTTTGCGGAGCAGCATTTGCCATTATGACGTTTAATAATGACGTCAGCGTAACAGCAGTATTTAAAGAAATTTATGTCCTGATTATGGGAAAGGAAGCTGGCGGCTTTACAGTTCTGGAACTGTTTTATTCCATTGGACTGGCGTTAGGAATTCTGGTCTTTTTTAATCATTTTGCAAAATGGAAACTCAATACCGATCCGACTCCTTTGGAAGTGGAGATGCGGGTATATGAAGACAATATCAGCAAAACCTTAATTCAGAATGCAGAGAGGAAGGAGCAAGATATTGATGTTCATTAGAGAGTTGTTTCTGGCTGTGATTGGTCTGGCATCCGGTGGGATTGTGGCGGCTGGAGTCTTTGCATTTCTGGCCATAATCGGAGTTTTTCCCAGATTAATCGGAAAAACCAGAACCTGGGATCATATTTTTCTTTATGAAACTGTCATTATTATAGGAGGAGCATTTGGAAACATTATGGATATTTATGAGTTTCCCATGCCCATTGTAAAAAACATAGAAGTTCTTTGGGGACAAGCTGTCAGCACAGCAGCTGGAGGGATTGTGACAGGCATCATTGGACTTTCAATTGGGATTTTTGTAGGGTGCCTGGTCATGTCCCTGGCAGAAACTCTGCAGGCTCTTCCTGTGATTTCCCGAAGAATACACCTGGCAGTGGGATTTCAGTATTTAATCCTTTCCATAGCATTGGGAAAAATGGCAGGTTCTCTGCTCTATTTCTGGACAGGTATTGGAGAGCGCATCAGCATCAGCTAAAACCAAAGGAGGATGTAAAATGGAGGTCAATAAAAATGCATATAATTCCTATGTAAAAAAGATAACGCCGGTCAACAGCCTGCCTGCAGACATGGCAAAGGCATTTCTAATTGGCGGAATTATCTGCACCATCGGACAGGGACTTACCAATTTGTTTTTATCAGGAGGAATGGAAAAAGAAACAGCCGGAGCCTGGACTCTGCTGTGCTTGATAGGGGCCAGCGTGATTTTAACCGGACTGAATATTTACCCAAAAATCGTAAAATATGGCGGTGCCGGAGCGCTGGTTCCCATAACCGGATTTGCCAACTCTGTAGTAGCCCCGGCAATTGAATTTAAAACCGAAGGACAAGTATTTGGAATTGGCGTGAAAATTTTTACCATTGCCGGACCAGTCATTTTATATGGAACCCTGACAAGCTGGATTCTGGGACTTTTATACTGGATTGGAAAAATCATGGGGATTGTGTGAAAAAGAGGATTGAGAGAAAGCAGAGCGATTTGAAATTGCTCTGCTTTTTATTATGTTGACAAAATGCAGCATATAAGTTACAACTGAGGAAATAGCTTCTGGTATTGTACAGAGCGAAGTATCACAAAAAGGAGAGACCATATGCGGCAAATGGCAGTTCTTATTTGCATTCTGGCAGCAGTGACGGCAATTTCCGGCTGTGGAGGAGAAAATCTGCCTGTTAGAGAGACCTGTCGGGAGATGGATTTGAAAGCAGAAACAAAAGAAAACACAAGAGAAGCAGACACAAAGGCAGCAGAACTGGGATTAGAAGCTTACCAAAACGCGGAAAAAATGGCAGCATCCGATCCAATTCATCAGATGAAAAGTATCGTAGAGCAATTTGGGAACAGTGGATATGCAGCAGTCGATTCCCTTAACCAGATCGATATGGCTAATCCGGTTCAGGTGATTGAATTTTGCCAAAATGTAGAGAAAAAGAACGCGGATCAGTTGACGCTCATAGAAATCCGCTATCCGGATGGCCTGGCAGTCTACGACTTTCAGACAGGAAACGGCACAGAAAACAGCAATGTACAGGTAAAAAAGAGGTATTATGAGTACAAAGATGGAGAGATGAGACTAGCGGATGCCGGCAGTTTCACTGCCGAGAACTGGAAGTATTGGGAAAATGAATACTTGATGTTTTCAGGAGTCTATTTTTCAGAGGAATCCTATGCCCTTACATTAAGCGGCGAGGAAGAATATAAGGCTTTTCGCATTCAGCCTTTGCCGGAAGTATGCAGAGAACTGAACCGGGCCTATATTTTACCGATAGGATATGAATACAACAATCTGTTCATAACCGATTGGACGGAAAATGCGTATGGAGAGTTAAATTTCTATGACCTCTACGATCAATTCTGTATGCAGATGGGACATCCTTATGTTCCTGAAGGTTCCTACAAAAGCAGCCCGGACTGTGAATGTTACCGAATACCGGCAGATGCATTTGAGCAGGTAATCCAGTCTCATTTTCGTGTTTCAAAAGAAGTGCTTCATGAAAAAGCAGAGTATTATCCGGAAGATGATACATATGGATACAGGCCCAGAGGCTTTCAGGATATGGAATATTCTGAATACCCATATCCTGAAGTGACGAAAGTTTCAGAACATGCAGACGGAACCATCACCCTTACGGTCCATGCAGTCTTCCCGTATAGAGGGCTTTCAAAGGTTTACGCCCATGATGTGACCATCCGCCCTTTTGCAGATGGATCGTTTCAGTATGTGTCCAATCATATCCGAGCCTCGGAAGGCAATTATGAAATTACCTGGCATACGCCAAGAGGCAATTGAGGGCACTTGCCAGACAGGAGAAGAAAATTTCTAAAAACTTTCATTTTTTTGAAGACGGAAAATTCTCCTAATCGTTATAAGGAACAGAAGCGGACAATAACAGGAGGATGAAGTGATGACGTTAGAAGAACAGGAATTTGACCGGCAGATGCAGGAATTATTAGCAGAGACTCCTTCCAAAAACAAGAAAAGCAGACGGCCCATGGGAAAAAAGAAAAAGATTCTCATAGGATTCGGGGTGGGAGCCGTTGTTCTGTTTGCAGGATTCGGGCTGTTTGGAGGAAAAGAACCAGCGCCGCCCATGGTGCAGACTGCCCCGCTTGGGAAAGGGGATATCCAGAACATTTTATCTGTCAGCGGTCCGGTTTCCGGTACAGACAGTGTAGATGTGGTGTCAAATATTCATGCAGAGATTAAGAGCATAGAAGTCAAAGAAGGAGATAAGGTAACAGAAGGCCAGATTTTGGCACAAATAGATGATTCTGATTTGCAGAAAGAACTGGAAATTGCTCAGAATTCCTATGACCTGGCAGTGGCGCAGAAAGAAGAAAAACTGCGTGATACCCAAAATGGATATGCCAAGGCTTTACAGGATTACCAGACAGCCCAGGCCAACTATGATCGGCAGAGTATTTTGGCTCAGTCAGGCGGGATTTCAGCAGTTGAATTGGAAAATGCAGCCAATGCTCTTGCTGATGCCAAACGGGCAGTGGATGGTTATACTTTGGAAAACGGTCAGGCAGTAACCGACAAATCCTATGATTTGGAAATTAAAAATGCCCAGTACAATTTAGATAAGGCCAGGGAAAATCTGGAAGAAGCCACAATTAAAGCTCCCATATCCGGGACCGTAGTAAGAGTCAACAGCAAAGTAGGACAGTTTGCGGATAAGCCGGAAGAAAATGAACCGATATTTATCATTGAGAATCTGGATACATTGGAACTGGAGATTAAAATTAGCGAATATTCTATCGGGAAAGTTCAAACGGGCCAAAGAGCAGAGATTACTGCGGACATTTTAGGCGGAGAGAGTGTAAATGGAGAAGTGGTTTCCATTTCCCCAACTGGTGAGGAAAAAGGCGGCGGATCTACAGAGCGGGTGATTCCCACAATCATCCGGGTAATGGATGAGAACACAAAGCTGATTGCAGGAATTACGGCAAAGGCAGCCATTGTGCTGGAAGAATCAAAAGATACCTGGGTAGTGCCCATATCTGCCCTTCATACTGCGGCTGATGGAAGCACCTCACTGGTAACTGCAGAAAACGGAGTCTGCCATATGGTGCCAGTGACAACAGGGGTGGAAAGCGATATCAGTGTTGAGATTTTCCCAGGAGAGGGAGGCGCTCTGATGGAAGGAATGAACTACATAGTAACTCCGGATGCCTCCTTGACAGAAGGGATGAAAGTGACTGCGCTGCCCGCAGCCAAAACAGAATAGGGGGCAGTTATGAAGAAAAATTGGAAACTGCCCTGGAAAAAGGAAAAAATCCCTTCCTATCTAACAGAAAATATTCAGGAGGATTTAATCCGTCTGGAAAATCTGGTGAAGATTTACGATACTGGGGCGATTAAGGTATTAGGTTTAAAGAAAATCAACCTGACCATTAAACGGGGAGAGTTTGTAGCCATTATGGGACAGTCCGGTTCCGGAAAATCTACGCTGATGAATATACTGGGCTGTCTGGACAGACCGACTATGGGACATTATTATTTAGACGGAGTAGATACGGCTGCTTTAAGTCCCAACGAACTTTCGGATATCCGAAACCGGAAGATTGGGTTTGTGTTTCAGTCTTTTAATCTGATTTCCAGGACATCTGCAGTAAAAAATGTAGAAATTCCCATGATTTATGCCAGAAAGTCCAAAAAAGAAAGACGGCAGAGGGCGTTGGTGCTTTTGGAAAAAGTGGGGCTTGGAAAGCGGTTTGAGCATATGCCCAATGAACTTTCCGGCGGTCAGAGACAGAGAGTGGCAATTGCCAGAGCTCTGGCCAATGAACCGCCTCTTATTTTGGCGGATGAGCCTACCGGCAACCTGGATACAGCTTCTTCCATTGAGATTATGGAGATTTTCAGCGAACTTCATAAAGAAGGCGCAACCGTAGTGGTAGTTACCCATGAAGAAAATATTGCGGCGTTTACTCATCGAATTATTCGGTTTCAGGATGGAAGAGTAGTCAGTGATGAGAAAAATCCAAATCCTACCATTACAGGCCGCGAAAATCATATGGCAGGTCTTTATCACGTCAGCAATAGGGATAAGGAGGCTTAACATGCTGCTTGAAAATATGTCAATGGCGTTTCATGCCATCAAAGCCAATAAAATGCGGGCGTTTCTGACCATGCTTGGAATTATCATCGGTATTGGATCGGTTATTTCCATTGTCTCGATTGGTGATACCATGAGAAGTATGTTTACAGAACTTTACAAAGATGTGGGACTTACACAAGCTTATATTTCCATTGGATACTGGGTGGAAGATGTCCACCAGAGCGATTATTTTACTCTGGATGACCTGGATCGGATCGATGAAGTATTCGGGGACGAGATTGCCTATATGGACAGCAGCGCCTATGTAAGTTCTAAAGTTCAGGCCGGAAGAATCAATATGGATTTTGACTTTACCGGCATTGACTATAACTATATGGATGTACAGCCGGTTACCATGGTGGCGGGTCGGTATCTCAATGAGGGAGACATTTTAGGAAGAAAGAAAAATGTGGTAATAGAAGAGCAGAGCGCCATCAAACTGTTCGGAACAGCCAATGCAGTGGGAAAGACATTTCGCACCACTATTTATGGAAGTACAGATGAATACAACATTGTAGGCGTTTACCGCAAAGAGATGAGTCCCTTTATGGCGCTGATGATGGGAAGCGGAGGAGATACCGGAAGTGCGTTTATTCCATATACGCTTCTGACCTGGCCCAATGATTACTTTTACTCCTGTCATGTATTTGCAAAAGACGGAGTAGATTTGCAGGACTTTTTTAATCGCCTGACTGCTTTCATTGCCAAGATGAAAGGGAGAACACCAGAGGATTATTACACTCAGACGGCGATCGATGAGATGGCAAGCGTAGACAGTGTGATGGGAGGCGTTTCCGCGGCAGTAGGCGGCATCGCGGCAATTTCTCTTTTGGTAGGCGGCATTGGAATTATGAATATTATGCTGGTATCGGTTACTGAAAGAACCAGAGAAATCGGTATCCGAAAAGCGTTAGGAGCCAGGACCAGAGACGTGCTGATCCAGTTTCTTACAGAATCCGCACTTTTGTCTGCTTTTGGAGGAATTCTGGGAGTTACCCTGTCAGTGGGGCTGGTAAGCCTGGGTGGAATGGCTTTTGGAATACCAGTGGTAGTAAAACCAGGAGTGGTTATTATGGCAGTGTCATTTTCTGCAATTGTGGGAATTTTCTTCGGCCTGTACCCGGCCTCAAAAGCAGCCAAAGCGGACCCCATTGATGCGCTGCGCTATGAATAAAAATTAAAAATAAACCAGTACAGCCAGAATTCTCTAAGAGATTTGTCTGTACTGGTTTCCTTTTATGAAAAGTTTTGTCTATGGCAAGGGGGTATAAAAAAATAGTAAAAATTTATGCAGATGGACTCGCCAATATCTGATAATTGTGGTATACTAAATTGATATCTTATGGATAGAGAGGCAAGCCTATGCTGAATGAAGAAAAAATCAGATTGATGACAGAAATCGCAATGTTTGAGAAAAAAAGGGGGAAAAGCGTATTTCCTTACCATAAGTATTTTAAAAGCGACTATATCGGAAGCCGTATTATGAGAAGTTTTTTTAATTATACGCTGTGCGCCCTTATGTGCCTGCTGATTTGGGGACTTTATAATTTAGACAAGATCCTTAACACCATGGATTTTTATGAACTCATTAAGCAGGGAAAGACTCTGATTGCAGTGTATCTGGTCGGACTGCTCTTGTATCTGGGGGTCACAGCAGCGATTGCAGCTTCCCGCTACCAAAATGCATCAAAAGGGATGAAGGAGTATGCGGCAAAGCTCAGACGTCTGGAAAAGCGTTATGAATTTCAGAGCAAGACAAAAGAAATTAAGGAGGGCTCAAGGTTATGATGGGGCTGCTTGTGCTAAAGGAACGATTAAAAGTGTTTTATGGAAAATACGACATTTATATTAATCCGCTGTTTCATTTTGCCTTTGGTTTTTCTGCTGTATTGATTTTAAACACAAATCTGGGATTTATGACAAGACTGGCAAGCCCGGTGACGGCATTTGTCATGGGACTTGTCTGCTCCTTTTTGCCGTACAGTGTGATTTCGCTGCTGATTGCAGTGCTGATGCTGATCCATTTATTCAGCGCATCCATGGAAATTGCATTGGTAGTGGGAGTCTTGGTTTTTATCATCATTTTGCTTTACTGTGGTCTTCAGCCGGGCAACAGCTATTTGCTGGTGCTGACTCCCATGATGTTTTTCCTGAAAATTCCCTATGTCCTTCCTATTTTAGTAGGACTTACAGGAAGCATAAGCGCAGTAATTCCGGTTTCCCTGGGAGTTTTTATGTATTACATTTTGGTTTATATTAATCAAAATGTAGGGGCGCTGACCGGAACAGCGGCAGCAGCGGATATTACCCAAAAATATCTCCAGCTAATTAAAAGCATGCTGTCCAACCAGACGGCAGTTGTGATGATCGCTGCTTTTGCATTATGTATTATGGTCGTATACATGATAAAGCGACTTTCAGTAGATTATGCATGGTATCTGGCCATTGCTGCAGGGCTGATTGTCCAGTTGGCTGTGATTTTTATGGGAGACATTCTGTTTTCCATTACAGTGCCTATGGGAACAATGGTAATTGGAATGCTGCTTTCCGCACTGGTGGCGCTGATCTACACATTTTTTGCATTTGCAGTGGACTATAGCCGGACGGAGTATCTGCAGTATGAAGATGATGATTATTACTATTATGTGAAAGCGGTGCCGAAGATTGCTGTGACGGCGCCGGATGTAAAAGTTCAGAAGATTAACAGCAGAAAAAAAAGGATGGAATAAGCCGCAGAAGTTCAGAAAAGGAGGTGCAGTATTAAGATGGCAGATTTGTTAAATGGTTTGTATAGCTGGATTACATTTTTACCAAGAATGACCTTTGCGAATCTGATAGAAATTATAATACTATCCGTTCTGATTTATGAAATATTGGTTTGGATCAAGAATACAAGAGCCTGGGTACTGTTAAAGGGACTTGTTGTGATTCTGGGGTTTGCCCTGTTTGCAGAACTGTTTAAATTGAATACCATTTTATGGATTTTGGAAAAGTCCCTTACAGTTGCGGTAACGGCACTGATTATTATCTTCCAGCCGGAACTTCGGAAAGCCTTAGAGCAGCTTGGCAGCCGGAATCTGCTGAATAATATTTTGTCCATTGATGACAAAAAGCTGGAACAGGGATTTTCGGAGAAAACCATTAATGAACTGGTAAAGGCTACCTTTGAGATGGCAAAAGTAAAGACAGGCGCTCTTATGGTAATCAGCCGCAGCGTTCCCTTAAAAGAAATTGAGAGAACCGGCATTGAAGTGGACGGACTTGTGACCAGTCAGCTTTTAATTAATATTTTTGAGCACAATACGCCTCTTCACGACGGTGCAGTTGTGATTCAGGGCAATCGGGTAACGGCAGCTACCTGTTATCTGCCCTTGTCTGACAATATGAATATCAGTAAAGATCTGGGCACCAGGCATCGGGCGGCAGTAGGCATCAGCGAGGCGACTGATGCACTAACGATTGTGGTATCAGAAGAGACAGGAAGAGTTTCAGTAGCCCAGGGAGGAAGACTGGAAAAAATCAGCAGCGCTGACCATTTGAGGAGCATACTGCGCACGACCAATGGCGAGGAAAAGGAAGCGCCGCTGAACAGGTTTAAGATTTGGAAGGGAAGGCGGAAAAATGAAAGAACAGTTAAAGAGTAATCTGGGCCTGAAAGTTCTGTCTGTTTTCCTTGCATTTTTTGTATGGCTGCTGGTTGTCAATGTTTCCGATCCAAGGCAAAGCGGCGAAAGGACGGTCCAGCTTGAAATTATCAATGAAGAGGTTCTGACAGACGCAGGCCTTACCTATGAACTGGCGGAAAAAGGCAGCGTGACCATTGATTATACAGTTCATATGCGCGACAGTTCCCAGATACAGGCTTCGGATTTCCGAGCCTATATTGACCTGGCTGACTGCAATGTGCTGGGAGCAGTGCCGGTCCGCCTGGAAGTATTAAATAACAAAGACAGGGTAATGAATGTACAGGCCAATCCAAGCGTTGTCCATGTGGAGACGGAACCGCTCCAGAAGAAGGAGTTTCCGTTAAAGGTGGAGATCCAGGGTGAGGCAGCCAGCGGATATGAAGTAAACGGCTATACAACCGACTGCGACAGTGTATGGGTCAGCGGTCCGGAATCTCTGGTAGGTCAGATTACAGCAGTTGGAATTGAAGTGGAAGCAGACGGGGCAGAAGGTGATATTACAGGAACTGCCAGTCCGATTTTCTATGATGCCAACGGCAATCCTCTGAATCTGGGCGAGAGAGTGAGCATGGACCAGACAGAGATTGCTTATACGGTGCAGGTGCTAAAAGTTCGCCAGTTGGCACTGGATTTTGAAGTAGGCGGAAATGTGGCGGAAGGATACCGCTTTACAGGCATCGAGTGCGATGCAAAGACGATTTCTGTGGTAGGACTGCGTTCGCAGCTTGCTTCTATTACGAATGTAACCATTCCGGCTTCTGTGCTGAGTGTGGACGGCCTGACAGAAGGAAAGACAGTAGAAGTAGATGTAAGCCAGTATCTGCCGGAGGGCGTCCGTATGGTAACAGATACAGGAGATACCACCATCCATGTGCGTCTGGAAGTAGAAAAACTTGCATCCAGGACCTATAGCGTTCCTGCAAAGGATATTGCGCTTATTGGCAATAAGGAGCCATACAAATATACATTCACACCGGAAGAGATGGTGGTGACGGTACAGGGACTGGAAGAGGATCTGAACAGCTTTTCTGAAAGCGATATCCATGCATCTTTGGATGTTTCCAGAATGGAACCTGGCGAGTACCCGGCAATCATTGCATTTGAGGAATTAGAGCATGGATATGAAATTTTAGATTACAGTCCGATGAACCTGACTGTAACAGATGAGTCTGAGACAGAGGGACCCGGAGAAAATCTGGGTACAGGAACGTCAGAAGAGTCTGGGGAATCCGAGAGCCAGACCGAGGGGGAAAAGGAGACAGAAGAAAGTTCTGTTTCCGGACACGATAATTAATCAGGGAGATTTATATGGTAAAGGCAAAAACTGTGATAAAAAATCCGACAGGACTTCATTTGCGCCCGGCAGGAATTTTGTGCAAGGAAGCGCTGAGATTTCAGTCTTCCATCCACTTTCAGTTCCGCAACTCTTTAAATAATGCGAAAAGCGTATTAAGTGTGCTGGGCGCCTGTGTAAAAAGCGGAGATGAAATCGAATTTATCTGTGAAGGAGCAGATGAAGAAGCAGCTTTGGCAGCTATGTTAAAAGCCGTAGAAGACGGCTTGGGAGAATAGGAAGAAAGAAACCAGGAAACAGTTTAAGGAGGTAACAGGTGTTATGTATCATGGAACAAGTGCATCAGCAGGAATCGGCATTGGAAAGGCAGCAATAGTAGAAGATGTGCAGTTAGTGATTAAAAGGGAGGCGGTTTCCGATCCGCAGGCAGAAATAGAACGTTTTAAGGCAGCTTTGGAGCAGAGTGTAAAAGAAACAGGAGAACTGGCAGCCGATCTTGCCACCCGCGTCGGAGAAAAAGAGGCAGAGATTTTAAACGGCCATTTAATGCTGCTGTCGGATCCGATGTTAATTGGCGAAATCGAAACCACGATTACCGGCGAAAAGGTAAACAGCGAATATGCCATTGAGCAGGTCTGCAATACGTATGCAGATATGTTTGCCTCTATGGGAGACGAGCTGATGCAGCAGAGGGCAACGGACATGAGAGATATCAAAACCCGTATGCAGAAAGTTCTCATGGGTGTAGAATCTGTGGATATTGCGTCTCTGCCAACAGGGACAGTGATTGTGGCAAAGGATTTGACTCCCTCTATGACAGCAGGCATCAATCCTCAGAATGTAGTAGGAATCGTAACCGAGTTGGGAGGAAGAACATCTCACAGTGCAATCCTTGCAAGAGCACTGGAAATCCCGGCTGTAGTAGCAGTAAACGGCTTCCTGAATCAGGTGAAAAATGGAGATGAAATCGTTTTAGACGGCTCAGAAGGAGATGTGTATGTCAATCCGCAAACGGAGGTAAGGGCTGAGTATCAGTCCAGACAGGAGGCATTTTTAAGGGAAAAGAAGGAGCTGGAGCAGTATATCGGCAAACCGACTGTCACCAGGGACGGGATTTCGGTTGAACTGGTTGCCAATATTGGAAAGCCGGAAGATATAGACAAGGTTCTCCAGTATGACGGCGAGGGAGTCGGCCTGTTCCGTACAGAATTTTTATTTATGGACCGCAATTCCATGCCGACAGAGGATGAGCAGTTTGAGGCATATAAAAAGGCAGCTGTTGCCATGAATGGAAAACCGGTTATCATTCGGACTTTGGATATTGGCGGCGATAAAGAAATTCCGTATATGGGACTGGAAAAGGATGAAAATCCATTTTTGGGATACCGGGCAGTCCGTTTCTGCCTGGATAGAAAAGAGGACATTTATAGACCTCAGCTTCGTGCTCTGCTGCGCGCCAGCGCTTTTGGAAACATTAAGATTATGGTTCCGTTAGTGACCTGTATTGATGAACTCAGGGAAGTAAAGGCCATTGTAGCAGATTTAAAGAAAGAACTGGAAGAAGCCGGCATCGCTTACAAGAAGGACATTCAGGTGGGAATCATGGTAGAAACCGCAGCGGCATCCCTGATGGCAGATGTTTTTGCCAGAGAAGCAGATTTCTTCAGCATTGGAACCAATGATCTGACGCAGTATACTATGTCAGTAGACAGAGGAAACGACAAAGTTTCCTACCTGTATTCCCCATTAAATCCGGCAGTTCTGCGCAGCATTAAGAGAATCATTACCTGCGGACGGGAAGCCGGAATCATGGTAGGAATGTGCGGAGAGGCAGCCAGTGATCCTCTGCTGATTCCGCTTTTACTGGCATTTGGCTTAAACGAATTCAGCATGAGTGCATCCGCTATTTTAAAATCCAGAAAGCTGATTACCGGTTACAGCATAGACGAACTTCAGGCAGTTGCCGATCAGGCAATGAGTTTTGCTACTGAAAAAGAAGTAGCAGAATTTATGAAAAAATTTGTGGAGCAGTAACCTATGATGGTATATTGCATTTGTTATCTCACCAGTTTTTTACTGGCCCAGGCCGGATGGAATATCCCATCCGGCCTGGTGCTCATTGGAACGGCTCTCTGGATGTACTGGCAGGATTACAGAGACAGTAAGAATCTGATTCATCTGCGGGGCCTGTTCTTTTTAGGATTTTTAGGGGGACAGGGAATTTCCTGTTTTAAGTTAAGCAATCTCCAGACCTCTTGGTCCTGGATGACCTGGCTGTGCTTTTTTGCAGCAGAAACTGCTTTTTATATTGGATTTTCACTGACAGAAGATCGGGACAGAAAAAAATGGGATGCAGGATCGTTTTCCCGGAATTTAAAAAAAGAACCTTCAGCCACGTTGAGATTTTCCAGCTTGGGAAGGGGGAGGGACAGAGTGATTGCAGATTCCGGCGGTCTGCTTTTAGCCATTATGGGAATCGGAGCGGTTTCTCTTACAGCTTTTGTGATTGAGGCAGCGATTTTGGGATATATTCCCTTTTTCACAAAAGGGGTGCCTCATGCATATTCTTATTTTCACATAACCGGAGTTCACTATTTTACTGTATCCTGTGTGTTAGTTTTGCCTCTTGCAGTTTTGTTCTATCTGGGAAAACCCAGAGCAAAGAAATGGGAAAAGGCTGTCTGCGCAGTCTCTGCGGCAGTAAGCCTGATTATCCCTGTTTTGTGCGTGTCCCGTTTTCAGCTTATTTTTTCAGTGGGACTGTCGGTTTTTTCTTACGCAGCAATCAAACGACAGATCCGGCCTGGGACTATTGCCATAGTGGCAGCGGCTATGATTCCTCTTTACGTGATATTAACCATTGCCAGAAGCCATGATGTGGCATATTTAAATGGCATTTTCGAGATGAAAAACAGTAAAATGCCGATATTTATTACACAGCCTTATATGTACATTGCCAACAACTACGATAATTTTAACTGTCTGGTGGAGCAGCTTCCATCCCATACTTTTGGCCTGCGCATGCTGTTTCCTGTGTGGGCACTGACGGGTCTGAAATTTCTGTATCCGTCTTTGGTGTCTTTTCCGCTTTACGTGACAAAAGAAGAATTGACTACGGTTACGTTATTGTATGATGCCTATTATGATTTTGGTCTCATAGGAGTCATTGCATTTGCGGCTCTTTTAGGAGGGGCCTGTGGGTATTTGTCCAGACAGTTCAACCGTATGCAGAACCCGGCAGGATTTTTACTGTATGTTCAGATGGCTATGTATATGGCTCTGTCATTTTTCACCACCTGGTTCTCGAATCCGACTACCTGGTTTTATTTGGCGGCAACAGGGGCAGTCTGGCTGCTCTGCGAAGTCGTCAGCCGAAAATGAAAAGGAGGATGTAAGAGGTGTATAAGTCTTTAAAAGAAGTATTTGGGAAGAAAAAATCTCATGGGGAGATTTTTGCCCCAATGAACGGAACCTGTGTGCCTATGAGTCAGGTCAAGGAACCTACTTTCAGTCATGAGATACTGGGAAGGGGAGTTGCCATTATTCCCTGTGAGGGAAAAGTGACAGCACCGGAAGACGGGGAAATTTTGATGGTTTTTGAGACCAGACACGCAGTCAGCATCCGAACAAACGATGGTGCGGAACTGATCATCCATATCGGGCTGGAAACCGTCAACCTTCATGGAGAATATTTTACTGCCCATGTAAAGGCAGGAGACAAGGTGAAAAAAGGCGATCCCCTGATAGAGTTTGATATGGACAAAATAAAAGAACAGGGATATGATCTGATTACCCCTATTGTGATATGCAACACGCCGGATTACCCCAATCTGGTCTGCCATACCGGTATGGAAGTAAAGGCAGGGGATTTGATTATAGAATTAGGGAACAGATAAGATCCTGAAAATGAGGAGGAAACCATGATTTCAGAAAAGATGAAGCCCTTTATGCAGAATAACTCGGCAATCCGCGCCATGTTTGAAGAAGGGAAAAAGATGGCGGCTGTCTACGGAAAAGAAAATGTTTACGATTTCAGCCTGGGCAATCCCAGCGTTCCGGCTCCTGCAGCAGTCCGTCAGGCGATTTTGGATGTCTTAGAGGAAGAAGACGAAAACATGGTTCATGGCTATATGAGCAACGCCGGATTTGAAGATGTAAGAGAAGCGATTGCAGAGTCTTTAAACCGCCGTTTTTGCACCCATTTTCATATGGGAAATATTATGATGAGCGTAGGTGCTGCCAGCGGGCTGAATGTCATCTTGAAGACCATTTTAAATCCGGGAGAGGAAGTAATCGCCTTTGCCCCATATTTTATGGAATACGGCTCCTATGTCCGCAATTATGACGGCGTTCTCACAGTTGTCGCTCCTGACACCAATACCTTCCAGCCAAATCTGTCTGAATTTGCAGAGAAGATATCCTCAAAGACCAGGGCGGTCATTATCAATACGCCCAATAATCCAACCGGAGTTGTGTATTCAGCAGAGACATTGACGGCAATTGGGAATATTTTAAGCGCGAAAAGCAAAGAAATCGGCCATCCCATTGTGCTGATTTCTGATGAGCCATATCGGGAACTGGCGTATGATGGGGTGGAAGTCCCCTATGTAACTAAATTTTATAAGGATACAGTTGTGTGTTACTCTTACAGCAAGTCGCTGTCCCTTCCGGGAGAGCGGATTGGCTATCTGGTGATTCCGGATGAACTGACAGACAGCAGCCAGGTATTTGCGGCAGCTTCCATTGCCAACCGGGTGTTGGGCTGTGTCAATGCACCTTCCCTGATGCAGAGAGTAATAAGGCGCTGTGTGGACGAACAGGTAAATGTAGAAGCTTATGACAGAAACCGCAATCTTTTGTACAACAGTTTAAAAGAACTGGGATTTTGGTGCATAAAGCCGGAAGGCGCATTTTACTTATTTGTAAAATCTCCTCTGAAAGACGAAAAAGAATTTACAGACCTGTGTAAAAAGCACAGAGTTCTGGTAGTTCCGGGAACATCCTTTGCCTGTCCCGGCTATGTGCGGATTGCATACTGTGTTTCCTATGAGCAGATTGAGCGCTCCATTCCCGCATTTAGAGAGATTGCAAAGGAGTGCGGCCTATAGAAAGGTAATTGGTATTGAAATAAAAGCAGGTGATGAGATGAATGAGGAAAATAAAAGTGCAGCCCACTATGCGCGGGTCTTGTTAAATATTTTAATCCCTGCCGGAGGAACGCTTCTGGTCTGTATGTTTCTGCCGAAAGCGCTTCGGTTTTTTATGCCGTTTGTAGTGGGCTGGATTATTGCCATGATTGCCAATCCAGTGGTTCGATTTTTGGAAAGCAGACTGAAAGTGGTGCGCAAACATGGATCGGTACTGGTGGTAATCGCAGTGCTGGCTCTGATTATTGGGGCAATATATCTGCTGCTAAGCAAACTGTTTTCAGAAGCATCTGGACTTTTTCATGCCCTGCCGCAGCTTTGGGAAGCATTTCAGGCAGAGGTGAGAGAGATTGGCAGCCAACTGGACAGTATGTTTGCATTTTTGCCGGATCAGTTTGGTGTAAAACTGCGGGAGGCAGCTGATAATCTGGACACGTATATTGGAGTACTGCTTCAGAATATGGCGACTCCTACTGTAGAAGCAGCAGGAAGTGTGGCCAAGAGTCTCTCCAGCCTGTTAGTCAATACCGTTGTCATTATTTTGTCGTCCTACTTTTTTATAGCAGAGCGGGAGACGATTTTAAATGTCTGGAGACAGTACATGCCGGAAAGCGGAAAAAGGCATATGAGTCATATGCGTCAGGATGCGCTTCACCTGATAGGCGGGTATTTTATGGCGCAGTTCCGCATTATGTTTGTGGTAGCCGGGGTTCTGACAGCCGGATTTTTAGTGCTTCAGGTTCCATACAGCTTTTTGCTGGCGCTGCTGATTTCTTTGCTGGACTTTCTTCCGGTATTCGGAACAGGGACAGTGCTGATTCCCTGGGGGCTGATTAAACTGCTGTCAGGAGAATACTATATGGCAGGCGGTTTAATCCTCCTTTATATTCTAAGTCAGTTTATCCGGCAGGCAATTCAGCCTAAAATAGTAGGGGATTCCATGGGACTTCCGCCGCTTATGACACTGGTATTTTTGTACATTGGCTTTAAAGTAAGCGGTCTGGGAGGAATGATTCTGGCAGTGCCTGTCGGCCTGGTATTTTTAAATCTGTATAAGTATGGAATTTACGATTCAATGATTGACAATCTGAAGATTTTCGTACATGATATAGATGAATTTAGAAAGAGACGAGAGGAAGACCAGACAAATGGAAAATAATTTAGATACCGATCAGATAAAAGGGCTGGTATGGCGGCTGGCATTTCCGTCCATGCTGGCTCAATTTGTCAGCGTGTTTTACAGCATCGTAGACAGGATGTACATTGGAAATATTGAGGGGATCGGAGACATTGCCCTGGCTGGCGTCGGAATCTGCGGCCCGATTGTTACCATGATTTCTTCGGTTGCATTTTGGGTGGGAATCGGCGGTTCTCCGCTTTTAAGCATCCGACTGGGGCAGAAAAACGAGAAAAAGGCAAAGGAGATTTTGGCCAACTGCTTTTTGCTGCTGGGCGTTATGTCCATTCTCATCACCATTTTGTCTCTGGCAATGAAAAATCATCTGCTGACATGGTTTGGAGCCAGCGAGACAGTATTTCCCTATGCAAATGAGTATATTACCATTTATCTGACAGGAACCATATTTGCCCTTTTATCTACGGGTATGAACCAGTTTATTATCTGCCAGGGATTTGCAAAGGTGGGGATGAAATCCGTTCTTTTAGGTGCAGTGCTCAATATTTTGCTGGATCCGGTGTTTATTTTTGTGTTTGATATGGGAGTATCCGGTGCGGCTCTTGCTACAGTGATTTCCCAGATGGCTTCCTGCATATATGTGCTGTGCTTTTTATTTAGCAGCCGTCCCATGATCCGGATTACATTCGGCGGTTATGACTTAAAAGTAATGGGACAGGTGCTGCTGCTGGGCCTGACGCCGTTTCTCATCGTTGCCTTTGACAATATTTTAATTATTTCTTTAAATGCCACTATTCAAAAATATGGCGGTGCAGGGCAGGGGGACATGCTTTTAACCTGCAACACCATTCTGCAGAGCTTTATGCTGATTGTAACCATGCCCCTGTCTGGCATAACCGGGGGAACCCAGACAATTTTAGGTTATAATTACGGGGCAAAAAGACCGGATCGGATCAAAAAAGCTCAGAAGCACATTTTGATTCTGGCATTGGCATTTACCTCCATTATGTTTGTGGCAGCCCAGTTTCTGCCCCAGTATTTTACATTGATTTTTACCAGAGATCCGGAGTATATTCAGATGACAGTGAGAGCCATTCGCATTTATTCCCTGATGATTATCCCTCTGGCCGTTCAGTATACCGTAGTGGACGGATTTACAGGGATGGGAATCGCAAAGGTAGCTATTTCTCTGTCCACATTCCGCAAATTAATCTATTTTGCAGGAGTATTTTTAATTCCGGTGTGGTTTGATATTACCAATGTTTTTTATACAGAGCCGATTTCGGATTTGATCTCAGCAGTTGTATCAGGAATTGTGTACATCCGTCTCATTAAAAAAATAGAAGACGGAAGTTTATAACAGTTCAGCCATGTATCTTCTTACAATTTTGAGAAATGTATTGATAGCCGATCCGGATACATGGTAGAATGTAGGCAGGCTAAAACAAGTTTTATAAGGGGTGTGAAGTGAAAAAGGAGAATTTGACCATAGGCATTAGCTGTATGGCAGCAGCACTTCTTTTTGGAACTGGTTCTTTTTACTTTGTAAAAGCCAGGTATTATGAGGAACGTTTTTTTCCGAATACAGCCGTAAACGGCATAGAGGTAGAGGGACTTACGCCAAAAGAAGCAGCTATCCGCATTTCCCAGGAACTGTCAGAATATGAACTGGCGGTGATAAGCCGGGGCGGAAGAGAACGTATCAAAGGCGAAGACATCGGCCTTAAGGCTGAGACAGCAGAGGATTTAAAAGAGATTGTAAAGCAGCAGAGCCCGTATGCCTGGGGAAAGGGATGGGTGTTTCCGCAGACGTATACCATTCCCGCCGCTGCTGTTTTTGAAGAAGAACTTTTACAAGAAGCAATCAAAAACCTGACCTGCTTTAAACCGGAATATCAGACAGAACCGGAAGATGCCAGGATTTCTCCGTATATTCCTCAAAAGGGATATGAGATTATTCCGGAAGTACAGGGGGAAAAACTGGATGAAGAAAAGGCGGAAAAGATCATCCGGGATGCAGTTTTGGCAAAAGAAACGCAGGTTGATTTGGTAGAGGCAGGGTGCTATCTTAAGCCGGAGATTGCAGCGGAGGATGAGAAACTAAATGAACTCTGTGCAGAGAAAAACCGTCTGGTTCAGACAGTGGTCACTTACCAGTTTGGGGACAGGCAGGAGATTTTAGACGGAGATACGCTCCATCAGTGGATAGAAACCGGAGAAGACGGGTCTGTATTTTTCCGTCCGGAAGATGTGGCCGGGTATGTGTCAGATCTGGCGTCCAAATATAATACAGCATATACCAGCCGATATTTTCAGACCAGCTATGGTCCAACTGTAAAGGTAAGCGGAAGTTATGGCTGGAAGATTAATGAGACAGAAGAGGCCGCCCAGTTGATGCGGATTTTGGAAGAAGGGGACAGCCAGACCAGGGAGCCGGTCTATGAGCAGAAAGCGGCTTCTTACAATGGCAATGATTACGGGGATACGTATGCAGAGGTCAATTTGACTGCTCAGCACATGTTTTTCTATCAGGACGGCAAAAAGGTGTTGGAGTCAGATTTTGTTTCAGGCAATGTGAAGAAAAACTACACAACACCTCCGGGTATCTTCGGCCTGACCTACAAGCAGCAGGATGCAGTGCTGAAGGGAGAGGGGTATGCCAGTCCTGTAGATTTCTGGATGCCGTTTAATGGCGGAATCGGTTTTCATGATGCCAGCTGGCGTTCCAGCTTTGGAGGCTCCATTTATAAGACTAACGGCTCCCATGGCTGCATCAATATGCCTTATGATAAGGCAAAGGATCTGTATGAACGGGTATATACCAATGTTCCGGTAATCTGCTATAATCTGGAGGGAACTCAGAGCAAAAAGACATCAGACAGTTTTGGGAAAGCATCAAAACCCCAGACGCCAGCTAAAAAACCGCAGGCGTCTGCAGCAGAGCCGCAGCCACCCGTTACCAAACCCCAGGTGCCGCCGGATACCCAGCCGACCTTGCCAGCTCCGGGAAAAGGGGAATCTATTCCTGTGATTACGCCAGCAGATCCAGGCAGCCAGCCAGGACCTTGGACTCCGGCACCGTCTGAGACTCTTCCAGCGCCGCCCCCTGCTCCTTCAGCCGGTGCAAACAGTTCCGTTGTGATTCCGGTGGATGAAAGCAGCAGCTTCCAACAGGGGAAAGAAAGCAGCGAGATAGGGCCGGGAGTGACGGCTCCGGCTGTGCCGGATAACCTGCAGCAAGAAAGTTAGAGAACAGATAATACGAAAATGGTTAAGAAATGGAAAGACAAGCCAATGACTATAAAAAAGCGAATCAGAAAACTATGGATAATGTCCCTGATATTATCTATCCTGGCAGGAAATACAGCGTTTGCTGCGCCGGTATGGACCGATGATTCCAATGTAGTGCTGGAATCAGAGGCCGGAATTGTAATGGACGCCCAGTCAGGAGCTGTCATATATGGAAAAAACAGCAAAGAACAATTCTATCCGGCCAGCATTACGAAAATTATGACTGCCCTTTTAGTTTTGGAAAACTGCTCTTTGGATGAGACGGTTACATTTTCCCATGATGCAGTGTACAATGTAGAATCCGGAAGCACCAATGCAGGGATTGATGAAGGGGAGCAGATGACCGTAAAGGACTGTCTCTATGCCATGATGTTAAAATCTGCCAATGAAGCCGCCAATGCTCTGGCAGAGCATGTGTCCGGAAGCAGAGAGGCATTTGCAGAACTGATGACAAAGCGGGCCAGGGAACTGGGCTGTGAGAACACCAATTTTAAAAATCCAAGCGGACTAAACGATCCGGAGCATTATACAACTGCAAGAGATTTTGCATTGATTGTTCAGGCAGCCTGGGAACTGGAAGAATTTCGGGAGATTGAATCCCAGCTGTCCTACAAGCTTCCGCCTACAGTTAACGATCCGGAGGGGCTGACCGTCCGTCAGGAACATAAGATGATGCTGGAAGACTGGAGCAGATACTACGATCTGGACGTAAAAGGAGGAAAAACCGGTTTTACCACCTTAGCCGGAAATACGCTGGCTACTGTTGCAGAGCGGGACGGCAGAACTTTGATTGTAGTGATTTTAAAGGGAAGCAAACCGGAGCACTATACCACTTATACAGATACCAGACAGCTTTTGGACTATGCCTTTGACGGATTTATCAACCTGAATCCGTCAAAGGAAGAAACCGATTTAGCCGGTTTGATTGAGGAAATAAAGAGCGCAGGAGCAGTTGTGGAAGAGGGGGCGGCTGTTGAGATAGAGGAGACCGGGCGCATTACAGTGCCAAAGGGCGCAGTATTTGCAGATGCAGACCGGACGATTTCAACGGATCTGTCAGCAGACGCGCCGGAAGGAGCGATTGCCCGTCTGGATTATACCTATGAAGGGAGACCAGTAGGAAATGCATATGTGAAGGTAAAACAGGAGGAAATTCCCGAAACGAAACCGGCAGAAACCCAGATGCCAAAAGAGGAAGAAACATCCGGACAGGGAAATATCCGCGTTTTGTCTCAGTGGGTATTTGCAGGTATCGGCATTCTGGCGCTTGCTGCTGCAATCGGAGGATTTATCTGGTTTCGGATGGATCAGGCAAAAAAAGAAAAACAGGCAAGACAGGCCAGACTTCAGGAGCGCAGGCGCAGGCTTCAGGAATCCGGCATTTCCATGGAAGAATTTGATCAGCTTTTAAAAGAGCGGCAGGAAAAAAAGAAGAAAGAAAAAGGATAATCAAATATGAGGCAGGAAACATATCACACCTCAAAGAGAAAGCCTAGTGGTTTGGAACACACCAGAGAAAATCAGGTAAAAATCCATCGGGAGGGAGGATATGATTCCAGATACAAAAGAAGGAGGAAACCGCCGAAAGGAAAAAAACGCCAGAAGGTGAAGTACCTCTTTCTTGCCATTTTAACAATTACAGCAGCTCTTTTTACCGGAAGTTTTCTGTGGGCATATGCTTCCTTAAAAAAAGGGCAGCAGGATTTTCCATTCCCCATAAAGGAACTGGAAAATCCCCATATTACCAATGAGACCAGAGAAATTATGAGGGAAAACTGGACGATTGCAGTGTTTGGCGTGGATTCGGCAGACGGCAGTCTGGGAAAAGGCGCTAATGCGGATGTGATTATGCTCTGTAATTTAAACCAGAGGACAGGGGCTGTAAGAGCGGTATCTATTTACCGGGACACCTGCATGAAGGTGGGAGAGCAAAATCCTTATAAGAAGATAAACGAAGCCTACGCCAGAGGCGGGACTTACCAGGCAGTAAAAGCGCTTAATGAAAATCTGGATCTTGAAATTGATGATTACGTTGCAATCAACTGGAAAGCTGCTGCAGATGCAATCAATCTTTTGGGAGGAATTGAGGTGGATCTCAGTCAGGCAGAGTTTGCGTACATCAATTCGTATATTACCAGTACAGTAGAGGGAAGCGGCGTCGGTTCCCATCAGTTAAAAGCGCCGGGGCCTAACCATTTAGACGGTGTACAGGCAGTGGCCTATGCAAGACTGCGGAAGATGGATACGGATTTTCAGAGAACTGAAAGGCAGAGAGAAGTGGTGGAAAAGGTGCTTGAAAAAGGAAAGCAGGCGGATTTAGCCACGCTGACCAATCTGGTTGGCGGAGTGCTGCCTCAGGTATCTACCAGCCTTGAGATAAGCGATCTGCTTCCCATGGCTGCCGACTTAAAAAAATACTATTTAGAGGCAGCAGCCGGCTTTCCCTTTGAGCTGGAAACCAGACGGATCCGGGAAAACAACCATTCCATTGATTATGTATTTCCTCTGGACTTAGAGGACAATGTGAGAAAACTCCATGATTTTCTATATGAAAATGTGGAATATCATGTTTCAGAGCAGGTAAAGGAAATCAGCCGGGCAGTGGAGAAGAAAAGGCAGCAGAGCAAAGAAAAAGAAACTCACGCCACAGAAACTCACGTCACAGAAACGGATGCCGCAGAAACCTATGCCACAGAAAGCTTTGACCCGACTGCGGCAGAACTGTTTGAGACGCCTTCGGGCAGAATAAAAAAACCAAAGAGGAGGAATTGATTATGTTAGAGACAGGAGTAAAAGCACCAAAGTTTTGCCTTCCCGATCAGGATGGAAACCAGGTGAGTTTAGAAGATTTTAAAGGGAAAAAGGTGATTTTATATTTTTATCCAAAAGACAATACGCCAGGGTGCACTGCTCAGGCCTGCGGATTTGGAGAACTGTATCCCCAGTTTCAGGAAAAAGATGCGGTTGTGTTAGGAGTCAGCAAAGACAGCGTGGCATCTCACAAGAAATTTCAGGAAAAATACAATCTTCCATTTACCCTGCTTTCAGATCCGGAACTTCAGGTGATCCAGGCTTATGATGTGTGGAAAGAAAAAAACATGTATGGGAAAAAGACCATGGGAGTGGTTCGGACTACCTATTTGATTGATGAAGAAGGCGTGATACAGGAAGTCTTTGGAAAAGTAAAAGCAAAGGAAAATCCGGCCCAGATGCTGGAGCGCTTATAGGCAGCTTATGAAGATTATTATTTCGCCTGCAAAGAAAATGAATGAAAATACGGATTTCTTTTCTCCAAACGAGTTGCCGAAGTTTTTGAATAAAAGCAGGATTTTGCTGGAAACTATGAAAAGTCTTACTTATGAGCAGGCTAAAAACGTGTGGCAGTGCAATGATAAACTGGCAAGACTCAACTATGACAGGTTTTTGCAAATGAATCTAGACGAGAAACAATTGGCCGCCCTTACTCCGGCTCTTATGGCCTATGAGGGAATCCAGTATCAGTATATGTCGCCTATGACCTTTGAAGCGAAATCCTGGAAGTATGTGCAGAACCACCTGCGGATTCTGTCAGGATTTTATGGAGTGCTGGCGCCTCTTGACGGAATTGTGCCTTACCGTCTGGAGATGCAGTCCAGACTTTGCACAGAAAGTTGGAAGGATTTGTATCAGTTTTGGGGAAGCCAGCTGTATGACAGCCTGACGGCAGAAGAGGGAAGCAGTCCTGTGATTTTAAATCTGGCATCCAAAGAATATTCCAAATGTGTGGAAGATTATGTAAAGCCGCCGACAAAGATGATTACCTGCGTATTTGGGGAAAAGAAAGACAATAAGGTGCGTCAGAAGGCGACCATGGCGAAAATGGCGCGGGGAGAAATGGTGCGGTTTCTGGCGGAAAATCAGATTCAGGATCCGGAAGGCGTTAAAAGCTTTGACCGACTGGGATTTTCTTATTCAGAAGAAGACTCAGATAATGAGACAGGAATTTACACATTTATCAAAAAAGAAGGGTGACCATGTATATAGGAGATTTGCATATTCATTCCAGATATTCCAGGGCTACCAGCAAAGACTGTACGCCAAAATATTTGGATCTTTGGGCCAGAAAAAAGGGAATCCAGCTTGTGGGAACCGGAGATTTTACTCATCCGGCGTGGAGAAAAGAGCTGGAAGAAAAGCTGGTTCCGGAAGGAAACGGCCTCTATCAGCTAAAAAAAGAATTTTCTATGGAAACTCAGACAGCTGATGTCAAAGACACGCATTTTGTGGTTACCGGGGAAATCAGCTCCATTTACAAAAAGAACGGGAAGGTCCGTAAGGTTCACAGCCTGATCCTGCTTCCAAGCCTGGAAGATGCAGAAAAAGTATCCGCCAAATTGGAAGCCATTGGAAATATTCATTCTGATGGAAGACCCATACTGGGACTGGACTGCCGCGATCTTTTAGAGATTCTTTTAGAACTGTCACCCAGATCCATCTATATTCCGGCCCATATCTGGACGCCTCATTTCTCTCTGTTCGGAGCTTTCTCTGGCTTTGACACAGCAGAGGAGTGTTTTGAAGACTTAACGCCTTATATTCATGCTGTGGAGACGGGACTATCTTCGGATCCTCCTATGAACTGGCGGCTGTCTATGCTGGACTCCTATCAGCTGGTGTCCAACTCCGACGCCCATTCTCCGGCAAAATTAGGGCGTGAGGCCACGCTGTTTAAGACTCCTATGAGTTATGACGGGCTGTATCAGGCCATTCAGACCGGAGAGGGGCTGGCCGGAACCATTGAATTTTTTCCGGAAGAAGGAAAATACCATTTGGACGGACACAGGAAATGTCATATTTGCCTGTCGCCGGACCAGACTGCTGAATATGGAGGAAAATGCCCGATATGCGGCAAAAAGATTACCATAGGAGTGGCAAATCGGACGTATCAGCTTTCCGATCGGGAAGAAGGATTTGTAAGACCTGGTGCAAAGCCTTTTGAAAGTCTGGTTCCTCTGCCGGAAGTCATTGCTTCCTGTACTAAGAAATCGTCTGCCAGTATAAAAGTGCAGCAGCAGTATGAAGAAATGCTGAAAAAGCTGGGACCAGAATTTGTCATTTTAAGAGAAACACCAATTGCCGATATCAAAGCAGTGGCGGGCAGACGAGTGGCGGAAGGCATTTTACGTCTGAGAAAAGGACAGGTGGAAAAAACGCCTGGGTTTGATGGGGAATACGGCACAATCCGTCTGTTTTCAGCAGAAGAATTAAATGAGACAGAAGGCCAGATGGACCTGTTTTCATCCTTTGGAGTGGAAAAACAGGAGACACCACAAAAAAATGCCAGGATACGGGCAGCAGTATCGGAAAAACCAGAGCAGGAACCAGTAAAAGGGGAAAACAGCCTGTTTTCAGAAATCGTTTCCTTACAAACAGTCGAATCAAATGCAGCCCAGCAGCAGGCGGTTGAGGCTTTGAACCGGACAGTGGCAGTGATTGCAGGACCTGGTACCGGAAAGACCAGGACTTTGATTTGGAGAATTCTTTGGCTTTTGCAGGAACGAAATGTGAGTCCGGCTCAGATTACCGCAGTTACGTTTACCAACAAGGCGGCAGCCGAGATGAAAGAGAGGCTGAAAGAGAAGCTGGAAAACAGCAGAAAACTGAGCCGGATCCAGATTGGCACCTTTCATGCCATCTGCCTGAACCTGTTAAAGAAAACAAGGGGAGAGGCTGCTCTTGCAGACAGCCGGACGGCAGAAAGACTGGCAGAGGAAACCATCAGCCGGTTTGATTTATCCTGCTCAGCCCGACAGTTTTTAAAGGAAATCTCCAGATATAAAAATGGCTGGTGGGATGGACAGGAGCCAAAACATCTGTTAAAAGAAAAAGAGGAGGCAGCCGCCGATTATCAGCAAAGACTAAAAAAGATGGGGATGTTTGATTATGATGATTTGCTCCTTGAGACATTAAAACTCTTCCAGTCTGACGGAAAAAAGGTGGGGAGACCATTTTCCTATCTGCTGGTAGATGAATTTCAGGATATCAGTCCTTTGCAGTTTCAGTTGATTTTAGCATGGAACCAGGCAGGAAAAGAACTGTTTGTTATTGGCGATCCGGATCAGTCTATTTATGGATTCAGAGGGGCAGATGCAGAATGCTTTGATCGTCTGGAACAGGCAGTTTCCAGCTTTACCAAAATCCATTTAAAAGAAAACTATCGATCGGCTCCGCCGATTACAGAGTCGGCAGCAGCCCTGATTTCTCATAATAGGGGAGGCGAGAGAATTCTGATTCCCCATGAAAAGGGCGGACAGAAGATTCGTATCGTAAAAACAGACAGTGAGTTTTCAGAAGCCATTTTTATTGCCAAAGAGATCAATCAGATGACGGGAGGCATTGACATGCTGGATGCAGCGAACAATGCCAGAAACCGGGAGGGAAGGGGCATTCGGAGTTTTTCAGACATAGCCGTTCTTTACCGGACGAGACATCAGGGGGCAGTGCTGGAAAAGTGTCTGCAAAAAGAGGGAATTCCTTACACAGTGTCCGGGCAGGAAGACTTTTTACTTGATGCGGCAGTTCAGGGCGCGCTGGCATTTTTCAGTTATCTTTTAAATCCTCAGGATGTGAGGGCAAAGGAGCAGTGCTGTCGTCTGATGTGGGAACTGGAAGAAACATCCCTTACAGACAGTATTCTTGAACAGGCCGTAAAAAGTATGGGAACCGGGATAAAGCGTCAGAGTCCGGCAAAGACTTTGGATATGTGGATCCGGCAGTTTGGAGAAAACAGCCATAGGGAAGCGTTAAACAAACTGCGGTCCGCCGCCCTTTTTTATAAGTCCATGGCCGAATTTTTAGAAGCTGTGATGTTAAAAGAAGAGGGAGATATCCGAAGATGCGGGCAAAACAGTTATGTATCCGATGCCGTCAGTCTGATGACGCTCCATGCTTCCAAAGGCCTGGAGTTTCCGGCAGTCTTTATTTGCGGCGTAAATGAAGGAATCCTTCCTTTGGAATCAGAAAAAGGAAAGAGCGATGAAGAAGAGGAGCGGAGACTGTTTTTTGTAGGGATGACACGTGCGAAAGAAGAACTGGTGCTGACTGTTTCCGACCGCCCATCCCCGTTTTTAGAGGAACTTCCCCAAAAGTGGAAAACCATAGAGAAAGCCGGCAGACCTCTAAAAAAGGAGCTAGTTCATCAAATGAGTCTGTTTGAACTGGAAGGGGAGAAATAAATACAAATTTAGTTGTTGGAATTTCGGTTTTTGTGTTATAATACTGATAGCTATTTTATAAAAAGGAGGAATTTTTATGCCAATGCAAATGGGTTTTAGGTGGTATGGAGAAGGCAATGATAAAATACGCCTTTCCGACATCAAGCAAATCCCTGGAGTTACCAGCATTGTCTGGGCACTGCATGACAAGATGCCTGGCGAAGTGTGGGAAGTAGATGAGATTGCTAAGGTGCAGAAACAGTTGGAGCCGTATGGGTTCAATATGGATGTCGTAGAGTCTGTGAATGTCCATGACGACATCAAAATCGGTCTGCCTACACGCGATCAGTACATTGAAAACTATATTCAGACAATCCGTAATCTGTCTAAATTTGGAGTAAAGGTAATTTGCTATAACTTTATGCCTGTTTTTGACTGGACTCGTACCGATTTATTCCATCCGGTAGGAGACGGCTCAACGGCTCTGTACTATGAGGCAAGTCGTATTCATGATGATCCTAAGGAGATGGCAGACTATATTCTCAACAATCTTAATGGTCTTACTTTCCCAGGATGGGAGCCGGAGCGTATGGCAAAACTGGATGAACTGTTTGCAGCTTACAAGCCGGTTACCAAAGAAAAATTATGGGAAAACTTAAAATATTTCCTGGAGGCATTAATGCCAGTATGCCATGAAACCGATATTCGGATGGCAATTCACATGGATGATCCGCCATGGGATATTTTTGGACTTCCCCGTCTGCTGACCTGTTCTGAAAACATTGACAGGTTTTTATCCATGGTAGACGATCCGCACAACTGTCTGACCTTATGTTCCGGCAGCTTAAATGCAGATCCCAACAATAACGTTGCATCGATTATCCGCAGACACTGCGATCGTATTGCGTTTGCTCATATCCGCAATGTAAAGCATTTTGAGAACGGAGATTTTTCAGAAGCGAGCCACCGCGACTGCGACGGCGATACAGGTATTCTGGATATTTTAAAGGCATACCATGACTGTGGATATGAAGGATATATCCGTCCGGATCATGGCCGTCATCTCTGGGATGAAGGCCCGGGCAATGTACGCCCCGGATATGGCCTTTATGACCGGGCGCTGGGGATTATGTATATGCTTGGCGTATGGGATATGCTGGACAAGCTGGATGGTTTGCAGTAAGTTTTTATAGAATCAATGCCGGGGCCAAATGTTGCCCCGGCATTCATATTGTCAGGAATGACACAAAAGAAAGGATTGTGTTTTACCAATGGAAGATACACAAAAGACAGAACTTTTTGAACAGACGCCAATCCCCAAAGCGATAATGCAGCTATGTATTCCTACGATTTTAAGTTCTCTTGTCATGGTGCTTTATAACCTGGCAGACACATATTTTGTAGGGATGTTAAACGATCCGGTGCAGAATGCAGCGGTGACTCTGGCTGCTCCGGTGCTTTTGGCTTTTAACGCAGTAACCAATCTATTTGGCGTGGGCAGTTCCAGCATGATGAGCCGTTCTCTGGGGCGAAAAGACTATAATATGGTTCGCAAAAGCGCGGCATTTGGATTTTACTGCACCCTGTTTTGCGGAATCTTGTTTTCTCTGGGGTATACGATATTAAAGCAGCCGGCAATGGCTGTTTTGGGTGCGACAAATCTGACAGAAGAAGCGACAGCCGGATACCTGATGTGGACAGTCAGCTTTGGTGCAGTGCCTGCTATGATCAATGTAGTTATGGCGTATATGGTCCGCTCGGAAGGGGAAGCCCTTCATGCCAGTATTGGAACCATGAGCGGCTGTCTGTTAAATATTATTCTGGATCCGATTTTTATCCTGCCATGGGGACTGAATATGGGAGCAGCAGGAGCAGGATGCGCCACATTTTTATCCAACTGTGTGGCCTGCCTGTACTTCTTTGTATTGCTGCTTATAAAAAGAAAACGTACCTATGTCTGCGTCAATCCAAAGATGCTCAGTATGAAAAAATCTATTGTATTTGGCGTGTGCGGAGTGGGAATCCCGTCTTCCATACAGAACCTTTTAAATGTAACCGGAATGACGATTTTAAACAATTTTACTGCTTTATACGGGGCCGATGCAGTAGCGGCCATGGGAATTACCCAAAAGGTAAACATGGTTCCCATGTACATTGCTTTGGGAATCTCTCAGGGAATCATGCCCCTTATCAGCTATACCTATGCCAGCGGCAATTATAAGAGAATGAAAAAGAGTCTGGTATTTTCCCTGAAAGCAGCTCTGGGATTTCTCACTGCTGCCACACTCCTTTATTTTATCGGGGCAGGGACCATTACCCGGATGTTTATGGATAATGAAAACATTGTAGCATACGGTACCAAATTTCTTCGGGGATTCTGTCTGGGACTTCCGTTTATGTGCATGGATTTTGTGGCGGTAGGTGTGTTCCAGGCCACTGGTATGGGAAAAGAAGCTCTGATTTTTGCAATCATGAGAAAAATCATTCTGGAGATCCCGGCTCTTTATTTGTTAAATTATCTGTTCCCCCTGTATGGTCTGGCCTATGCGCAGACAGTGGCGGAAATTGTGCTTGCGGCAGCAGCAGCAGTGGTATTGATAAAACTGTTTAAACGCTTAAATGGACAAAAGAAATCCAGAAAAGAGGAAGCATGTTTCGATTAGAAGATCCCCAAAAAGCTGCTTTGCTGTTTGGAAAAACAACCAATACCATGGTGCAGATCTGTCTGGAAAAATCCATGGGAACTATCTATGCAGACGAGGCACAAAAGCCGGAGACGGCAGCGGCCTGTCTGGGCGACTTCTGCTTTCTGGAAGGAAAAACAGATCAAACGTTTTTTGAAGAACTGAAAACTGTCTGCCCGGATATAAACATTTTGGTTCCATCAAACGAAGAATGGGCAGCGCTCATAGAAACTGTTTACGGCAATCAGGTCAAACGGATTATGCGGTATGCATTTTTGAAAGAACCCCATATCTGGAACCTGGACGATTTAGAAAAAACTGTGGTAAAAACTGCAGCCAGCCTGCAGGAAGGGTTTGAAGTCAGGCAAATTGATGAAGAAATTTACCAATACGCCAAAACCCATCCTTGGGCAGAAGATTGGGTTTGGCTGTTTCCCTCTTATGAGGAGTTTGCACAAAAAGGACTGGGGTTTGCAATTGTAAACGGCCATACCCCAGTGGCTGGTGCATCGTCTTACTGCGCAGGCAGAAAGGCCATTGAGATTCAGATAGATACGCATCCGGACTTTCGGAGAAAAGGACTGGCCTTTTTGTGTGCCGCAGCATTGATTCTGGAATGTGAAAAAAGGGGAATCTATCCCAGTTGGGACGCCCATAATGTGGAATCGAAAGCGCTGGCAGAAAAGCTGGGATATCGGATAGACAAAGAGTATACGGCTTATATCTTACAGGAAATGGCTGGTAAAGACAAAGGAGAAATTAGGTGACAAAAGAAGCATTATGCCTGGAAATCATCAGGCGGTTAAAAGAAACTTATCCGGACGCAGACTGTACCTTAGATTACAACGAAGCCTGGAAACTGCTGGTCAGCGTCCGCCTGGCGGCCCAGTGCACAGATGCCAGGGTCAATGTGGTAGTGGAGGAGTTATATGCCAGATTTCCGGATGTAAAAGCTCTGGCCCAGGCGGATGTAGACGAGATCGAGGCAATTGTCCGCCCCTGTGGTCTTGGAAAGAGCAAGGCAAGAGATATCAGCGCCTGCATGAAAATCTTGGAGGAACAGTATGGAGGAAAGATTCCGGAAACTTTTGAGGAGCTGTTAAAACTTCCCGGTGTGGGAAGAAAAAGCGCCAACCTGATTATGGGGGATGTGTTTGGCAAACCGGCGATTGTGACGGATACCCACTGTATCCGCCTGGTTAATCGGATGGGGCTGGTAGATGGGATCAAAGAACCCAAAAAGGTAGAGATGGCGCTGTGGAAAATAGTTCCGCCAGAAGAAGGAAGCGATTTTTGCCATCGCCTGGTATTTCTGGGCAGAGATATCTGTACAGCCCGCACCAAACCCAGATGCGGACAGTGCTGTTTAAATGACATTTGCAAAAAACAGGGAGTGGAGGAATAAGGATGCGTATTTTGCATACAGCAGACTGGCATCTGGGAAAATCATTAGAAGGGAGAAGCCGGTTGGAAGAACAACGCCGGTTTCTTTCTGATTTTGTCCGGATTGTAAAAGAAGAGCAGGTGGATCTGATCATCCTCGCAGGAGATGTGTATGACAGCTATAATCCGTCTGCGGAAGCGGAAAAATTGTTTTACCAGACGTTAAAGGAGATGACAGAAGGAGGGAGACGGCTGGCGCTTGTTATTGCCGGAAATCACGATAGTCCGGAACGTCTGGTGGCAGCAGGTCCTTTGGCTATGGAGCATGGCATTTTAATGGCAGGTCTTCCAAGAAGCGTGATTGTGACAGGAAACTATGGCTGTCACCAGGTGGTGGATTCCGGAGAGGGATATGTGGAGGTGGAGATAAACGGAGAACGGGCGGTGATTTTGCTTCTTCCCTATCCCAGCGAAAAGCGGCTTAACGATGTAATTTATCAGGAAATGGACGAAGAAGAAAAACGGGCAGCATCCTATGGAGAGAGGATAGGCCGCTTTTTTTCTTTATTGGAGGAAAAGTACAGAGACGATACTATTAATCTGGCAGCGGCCCATTTGTTTGCTATGGATGCGTCTGTCAGCGGTTCAGAGAGGGGAATTAGCCTGGGCGGTTCTTATGTGGCGGACGGCAGCTGTCTCCCTAAAAAGGCCCAGTACATTGCTTTGGGGCATGTTCATAAACCTCAGCAGGTGCCTCATACAAATGGAAAGGCATTTTACAGCGGAGCACCTATGGCTTATCACCGCAATGAGGCAGGAGTGTCAAGACAGTGCAGCCTCATTGAAGTTCATCCAGGAGAGCCTTTCACAAAAAAGGACATTTTGCTGCCGGTGTATAAGCCTATCCAGATCTGGCATGCAGAAAGCATTGAACAGGCGGTGGCCATGTGCAGAGATCATGGACAGGAAGAATCCTGGGTCTATTTGGAAGTGGAAACAGACAGGGGATATATTCGGGAAGATGAGATTCGGGCCATGAAATCTCTGAAAGAAGATCTGCTGGAAATCCGCCCCATCGCAGTGGGGGAGGAGGCCTTGGATAAAAAGAAAGAAACCATAGAAAACAAGAGTTTAAAAGAACTGTTTGAGGAATATTACTCCAGGGAAAATGGGGGAGCAAAGCCGGACGAAGAGTTGATTGACCTTCTTTTAGAACTGTCTGAAGACAGAAAAGAGGAATCGTCAGACAGTTGGAAAGGAGAGGAATGAAACCACTAAAACTTACCATAAAAGGACTGAATAGTTTTATACAGGCTCAGACCATTGATTTTGAACAGTTGTCTTCAAAAGGGATTTTTGGGATTTTCGGCCCCACAGGCAGCGGAAAATCCACAATTTTAGATGGAATTACTTTGGCTTTATACGGGGATTTAGCCCGGAAAAGCAATGGGTTTGTAAACTCCAGCGAGGAAGTGCGCCAGGCCAATGTCTCCCTGACCTTTCAGATTTCCGGTCAGACTGTCAGGATTTTTCAGGTGGACAGAATCTTTACAAAAAACAAGGATTCCTGGAAAAAACCAGTGTCAAAAAGTGTGCTTAAGGAGATAAAGGACGGGGATATTACGGTTTTAGAAGAAGGCACAGCGCTGGTTAATGAAGCCTGTGAACGGCTGATTGGACTAAAAAAGGAAGATTTTTTAAGGACAGTGGTGCTTCCGCAGGGGAAATTTTCAGAGTTTTTAATGCTTACCGGGAAAGAGCGCAATGAGATGCTGGAACGGCTGTTCAATCTGGAACAGTATGGGGAGCAGCTTTCGGCAAGAATCGGGGAAGAAAAGAGGATTCTTAGTCATGCTATGGAAAATCTGAAGGGAAGATTGTCCGGCTATGAAGAGATTTCAGAAGAGATCCTAAAGCAGAGAAAAAAGGAGCACAGAAAGTGGGAACTGGAACAAAAAGATTTGTTGGAAGCAGCCGGCCGGTTGGAGCAAACTTTTGAGGAAAAGCAGAAACTTAAGAGACTTTTAGAGGAAAAAGTCGGCTATGAAAAGCGGCAGAATCTTCTTTTTCTTCAGGAACAGGAGGCGGCCTGCTGGGAAAATCAGACAGTCCTGGCAGAAGAAATCCGTACTGTAAAACCAGTGAAGGAACGGTACGACCAGAAGGAGCAGGAACTTTTTAATGCTGAGGAAACTCTTGCAGCCGGAAAACAGGCGGCAGAGTTTGCAGAAACAGAAAAAGTGAAGGCAGAGCAAGTTCTTAAACAGGCAAAAAGCAGAGAAGAAAGGCTTCCGGCTCTCTTAGATAAAAAGAAAAATCTGGAACTTGCAGTGCCTAAAAATCAGGAAATGATGAGGCTGAAAGAAGAGCAGGAAAAGAGAATATGCAGTCTTTCTCTTTTAGAAGAAACACTAAGACAATTAAAACAGGAAGAGAAACGGATCTTAGAACAAAAAAACCAGGTAAGAGAAAGGCAGCAGGATCAGGCACGTTTGCTGGAACAGAATCAGATTTCTCCCATTTTGAGAAAGCAGGTGCAGGATGGCGTTTTGCTGGAACGGGAACTTCAAAAGGAAGAGAAAGAGCAGGGAGATATTAAAACAGTAAGAGACAGGCTGCTTTGGGAGACGGAAGAACTGGAAAAGGAGTGGAGAAAACAGGTCAGAAGAGAAACAGAGATATCGAAAGAACTTTTAAGATGGGAAGAAAACGACAGGGAGCGAATGCTCAGAGTCTTTCGGAATACATTAAAAGAGGGGGATCCCTGTCCGGTCTGCGGGGCAGTCCATCACGATCTGAACCAGTTTTTTCAGTCGGATTTTGAAGAAGAAATGGAAAAAGCCAACAGTTCGTATGAAAGAGAGGTGCTGGAAAAGGAGCAGGAAAGACTTCAGAAAGTTACGTCTGAACTGAATCTCAGACTGTCTGCACAAAAGGCAAAACTGGAGGGTGCAGAGGAACGGCTGGCAGAAATCTCAGGCCGAATTGCAAAACGAAAGTCCCGGCTGGAGAAGGAAAAAAAGGAGACCACCTGCCTGTCATTTGAGAAAAAGCAGGAGGAATTTATTCAAATGGACCGGCAGTCTGAGCTCCTTAGAAAACGTCTTGGAGAAATGGAAAAGGCAGGTTTGGCGCTTCAGGAACAGTGGGATATGGCCACCCGCAAGAGAACCGATCTGGAACTGCAAAAAGCCAGGATGGAGACCAGTCAGGCAGAAACAGAGACAACACTTCTTAGCCTTCAGATGGAAATTGCTGCTTTGGTCGGAGAGGGAACCGGCTCGCGAGAGGAGCTAAAAGAAACTATAGATGAGATCGAAAGGCTCCAAAACTTTGTCAGAAAAGCCGGAGAAACCTTTGAAGAAAAACGGCAGAAAGCTGTAAAAGCCAGGGAACAGGCGGCAGTCAGCCAGACCAGACGAAACGATGTGCAAACTGCCTGGGAGGAAGCCAAAAGCCAGCTTTGCCAGGTGCTTTCGACCTGTCCAGGATTAAACAGGCAGATGGAAAAAAGTAGGGAATCAGTGGGAGAAACCATTGAAAAATGGGAAATTGGCGAGGAAGAAGAGACAAAACTTAAGGAAAAAATCCGCAGATACCGGGAGGAGATCATAAGCATTTCCAGTCAAATCGCAGAAAAGGAATCTCTGATTCAGGGGCGGACTCTTAGTGAGACAGAGTGGCAGGAACTTGGGAAAGAAAAGAAACAGATGGAGATGCGCCTGGAAGAAAAGCGGACAGAAGGGATAAGGCTTTGGGACAGCCTGATTCAGGGAGAGATTCGTCTGAAAGAAAAAAAGAAACTGGAAGAGGATTACCAGAAAAAAGAACACAGACAGGCCCTGGTTGCCCAGTTGGAAAAGCTGATAAAAGGAAAGCGGTTTGTAGAATATGCAGCCAGGGAAAAACTGCAATACGTTTCCAGAGAAGCTTCTGTACTGCTCAATCAGCTTTCCTGCGGAAACTATGAACTGGAATGCGATGAACAGGGGCACTTTCAGATCATAGATTTTAAAAACGGAGGTGTGCGCCGTTTTGCTTCCACCTTATCTGGCGGAGAAGTGTTTCTGGCCTCCCTTTCCCTGGCCCTTGCCTTATCTTCCCAGATCCAGTTAAGCAGTCATACATCTTTGGAATTGTTTTTCCTGGACGAGGGATTTGGAACCTTAGATGATAATCTGCTGGAAGTGGTCATGGATGCTTTGGAAAATCTGCAAAGTTTAAGCAGCCGGGCCATTGGCCTTATTACTCATGTAGAAAAAATCCAGAACCAGATGCCTGTAAAACTTCTGGTGAAACCTGCAGAAAGCGGGGGAAAAGGAAGTCGGACAGAAATAGAGATTGTATAGTATACTTGACAAAATGTGCAAAGCGAGCTATACTAAAAACGCAAAGTAAACTATACAAAACAAAAAGGAGGAGGAAGTTGAAAAATCGGGTTCAGGAACTAAGAAAAGCAGCAAGGCTTTCCCAGGAAGAACTGGCAGCCAAAGTGGGAGTGACCCGCCAGACCATTACTTCCCTGGAAAACGGAAAGTACATGGCTTCGCTGCATCTGGCTTACAGACTTGCCAGATATTTCGGCATGGCAATCGAAGAGATTTTTCTGTTTGAGGAAGAGGAGGAACAACTATGAAGTATGAGACACGAGTGAAAATACGGGTTGGCTTTTCCATGGCAGCAGCAGTTGTGGGAATCGGAACTGTTGTGACAGCAATATTGGGAGGAAAAGAATTTTTACAGATGAGAAGCTGGTATATTGGAAGCGGAATGGGGCTTCTGGGAGCCGGAATCGCCCTTGCAGTCAAAAACATTTTGCTGTTAAACAACAGCGAAAAGATGGAGCAGGCGAGGGTTCGGGAAGAAGATGAGAGAAATTTATACCTGCGGGATAAGGCCATGGCTCTCTCTGGGTATCTGACGATAGGAGTTTTATATTCATGTACGCTGATTTTCGGGGTAGTAAACCCTATGGTGGCCCAGGTACTTTTGCTGGTTCTCTGCGGATACCTGATTGCAATGTGTGTGATTTACTGGATGATTAGGAGGATAGCGTAAATGAGACTGATTTTTATCCGTCATGGAGAACCGGACTATGAAAGAGACACTCTGACGGAAAAAGGATGGAAAGAAGCGGCTTGTCTGGCAAAGCGGACGAAAACGTGGCAGGTAACAGACTGCTATGTCTCGCCCCTTGGAAGGGCAAAAGATACAGCCAGAGATACCCTGGCTGCCTGGGGCATGGAGGAGCAGATCCTTCCCTGGCTTCGGGAGTACAAAGCCCGGATTTCCGATCCAAAAGATCCGGGAAAAGAGACGATACCATGGGATTTTCTGCCGGAATACTGGACAAAAGAAAGCGCCATGTTTTCATCAGAAGACTGGATAGAAACCCCTTTGATGAAAAGCGGAGCCGGCAATGTGAAATCCGTTTATGAGGAAACCATAAAAGGTCTGGACGATTTGCTGGCACAGTACGGCTATGAGCGGGACGGAAAGCTGTATCGGACAAAAAAGGAACCGGAAAGGGAAAAAGAAGAAATCACTCTTGTGCTGTTCTGCCATATGGGAATTACCTGCGTCATGCTGTCCCATCTGTTAAATATCCCGTTTCCCCTGCTGATCCATGGGTTTTTCATGGCGCCTTCTTCTGTTACAGTATTGGCGGCAGAAGAAAGGGAGCCAGGTACAGCTTATTTCCGCTGCCAGATGTTAGGGGACACGTCTCATCTGAAAGCAGAAGGCGAACCGGTTTCCCATATGGGGTATTTTACGTCTCCATTTCAGGGTTGACAGAGAATGGAAGATTTGCTATAATGGCGGCAGAATAACAGAGACGAGGTGAAAGGATGATTTAATTCTCTTGCATAAAACAACAGTTTAGAGAGCAGCAGATAACAGTTGGTGCAGGAGATTCTATCATCATTTTTATATAGCAGTTTGGCTATGTATAAGGCCGTATGGGTTTTGGGAAAATGTATATCCCTATCGCAAAAAAGGCTGTGAGAAGAATCTTCTCGCAGCCTTTTTTGGAGGGATTTTATGTCTTTGATACAGGTGAAACATGTAACGTTTTCCTATAAAGGAAGCTATGATTTAATTTTTGATGATGTGTCTTTTCAGATAGATACAGACTGGAAACTGGGGCTTGTTGGGAGAAACGGAAGAGGAAAAACAACGTTTTTAAAGCTTCTGATGAAGCAGATGGAATACAGCGGGAGCATAACATCGAATGTGGAATTTGACTATTTTCCATTTTCGTTAGAAAATGCAGAAGAAACCGTAATTGCAGCAGCATATCGGATTTACCCGGATATGGAATACTGGCAGCTTGTACGAGAACTGTCCAGGCTTCAGATGACAGAAGATGTACTGGACCGACCATTTTCTACCCTGTCAGGGGGAGAGAGGACAAAGGCATTGCTGGCAATTTTGTTTTTAAAGGAAAATCACTTTCTTTTAATAGATGAGCCGACCAATCATTTGGATACCCAGACCAGACAGCTGGTGGGAAGTTATCTGGCAAAGAAAAAGGGATTCATTCTGGTATCCCATGATCGGGCTTTTCTGGATGCGTCTGTGGATCACATTCTGGCTATCGATAAGACAAAGATTACAATAACAAGGGGCAATTTTTCATCCTGGTTTGAAAATAAACAGCGTCAGGATCAATTTGAACAAAGAGAAAATGCCAGGCTTTTGCGGGACATTCACCGGATAAAAGAAGCAGCAGGCCAGACAAAGTCCTGGGCAGATGAGACGGAATCAACAAAAATCGGGAAAAAGGCTTTCCTAAAGCAAAAAACAACCGGCAAACTGGTGACCAGAGCCTATGTGGGGGAAAAATCCCGGAAGATGCAGCAAAGAAGAAAAAACCTGGAAAAACGGCAGGAACGGGCCATAGAGGAAAAGTCACAGCTTTTAAAAGATGTGGAAACAGCAGAAGATTTGAAATGGTTTCCCGGTGTTGTCCGGACGAAAAAAGACAGTCCGGTTATCCGCATAAAAATGCCTTCTGTCAATTTTGAGGTTTATCCTGGAGAGCAGGTTTTGCTGCAGGGGAGAAACGGATGTGGAAAAACCAGTATTTTAAAAAATATTTTGCGCAAGACGACGAATCTGACCGTTTCTTATGTGCCCCAAGATGCGTCTTATCTGTCCGGTGGATTCCGCCAGTTTGCCAAGACTCTGGAAGAAGAAAACGGCGTGGATATGAGTCTGCTTTTTAGTGTGCTAAGGAAACTGGGTATGGAACGGGACCAGTTCGAAAAGCAGATGGAAGAATTCAGCGAAGGTCAGAAAAAGAAAGTGCTTCTTGCTAAGAGTCTTTGCGAGCAGGCTGACTTATATTTGTGGGATGAGCCTCTTAACTACATTGATATTTATTCCAGAATGCAGATTGAGAAGGTAATTGAAAACGTCCGCCCTACCATGATTTTAGTGGAGCATGATGAAAGATTTGCCGAAACCATTGCGGCAAAAGCAGTGAAGATGGTATAATGTGAACACCTGACGAGGTATTTCACGAGTCTGGTGAGAATCAATACCTGTCCACTTAGCGAGGTATTGTCGAGCTTAGTGGATATGGTATAATGTGAACACCTGACGAGGTATTTCGAGAAAGTGCAAAAGTAAGATAGAGGGGAGATTCTGTGATGAGACGAAGAAGGAAAAGGGAACCCAGACTGGTGAAAACCAAAGAAGAACTGGCCGGAATACGGGAAAGTGGCAAAGTCAATAAAGAGGTTTTGAATGCGGTTGCCCAGGCAATTTGCCAGGGAATGTCTACCCAGGAAATAGATGAGATTGTATACAGGACAACAGTGGGGTTAGGTGGGACGCCGGCGCCTCTTCACTATGAGGGATTTCCGAAAAGCGTATGTACGTCTGTAAATAATCAGATTTGTCATGGGATCCCATCCAGAGACGTGATTTTGAAATCAGGAGATATTATTAATGTAGACGTATCAACGATTTATAAGGGGTATTTTTCCGATTCCTCAAGAATGTTTTTAATTGGCGAGGTCAGTGAGGAAAACCGGCGTCTGGTTCAGGTAGCCAAAGAATGTGTAGAAGAAGGACTGAAAATGGTAGGCCCGTTCCGTTCCATGGGGAGTATGGGAGCTGCAATTCATGACTATGCAAAAGCCAGCGGCTACAGCGTTGTGCGGGAAATCGGAGGACATGGTATCGGACTGAAATTCCACGAGGATCCGTTTGTCAGCTATGTAACGATGCCGGATACCGGAATCCATATGCCGCCGGGAATGGTGTTTACCATTGAGCCTATGATCAATGCAGGAACCTGTAAATTTAAAGTGGATAAGAAAAATGGCTGGGAGGTTACTACAGCCGATGGAAAGATGTCCGCCCAGTGGGAAGTGACCGTAGCCGTAACAGAAGACGGATATGAGATTCTGGCAGACTAGGGAAAACACGCTTTACAGGTGTTTCGCTGCTTGCATCAGTAAGAACAGGAGGCAGTATGAAAAAACGAAAGCAAATTACCAAAAGGATATGCCTGGCAGGTCTGACGGCGGCAGCGATTTTAACGGCTGTTTCCTGTGCTGCGCCGTCTGGTACAGGTTCTTCCAGTACCACCACGCTGACAGACACAGTATCGCCTGGTACCACTTCGCATCCAAGTACAGTACCGTCCAGTACAGCCGCCCCGTCTGCCACAGAGCCGCCTGAGACTGCCGCGCCGTCCGGTGTCGGAGATTCCGGTACAGAAACAACGGATTACAATACGGTTTTGATGAAAGAAGCCAAGTCTATCTGCGGCACTTATTTTAAAAAAGGGGATATGTCTTATAAGCTGGAAGTTTCTCCGGGAGGACGCAAAAACCGCAATCAGCTTACCCTGGACTTTATGAAAGCGGAACCGCCTGGACGGGCGTATGCCATACTTCATCAACTGCAGTTCTTTTTTAAACTTCCTGGAACCAAACTTCAGACCAGCCAAGATAATTTGGAGGATTGGGAAGAACCTGAGAATGTGTCTTACCATTTTCAATTTTATGAGGATGAGAGGATGGCACTGTTTGGCCAATCAGAAGCTGCGGGAGTTTATTTTCCCATGGAAACTTTGTTTCTGCCAGAAGCTTACGAGCGGCCGCTGAATGAGACGGATCTGCTGGAACTGGATGCAGAAAAATTAAGGCTTTTGCGCAATCAGTATTTTGCGGTTTATGGACGGGAATTTAAAAATCAGGAACTGCAGCAGTATTTTGAACAGCAGCCCTGGTATGAAAAAGCAGAAAACGCAGATCAGAAGGCAGAGGCAAACTTTACGGAACTGGATAAGAGAAACATGGAGTTTATCAAAAAGGCAGAAAAAGAATTTGACAGAGAACAGTGGGAGCGCGTTCATAAGGAATATGAGCAGCTTTCCCCAGCTCCATATAAAGAACTGCTGCCGGAACATATGGAAATCGGCATATCGCTGAATGATTTTGAAAATACCAGAGACAGAGGACTTTATTATGAAGCGCCCGGAACCATTTCCCTTCCTCTTATGCTGACTCCACAGGAGTATGAAACAGTGATGAAAGAGTTTGAAGAGATAGAAATTTGCGTCAATGAATTGACAGGTGAAACGGCGGTTGTCAGTGCTTCCGATGGAGAATATGGAGACGTTGCCCTGCAGTATCAATCAGAAGACTGGATGGATTATTGTTATCTGGCCTATGAGCCTTATTCCGGATGTTACCGGCTGTGGGGAGACAGCGACGACACTCGCTTTAAAAAGGTGTATGAAGGAAGTATCTACATACTAAAAGGCACAGAAGAAGAATGGGGCTATCATTTTTTCAGTTCCAAAGAAGAGAGACCGCCGGCAAAAATCGTGGATTTTCAGAAACCAGAGACCCTGTTTGAGTATGAGGAAGTTTATGGCGGAAACAGGCCGGTCTTTGATGAAAAAGGATATGTAAAAGGGCTGTATTATTTTGGGGATTAAATAGGAGGACTCTATGAAGCGCAGTGAGATTAATCGGGCATTAAAAGAAATGGAAGCAATGGTAAAGGAGTATCGGTTTGCAGTTCCGCCGTTCTGCGATTTTACGCCGGAAGAATGGCAGGAAAAAGGCCATGAATATGACGAAATCAGAGAAAATATGCTGGGCTGGGACATTACGGATTATGGACTGGGCAGATTTGACCAGGTGGGATTTTCCCTGATTACCATCCGCAATGGCAATTTACAGAAAAAGGACAAGTATCCGAAACCATATGCAGAAAAACTCCTTTATATCAAAGAAGGCCAGTATTCCCCCATGCATTTTCACTGGTTTAAGATGGAAGATATTATTAACCGGGGCGGCGGCAACGTGCTGATTCGCGTGTATAATTCTACAAAAGAGGAAGATTTGGACAAAGCAAATGACGTCCATGTCCACATTGACGGACGGGAAATGGTGGTTCCGGCAGGAACCCAGGTTCGGCTGACGCCAGGCGAGAGTATTACCATCTACCCGTATCTGTACCATGATTTTGAAGTAGAGGAAGGCAGCGGGCCGGTATTGTTAGGAGAGGTCAGCCAGTGCAATGACGATAATACAGATAACCGTTTTTATGAGCCGGTTGGAAGATTTCCGGCCATTGAAGAAGACGAAGCGCCTTATCGGCTGCTGTGCAATGAATATCCGCAGGCAAAGGACGAAGTATAATTTAAGACAAAAGCAAGGGTATTTTTGCCAGTGTTTTTATCATAATATAGATACAGAGTGAAATAAGCAGAAATTATGGTAAAGACAGGTGGAGCAGATTATGGCATGGGGAACTACCAGTTCGGAGGAACAGAAAATGATTGTAATGTAATAGATAATTTTTTTGCCTTTAAAAATTTTCATATAAATATGGCATATCCGCAAAAAAAGTCTAATTCCTATATTGAAAATGAATACCTGGAGGGACATCCTAACTTCCGTTATAAAAAGGTAAATATTTTGATGGGAGCCAATGCTACAGGAAAAACTTCTTTTGGTCGGATGCTGATGGCTGCATTTAATTTTATGGACAAGAAACAGTTTCAGACATTAACGGAAGAAATTTCAGATGAAAAGAATCCGGCTTTTTTTGCTATGGATTTTATCGTAGATGAGGATGCGTTATATCGCTTTCATGTCAAAATCCGGCCAAAGTCAGGAGAAAAATATCAAAATTCCGATATTGCTGTAAACATTAAAAAAGTTCATATTACAAAAGCAGACAGCTATGAAAGCTGCAGCAAGCGTCTTGATAAAGTGATTTTGGAACAGAGCAGCAGTTATATAGAAGAATTGGATAAGATTAAGGGATTGTCCTGGCTTTTTGAATATCCATCCAATCCCGAGATCAGTTACAACGTTCATAATCTGGCATCGGATAAATCTTATTTGAGAATTTTAGAATATACATTAAAGTCGCTGGACTCTTCAATCAAAAAAGTCGAACGGATTGACAACGTAGAAAATTCATATGTAATTCGTATGGAAGGATGCTCAGTTATCATACAAAACGGGAAAATTGTGGATACCAATATCTTATCCAGCGGTACAAAAGCAGGTATTGAAATTGCAGGTTTTCTGGCTTGTATTTTAAATGGGGACTATGGATTTTATTATTGTGATGAAAAGTTTTCCTATATCCACAGTGATATTGAAAAAGCATTTTTAGCAGTAATGATTCAAAGCTTAAAGAGCGATGATCAGTTGTTTTTTACTACTCACAATACAGATATTCTGGATTTGCCGCTGCCAAAACATTCTTTTACATTTTTAAAAAAGGATAGTTTAGATGATATAAGGCCCATTAAATGTATAGATGTTTCACAATATTTAAAGCATAGTACAGATTCCTTGAAAAATGCAGTAGATAATGATTTGTTTTCTGCGGCGCCAAGTGTAGATTACGTTTATAAAATAGCAGAACTTTAAAAAATGAGGCATATAAGGTAAAAATTGTATAATTTAATGGTTGCATAAAATAATTCCGTTTGCAGTCAATGGATTTGAGTACCAGGTAGAAGAAACCTCCAGATGGGTGGCAGAAGGCAGAAACGCCAGCGACAAATTTTCACCAGAAGACAGCCTGACGGTTCTTCAGCTGATGGATGATATCCGAAAATCCTGGGGGATGAAATTTGAGTATGAGAAATCATAAAGGATTTGACAACACCGTCAGAACCAGATACAATGAACAACAGACATGGAAAGAGGTGCCTGCCAGGGGGCAGGAGAATAGGGAACAGGGTGGAAATCCCTGACGGTCACGCCGCTGTGAAAAGCAAATCAGAGTTGCTTCAAGTCAGAAGACCTGCCTCTTTTTTGTATAATACCAGGGTTACGAGCGATGGCCAGGTATCGAAATGTTTCTGGAGAGATCCAGAGACTATTTTTCATACCGGCAGAAGAGGCCGGTATTTTTTATTTTATAGGAAATTACTTCCTACTTATTAATTCATAGGAAATTAACTTATAAAAATTCACAGGATCGCTCCCATTACAGAATAGAAAGGGAAAATAGAATGCCAAAAAAAGAAACAGGAATTCTGGTTGTCAGTTTTGGAACCAGTTATCCGGATACCCGCAAAAAGACCATAGATGCCATAGAAAACCGGATTCAGGAAGCATATCCCCAGGCACAGGTAGTCAGGGCATGGACCAGCGGTATGATTATCCGAAAGTTAAAAAACAGGGATAACTATCATGTCAATACGGTAAAAGAAGCAATGGAACAGATGGTTTCACAGGGAGTAAAACAGGTGTTTGTCCAGCCGACCCATGTGATTAATGGAATCGAAAATGACCAGATGATAAAGGATGTACTGGCATTTGAGGATCAGTTTAACGAGATTTTATTTGGGGCACCCCTCCTTACCAGCGAAGAGGATTCCTGTCAGGTAATTGAGGCACTGATGGAAGAAATGGGAGAGATTCCAGAGGATACGGCTCTGGTATTTATGGGCCATGGAACCACCCATTATGCCAATACGGTTTATGCTGCCCTGGATTACCGGATGAAAGATATGGGCTATAAAAATGTGTTTTTGGGAACGGTAGAAGCCTATCCATCCTTAGATACAATGAAACGCCGGCTAAGAGAAGGCGGCTATAAAAAGGTAATCTTAGCCCCGTTTATGATTGTGGCAGGCGATCATGCAAGACATGACATGGCAAGTGATAAAGAGGATTCCTGGAAATATGCCTTAGAGCAGGAAGGATATGAGATTTCCTGCATCTTAAAAGGACTGGGAGAATATAAGGGAATCCAGGAACTGTTTCTGGAGCATATCAGGTCTGCAATTGAGGAAGCTCAGGACGGCGCTTCTTCCTGCATGGAAAACGCCGCCAGAAACGCCTTCGCGTAGATAAAGGAAAGAGTCAGATGGAAGACGCTTATGTATATCGAAACCAAAAGAAACTGCGCCGGGGATACACTACAGGAACCTGTGCGGCCGCTGCTTCTAAGGCGGCAGTATGGATGCTGCTTACAAAAGAAAGGATGGAAAGTATCCGGCTGATGACGCCAAAAGGGGTGGATCTTTTCCTTTCAATAGAAGAAATCCGCCAGGAAAAGGACATGGTTTCCTGTGCAGTGAGAAAAGATGCCGGAGATGATCCGGATGCTACAGACGGGGCGTTTATTTATGCCAAAGCGGAATACTTGCCAAAACCGGGCAGTTTTCCAAAGGAAGATCTGGATACAGAAAATGCTGTAAACGCCTGTTATCAGACCGGAGACGGTCCTGCCCTTTATCTGGATGGAGGAACAGGGGTGGGAAGGGTGACAAAACCCGGACTTTCCTGTCCGGTGGGAAAGGCGGCCATTAATCCGGTTCCAAGAGAGATGATATTTGGCGAGGTAAAAAAAATCTGCGAAGAACTGGAATTTACAGGCAGATTAAAGATCACCATTTCGGTTCCCGAAGGAGAACGAATCGCAGAAAAGACCTTTAATCCCTGTCTGGGAATTACAGGAGGGATTTCTATTTTGGGAACCAGCGGGATTGTAGAGCCTATGAGCGAGGCAGCCCTTATTGAAACCATCCGTCTTTCCATAAAGCAAAAGGCTGCTCTGGGAGAAAAACACCTGCTTTTAGTGCCAGGAAATTATGGGGAAACCTTCTTAAAAGAGTCCCTTCACATTGATCCGGACCGAGCGGTAAAGTGCTCTAATTATATTGGGGAAACCCTGGATATGGCTGGAGAATTTGGCTTTCAAACCGTACTTTTAATCGGACATGGAGGAAAATTAATTAAGCTGGCAGCAGGGATTATGAATACACATTCCTCCATGGCAGACGGAAGAATGGAGATTTTAGCCGCTTGGTCAGGAGCGTGCGGGGCAGAGAAAGGGGCAATCCAACAGATTTTAAATGCCATTACTGTAGAGCAGGCGCTGGAAATTTTAGAAGAGCAGGGGCTTAAGGAACTGGTTCTGGAGCAGATCATGAAGCGGATCCAGTTTTATCTTAAAAAGCGGGCCGGAGGAAAGGTCTGGGCAGAAGCAATCCTGTTTACCAATCAGAAAGGAGTATTGGGCATGACTTCAGAAGCCGGACGGCTTTTAGAAGAGATTCCCAGAGAACAGTAAGCGATGAAGCATTGTGAACATACAGAAAACGTCCCTGAAAGAGGGACGCTTTACGGGGTCAGCGTAGGCCCCGGAGATCCGGAATTAATGACATTAAAAGCAGTGAGAGTGATAAAAGAATGCCAGGTAATCGCCCTTCCCAATGAGTCTTTAGAGGACTGCGTGGCATATCGGATCGCTTTGGGGGCAGTGCCGGAGATTGCAGAGAAAGAGATTTTATGTCTTCCCATGCCTATGACAAAAGAAAAAGAGGTTCTGGAAAACTGCCACCAAAAGGCGGCCAAAACCATACGGGAACGACTGGCAAAAGGGGAGAATGTAGCCTTTTTAACGCTGGGAGACGCCACCGTTTATTCTACCTGCTTATACGTCTATCAGCGGGTTTTACAGGCAGGGGAAAAGGCAGAAATTGTAAGCGGAGTTCCATCCTTCTGCGCGGTTTCTGCAAAGCTTAACCGGGCTTTGGTAAGCGGTTCGGAGGAGCTTCACGTTCTGCCTGCAACTTACCAGATTGAGGAAGGGCTAAATCTTTCCGGAGTTAAGGTTTTGATGAAATCAGGAAAAAAAATCTCTGTGGTAAAAGAACTCTTAATAAAAGAACACAAGGAAGCAGCAGGGGTTTTGTGCTGCGGCATGGATGGAGAAAAAATCTATCATTCAGCCGAAGAGATTGACGAAGACGCAGGATATTACTCTTTGTTTATTGTAAGAGATAAGGAGGAATGATGGTACATATCGTAGGTGCAGGCCCAGGGGCAGAAGATCTGATTACCCTCAGAGGTGCAAATCTTTTAAAACAGGCAGATATGATTATTTATGCTGGATCGCTGGTCAATCCGGGACTTTTAAAAATGGCAAAAGAAACCTGCCGGATTTATGACAGCGCAAAGATGACGTTGGAAGAAGTGGTGGAGACGGTAAAAGAGGCAGAAGAAAAGGGATGGATGACTGTCCGTCTTCATACAGGAGATCCGTCTTTATATGGGGCGATTAGAGAACAGATGGATGCCTTTGATGAATATTCCATCTCCTATGAGATATGTCCGGGAGTTTCTTCTTTTTGCGGAGCAGCAGCAGCGCTTCGGATGGAGTATACCCTTCCGGATATTTCTCAGAGTGTGATTATTACCCGGATGGCCGGAAGGACAGGAGTTCCGGAAAGAGAGAGTATCCGCTCTTTTGCTGCCCACAAGGCAACCATGACCATCTTTTTAAGTGCTGGAATGCTAGAACAGTTAAGCCGGGAACTGATTGCCGGAGGGTATGAGCCGGATACGCCGGCAGCGATTGTGTATAAAGCCACCTGGCCGGATGAAAAAGTGATTGTCTGCCGGGTAGAAAACCTGGCAGAAGAGGCAAAAAAAGCAGGGATTAACCGGATGGCCCTGATTGTGGCAGGCCAGGCGGTTGCCCAGAAACACTATGAGCGCTCCCGCCTGTATCATCCGGAGTTTACTACAGGATACCGGCAGGGTGAAAAAAACCAATAAAAGCAGGAGGATACAAGTATGCCAGGATGTGTATATGTAGTGGGAATCGGGCCAGGGGCCTATGACAAGATGACAGTAGAAGCAATCCATGCCCTAAAAAACAGTGATGTCATTGCCGGATATACAGTCTATGTAGACTTAGTAAAAGAACATTTTGGGGAGAAAGAATTTTTGACAACCCCTATGCGCCAGGAGGTAGACCGGTGCCGGATGGCATTAGAAGAGGCAGCAAAAGGGCGCACAGTGGCCATGGTCTGCAGCGGGGACGCGGGAGTGTACGGCATGGCCGGGCTGATTTTAGAACTGGCCCCGGAGTATCCTGGGATAAAGATTCAGGTGATTGCTGGGGTAACGGCGGCCTGTGCCGGAGCAGCGGTATTAGGAGCACCTTTGATTCACGATTTTGCAGTCATCAGTTTAAGCGATCTTCTTACCCCTATGGAAGTGATCGAAAAGAGAGTCAGCGCGGCAGCACAGGCGGACTTTGTGATCTGTATCTATAACCCGTCCAGCAAAAAAAGAGGAGACTACCTGAAAAAAGCCTGTGAGATCGTGGCAAAGAGCCGATCCGAAGAGACGGTGTGCGGCATTGTAAAAAGCATCGGACGCCAGGGAGAAGAGATGGAGATCCTTTCTTTAAAAGAACTGAAAGACAGGCAGACGGATATGTTTACTACAGTGTTTATCGGTAATTCTTCTACCAGAAAAATAGGAGATTACATGGTGACTCCCAGGGGATACCATTATGGCTAAAGTTCTGATTTTTGCCGGAACCACAGAGGGGCGGATTCTGGCAAAACGTCTAAAAGAGCAGGGCTGTCAGGTTTTGGTAAGTGTTGCCACTGATTATGGAAAAGAACTGCTGGAGGATGTTAGTGTTCCGATTTATACCGGGCGTATGGACGGGAAAGAGATGGCGGAATTTATAAGGCGGCATTCCATTGATCTGGTGATTGACGCCACCCACCCTTACGCAAAAGAAGTGACAAAGGAGATTTTGTGTGCATGTAAAGAGACAGGCACAGAGAGGATTCGCTGTCTAAGGCAGGAAGAACTGCTGACAGCAGAAGAAGAGGAACAGTTAGCTCCCTGGATCGTTCATGTGTCGTCGGCAGAAGAAGCGGCACAATGGCTGAAAGGCAAAAAGGGAAATGTGCTTCTTTGCACAGGAAGCAAAGAACTGGCTTTTTTTGCAGCAATTCCGGACTTTGAACAACGGATCTATGCCAGAGTACTTCCCGTTCCTTCGGTGCTTACCTGCTGCAAAAAACTGGGACTGAAAGGCCGCCATGTCATTGCTGCCCAGGGTCCCTTTTCCATGAATTTCAACATTGCCATGATACAGGAATATGACTGCCGCGTTCTGGTAACAAAGGACGGAGGAAAAGAAGGCGGTTATCTGGAAAAAATAAAAGCAGCGGCTAAGGCTAAAATCCCGGCGCTGGTGATAGACCGGCCGAAGGAGGAAACGGGAATGAGCGCAGAAGAGGTGATGCAGTGGTATGAGACAAGAAAACAGAGACTATGAGCCTGTGATTTATCTGGTTGGAATCGGCATGGGAGGAGAGGACCAGCTGACTTTGGCCGGAGAGCGGGCTATTGCCCAGGCGGATGCAGTGGCCGGGGCAAAAAGAATGCTGAAAAGCGTGGAAAACCTGATTTTTGGAAAAAGGGTGCTGGACTGTTATGATGCAGATGAGATAGAAGTGTGGCTGGATGAACAAAGGGATGAGATTCAAACCGGAGCAGTTCTTTTTTCCGGAGACACAGGATTTTACAGCGGTGCCGGAAAGGTAAAAGAGCGGCTAAAGCAGGCAGGATGGCAGGTTGCAGTGATTCCGGGAATTTCTTCTATTTCTTACTGTGCTGCCAGAATGGGACTGGACTGGCAGGATGCTGAAATCGTCAGCCTTCATGGAAGGAATGAGGACTATATCCGCCGCATTGGGGAACATGGGAAGTGTTTTTTTCTTTTAGGCGGACAGATTACGCCAAAACTGCTTTGTCAAAAGTTACAGGAAAAAGGGCTTTCTGACTGCTTCCTCTCTTTTGGCTCTAATCTGTCTTATGACAATGAGCGTCTGGTGTGCGGGACAGCAAAAGAACTGGCTGAAAACCGGATAGCAGAACTGGAAAGTCTGGGCAGACTGGTCTGCTGTTTTACAGAAAATCCCAGGCCGAAAAAACAGTTTGAGGGGGGCAAAATTGCCGGTTTTTCCTTAAAGGATTCTGATTTTATCAGGGGCAGAGTCCCTATGACAAAAGAAGAAATTCGCTCCATTGTTCTGGCAAAGCTAAAGCTGCAAAAAGGATCCTGCCTTTATGATATCGGGGCGGGAACCGGCTCTGTTGCAGTGGCAGCCGCCATGCTTTTAGGGACTATGTCCAGTCAGGTATTTGCAGTTGAGAAAAATCCGGAGGGACTGGAATTAATTGAGAAAAACCGGCAGGCCCTGATTCCGGAAGAAAAAGGATTTTTCGTTGTTGCAGGGGAAGCGCCAGAAGCGCTTGATAAACTGCCTGCGCCAACCCATGGATTTATCGGGGGCTCCGGAGGAAAACTGACCAGCATTGCTGAGGCGCTGCTGATAAAGAACCAGAAGACCCGGATAGTCATTACTGCCATAACGTTGGAGACTCTGGCGGAATGCCTGGAAATCATGAAAGAGTGGGAATTTGAAGAGACAGAGATAATTCAGGCAGGGGTTTCAGAAACTGTTTCGGCAGGTCCTTATCACATGCAAAAGGGGAGAAATCCCATTTATATTGTCACACTGGCTGGCTGCAGAGGAAAGAAAGAGATAGAAAAACTATGAAAAAACTGGTGATCGCAGCCCCAAAAAGCGGCAGCGGAAAGACGATTTTGACCTGTGGGCTTTTAGAACTGTTAAAGCGCAGACAGATTCCCACAGCTTCTTTTAAATGCGGACCGGATTATATTGACCCTCTGTTTCATAAAAGGGTTTTAGGTGTGGAAAGTCGGAATCTGGACAGCTTTTTTGAGACGCAGGAAGGCTTAAGAGAGGTATTTATCCGGGGCTGTCTTGGCAAAGAGACAGGGATTGCCCTGATTGAAGGAGTCATGGGGTATTTTGACGGTTTAGCCGGAATTCTGCCTAAGGCCAGCACTTACGAAGTGGCAAACACCTTACAGGCGCCGGTCATTCTGGCTGTGGATGCCAGAGGAAGTAGTCTGTCACTGGTAGCATTAATAAAAGGTTTTTTGGACTATGTCCCGTTTGACAGACAGGATGAAAAAGAGAAAAAAAGCCGGATAAAAGGGGTGGTGCTCAATCAGGTTTCACCCATGATTTATCCCGGATTAAAAAAGGCAATAGAAGAGGAACTGGGTATTACAGTTGCAGGATACATTCCCAGGCTGGATTTTCTTCACATTGAGAGCAGGCATCTGGGACTTGTTTTGCCGGATGAGATAGCAGACTTAAAAGAGCAGATCGGGAAACTGGCAGATGTTTTGGAAACCAGTTTGGACGTTTTTGCCCTCCTTGAGATTGCAGAAGGGGAGAAAGAAAAAGAACCGGAAAAGGAGACATTCGGGACTGTCCGACAAATGACGGGTCCAAAAGAACTGACGCCCTTTCATCTGGCAGTGGCAAAAGATGAGGCATTTTGCTTTTATTATCACGAGAATTTAAAAGCCCTGGAAGAGCAGGGGGCAATTTTGACCTATTTTTCGCCTCTTCACGATGAAAGGATTCCAAAAGATGCAGACGGCCTGCTCATTGGAGGCGGGTATCCAGAACTTTATGCAGAGAAGTTAGCGGAAAATGAGACTATGAGAGTTTCGATTTATCAGGCTGCAGCATCCGGAATGCCCATACATGGAGAGTGCGGAGGATATCTGTATCTGCTGGAAACCCTGGAAGGAGCAGATGGAAAAACTTACCCCATGTGCGGCATCTTTTCCGGCGTTGGAAAAAAAGGGGAGCGTCTTGGAAATTTTGGATATATTACCCTGAAGGCCAGAAGAGATTCGGCATTTTTAAAAGAAAATGCCCGGATTCGCGCCCATGAATTTCACTACTGGCAAGTAGAAAAAACGGAACAGGAGCAGGAAAATACCTTGATGGATGCTAAAAAACCTGTCGGAATAAGAGAGTGGAAAACCATGGAAGAAAAAGGGTACACCCTGGCTGGCTTTCCTCATTTTTATTACCGTTCCTGTCCGGAATTCGTGGCAGGATTTGCAGCAGCCTGCAGAGAATACCAGGTAACAGTTCAGCCATGCGAAGATTCAGACAGGAAAAAGCGTTGAAAGCTTGTTTTCATAAGAGTTTTCCTGTCTGAATCTTCATAGGGCGGACGCCCGATGCTTCTTGTCCGCTGCAAGCGGGCAAGAAGATGCAAGGCTGAACTGTTAAAATAGCAGAAGGTCATGGGGACGCCCGATGCTTCTTGTCCGCTGCAAGCGGGCAAGAAGATGCAAGGCTGAACTGTTAAAATAGCAGAAGGTCATGGGGACGCCCGATGCTTCTTGTCCGCTGCAAGCGGGCAAGAAGATGCAAAGCTGAACTGTTACAATAGCAGAAGGTCATGGGGACGCCCGATGCTTCTTGTCCGCTGTAAGCGGGCAAGAAGATGCAAGGCTGAACTGTTACAATAGCAGAAGGTCATGCGGACGCCCGATGCTTCTTGTCCGCTGCAAGCGGGCAAGAAGATGCAAAGCTGAACTGTTACAATAGCAGAAGGTCAGGAGGAAAAAGGCTTGCGATTAGAAGAGGGATTAAAACAGGTGCGGGGACTGGATATGCAGTCGGTAAAACAGGCGAAAAAAAGGTGGGACAGTGTGGCAAAACCTTTAAACAGCCTGGGACTTTTGGAAGAAGCCATTATTAAAATTGCAGGAATCCAGGAAAGCGCCCATGTAAATATAGAGAAAAAAGCAGTAGTCATTTGCTGTTCTGACAACGGGATTGTGAAAGAGGGAGTGACTCAGACCGGTCAGGAAGTGACTGGGATTGTGACAAATAATTTTGCCAGAGGGGAAAGCTGTGTCTGTCTGATGGCAAAAAAGGCAGGGGCAAGAGTGATTCCCATTGACTTAGGGGTCGCATCTTCGATTCCGGGCGCAGTAAAAGAGTTTCCGGATGATGAGAACAAGATTCAGATTTGGGACCAGAAAATCAGATGGGGAACAAATAGCTTCCTTCATGGACCAGCCATGGAAAAAGAGCAGGCGGTTTTGGCAATGGAAACCGGGATTTTGGCAGCTGCCCATTTAAAAAAACAGGGCTGCTCCATTCTGGCAACAGGAGAGATGGGAATTGGAAATACCACTACCAGCAGCGCAGTTGTTTCTGTACTTTTGAGAGTTCCTCCAGAGTCTGTAACCGGAAGGGGAGCCGGACTGGATCAAAAAGGTCTGGATCGGAAAATTCAGGTAATTCGCCAGGGAATTGCAAAAAATCAGCCCAATCCAGAGGACGGCATAGATGTGCTGGCAAAAGTGGGGGGCTTTGATCTTGCGGGACTTGCGGGACTCATGATAGGAGGGGCTATTTACCGGATGCCGGTAGTGCTGGACGGGTTCATTTCCGGAGCCGCCGCTCTGGCAGCAGCAGCTGTCTGCCCTGGCGTAAAGGAGTTTCTTTTAGCTTCTCATGTATCAGCAGAGCCGGCTGGAAAACTTGTACTGGACGCCCTTTCTTTAAAACCGGTTATTTATGGAGATATGTGTCTGGGAGAGGGAACCGGGGCGGCTGCATTTTTCCCTCTTTTAGACATGGCCCAGACTGTCTATCAGCATATGAGCACGTTTCAGGAAATTGATGTGAAGGAGTATCAGCATTTGATATGATTACGGTCGTAATAGGAGGCAGCGGAAGCGGAAAATCCCAATATGCGGAAACGCTTTTGTGTCAGACAGGGGCAAGGTATCGATACTACCTTGCTACCATGGAAGTCTATGGGGAAGAGGGAAAGGAAAAAGTAGAGAGGCATAAAAGGATGCGGGCCGGAAAAGGATTTGCAACCATTGAGCAGCCAAGGGATTTGTCCGGAGTGTGCATCAACACGCCCTGGAAAGAGTCGGCGGTTTTGATTGAGTGTATTTCCAATCTGGCTGCCAATGAATATTTCTCCTGGGAGAAAGGGGCGTCCGAGGAAAACGCCTGCCTGATTGAAGCGAAAATTGTTCATGGCATTGCTGTATTGTCGTCTCATGTAAAAGATCTGGTGATTGTCACCAATGATGTGTTTTCTGATGGAATTCAGTATGAAAAAGAAACCATGGATTACATGAGACTGCTGGGAAACATCAACCAGAAACTTTTTCAGATATGCGACCGGGCTGTAGAGATAGTCTGCGGGATTCCGGTGGTACTAAAAGGAGAGGGAAGGGAGCAGCCATGAATGTGTGGTATTCGTTTTTAATTGCCATTTCCATGTATTCCAGGATTCCCATTCCGCCAGTCGACTGGACAAAAGAGCGGATGCGGTATGTGTTCTGCTTTTTTCCCATAATCGGAATCGCCTGCGGATTTGGACTGTGGCTGTGGTTTTCCTTTGCAGAATGGGCAGGATTTTCGGCAGCAGCAGCAGGACTTGTCGGGACGGCAGTGCCGGTTTTTATTACTGGAGGAATCCATTTAGATGGATTTCTGGATACAGTGGATGCGCTAAGTTCCTATGGAGATCGGGATAAAAAACTGGAAATTTTAAAAGATCCCCATACTGGCGCTTTTGCGCTCATTGGAGGTATGGCCTACATACTCTGTTATGCAGGGCTGATGATCCAGTGGGCCGGACTTGTCATGGGGGAACAGACAGGCCGATTTTCGGCAGAGGCCAGCGGGGCTTTAGGTGCCATCTTTGTGATGGAACGAAGTCTTTCCGGACTTTCGGTGGTATCCTTTCCCTGCGCCAGAGGGACAGGATTGGCGGCTTCTTTCGCAGACAGCGCCCAGAAGCGGATTGTTGGGATTTGCTTATCTGTCTGGCTCTTATTCTGTATAGCCGTATTGAAACTGTGGGCAGGATATACAGGACTTTTAGCCGGAGCCGGAGCTGGGCTGGTGTTTTGGTGGTACTATAAAATGGCCAGGGAAAAATTTGGCGGCATCACCGGAGATTTGGCGGGATGGTTTCTGCAGATCTGCGAGTTGGCAGGCCTGTTTATTTTAACAGTGGGGATTGGAAGAGTATGATTTTAATTATTGGAGGCGCTTTCCAGGGAAAACGGAAATTTGCGCAGCAGCTTGTTAAAAATGAGGAAACAAAAGAAGCAGATATACTCTGGTGCGATGGAAGCAGCGAGGACTGGGAAACCTTTTGCCAGTCGTTTTATTGCTTTCATCTTCCGGATATGACTGCAAGAAGGATGAAAGAAGAAGGTTTTTTGGGGGCAGAAGCTTTTGTAAGCAGGCTTTTAGAAAAAAATCCACAAAAAGTAATTGTGGGAGAAGAGATTGGATCCGGCATTATCCCCATGAACTTATTTGAGAGAAAATGGAGAGAAGAGACCGGGCGGATTTACTGCCTGCTGGCAGAAAAAGCCTCCCAGGTCTGGCGGGTAACAGGCGGCATCGGCCAGCGGATTAAGTAGCACAAGGAGGATGGCATGGAAGAACGGGCGGCAGCGCTTTTGGCAGGATGTATTCTGGATTTTATTGTGGGAGATCCCCATTTTCTTTACCACCCGGTAAGAGCCATTGGAAGTCTGATAAAACTGCTGGAACAGGGCCTGCGTTTTTTGATAAAAGGAAAGGGAAATAAGGCTGAGATTTGGGCTGGAAGAGTCTTAACCGGAATCGTGGTGCTCGTATCAGTACTGGTCCCAGGACTCTTTCTAAAGGCAGCATACGGGCTTCATCCTGCCTTTGGCTTTGTACTGGAAAGCATATTCTGCGGCCAGCTTTTGGCAGCTAGAAGCCTTTACAAAGAGAGCTGGAAGGTAGGAAAAGCGCTGCAGCAAAAAGATGAAAAAGGGGCAAGGCAGGCAGTCTCCATGATAGTGGGACGGGATACTGCCAGGCTGGACTCATCCGGTATTGCGCGGGCAGCCGTAGAAACGGTTGCGGAAAATGCGTCTGACGGAGTGATTGCGCCTTTTTTGTACATGGCTCTTTTTGGGGCGGCAGGCGGATTTTTCTATAAAGCAGTCAATACCATGGATTCTATGATTGGCTATAAAAATGGGACCTACCTCTATTTTGGGCGGGCAGCCGCCAGACTGGACGATCTGTGCAATTTGATTCCGGCAAGAGTGGGAGCAATCCTTCTGACGCTGTCTTCCTTTTTGCTGGGGTATGATGGAAAACACGCATGGAAAATCTATAAAAGAGATCGGTACTGCCACGCCAGTCCAAACTCCGCCCATGGAGAAGCAGTTATTGCCGGCGCCCTTCATGTGCAGTTGGCCGGAGACGCCTGGTATTTTGGAACCCTGCACAAAAAGCCTTATATCGGGGATGATGACCGGCCTATTGAGCCGGAAGACATTCGGCGAGCGGGAAGAATTATGTTTGGAGCAGAGGGGATTTTGGCAGCAGCATTTCTCGCTGCTGTCTGGACCTTTACATAGAAAGAGGAGGCAGGATGAGATGGAGTACGGACATGGCGGAGACATTTACAGCCGCAGCATTTCCATGGATTTTTCCGCCAATTTAAATCCCCTGGGACTTCCGAAAGGGGTAAAAGATGCTTTAAAAAAAGGAATTTTGTGCTGCCAGGTCTATCCGGACAGTCGGTGTGCTGCGCTTATAGAAGCACTGGCAAGTCATTACCAGATGCCCCAAAAGTGGGTGCTGGCCGGAAACGGAGCAGCGGATTTGATTTTTAATCTGGCATTCGGACTGGGGCCAAAAAGGGCGGTACTGTTAGTGCCTACTTTTTCAGAGTATGGCAGTGCTCTGTTGGCAGCCGGATGTGAGATCCGATATTATGACCTGAAAAAAGAAGAGAAATTTTCCCTGAATGAGAAAGACTTCTGCCGCTTTTTAGAGCAAGAAGGCAGTAAAACAGATCTGGTCTTTTTGTGCAATCCCAACAATCCCACAGGGCTTTTTTTGGACGGACAGGCAGTGAAAAGGATTGCAGAAACCTGCAAAAAGAAACAGATGGTGCTGGCAGTGGACGAGTGCTTCTGCGACTTTTTGCCAGAACCAAAGAAGGCGACCATCCTTCCCTACCTGGCAGAGTTTCCCAACGTGATTGTCCTAAAAGCTTTTACCAAAACCTATGCCATGGCAGGGCTGCGGTTAGGATACTGTTTTTGCAGCAATGAAAAAATACTTCACAAGATGGAGCAGGTAAGGCAGCCATGGAGCGTTTCTGCTCTGGCACAGGAGGCTGGGATTTGGGCTTTAAAAGAGACGGATTATGTAGAACAGGCCAGAAAAATCCTTTCTTCGGAACGGGATTTTTTAAAGAAAGTGCTGACAGAATTGGGTTTTGAGGTCTGGGAATCCCAGGCGAATTATCTGTTTTTTTATGACAAAAACCATGAGGAAAACTGGTTGTATGAGAAACTGTTAGAAACTGGTGTGTTAATCCGCTCCTGCGGCAACTATCGGGGATTAAACGGCCGGTATTACCGGATCTGCATCAAAACCAGAGAGGAAAATGAAAAATTGATCCGGAGATTGGAGGAACAATTATGGCAAAAGCAATCATGATACAGGGAACCATGTCCAATGCAGGAAAAAGCCTGCTGGCAGCAGGGCTGTGCCGTATTTTTAAGCAGGACGGTTATCGGGTGGCGCCGTTTAAATCCCAGAATATGGCTCTCAATTCCTGCATCACTCCAGAGGGACTGGAGATAGGAAGGGCCCAGGCAGTTCAGGCGGAGGCAGCAGGAATTTTGCCTTCTGCTGACATGAACCCCATTCTTTTAAAACCATCCAGCGATACCGGATCCCAGGTAATTGTAAACGGGGTTCCCAGAAAAAATATGTCAGCCAGAGAATACTTTGCCTACAAAAAGGAGCTGATTCCGGAAATTATGGAGTCCTACAACCGGCTGGCAGGGCAGTATGACATCATCGTCATCGAAGGAGCCGGAAGTCCGGCAGAGATTAATTTAAAGCAGGACGATATTGTCAACATGGGCATGGCAAAAATGGCAAAGGCCCCGGTGCTTTTGGCAGGGGATATTGATCGGGGCGGTGTGTTTGCACAGCTTTTTGGAACCATGGGACTGTTAGAAGAAGAGGAAAAACAATATGTAAAAGGATTGATCATTAACAAGTTCCGCGGGGATAAGACGCTTCTTGATCCGGGGATTAAGATGCTGGAAGAACTGTGCCAGGTACCAGTGACAGGAGTGGTTCCCTACCTGGATGTACAGATAGAAGACGAGGACAGTTTAAGCAGCTTTTTAGAAAATGGGTCCCAGGAGATACTAGACGGACAAACAGCAATTACCATTGCAGTGATCCGGTTTCCAAGGATTTCCAATTTTACTGACTTTGCTGTATTTTCCGCCATTAGCGGTGTCAAAGTGGAGTTTGTCTCCTCACCCGGCCAGCTAAAAAACCCCGACATGGTGATTTTGCCCGGAACAAAAAGCACTATCCAGGATCTGCTGTGGATGAGGCAAAACGGCCTTGAAGCAGCTATTTTAAAGCTGGCGGAAAAAAACATTCCAATCTGGGGAATCTGCGGCGGCTACCAGATGTTAGGAGAGGAAATATCGGATCCTTTGGGAGCAGAAACCGTTCCGAAAAAAGGAGAAGAGACTGTCTGCAGGGGGATGGGACTTTTGCCGTTAAAAACCATATTTGAAAAAGAAAAAACCCGTACTCTGGCAGTTGGAGCTTTGGGAGAACTGGACGGTATTTTTGCAGATCTGACCGGCAAAAATATAGAAGGTTATGAAATCCATATGGGAAAGACTAAGATTAATCGGAAAGAGGGAGTTATAGATACCGTCAGGATAGCAAAGGGAAATCTGGAGATCTGCCGTCCCACAGCCTATGTGATGGAGGCACACAACGGGTCCGGACCTGAAAGCAAGCTGTTAAAGACAGATGGATACAGCAGGGGAAATGTGTATGGAACCTATATCCATGGGATTTTTGACACCAAAGATCTGGCTCTTTTACTTGTCCGGACACTGATGAAAAAGAAGGGACTGGATCCGTCAGAAGCAGAAGGAAACATAGATTATAAAGCCTTTCGGGAAAGCCAATATGACAAACTGGCACAGAATTTAAGAGAGCATCTGGACATGGAAGCGATCTATCGAATCATCGAAGAAGGCATATAGATAAGAGCAGAAAGGAATGTATCCATGGAAAATGAAAAAATTGTGTTAGAGCAGGTTCTTCCATCCGATATTGAAAAGAGAAGTTTTGAGATTATCACAAATGAACTGGAAGAAAGAGGATATCAGCCCAGACCTTATGAGGATTTGGTGTTAAAAAGAGTGATTCATACCACAGCCGATTTTGATTATATGGAGAATCTGATTTTTTCTCCGGGGGCAGCCCAGGCAGGCATCCAGGCTCTTAGTCAGGGGGCGGTGATTGTAACGGATACGCAGATGGCCTGGTCAGGAGTCAATAAGACAAAACTGAAAGAACTGGGCGGCGAGGCTATGTGCTTTATGTCAGACAGACAAGTGGCGGAAATGGCAAAAAAACAGGGAACGACCAGAGCAGTGGCCAGCATGGATAAGGCAGCCTCTCTTTTAGGAGAAAACTGGGGGCCGGTTATTTTTGCAGTGGGAAACGCTCCCACCGCCCTGATCCGTCTGTATCAGCTGATTCAGGAGGGGAAAATCAGTCCTGACCTTATCATCGGGGTTCCGGTGGGATTTGTCAATGTGGAAGCGTCAAAAGAACTGATTTTAACCTTAAAAGACATTCCATACATTGTATCCAGGGGAAGAAAAGGCGGCAGCAATGTAGCTGCCGCAATCTGCAATGGACTGATGTACCAGATTTAGCCGGGCAGAGGGCCTTTGCTTAACCGGCTGTTTTGAAACTCTCCGGTAAAGGTTACATCTCTGTCAAACCAGTTTGGCGGAACAAATTCCAGGGCTTCTTGTTCAGATTCAAATTCGACCTCTGCTAACATCAGCCCTTCATAAGCACCCTCAAAAAGATCCAGTTCAATGGTATAACCACTGTGAGGAATCAGATACCGGCGCTTTTTAAGGACAATGCCATCTGCTTTAGATAAAAGGTGGAGGTAGGCTTCTTTCTTTAAAGGCAGATTGTACTCTTCTCTGGAAAGAAGCCCCTTTCCTTTGTAAGTCAGATAAAAATTATCATTGTCCCGCCGCACCCGTACCACCGGATCGGTGCACAGATACCCTTGCTCAATTTGTCTGAAAGGATAGTCCCGGTAGTTTTCGGGCAAAGTTTTCACTAAATATTTCCGTTCAATTTCCATCATTCATTCTCCTTTTTCATTTCTATCTAGTATACACATTATTTTCACTCTTTTCCAACACTTTCTTTTGTGTTATACTCTATAAAAGACAAAAGTCTGAAAATGAGGAAAGAAGGGATTTTATGACAAACTGGACAAGAGCAGAATTAAAGTCGCGAGCCAAAGAGTGCCTGAAGATCTATTACTGGCCGGCATTTGCCGTATCGCTTATTTCTATGATTGCATTGGGCGGCACCGGATCTGCGGGAGGTTTTGCGGCTGATTCTCAGGCAGGCACAGATATTTCAGCAGCAGCAATCGATCCAGTACAGATTGCCACGTTTGTGATGACGTTTTTGATCACTGCGTTTATAATATTAGTCATTACTCTGATCATCCAGACCTTTATCGGCAATCTGTTTGCAGTGGGAAGCTGCCGATTTTATATGGAAAGCAGGGTCAACCGCCGCTGTGCAGGAGTGGGACGGCTCTTCTGGGGATTTACATGCGGTCATTATATGAACGAAGTAAAAATCATGTTTTTGATGAATTTAAAGATTTTCCTCTGGAGTCTGCTTTTAATTGTGCCCGGAATTATAAAGTCTTATGAATATCGGATGATTCCCTATATTCTTTCAGAAAATCCCGGCATTGAGACAAACGAAGCGTTTGCACTAAGCAAAAATCTGATGGAGGGCAACAAAATGGCGGTTTTTGTGCTGGATCTGTCTTTCTTTGGCTGGGTGCTTCTGGCAGCGGTTATCAGCCTGATTTTACAGCGCATGGTATGGTTTAATCTCCTTACTATGGGACTTTTAACCATGCTGCCACCCTGCCTTTTAATGCCTTATATAAACGCCACAGGAGCAGAACTGTATGGCCGTTTAAGAAATCTTTAAAAATAAGTTCAGAACTTGCCGCAAAGCGGCAGAATGGAGGAAACAATGGCAAAAGTATTTGCATTTCTGGCTGATGGCTCAGAAGAAGTAGAAAGTCTGGCAGTGCTGGACGTATTGGTACGAGCAGGGATTGAGGTCTCTCTGATTTCTGTTACCGGAAAAAGAGAAGTGGTGACATCTCACAATGTTCATATTGTGACAGATGGACTCATTGAGGATGTGGACTGCAAGAGTGCAGATGTCTTATTTATTCCGGGAGGTCTTCCAGGAACCACCAACATGATGGCCCATGAGGGATTGTGCAAAGCGATTTGTGAGGCGGCAGAAGACGGCAGAAGAGTGGCAGCTATCTGTGCAGCACCCAGCGTTTTAGGACAGTTAGGCCTTCTAAAAGGCAAAAAGGCTACCTGCTATCCTGGATTTGAAGAAAAGCTGACTGGTGCAGAGTATACAAAGACCGGTGTGGTTACAGACGGAACCATCACAACAGCAAGAGGCCTGGGATATGGATTGGATTTGGGTCTGGAGTTAGTCGCCCTTTTAGACAGCAGAGAAAAAGCAGCCCAGATTAAGGCTGCAATTCAGTATGATCAGTTTTAGACTGTGATTTGCGCCGGATGGGCTTTTCGGAAACAAGAGTCTGTCCGGCCTTGTTTTATGGCCTGCTTTAACAAAAACAAACGGGAGAATGAACGATGAAAGTGATAACCAAAGAGCACATTACCCATGTGCTGTCTAAAGACAATCCGCCCTGTGAGCGGATCGGTTCCGGAGAAATAGTGGCCTTTGAAACCTATGACTGCTTTACCAACCGATTTATTCCGGAGGGAACCGATTATTACAACACCCCTAAAATGCCGGGAAATCCGGCTACCGGTCCCCTTTATATCGAAGGCGCTAAAGAAGGGGATATGTTAAAAATTGATATTCTGGATATTGAAACCGGGCCTACCGGAATTGTGATGTTAGGTCCCAACAATGGAAATGAGCGGGAATTTTTTGAAAAGCGGATTGTAAAGCGGGTTCCGGTAAGAGACGGATTTGCCTGGTATGACAATAAAATCACCATTCCGGTTCATCCCATGATTGGGGTAATCGGCGTTGCCCCAAAAGGAGAGGGTGTGTCCACTGTTACCCCGCTGGACCATGGCGGAAATATGGATTGTACTCAGATAAAAAAGGGCGTTTCTTTATATCTTCCTGTATTTACAGACGGCGCCCTGTTGTCCATGGGCGATTTCCATGCAGTAATGGGCGACGGAGAGATTGAGGACTGCGGTCTGGAGATTGAAGGCCGGGCAACCATACGGGTAACAGCAGTAAAGGACTTTTATGTGCCATGGCCCATGATTAACACCGGGGATAAGTGGATTACCATCGCATCAAAAGAGACAGTGGATTTGGCTTATCAGGCAGCAGCAAGGCAGATGTATACCTTTTTAACGGAAAAAGTGAAGATGGCAGAAGATGATGCGGCTATGCTGATGACCATGGCAGGCGATCTGATTATCTGCCAGACAGTAAACCCGACCATGACGGTCAGGATGGAATTTCCCAAGCGGATTATCCGCGATTATAACCCGTTTTTTTGACCCTGGTATCATAAAATTCGTAACAGTTCAGCCATGCATTTTCTTGCCAGATTACGCGGACAAGAAGCGCCTGGTGTCCGTCCCTATGAAAATTCAGACAGGAAAACTTTTATGAAAACAAGCTTTCAGCACTTTTTCCTGTCTGAATCTTCGCATGGCTAAACTGTTACTAAAATTCTATTGACAGGTTCTCAGATTTGGAAGATAATTGACCGAGAAAACCTGCCGCGGGCAGCTTTTTTGGATGCTTGGCAGCAAAAATTTCGGATTTTACCCCGAAGAGAAAAAGGAAGAGATTGAGTATGCAGACTATTAGAATTGAAAAAACAGCAAACCCGAAGGAAAAACCGGGACAGGACAATCCCCTGGTATTTGGAACTATTTTTACAGACCACATGTTTGAGGTGGATTACGAAGAGGGAAAGGGCTGGGTGGATCCCAGGATTGTCCCTTATCATTCGCTGTCGCTGGAACCGTCTGCCATGGTATTTCACTATGGACAGACCATGTTTGAGGGATTAAAGGCATATAAATCCGAAGACGGCAGGATCTTACTGTTTCGCCCTGACAAAAATATTGAGCGGGCCAATAGAAGCAACAGCCGTCTGTGCATTCCAAAGATACCAAAAGATTTATTTTTAAATGCATTAAAGGAACTGGTCAAACTGGATGCAGACTGGATTCCGACAAAGCCGGGTACATCCCTTTACATCCGTCCCTTTGTCATTGCTACGGATCCATTTTTAGGGGTACGTCCATCCCATACTTATAAGTTTATGATTATTTTATCTCCAGTAGGTGCTTACTATGAATCTGGCCTGAATCCAGTAAAGATCTGGATTGAAGATGAGTATGTCAGAGCCGTAAGGGGAGGTATCGGCGAGGCCAAGACCGGAGGCAATTATGCCGCGTCCCTGGCATCCCAGGTTAAGGCTCATGAGGAAGGGTATTCTCAGGTATTGTGGTTGGACGGCGTGGAACGCAAATACATCGAAGAAGTGGGCGCCATGAACATTTTCTTTCAGATCAATGGAACCGTCATCACTCCTGCCTTAAATGGAAGTATTCTTCCGGGGGTTACCAGAGATTCTGTTATCGCTTTGTGCAGAGAGTGGGGAGTACCGGTTGAGGAACGCCGTATTTCTGTAGAGGAAGTTTTAGAAGCCGCCCGCACAGGCGCTATGGAGGAGTGTTTTGGCACCGGTACGGCGGCAGTGGTATCGCCAGTAGGGGAACTGCGGTTTGAAGACGAAAGAATGGAAATCGGAGACGGAAAGATTGGCAGCTTAACCCAGAAAATCTATGATACAATTACTGGAATTCAGTTAGGAAAGAAGAAAGGACCAGAAGGCTGGAGCGTTGATGTAGATAAATGAGTATGGCGGATATACTGATAAAAGCTGGAGCCTTTGCTTCCATCATTGTGCTGGGATATCTGCTTCGGCGGCTGGGATTTTTTAAAAAAGAGGATTTTTATATACTGTCTAAGATTGTGCTGAAAATCACCCTTCCGGCGGCCATTGTCTACAATTTCAGCACCATGGAAATCGACAGTTCCATGCTCTCTGTCTGCCTGTTTGGTCTGGCAGGAGGAGTGGTTTTAATGGGAGCGGCCTGGATCGTCAATACAGGAAAACCGAAAGTCAGGAAAAGCTTTGATGTGCTCAATGTAGCTGGATACAATATCGGAAATTTTACCATGCCGTTTATTCAGGGGTTTTTAGGGACAACCGGTCTTGCGGCCGCCAGCCTGTTTGATACAGGCAATTCGTTTGTTTGTCTGGGAGGCGCTTACAGCATTGCCATGGCAGCGCTAAAACCCGGACAAAAGCAGACAGCCAGAAAACTGATACAGCCTTTACTAAAGTCAGTGCCGTTTCTTGCCTATATGATTATGACAGTCCTGACTCTGTGTCATATCCGTCTTCCAAGGATAGCAGTCAGTTTTGCCCAGACCATTGGAGGCGCCAATGCGTTTTTGGCGCTTTTCATGGTGGGAATCGGATTCCAGTTAAGTCTTGAAAAAGAAAAGCTGGCTTCCATCTTTCGGATTTTGTCAGTGCGGTATGGGATTTCCATTGTGCTGGCAGTCGTATTTTACTGTTTTGCCCCGTTTGAACTGGAAATCCGTCAGGCATTTGCCATTTTGGTATTTTCTCCTATTGCTTCAGCAGCGCCGGCTTATACAGGAGAACTGGGCCTGGATGTGGGACTTTCCAGTGTAATCAATTCCCTTTCAGTGGTGATCAGCATTATCCTGATTACGGTTATTCTGATGATCATTTTATAGCGCCAAAGACAGACAGCAGAATCAGATAAAATCTATAAAAATACATAAATTGGAGAGAAAGAATGACCCGTGGATATGAAATAAAAAAATACAGGAAACAGACCGCTGCCATCGTATCTTTTCTGGCATCATTCAGTCTGCTGGGAGTGCAGGCAAAGGCAGAGGGACAGCCAGTTTTTTCTGCTTTGGAAGGACAGCCGGCTTTAGAAGAACAGCCGGCTCCCTACTTAAAGTCAGCTACTTATTACGGTGATGACTGGATGATCAATTTCTGGAATCTGGAAGATACCTATCTGGAAGAAGATATGCAGAGGATTGCAGCAGATGGATTTAACAGTATTATTCTGGCAGTGCCCTGGAGGGAATTTCAGATTGATATGGAGGAACGCCGCTACAACCAGTATGCCATTGACAAACTTCATCGGGTGATGGATGCGGCAGATCGGGCAGGACTTTCGGTTCTTTTGAGAGTGGGGTATACCTGGGACCATGCCGGAAATGACAATGTGCTGGAACGGTATCAGAAACTGATTTACGAAGAAAAAGTTCAGGATGCGTGGATGGATTACGTAAAACGGATTTATGAGGAAGCCAGCCGCCATCCCAATTTTTATGGCGGTTTTCTTACCTGGGAAGACTTCTGGAATTTTACCCATGTGGCAGGCGATCTGGGAGATACCAGGAAAGGCAGAGAACTGGCAAAGCAGACCGGATATCTGGATTATTTAAAAGAAACCATTACATTGGAAGAGGCAGAGCGCCAGTATGGAGATGACTTTTCTGACTGGACGCAGGTATACCTGCCGGAGCGGGAAGAGGAAGCCTACGGTTTGTTTCTGACCTTTTACAACAACTGGCTGAACCAGCTTTTGTCAGAGAGTCAGGAAGTATTTCCCAACCTTTCCATGGAAGTGCGTACAGACGTAGACCCCATTACCATGGCAGATGGACAGAAGACAGGTTTTTCTCATGCGGCCACCTTTAGCTGCCAGAATTCTTCTTTTACCTCTCTGATGTATTCAGTTTCTATGGGAATGCAGGCTGGAAATGATCACATGAGCGCAGCACAGGTGCTTCCCCAGACAGCGGCTACATTAGATTGGGTGACTCAGTACAATGGGGGAAAACCGCTGTATATTGATCAGTTTTTATTTACGGATAATACGCCGGGATTTGAAGAAAATCCCAAGTTAGATGAGGCAGAAATGCCTGTTTATCTGACCCAGTGCGCTCCAATCTTAAAAGAAAAGACAATGGGATACGGAATCTGGACTTACCGGGATTACGGAAATAACATGATTTACAACAGCCAGTTTGCTCTGGAAAAGACAGGGTGGACTTCATCCGGGAGGACTCAGACAGTAAGCCGGGATGGTTCCAACCAGATGGAGATAGAAAGCTACGGACGGATTTCTCAGATGGTGGATCCGGCAGGAAGCTCGACAGAAAACGAGACTGTCAAGGTACGTTTCCTGGCAGACAGTCCGTCAGGGGCATCTGTGACAGTAAGGCTGGGTGAGAAAAGCCAGACAGTGGCAGTCAATGGAAAACAGCAGATTTTTCTGGAGTTTCCGACTGATTGTTTAGGAGAGTTTTCGATCTCATCAGACAGAACCGTATATGTGGACAATATTCAGGTTTACACCCATGTAACAGAAGGAAAGCTTTACAATATGGACGGCAGTCCGGACAGTTGTCTGGAAGCAGTGCGGATATTAAACGCCAGTTTGTAGAAAATGTGGTAACAGTTTAGCCATGCGAAGATTCAGACAGAAAAAAGCGTTGAAAGCTTGTTTTCATAAGAATTTTCCTGTCTGAATCTTCATAGGGCAGACGCCCTGGCGCTTCTTGTCTGCTACAGGCGTGCAAGAAGATGCATGGTTGAACGGTTAGAAAATGTGAAAAATGAGAGGGGTTTATATATGGACAAAACGAGAGCATTTTTAGTATTGGGAATTGTGGAGTGCAAAGAGGAACAGGCAATCCGGCAGGCTTACCGGGAAAAATTAAGATTCGTTAATCCGGAAGATGACCCAGAAGGATTTAAGGAACTGCGCACTGCCTATGAAACAGCTCTTGAGTATGCCCGCGCCAAAGAAGAGACTAAAGAAGAGGACGGCTCTTTAGAGGGACAGTGGGAAAGTCGCTTAAATCAGCTCTATACCTGTTTTTCCAGCAGACTGAATCTGGAAAAATGGAAAGAACTGATGGAGGAGGAAATCTGTATTTCCCTGGATTCAGGAGAAGAATGCAGAAAACGCCTGCTCAATTTCCTGATGGACCATTTCCGCCTGCCAACAAACGTGTGGAGGTATCTGGACCGGGTCTGGGAATTTACAGAAAGAAAATCTGAACTGTATGAAGAATATCCAGGGAATTTCGTGGACTTTTTGCTTACTGTCTGCAGGGATGGAAGCTGGTTTCCTCTGGATGTGTTTACAGGACCGGATGACGGAGATTACGATCTTTATATCAATTTGTATTTTGAGATGGACAATGCTCTGACAGAAGAAAATACAGAGAGAGCAGAGGCTCTCATGTCTCAGATGCAGGGACTGGGCCTTTCTCACCCATATGGAGATTTGGATTTTGCAAGGATTCTTCTGAAGAGAGAACCAGAACAGGCGAGAAAACTTACCGAAGCTGCCTGCCAGACGCTTCCGGAGGATGGACGGGTATTTTATGTATCCGGACTGGTATTTTGGGATTTGGGAGAAAAAGAGAAGGCGGTCAGTCAATTTCTGAGACTTTTACGGGAGAATCCCAACAATTTCACTGCCAATAAGATGCTTGGAAAGTATTGGCTGGAAAAGGGCGATCTGAATAAGGCAAAAGAATTTGCCATTGAAGCAGTAGACGGCGGGTCCCTTGAAGGAAGCAGAGATCCGGAAGTGCTGGAGATGCTAAATACCATCAATGAACAACTGATTAGCCGGTATCAGGAAATTATGGAAAAGGAGCCGGATAATTTTAAAAACCGTTTGGAACTGGGATGGTGCTACCTGCAAAATGACAGACTTCACGATGCTCTTTCCTTGCTTGCAAACGTTCAGCCGGATGAGGCCAATGCGGAAGAATATCATAACCTGATGGGAAAGCTGTACTTTAACAATCAGCAAAACGACAGGTCTATGGAGCAGATTCTTTTGTGGCGGGAGTATTTGGAAAAGCGGGAGGAATCCTGGAAAAAAACAGACCCAGATGAGGAAGAAAGGAAAAAGAATACCCGCCGTCTGATTACGGCTAACGGACTTCTTGGCAGACTTTACCGGATTAAGGGAAAGAACGGAAAAACGGAAAATTTTGAAAAAGCCCTGGAGTGCATTAACAAAACTATGGAACTGGGCAGCAAAGATCCGGCTTACTGGATGGAAAAGGCAGACATTTATAAAACAAGAGGAATCCAGACTTCTTCTGAGGCAGACTATGAGGAAGCAATTAATGTGCTTACAGAACTTTTAAAAGATGAACCAGGATATTTTCCGGCTTATGTGGTGCGCCAGGAATGCTGCGCTCTTCTCAGAGATGCCAGAGGAGTTATTGATAATTACTATCAGGCGAAAAATATTTATGCAGGTTTTGCACCTGTTTATATTGCAGCAGCAGAAGTCTACAATGATCTGGAACGCTGGTCGGATCTGGAAGAACTTTTGGAAGAGGCCCAAAAAAATGGTGCATATACGATCCCGTTAAAGATTTATAAATGCCGGATGGACAGGGAAAAAGCGAAAGAAAAGAAAGAATTAGAACAAATTCTGGAAGATATGCGGCAGCTAAAATCAGAAATTAATAAACAGAAAAAGGCCAGTTCCGATCCGGAAGAGTGGGAATTTACCATAAAAGATGAGGCAAAACTGGAGGCGGAAATCTGTATTACTTTAAGCCTTTTAGGAAATCCGCAGAATGCTTTAAATTCCATAAAAAGAGCACAAAAACTGGATAAAACCGAATCTCGGTACAAATGGATTGAAGGCAATCTTTTGCGCCGCCAGAACAAATACGAAGAAGCGTTAAGCGCTTACGAGGCGTGCAGAAAAGATTACGACCATTCTGGTCTGTTTCACTATTATATCGGGGAGTGCTATGAGGGAATGGGCAAACGCCTTCAGGCAATTGCGTCTTTAAAAAAGGCATTGGAACTGGAACCGGATCACCCGGAATACTTGCGCAAAATGACGGATCTTTATCAGGTTCTGTTGGAAGATACAGGAAAAGTCCGCTATTTTGAAGAGGGAATTGTCTATGCAGACCGCCGGATTGCGTTAGAGCCAACCACATATGACTACGTAAACCGAGGTCTTATGTATATGACGACAAATCATCTGGAAGAAGCCCTGAGAGATTTTTTAAAGGCAGGCGAAATGGAAGAAAATAACCAGTTTGCCTGGGCAAATGTGGCCTGCGCCTATAAAAAGATGGGGCAGTATGACAAGGCCCTCCACTATATCAAGAAGGCCATCAGTATGATGGAATCAGAACCAACCACCTATTTTTACGAAACGCTGGGAGGCATTTACATGCGCATGGGAGATTATGAAAATGCGCTTAAAGCCTATCTGGAAAACTTAAAGCGATATCCGAAAAGATATGCGGTGGCCCAGTCTGTCAGCGATGCTTATGAAAAGTTAGGGCGATATCAGGATGCCCTTGACATGTGGAGAAAATTTTTCCCGGCTGACCAGGATGCAGAATACTATGATGAAGCAGTTGGATTGCTTCTTTCCATGAAAGACTTTAAAAAGGCAGAAGAAGCCATTGAAAAGGGAACGCCCAGCAGCGGAAAGGGAAAAGCGGCTGTCCGTCAGGCAGCAGCAGCTATGCATCAGAAAAAGAAGCTCTTTTTGGGGGCGGCCATGGAAAAGGCTGTAAAAACCTATGAAGAGACAGATTCCGGGAATTACCGATCCGCGTGCAGGATGGCGGCACTCTATTTCTGGATGAAAGGAAAGAGGGATAAAGCCCGCAAATATACAGAACTTTACCGGGAAAGCTTTAACAAGGCGTTTGGCAGCGTGTCTATGGAAACTGCAGAAGGAGACTGCACCAGTACCCGTATGCGTCTGTATGATATGGTGCTTTTGAGTTTACTGGAAGGGGAAAATGAAAAAGCGGAAGCATTTTGTCGGGAATTATCCGAACATCCATGGTGTTCCCAGTGTGATGACTGCGTCTGCAGGGAGGAACTGACAGCAAAAGCTTTTCTGGCCTGGACAAAGGGAAAGAAAGAGGAGGCGCTGGAACTTGCACAACAGGTGATAAAAGGGGCCCCTCTGTTTACATCTGCCTGTGTCCTGATTACGGTAATAAAAGGAGTTTAAATATATATGATAATTGGAATTGATTTAGGAACCACCAACAGCCTGGCTGCCTATTACAGCGAGGAGGGAGCCAAAATTATCCCCAACCGTCTGGGAAAGCATCTGACGCCGTCTGTAGTCAGCGTAGATGAACAGGATGAAGTCTGCGTAGGAGAGACAGCCAGAGAGAGACTTTCTTTGTATCCGGATACGGTGGCGGAAGTATTTAAGCGCAGTATGGGAACCGGACGGAAATATAAGCTGGGCAACCGGACCTTTACTCCTGAAGAACTGTCTTCCTTTGTTTTGCGGGCATTAAAAGAAGACGCAGAAGCCTATTTAGGAGAGCCAGTGACAGAAGCGGTGATCAGCGTTCCGGCTTATTTTGACGACAAGAGAAGGAAGGCCACCAAAAGGGCAGGAGAATTGGCAGGATTTAAGGTAGAGCGGATCATCAGCGAGCCGACTGCAGCAGCCATTGCTTACGGCTTATATGATAAAAAGAAAGATACCCGGTTTCTGGTATTCGACCTGGGCGGAGGCACTTTTGACGTCTCAATTCTGGAACTGTATGACAATATACTGGAAGTGCGTGCAGTGGCTGGAGATAACTATCTGGGCGGCGAGGATTTTACAGAAATCTTGGAGCGTTGGTTTCTTGCAGAAAAGAAGCTGGACGTGGATGCCTTGGACAGAAAGACGCTGGCACAGATTCATAAACAGGCAGAACAATGTAAATTAAGACTGTCTGACAGCAAAGAAGCCATTATGCGGTGCAAAGTCAAAGACGAATATCAGGAAGCCTCCATTACTTATGCCCAGTATGAAAAAGAGTGCGAGCCTCTCTTAGAGCGAATCCGCAAACCGGTTCAGAGAAGCCTTTCTGATGCCCATATCAAGCTGTCAGATATTGATGTGGTAGTATTAGTAGGCGGGGGAACCAAATTTCAGATTGTCAGGGACTTTATTGTGCGTCTGTTTAAAAAGTTCCCCAATACCAGCATTAATCCGGATGAAGCCGTAGCTTTGGGGGCTGCTATTCAGGCGGCGATGAAGGAGAGAAGAGAAGAGGTAAAAGAAGTAATCTTAACGGATGTATGCTCCTTTACACTGGGAACCGAAGTTGCCGTCGATCGGGGAAACGGCCAGTTTGAAAGAGGGCATTTCTGCCCGATTATTGAGCGCAATACAGTAATTCCGGCCAGCCGGACCGAGCGTTTTTATACGCTGCGGGACGATCAGGACAAAATTTCTGTTTCAGTGCTTCAGGGAGAAAGCCGTTTTGCAGATAACAACCTGCTCCTTGGAGAACTGACCATTAACGTACCCAAAAAGAAAGCCGGAGAAGAGGCAGTAGACGTTACCTATACCTACGACATTAATTCCATTTTAGAGGTAGAGGTAACAGTAATTTCCACAGGGGAAAAGAAAAAGGCCATTATCAAGGGAAAAGACAATGGAATGACGGACGAAGAGATAGCAGAGCGTCTTAAGACTTTATCATATTTAAAGATTCCTCCCAGAGAAAAAGAGGAAAATAAGCTTTTGCTGTTAAGAGGAGAGCGAATTTATGAGGAAAGCATAGGACCGGATCGGATTGCTTTAGAGTATGTGCTGCGTCGGTTTGAAAATGCTCTCGACAGCCATGATGATGGGAAAATTCAGGAAGCCAGAACAGAATTGCGAGAAAAATTGGCGGAATTAGAAGATTTTTGACAATAAGGATTTGCTTAGGAGGAAAAAATGAATCTGGAAAAATTGTTTCATCTAAAAGAAAACCACACAGATGTAAAGACGGAAGTCCTGGCCGGCATTACCACCTTTATGACCATGGCATATATTTTGGCGGTCAATCCCAACATTTTGTCTGCGTCCGGCATGGACAGAGGCGCTGTGTTTACAGCAACGGTTCTGGCGTCATTTATTGCCACCTGTCTGATGGCCCTGATGTCCAATTACCCCTTTGCACTGGCTCCCGGAATGGGATTAAATGCGTACTTTGCGTACACCGTTGTGCTGGGAATGGGGTATACCTGGCAGATGGCACTGGCAGCCGTATTTGTAGAAGGCCTGATTTTTATTCTGCTTTCTTTAACGAAAGTAAGAGAGGCAATCTTTAATGCTATCCCCATGAATTTAAAACATGCGGTGTCAGTGGGAATTGGTTTGTTTATCACCTTTATCGGCCTGCAGAATGCAAAGATTGTAGTAAATAACGATTCTACCCTGTTAGGAATGTTCTCCTTCAGAGGTTCCCTGGCAGCCGGCACCTTTCACACAGAGGGAATTACAGTGCTGTTAGCGCTGCTCGGAATTGTGATTACCGCTATTCTGCTTGCAAAAAATGTAAAAGGAAATATTTTATGGGGAATTTTAATTACCTGGGTACTGGGAATTATCTGCCAGTTTTTAGGCATTTATGTGCCGGATGGAACCGCCTGGTTCAGCCTGCTTCCGGATTTTTCCAATGGAATTTCTATTCCAAGCGTAATGCCAACCTTTATGCAGATGGATTTTGCCATGGTGTTTACCGGAGACTTCCTGATTATCATGTTTGCGTTCCTGTTTGTAGACATGTTTGATACCTTAGGTACCTTAATCGGTGTAGCATCTAAAGCGGATATGTTAGATAAAAACGGACAGCTTCCCAGAATCCGCGGTGCTCTGTTAGCAGATGCGGTGGGAACTTCCGTAGGCGCAGTTTTAGGTACTTCCACTACCACAACCTTTGTAGAAAGCTCTGCAGGCGTATCTGTAGGCGGACGTACCGGGCTTACCAGTCTGGTGACAGCTCTGTTATTTTTTGTGTCCCTGTTCTTATCACCGATTTTCCTTGCCATTCCGTCCTTTGCAACAGCTCCGGCGCTGGTAATCGTAGGATTTATGATGCTGACTTCTATTGTGAAAATTGATTTTTCTGATTACACAGAGGCCATTCCATGTTTTATCGCCATTATTGCAATGCCCTTTATGTACAGCATTTCCGAGGGAATCGCAATGGGAGTTATCTCCTATGTGGCAATCAATCTGATTACCGGAAAGGCAAAAGAAAAGAAAATCAGCGCATTGATGTATGTTTTAGCAGTGCTGTTTGTATTAAAATATGTATTAATCTAGTGTACTGTCTCGTTCAGCATAATGGCGCAGAATGAATTTTCAGCCTGTAAAGCGGAGGAATGAGGCGATGCGGCGGCATCGTCGATTGACGACAACGCAGCAGATGGAAATTCAGGCAAGTCATTATGGGAAATGTGAGTGATACAGTACACTAGAGCTGCGGGTATACAGATATCAAAATAAAACCTCTGCCCTGCCGGTTTTCCCGGTTCAGGCAGAGGTTTTTCACAGAAAGAGTTTGATTTGCTGTTTTTGTCACTTTCCATAACAATACCGTTGGGCAGATTTTCGCAGGTTGGCAGTGGAAGGTGACAAATGTCAAAACAGGCAAAAGAAAGGATTTCACATGAAAACATTGGTATTAGCAGAGAAACCGTCAGTGGCAAGGGATATTGCCAGGGTGTTGGGATGCGCAAAGCAGATAGACGGCGCTATTGAAGGAAAGGATTACGTTGTTACCTGGGGACTGGGGCATCTGGTGGAACTGGCTGACCCGGAGGAATACAGCGACAGCTATAAAGAATGGAAACTGGACGTACTTCCCATGCTGCCTTCTCCATTTAAACTGACAGTGATCCGGCAGACCGGAAAGCAGTTTCGGGCAGTTAAAAATCAGTTATTTCGGAAGGATATAGGGGAAATTGTTATTGCCACAGATGCAGGCAGAGAAGGGGAACTGGTGGCCCGGCTGATTCTGGAAAAGACCGGATGCAAAAAAGATGCCAAACGGCTGTGGATTTCTTCGGTTACGGACAAAGCAATCCGGGAGGGATTTGCACATTTAAAAGACAGCAGGGAATATGACAATTTAAGAGATGCAGCCATGTGCCGGGCAGAGGCGGACTGGCTGGTGGGAATCAATGCCACCAGAGCGCTGACCTGCAAGTACAATGCTCAGCTGTCCTGCGGACGGGTTCAGACGCCGACTCTGGCTATGATTGCAAAGAGAGAAAAAGAGATCCGGGAGTTTTGTTCCAAACCTTATTATGGATTAAGGGGAGAATTTGGAGGAATCTTGTTTACCTGGCAGGATGAAAAAAGCGGCAGCAAAAGAACCTTTGACAAAAAGAAAGCAGAATCTTTGCTTGCAGATCTTGGCGGGAAACCGGCTGTAGTAAAAGAAGTGAAAAAGAGCAGGAAAAGCGTTCCCGCCCCTCTTTTATACGATTTAACAGAACTTCAAAGAGATGCCAACAAATTGTATCAGTATTCTGCAAAAGAAACCTTAAACATCTGCCAGCGCCTGTACGAAAATCATAAAGTGCTGACCTATCCCAGAACCGACTCCCGATACTTAAGCAGCGATATTCTTCCTACCATAGGAGAGCGTTTAAGGGCATGTTCGATAGGACCGTACCGGAAGCTGGCAGCACGCCTGGCAGGTCAGGCCAGAAGTGAAAAAGCCGCCTATATCAACAATAAAAAAGTATCCGACCACCATGCCATCATTCCTACAGAACAATTTGTGCAGTTGGATCATATGACCATTGACGAGAGACGGATTTACGATTTGGCAGTGCGCCGGTTTTTAGCTGTTCTGTATCCGTCCTGGGAATACGAAGAACTTAAGATTACGGCTTTAGTGGGAACAGAACTTTTTACTGCTTCCGGAAAAAGAGAACTTCAGACAGGCTGGAAGGAAGTTTATGACAAAGAGGACTCCCACTTAAAAGATGCAGATTTCGATTTGCAAGAGTCCCTTTCTCCGGCTTTGGAGCATTTACAAAAGGGGAATCGTTTAGAAGCGGCCAGCCAGAAAAGTCTGACAGTAACAGAGGGAAAAACAATGCCGCCGCCATATTTTACAGAGGCATCCCTGCTTTCTGCCATGGAAAACCCGTCTGCTTATATGGAGACCGAGGATGAAGGAGAGAAAAAAGCGTTAGTCAAAACTCTGGGAGAGACCGGAGGGCTGGGCACAGTGGCTACCAGAGCAGATATTATTGAAAAGCTGTTTCACTCGTTTTTATTAGAGAAAAAAGGACAGGAAATTTACCTTACCCAAAAGGCAAAACAGCTTTTAGAACTGGTTCCCGAAGATCTTCGGACACCAGAAATGACTGCCAGATGGGAGAGCCGACTGACCGCCATTGCAGAGGGAAAGGAAAAGCGGTCTAAGTTTATGGAAGATATTGAAAACTATACCAACGATTTGATTAACGAGATCAAATCAGGAGAGGGGAGCTTTCGCCATGACAATCTGACCAATAAAAAATGCCCGGTCTGCGGAAAACGTCTGCTGGCTGTAAAAGGGAAAAACTGTGAAATGCTGGTGTGTCAGGATCGGGAATGCGGGTATCGGGAGACAGTGGCCAGAACCTCCAATGCCCGCTGTCCCAAATGCCATAAAAAGATGGAACTGCGGGGAAACGGCGATGCCAAAATTTTTGTATGTAAATGCGGTTACAAAGAAAAACTGTCTTCTTTTACAGAGCGCCGTAAAAAAGAAGGAGCCGGGGTCTCCAAAAAAGATGTAGCAAATTATCTGAATCGGCAGAAAAAAGAAGAGCAGAAGGCCATCAATTCTCCTTTTGCAGATGCTTTTGCCAAACTCAATCTGGATCAATAAGAGAATATAACAAAACTGACAAAATTTCGTAAGAATTATTTTAAGATTATTCTGGAAATTTGTGCTATAGTTAATACACAAGAAAGGAAAAATAAAAAATACATTGTAAATTTGTATAAAGTGAATGGGTAAAGGAGGTTTTTTTATGAAAAAGAGACAGGTATTAGCATCTATGACAGGAGCTGCATTGTTAAGCTTGACAGCAGCAATGAGCGTATTTGCAGCAGAAGGATGGAATCAGCAGAGTAATGGCCAGTGGTGCTATCTTGAGAACGATGGAAGCAAGGCAACAGACGCCTGGAGAAAGAGCGGGGACAATTGGTTTTATCTGGATAGTTACGGCAACATGGTGGTGAATCAGTTAATCGATGATACCTATTATGTCAATGAAGCAGGCGCTATGATTACCAATGCCTGGAAAGAACTTCCCAATGATGACTGGGAGGGGAACAGTACAGTATGGTACTATTTTACAGATAACGGAAAGGCAGCAGAAGAGGGCCTTCGTACCATTAACGGACAGAAGTATTATTTTGAAAGCAGCCAGATGCAGACCGGATGGCATGAAGTAAATGGAAAGAACTATTACTTTAAGGACAGCGGCGCTATGGCTACCGGATGGGAATACATCAATCCAATCAACGGAGATGATGACGGATGGAGCGAGCCGGAATGGTATTATTTCTCCTCTTCAGGACAGATGTCTGTATCCAGAGAGCAGAAAATCAACGGTGAGACATATGTATTTGACGATCAGGGACGGATGCTGACCGGATGGATCGACAACGATACCTATACCTCTTCCAAGTTCGGCGATGTAAGCGGTGCTACTGATTTAAGATATCACAGCGAAGACGGTACAGGCGCAAATGGCTGGAAATATTTAAGCAGTCCGGACAATACAGAGGACGGCTGGTATTATTTCTATGGCGGAAGAGCATACAATACCGAATATAAGGGCAAGAAGCTGAACGATGATTATGCTCTTGCAAGCATCAGCAATAAGACCTATTGTTTCCGTAAGGATGGCCGGATGTATACAGGACTTCTGGAACTGGACGATGGCCGTAAATTCTACTTTGACGAAAATGGCGTTATGAAGACCGGACGTGTAGTAGTTAATGATGAAAACCATGACAATGAAGTATTCTACTTTACTGCCAGTGGATCTTTAGGATCCAAGGGAGACGGTGTAACCGGAGTAAAGAACGGCTATCTGTATGATGACGGCGCTCTGGTACATGCAGAAGAAGGAACTAAATACCAGATTGTTGAAGTAGACGGAGCCCGGTATATGGTAAATGAAGATGGAAAGGTAAAGACCAGCGGTACTGTTCGCGATGGCGATGGTGTGAAGTATAAGATTACCAAGGCTGAGGGAGAAGGCTACAATATCGAAATCGTTCCGGAAGAAGATTAATCTTGACAATTTAAACTTCCATGTTATAATGAGGATTAGCAAAATAATTAACACGCAGATGGGAAGAGTAAGGAATCAGAACGTGCTCAGAGAGGGATGCATATGGTGCAAGCATCCTGCACAGACGGCTCCCCAAGACCACCCCGGAGTGTCCCTTAATCGGGAACGGTGATTCCGTTATCATCCAAACATCAAGAGGTCTGGGCCGGATGGCTCATTCAAAAAGGGTGGAACCGCGATTGTAAGATCGTCCCTTGCCGTAGCAATATGGCAAGGGACTTTTTTTATTCCTTTTTCATTGCTCTTTTCCATCAAAAAGGAGAGATTACCATGAAGATTACATTAAAAGACGGCTCTGTAAAAGAGTACGCACAGCCAATGTCCATTATCGACATTGCAAAAGATATTAGCGAAGGCCTGGCAAGAGTAGCCTGTGTCGGCGTTGTAGACGGAGAGACCACGGATCTCCGTACTGTACTGGATAAAGACTGCACATTAAGCATCTGCACTTCCAGCGATCCGGAAGGTCTGGCAGCGCTGCGCCATTCTGCAAGCCATGTACTGGCCCAGGCAATCAAGCGCTTATATCCGGCAACCAAGCTGGCAATCGGTCCGTCTATTGCAGATGGTTTCTACTATGACGTAGATCCGGAGACCACCTTTACTGCAGAAGACATGGAAAAGATCGAAGCAGAGATGAAGAAGATTGTAAAAGAAGCATTCCCAATCAAGCGTTTTACTCTGCCGAGAGAAGAAGCCATCGCATTTATGAAAGAACGTCAGGAGCCATATAAGGTAGAACTGATTGAAGATTTACCAGAAGGCGAAGAAATCAGCTTCTACGAACAGGGCGAGTTTGTAGACCTGTGCGCAGGTCCTCATTTAATGAATACCAAGGACTTAGGCAAGGCATATAAGTTAATGAATCTGGCTGGCGCTTACTGGAGAGGCAGTGAGAAAAATAAGATGCTGACCCGTTTCTACGGTACTGCATTTGGCAAGAAGGCAGAGCTGGAAGCTTACATTACCATGATGGAAGAGGCCAAAAAGCGTGATCACAGAAAGTTAGGCAAGGAACTGGGCTTATTTATGATGCATGAAGCAGGACCTGGCTTCCCATTCTTCCTTCCAAAGGGCATGGCATTAAAGAATACCCTTCTGGATTACTGGAGAGAGATCCACAAAAAGGCCGGCTATGTAGAAATTGCCACTCCGATTATTTTAAACAGAAGCTTATGGGAGACTTCCGGACACTGGGCACATTACAAAAACAATATGTATACCACTGTCATTGATGAAGAAGATTATGCTGTAAAGCCGATGAACTGCCCAGGCGGTATTCTGGTATATGCTTCTGAGCCTCGTTCCTATAGAGATCTGCCGCTTCGTTTAGGCGAGCTGGGTCTGGTTCACCGTCACGAGAAATCTGGTCAGCTTCATGGTCTGATGAGAGTCCGCTGCTTTACCCAGGACGATGCCCATATTTTCATGACTCCGGATCAGATTAAAGATGAGATTAAGAGAGTTGCAAACCTGATTAACGACGTATACTCCCTGTTAGGATTTAAGTATCACGTAGAACTGTCTACCAGACCGGAAGACTCTATGGGAAGCGATGAAGACTGGGAGACTGCAACCGAAGGCTTAAGAAGCGCGTTAGACGAGCTGGGACTTCCTTATGTAGTCAATGAAGGCGACGGCGCATTCTATGGTCCTAAGATTGACTTCCATCTGGAAGACTCCATCGGAAGAACCTGGCAGTGCGGTACCATCCAGTTAGACTTCCAGCTTCCTCAGAGATTTGAACTGGAATACATGGGAGCAGACGGAGAAAAGCACCGTCCGATTATGATTCACCGCGTATTATTTGGTTCTGTTGAGCGCTTTATCGGTATCCTCATTGAGCACTTTGCAGGTGCATTCCCGACCTGGTTAGCTCCGGTTCAGGTAAAGGTACTGCCAATTTCTGATAAGTTTATCGACTATGCAGACTCTGTAGCAGCAAAATTAAATGACGCTGGCATCCGTACCGAGGTAGATACCCGTTCTGAGAAGATTGGATACAAGATTCGTTCCGCTCAGATGGAAAAGATTCCTTATATGCTGGTAGTAGGCCAGAAGGAAGAAGAAGAGGGCGTTGTTTCCGTAAGAAGCCGTTTTGCAGGCGACGAAGGCCAGAAGGAATTAGGCCAGTTTATGGAGGCAATTCAGGAAGAGATCGCTTCTAAAGTAATCCGTCAGGTAGAGAATAAAGAAGAAAAGTAATGAATATGAAACAAAAAAGACTGTTTTACCTGGATGTGATTCGGGCAGTCTGCGCAGTGATGATTGTAGTCTACCATTTTCCGCTGGCGATTTCCCAGCCGGTAGATTACTTTCATTCCTTCGCCAATGGCAGCTTCGGCATGATTGCAGTTTACTGTTTTTTCATGGTTTCCGGAGCTGCTCTTATGTACCGGTATCAGAATGAGGGAAAACTGGATTTAAAACAATTTTATAAAAAACGGTTTTTCAGTATCTATCCTCTGTTCTGGATTACCTATGTCATGGCCTTTTTCTGGGTGTTCTGGCAGTTAAAGGAAGTGTACCGGATTATCCCGACAAAGGCGATTTTCTGGTCTGTTATCGGGATGGACGGCTGGCTGGCGCATCTGGTTCCTACTTTTTATATGGTAGGAGAATGGTTTTTGGGAAGCATCATTATTCTGTACGCATTGTTTCCTCTTATCCGGATATGCTATCAGAAAAACCGGCATATTCTTCTGGCAGTCTCCCTGCTTGCTGCATTGTGGCTGTTTTCAGCCAATCCGTTTCCTATGGAAATTAAGCAGAACCCTATTACCGGAATTTTTTATTTTGTACTGGGAGCCTGGCTGGAAGAATCCCGCCAGAAGATTTCAAAACAGAAACCAAACGCGCTTTCCTATATCTGGGCCATCAGCGCGGCAGGCGTGGTTCTCTGGATTTTTGTGCCTATGACAAACGGAGTGGGACAGTTTGGAAGAGAAGTGTCTTTTTTGATTTTCAGCGTGATTTTTTATCTGTTCTGGATGGGAGCTTCTGTCTGGCTGGAAAAAACAGGGGCGTTAAAACGCGGTATCAGCCGTCTGGCAGCCGTAAGCTACGGCGTATTTTTGACCCACCATGTAGCTGCCCAGGCAATTACCGGACACTTTGCCGGAACTGCGCCAAGCACCAGGGAAATTTTCACCATGCTTTTGATGACCTTTGCCCTGACCTGGATTTGGACCATTGCAATTTATAAAATCGAGGCATACATAAAATCATTTTTTTAAGACATACTAACTTTGTCAACCCCAAACAAACGTAAGGGTAAAGGAGGAAACCAGAATGACAAAGTTAGATTGTAATGTAACCAGTTGTGTCCACAATGCAGAAAACTGCTGCTGCAAACAGGGAATTGTAGTCGAGGGTCAGACAGCCAAAGACAAGTGCGATACCTGCTGCGGAAGTTTTGATGAAAATACAGGAGATTCTTTTAAAAACCTGTTTAAGACACCGGAAAGCCGTCTGGAAGTCAACTGCGAAGCAGTAAACTGTGTTTACAACGAGGGACATCGCTGCGCGGCAGAGCACATCGGAATCGGCGGCGGCAAGGCAAACAGCGCCAGCCAGACCGAGTGCACCAGCTTTAAGGCCAGATGAGATTCATAAAATAAGAAGTGACAAGGTTGCAAATAAAAAGCCAGTCTGGGCAGCAGGATTAGATGCTGTCCGGGCTGGCTTTTTTGCAGCTGTCAGGTATCCGGAAAAGCTGACAGAGGCAGGGCTTTGACAGGTTTCCAAGTGGGTTCCGGTAGCCAACAACAGCGGTTCGTGTTATACTTACGGTATGGAAATGGAGAAAGGTAGATGCTAAGTGGCAAAAATGACAGTATACTGTGGCAGTTATATTCCAATTGAAAATCCTGAAATCCGTATTGGAAGAAATACAAAGGACTTTGGAACAGGATTTTACTGTACAATTATAAAAGAACAGGCACAGCGGCGGGCAAAACGATATGATACAAAAATTGTGTCTATTTATGATGTGCGTTTGAATTCTGATTTGCAAATAAAAGAATTTAAAGAAATGACGGATGAATGGCTGGATTTTATTATTGATTGCAGAAGCGGTAAGAAACACTCGTATGATATTGTAATTGGGGCAATGGCAGATGACCAAATTTATAATTATGTATCTGATTACATGGATGGAAGCATTACAAGAGAGCAGTTCTGGGTATTGGCGAAATTTAAATATCCGACGCATCAAATTAATTTCTGTACAAAGGAAGCGCTAAAATGCCTGGAATACAGAGGATTTGAGGAGGTTTTGTAATGGAAAATGTAGGGAGAGAATCAGCAAAAGATAACGGAGTGTTATTTGGAAAATAAAGTGATTTAATGATTAGGTTGTAAAGATATTCACTAATTTAAAAATGGTTAAATTCGACTGAACTGTTATTAAAACATGATAAAATAGAAAATAGCCCTTGACAAACCTGTTTATCCATAGTATACTAATAAAAGTTGTGAAAGCAACAGACAGGAAAGCAGGTATCCGCCTCACCTCGGCACGAGTCAGTGACCCAGGTTCATAACAGACTACATAAGCTGATATTGAGTTGTTTTGCAGTGCTTGGTAGCGTATGACAGGTGGATAGATGATTGTCTATCTGCTTTTTTTATATCTGTCATCTGGTATGGCAGATGTTCCCAATTCTTATCATATCATATATTATATGGAGGTGTACGACCATTAGCGAGTTAATGATTAACGAACAAATTAGAGACAAGGAAGTCCGGCTGATCGGAGAAGACGGAAGTCAGCTTGGCATTATGTCCGCAAAAGAAGCTTTTCGGATGGCACAGGAGGCTGAGTTAGACCTGGTAAAGATTGCGCCTACTGCAAAGCCGCCGGTATGCAAGATTATCGATTACGGCAAGTACCGTTACGAGCTGGCTCGTAAGGAGAAGGAAGCAAAGAAGAAACAGAAGGTAATCGAGATTAAGGAAGTTCGTTTATCCCCGAACATCGACACCAATGATTTGAATACAAAGATGGGAGCTGCAAGAAAGTTCCTGGAAAAGGGCGATAAGGTCAAGGTAACCTTGCGGTTCCGCGGCCGTGAGATGGCTCATATGTCCAAATCTAAGTATATTTTAGATGATTTTGCCCAGGGTCTGGCTGACATTGCCGCAATCGACAAGCCAGCTAAGGTAGAGGGCAGAAGTATGGTCATTTTTTTAACTGCAAAACGTTAAAATAGAACTGATTAAGGAGGAAACTACAATGCCAAAATTAAAAACAAGCAGAGCAGCAGCAAAGCGTTTCAAAAAGACCGGAACCGGTAAGCTGGTTCGCAACAAAGCGTACAAATCCCATATCTTAACTAAGAAGTCAACCAAGAGAAAGAGAAATCTTAGAAAAGATATCGTTACTGATGCTACCAACAGCAAAGTAATGAAGAAGATTTTACCATATCTGTAAGTTGACGTTGAATTAAGAAGGAGGAAATGACCGATGGCAAGAATTAAAGGCGGTATGAACGCTAAGAAGAAACATAACAGAGTGTTAAAGCTGGCTAAGGGCTACAGAGGCGCTCGTTCCAAACAGTATAGAATCGCAAAACAGTCCGTAATGAGAGCATTAACCAGCTCCTACTCCGGACGTAAGGAGAGAAAGAGACAGTTCAGACAGTTATGGATTGCACGTATCAACGCTGCAGCACGTATCAACGGCCTGTCCTACAGCAAGTTCATGTACGGCTTAAAGTTAGCTGGTGTTGAGATGAACCGTAAGGTATTATCTGATATGGCTATCAACGATGCAGAAGGATTTGCAAAGTTAGCTGAGTTAGCAAAATCTAAATTAGCATAATTGTTGCTGATTGTTCGATAAATCGAAACGGCGAAGAAGCTGTTGTAAAATCAAGATGGAGAATTCTGTCTTTGGTTTTGCAGCAGCTTTTTTGCTTTTTAAATAATTTGTCAAAGTGTTTTGCTACTAATGCACTAACTTACTATATTATCAAATTAAAGCGTTGACAAGACACAGTATCTTGTGCTATGATAACGAAAATATCTAAGAGAGGGGTTTGGATATGTGGAAATATTTTGCGAAGCGGTTCTGCATGATGATTGTGGCGTTGTTTTTTATTATCCTGCTGACATTTCTGATCATGCACTCCGTACCAGGCGGGCCTTTTACCAGCAATAAAAACGTTTCTGCCGAAGTAGAGGCAGCGTTAAATGCAAAGTACAATCTGGACGCGCCGCTGTATGAACAGTTTTTCGATTATCTGGGCGGTGTGGTGAGAGGCGATTTCGGCCCTTCCTATCAGTACCGCGGCAAAACCGTCAATGACTTTATCCGTAATGGATTTCCAGTTTCCGCAAAGCTGGGCGTTGTTACCATTATTTTTGTTTTACTGACTGCGATTCCTATGGGGATTCTGGCAGCAGTAAAAAATGGAAAGTGGCAGGACATGGCCATTATGGCAGTTGCCACCATTGGCGTTACGATTCCTTCTTTTGTCATTGCGTCGGTGCTGATCTACATATTCTCGTTCCGTCTGAACTGGCTGCCGACTTACGGTGTAGATACCTGGAAAGGTTACATTCTTCCAGTAATTGCTCTGGGCGGTTATTCTATCAGCTATATTGCCCGCCTGATGCGATCCAGCCTGTTGGAAGTTATGGGTCAGGATTATATCCGTACCGCCAGGGCGAAAGGCCTTTCTGAGACAAAAGTAATTTTGAGCCACGCCATGAGAAACGCCCTGATACCAGTTGTTACGGTGCTGGGGCCAACCATAGCGGGACTGCTGACCGGAAGCTTTGTAATTGAAAAGATTTTTGCCATCCCAGGTCTGGGCGTACATTTTGTAAACAGCGTATCCCAGCGGGATTACACCACGATTATGGGTGTTACCATTTTTTACGCCACCTTCTTGATGGCCATGATTTTTATAGTAGATATATTCTACTGTCTCATTGACCCGCGAATCAAATATGAATAGGCAGGAGAGAGAAAATGGAACAAAAATGGGAATTACTTTCCTCAACCAACGAGGATCGAGAGAAAATCTGGGGGAAAAACAGAACCTTTGCAGGAGACGTCTGGTTCCGGTTCCGGAAAAAACCGACCGCTATTGCAGGATTTATCATTATCCTGATGCTGATGGTATTTTCGATTATAGGTCCAAGCTTTACGGATTACGATTATTCTACCCAGAATCTGGAGGTGGTAAACATTCCGCCTCTGATGAAGGTATTTCAAACTCCAGATAACAATGGCCATCTCTACATTACCCAGTCCCTGAAAGTGCTGTACGTCAATCCGGACGGTACACTGGGAGGGCAGTTAAACAAGGTTCGCAGTGAAGATGACCAGATGATGACGATTTTTGATTATAATGGAACAGAAATTGCCCTTTATTACGGCCAGAAGCCTTATGTGATCGCCGATCAGGAGACAAAGGTTATTTATCCGTCGGAACGTATCTGGAACAAGTCCTATCTTTTGGGAACTGACGCGCTGGGAAGAGATATTCTGACCCGTCTGATGTACGGAACCAGGGTTTCCCTGCTGGTAGCCTTTGTAGCGGCGGCAGTGAATATGGTAATCGGGATTCTGTACGGCGGGATTGCCGGTTATGCAGGCGGAAACGTGGACGCGGTCATGATGCGTATTGTGGATATTATCAGCACCATACCCCTTACCCTGTATGTCATTCTGATTATGGTGCTTTTAGGAGACGGCCTTACCAGTATTATCATCGCTCTGGGAAGCGTATACTGGGTAGACATGGCGCGGGTTGTCAGAGGACAGGTGTTAAGCTTAAAAGAGCAGGAATTTGTTATGGCGGCAAAAACCATTGGATCTTCGACGAAAACCATTCTGCTGGAACATCTGATTCCCAATGCAATGGGTTCCATTCTGGTTACCGTAACCATGCTGATACCATCCGCAATTTTTATGGAGGCATTTTTAAGCTATCTGGGCATTGGATTAAAGCCGCCGTTAGCAAGTCTGGGAACTATGTGCAACGATGCGGCAGAAAACTTAAGAATTTGTCCCCACCAGATGTTTATTCCGGCTTTGGTTATCTGCATTATTATGTTTGCATTTAACTTTGTGGGAGACGGTCTTCGGGATGCGTTGGATCCGAAATTGAAAAAATAGTGGGCAGGAGAGAGAAACATGGATGCGATTTTACAGGTAGAAAATTTAAAAACATCGTTTTTCACCAGCAATGGGGAAGTGCAGGCGGTGCGCGGCGTCAGCTTTTCTGTCAATAAAGGTGATATTTTAGGAATTGTAGGAGAGTCCGGCAGCGGAAAAAGCGTTACGTCCATGTCTATATTAAAGCTGTTGGTAGATACCGGACGGGTAAAGGAAGGAACCATCCTGTTTGAAGGACAGGATTTGGCAAAGTTTAATAAAACCCAGATGAGAAAAATCCGCGGCGGGAAAATTTCTATGATTTTCCAGGATCCCATGTCTTCGTTAAATCCCTTGATTCCAGTGGGAAAACAGGTAGCAGAGATGCTGAAGGAACATCATAAGGAGATGGGAAAAGAGGAACTGAAAAAAGAGGTTTTAGAACTGTTTTCCAGAGTCCGGATACCGGAACCGGAGAAACGGTACAATTCTTACCCTCACGAGTTTTCCGGCGGTATGCGGCAAAGAGTGATGATTGCTATGGCGCTGGCGAACAAACCGGATTTGCTGATTGCAGATGAACCAACGACAGCGTTAGACGTGACCATACAGGACCAGATTTTAAAACAGCTTCGGGGCCTGCAGAAAGAGTTCGGAACCAGCATTATGTTTATCACCCATGATTTAGGAGTAGTTGCAGAACTGTGTACCAGAGTCATTGTCATGTACGGCGGTCTGATTATGGAAGAAGCTTCCATTGACGATATTTTTGAAAATCCCAGTCATCCCTATACATTGGGACTTTTGGAATCGATCCCAAGACTTGGTCAGGATAAGAAAAAGCGGCTGACCCCGATTCCAGGTTCTCCGCCGGATATGACGAATCCGCCAAAGGGCTGTCCGTTTGCTCCCCGCTGTCCATATGCCAGAAATATCTGCGCCAGCGAATGTCCGGATTTTACAGAAGTGGGAGAAGGACACCGGTCCCGCTGCTGGCTCTTGGATAAAGATGCGCCCAGTGATCACAATCCGTTTGCAAAACAGTAAAAAAGGAAGAGAAGATTATGAGTCAATCACAGATTGTATTGGAGGTTTCCAACCTGACCAAACATTTTAATGTGGGAAGTTCAGGAAAACAGGTGGTTCATGCAGTGGATGGCGTCAGCTTCCGTCTGGAACGGGGAAAGACCCTGGGACTGGTAGGAGAGTCAGGCTGCGGCAAATCCAGCTGTGCCCGTACGATTATCCGTATTTATGAACCTACGTCAGGAAAAATCATATTAGACGGGGAAGACATTACCGAATACAGCCAGAAAAAGCTGCAGCCTATCCGCAAGAAAATGCAGATGATTTTCCAGGATCCGTACGCTTCGTTAAACGCCAGAATGACGGTCAGGGATATTATTGCAGAGCCGTTGATGGCCCATCATATCGTAAAGAAAAAAGAAGATGCCAACGAGCTGGTCTATCCGATGCTGGAGCGGGTAGGGCTTACGAAAGAACACGCTAACCGCTATGCCCATGAGTTTTCCGGCGGCCAGAGACAGAGAGTCGGCATTGCAAGGGCGCTGATTCTGCAGCCGGACCTGGTAATCTGCGATGAGCCGATTTCTGCTCTGGACGTTTCCATCCAGGCCCAGGTAGTGAATTTACTAAAAGATTTCCAGGAAGAAAAGGGAATTTCCTATCTGTTTATTGCCCATGATTTATCCATGGTACGCTATGTCTCCGATGATGTGGGCGTCATGTATTTAGGACAATTGGTGGAAGTCTGTGAAGCCGATGAGATTTACTCCCATCCCCTTCACCCCTATACAAAGGGCCTTCTGGGAAGTATTCCCATTGCAAATCCCAGGCTTGCCAGGGAGAAGGAAAAGAGCAGCATTGAGGGCGACATTCCAAGCCCGATTAATCCGCCTTCCGGATGCCGGTTCCATACCCGATGTCCTTATGCAAAGCCAATTTGCAGCCAGGCAGTTCCGGAATTTAAGGAGGCGGCGCCGGGCCATATGGTAGCCTGTCATCTATATTAGTTTACAGAAATGGTTCAGGGTTATACCCTTTCCAATATTCATCTCAATAAGGAGGAGAGATTATGAAGAAGAAACTAAGTCTTGCATTGGCGTTGGGGCTGGTATGCAGCACTGTTTTAACTGGCTGCGGAGGCGGAAATGCTGAGACCCAGCCGCAGACCATCGCAGCTCCGACTACAGAGGCAGCCACGACAGAGGCGGCTCAGGCAGAAACAGAAGCAAACGGTGCACAGGAAATGGTATTTGTGCTGAGTAATGAGCCGGACGGTATTGATCCTGGCGTTACCAACAACTCTTTTGCTTCCACTTTTTTGGTCAACTGTTTTGAAGGACTGGTTACTTATGATGCTACCGGTACAGTTGTTCCGGGCAATGCAGAAAGCTGGGATATCAGCGAGGACGGAACCGTCTATACCTTCCATTTAAGAGACGGTTTAAAATGGAGCGACGGCACTGACCTGACAGCAGAAGACTATGTATATGCCCTGCAGCGTGTATTAAATCCAGAGACAGCGGGACAATATGTAGACATTGTGACTGCATATGTGAAAAATGCAAAAGAATACTATGCAGGCGAGGCAACCGCAGAAGAATTAGGCGTAAAAGCAGTGGATCCCCAGACGCTGGAAATTACCTTGATCCAGCCGACTTCGTTCTTTATCGATCTTCTGACCATGTGGGTATTTGATCCGGTTCAGAAAGCAACGATTGAAGCAAACGGCGATCAGTGGACTGCATCTCCGGAAACCTATGTATGCAACGGCCCGTTCAAAATTGCAGAGATGAACATGGGAGAAAGCATGGTTCTGGAAAAGAATGAAAATTACTGGGATGCAGAAAATGTCACCATGGAAAAGGTTACCCTGCGTTACATTTTAGATACTTCTACCGCATTGACTGCTTATGAGTCCGGCGAGGTAGACGGCATCCGCAACATTCCATCTTCTGACTATGCAAGATTAAAAGCAGAGAACGCAGGCATCCAGTCCGTTCCAAACTACGGTACGGTTTACTACAATATTAACTGTGAAAAAGAGCCTTATAACAACCCGTTAGTCAGAAAGGCTTTAAACCTGGCTGTTGACCGTCAGGCCATCATCGACAACGTAGTTCAGGTAGATGCAGCTCCTGCCTACAACTTCTTAGCTCCAGGCTACGTAGTAGACGGAACAGACATTACCGAAGGACGCTCTGACAGAGGACTTTCTCCAAACGCAGATCCAGAGGCAGCAAAAGCGGCTTTAGCAGAAGCCGGCTATCCAGACGGCGAAGGATTCCCAACCTTACAGCTTTCCTACTATTCTGATGATACGGTCAAGAAAGTAGTAGAGGCAATGGCAGAGATGTTAGAGACCAATTTAGGCATTGAGGTAGAGATTACTTCCAACGACTGGGCAATTTTCTATGAGAATGTCCAGAAAGGAAACTACGAAGTAGCAGCAATGGGCTGGAGTGCAGACTACACCCATCCAATGAGCTTTTTGCCGCTGTTAGTAACGGACGACGCCAACAACAACAGTTTCTACAGCAATCCGGAATACGATGCAATGGTAGAGCAGATTAAGGCAGAGACCGATCCGGCAAAGGCAGTCGAACTGATTAAACAGGCAGAAGATCTGGTAATGGATGAATATCCATTCATCAACTTGTACTATAAGGCTAACAACTTCCTGATGAAAGATTACGTAAAGGGTTACTATATGCTGTCTAACGGCAACCTGTGCTTTAAGAATGCTTCCATCAGCAAATAATAATCAATAAAACGTTTTAAGAGGAACTTCTTATGAAATGTACGATTAAAACGGAAGGATTAGGGAACATGGTCTTTGACCTGTTCCCTGATCTTGCTCCGATTACTGTGAAAAATTTTGCAGATACCGTACAATCCGGCTTTTATAATGGTTTGGCCTGGTGCCGGATTGTAAAGGATTATGTGATTCAGGCCGGTTCTCCGGATAACGATATTATGACTGACAGTGACTGGCACATTAAAGGGGAGTTTGCAGAAAACGGAATCGCCAATCCCATTCCCCATAAAAGAGGGGCGCTGTCTATGGCAAGGGACGACGGCTATGATACGGCAGGAACCCAGTTTTTTGTAGTCCATCAGGATGCACATAAGCTGGATGGCCGCTATGCGGCATTTGGACAGTTGGTGTCCGGTTTTGATGTGTTGGACAGAATTGCCTCCCGGCCAACCTATGGCCCGGACACCTGGAACAAACCGGTAGATATGCCGGTTATCACAGAAATTGTAGTAGAAGAATAAGAATGATAAGATATTATCAGGTTTTTAAGCCGCTTTTCTGATAAAGCAGATGTATCAGAAAGGCGGCTTTGAATATAAACTGTAAAATCCAGCCATACTAACAAAAAGCAACAGGGAACTGTTAATAAAATTGAAAAGGACTGGAAAGGAGATTTGTATGCAGGCAGGAAAGGCAAGCGTACAATTTGAATGCCCGCCTCTTATTTTAAGCGGAGGGAGTATTGTAGGAAAAAAGGAAGGCGAAGGGCCGTTAGGACCCTTATTTGACCGGGTGGAACAGGATGATAAGTTTGGAAAAGCCAACTGGGAAGAAGCAGAGAGCAGGATGCAGAAAGAAGCAGTAGAGACTGCGATTTTGAAGGCGGGACTGCAGAAAAAAGATATCCGTTATCTGCTGGGAGGTGATCTGCTGGGGCAGTTAATTGCCACATCCTTTGGTGTGATGGATTTGGAAATCCCCCTGTTTGGATTATATGGGGCCTGCTCTACTATGGGGGAAGCCATGAGTCTGGGAGCCATGCTGACAGCAGCCGGATATGCAGATCGGGTGGCTGCAGTGGCATCCAGCCATTTTGCCACTGCAGAAAAACAGTTTCGTTTTCCGCTGGGGTATGGAAACCAGCGGCCTTATGCGGCGACCTGGACAGTAACTGGCTGCGGAGCAGTGATTTTGCAGTCAGGAAAAGCAAAGATGGCAGGAACTTGCACGAAAAATTGCAAAGGGAAAACAGGAAAAGGTCAGGCAGTGATCACAGGAGTTACGACTGGAAAAATAGTGGATTTGGGGATTAAAGACTCTATGAATATGGGGGCAGCCATGGCGCCTGCGGCGTTTTCTGTTATTAACCAGAATTTCCAGGATTTTCAGACAGATGAGACCTGGTATGACAAGATTATTACCGGGGATTTGGGCACAGTAGGAAGAAAAATTCTTTTGGATTTTATGAAGGAAAAAGGCCATGATTTAGAGAAAGTGCATATGGACTGCGGAATTGAGATTTTTGACCCAGGCGTTCAGGACACCCATGCAGGGGGAAGCGGGTGCGGCTGTTCTGCAGTTACATTTTGCTCGTATATACTGCCCAGAATCCGGGAGGGAGTCTGGAAACGGGTTTTGTTTGTACCTACTGGAGCATTGCTGTCAACCGTCAGTTTTAATGAGGGACAGAGCGTACCGGGAATTGCCCATGGAGTGGTAATCGAACATCGGGAAATCTAAGAGAAAGGATATAGAAACATGGATTACATCAAAGCTTTTCTGGTAGGTGGGGTTATCTGCGCTCTGGTGCAGATTTTGATGGACAAAACCAAACTGATGCCGGGAAGAATCATGGTAATGCTGGTAGTAAGCGGAACGGTGCTGGGGTTTATCGGAGTATATCAGCCGTTTTTGGACTGGGCCGGTCAGGGAGCCGGAGTTCCTCTTTTGGGATTTGGCAATACCCTGTGGAAAGGAGTAAAAGAAGGCATTGAGACAGAGGGACTGCTGGGGATTTTTAAAGGCGGGCTGACAGCCAGTTCAGCAGGAATCTGCGGGGCAATGGTATTTGGATATCTAGGCTCTTTGATATTTAATTCTAAAATGAAATCTTAAAACATTAAAACCTGCCAGGGAAGATAAGCAGTTTATCTTCCCCTGACAGGTTTTTAATTGCATAGGAAATTGCTTCCTATGCAATTCGCTTTGCGAGGAACGCAGCTCTAAAGAGGGCTTGTTCACTAAACGAGATTCTTTTTTATAGCTAATTTACCCCAGGTCCATACTCTGAGGGCATGGTGCCTACAATGACAGGATTCGTCTGGACATATCCAGGACCGATGGGAGCAACTGTGCCCGGAGATTCTGTGGACGGCTCTACGGGAACCGTTCCGTCCGGATTGACCGGAGGCAGAATTGTGTTGACCCCGTTGTGGATGTTGCAGTAGCCTGGAATTCCAAAAGCAGAATCATCTGTACTGCCTTCCTCATCCTGGGGTAAGGTCATACATACTCTGGATTGGCGTGCTGGACAGAATTCGGTCGGTTTCCGCCCTGAAGCAGAGCAGACCGTCACAACTACATGTTTGTCGCAGACCTCTGTGGGAACGGTTCCTTTGGCAAAGTATTCTGTATATACGGCATTGCCTCTTGGGTCATTGGTACACACGCCATTGACAGCCAGTTTGCCTGACTTTCGGCAGATTTGAGCAGTCTCCACGCTGTCTGGAACTGCAAACCCGGGATCAGACAGTCCCTCATGGACGCGGTCCATAATCTTGCGCCAGATATCCTTGTGGAAACTGGTGCCTCCATTACTGCTCAGAGACTGGTTATTGTCACAGCCGCCCCAAATACCGGCAGTGTAGTAGGGAGTGTATCCAACAAACCAGATATCATTGTTGGAAGAAGTAGTACCGCTCTTACCTGCTACTGACATTCCGGAAAGTCTTGCGCGGGTGCTGGTGGAGGAAATGCTGGCACCAGCTCTTGCAAAGCTGCTGACAGTCCGAAGCGAATCTGCCATGGCATCTGTCAGCAGAAAAGCCGTAGAGTCTTTTAACGCTCTGTGAGTTTTTGGAGTGTTGTCCAACAGTACTTTTCCATTGTGATCCAGGATCTTGGTAAAGAAAATCGGCTCAGTATAGACTCCTCCGTTGGCAATAGCTGCATAAGCAGCCGTCAGTTCCAGATTGGAGACGCCGTCGGTAATGCCGCCTAAGGCAGTTGCCGGATTTAAGTCATTGGAGGTCAGGGAGGTAATGCCCAGATTTTTGGCATATTCCACGCCTAGCTGGGGCGTAACCGTCTCTACCAGACACCGCACTGCCACAATGTTCATGGAGAAAATAATACCGCTGCGGATATTGGCGTATCCTTGATATTTGCCCTGGCTGTACCAGTTTTTAAATGTCTTTGTGCCAAGGGTATAAGGAGTATCATAATAAACGGTTCCCAGAGTGGCCCCGCATGCGTCCAGAGCCGGAGCAAATGCGGTAATAACTTTGAAGGTAGATCCGGGCTGGCGGAGAGTATTGGTAGCACGGTTTAAGGTAAGACTGGCAGTTTTTTCACCCCGGCCTCCGCTGATCGCCTTTACCTGACCAGTAGCCTGATCCATAATTACAAAAGAAGCCTGGGGCTGAAGAGTGGTCTGCATGCGCTCGCCCAGGATTTGATCGCCTTCCTGAAGGATATAAGCCTTAAACTGCGCTACATCATTGGCTGCGTCTTCTTCTGTCGCATACAGTCCTGTATAATTGTCGCGGAGAACTTCTCTGTGGTACTTTTTTAGAGTCTCTTCAGAATAGTGCTCGGTTTCTCCGTTGGCATGAGTGACGGAAAGGCGATATTCTACAGAATATTTGGCTACAGAATAGTTAGCAGGATTGCTGATTTCTTCATCTACTATGGCCTGAATATTGGGATCCTGCGTGGTGAAAATGCTCAGACCGCCGCCGTAGAGAAGATTATATGCCTGGCTTTCTGAGTAACCCAGTTTTTCCATCAGCGTTTTCTGGACCTGCTCGGTCAGTTCATCTGTAAAATAACTGTACATCGTGGTTTCCTGAGTTGCAACCACAGTATTGTTGACCTGCTGAATCCGGTCATATACATTGTCTGCCAGAGCCGCCTCCTGCTCAGCAGCAGTGATGTATCCCTGATCTTTCATGTACTGAAGAATTATTTTCCGCTTTTCTGCATTGTGCTCCGGGTTGGTGATAGGGTTATAATACGTAGGTTTTTGTGTAATACCGGCAAGCACCGTACATTCAGACAGCGTTAAATCCGATACTTCCTTATTAAAATATCGTCTGGCGGCGACTTTTACGCCCAGAGTATTGCTGCCTAAATTAATTGTATTTAAATAATCGGTAATAATCTTTTGTTTTGCCTTGGTCTTATCAGGACCTAAAGCCTTTTCCAACTGGACAGCCAGATACTGTTCCTGCAGCTTTCGCTCCAGTTTTGCGGCGAAAGTGGACTCATTTCCGCCCTTAAATACATTGTTCTTAATTAGCTGCTGGGTCAGAGTGGAACCGCCGCCTCTGTTGTCATTGGTCAGCACGCCTACTGCGGCGCGCAGGATAGAACGGATGTCAATTCCGTTGTGTTCCCAGAAACGGGAATCTTCAATGGCAACGAAAGCATCAATCAGATCTTGAGGAAGCTCCTCATAGGTGGCCGCCTCCCGGTTGGATCCTTCCATAACCAGAGTATCAGTCAGATTGCCTGCGCTGTCATAAACCTTGGTGGCAAAGCCGCTGGGCCCAAAGCTGTTGGGATCAATCTCAGGGGCATTGTCAATAATGCCTTTTACCATGCCAAAACCTGCGCTGACGCCTGTAATCCCAATCACCAGACAGAAGATTAAAAGCATCCGGGAAATAAACTGAATCATCCGGGTTTTGTACTTCTGGGATTTGGAACGGACAGTTTTTAGATTTTGCTCAGTGGCCTTTCTGCCGTAATTATTAGAGTTCATGGAAATCCTCCTTTACCGATACATTATAGCAAAATATCCTAATTAATTCAACTTAAGATTCATAGGTATTGTTCCTTGAGGAACTCTCTGGTATACTGTTTCCAGAAAGAACGGAGGGAAAAATGATGGGAGAAACCAGTCAGGCAGACAAGCTGCCGTTGTCTTATTTAATCCTGTATAAAGGGGGCAGCGCAGAATTGACAGAGAAAAAATCAAGATTTATAGCTACCACTTATCCGGTGGAAAGCGAGGAAGAAGCCCTTGCTTTTGTAGAAGAAATGCGGAAAAAATACTGGGATGCCAGACACAACTGCTGGGCCTATGTGATTGGAGAACGGGGAGAAAAAAAGCGGTGCAGTGATGACGGGGAACCCAGTCAGACGGCGGGGAAGCCGATGTTAGATGTATTGACCGGATCGGGAGTAACCAATCTCTGTGTGGTTGTGACCAGGTATTTCGGCGGTGTGCTTTTGGGGACAGGAGGACTTGTAAGGGCCTATTCAGGGGCAGCAAAAGAAGGCCTGAAAAAAAGTGTGATTGTAGAAAAAAAGCTGGCAAAAAAGATTCAGGTGGACACAGATTATAACGGACTGGGAAAGATCCAGTATATTGCGGCAGAAAGAGACATTGCTGCCCTGGATACCCAGTACAGCGATAAGGTTGTGATTACATTTTTAGTTCCTTTGGAAGAAGTTCCTTCTTTTGAAGCGGCTTTGACAGAAGGGACCAATGGAAAAGCAGAGATTGAGACTTTGTCGGTTCTTTATTATGGCAATCTGGAGAAGAAGATTCTGCTTTTTGAGGAAATTCCCTAAAACCTTGAGAAAATACCTTGCATTCCAAAAAAACGAATGCTATACTGGGTAACTGTGACAGAAAGCAGTTTAATATATATTAAGGAAGTAAGTGTATGAAAACCAAGAGAGAAGATGTTAGAAATATTGCAATTATCGCTCACGTAGACCATGGAAAGACCACGCTGGTTGACAACCTGTTAAAGCAGAGCGGGATTTTCAGGGAGAACCAGGAAGTGGCAGAGCGTGTTATGGACTCCAATGATATTGAAAGAGAGAGAGGAATTACCATCCTTTCAAAAAATACGGCAGTGACGTATAAGGGAACCAAGATTAACATTATCGATACTCCAGGCCATGCAGATTTCGGCGGCGAGGTAGAGCGCGTTTTAAAGATGGTAAACGGCGTTGTCTTAGTAGTAGATGCTTATGAGGGTGCAATGCCTCAGACAAAGTTTGTACTAAAAAAGGCCCTGGAACTGGATTTGTCCGTTATTGTGTGCATTAACAAGATTGACCGTCCAGAGGCAAGACCAGACGAAGTAATTGATGAGATCCTGGAACTGTTTATGGATCTGGATGCATCTGACGACCAGTTAGAGTGCCCATTTATTTTTGCATCTGCAAGAGACGGCTATGCAAAGAGGAATCTGGAAGATGACAATATTGACATGACTCCTTTATTTGAAACCATTATTGATTACATTCCAGCTCCAGAAGGCGATTCGGATGCACCTCTTCAGACCCTGATCAGCACCATTGATTACAATGAATACGTAGGTCGAATCGGCGTAGGAAAAGTAGACAACGGCGTGCTCCGCATTAATCAGGAGTGCGTGCTGGTCAACCACCACGATCCGGATAAGTTTAAAAAGATTAAAATTGGCAAGCTTTATGAGTTTGACGGATTAAACCGGGTAGAAGTAAAAGAGGCTAATGTGGGATCGATTGTGGCTATTTCCGGCATTCCGGATATTCACATCGGCGATACTATCTGTGCCGTAGATACTCCGGATCCCATTCCATTCCAGAAGATTTCCGAACCTACCATCTCCATGTATTTTATGGTCAATGACAGTCCTCTGGCAGGCCAGGAAGGAAAATACATTACCTCCCGCCATATCAGAGAGCGCTTGTTCCGGGAATTAAATACAGATGTCAGCCTTCGGGTGGAAGAAACCGATTCTGCAGACTGCTTTAAAGTTTCCGGAAGAGGAGAACTGCACCTGTCTGTTCTGATTGAAAATATGCGCAGAGAAAATTTTGAGTTTGCAGTAAGCAAGGCGGAAGTTATTTATAAGTATAATGAAAGAGGCCAGAAGCAGGAGCCTATGGAAATTGCATACGTAGATGTTCCAGAGGAATTTACAGGCGCTGTTATCCAGAAACTGACTTCCAGAAAGGGAGAACTTCAGGGCATGAGCCCGGTTTCCGGCGGTTATACCAGACTGGAATTTGCCATTCCTTCCAGAGGATTAATCGGATACAGAGGGGAATTTATGACCGATACCAAGGGAAATGGCATCTTAAATACTACCTTTGACGGATATGGTCCTTATAAAGGAGATTTGACCTACCGTCCTACCGGATCTCTGATCGCATTTGAGGCAGGAGAAGCCATTACTTATGGCCTCTACAATGCGCAGGAGAGAGGCGTGCTGTTTATCGGACCTGGAGAAAAGGTTTATTCCGGTATGGTAGTAGGACAGAATCCAAAGGCAGAAGACATTGAGATCAATGTATGCAAGACCAAAAAACTGACCAATACCCGATCCTCCAGTGCAGACGAGGCCCTGCGTCTGACACCTCCCAAGGTAATGAGTCTGGAGCAGTGTTTGGAATTTATTGATACTGATGAACTGTTAGAGATTACGCCTAAGAGCCTTCGGATCCGCAAAAAGATTCTGGATCCTATGCAGAGAAAGAGAGCGTCTTTTAAAAAGTAAGGGATGCAAGTTCCCCTGGCGTACAAAATCAAACAATTATCGCCCTAATCAGGGAAAATAAGCAAAAATATCAATATAAAAAGAGAATCCTGTCGATAACTTCTTCGGGATTCTTTTTTCATTTCCTCATAAACCTATTCTTTTCCACATAAATTTACTATGTGCGATAAGTAAATGTAACGTTTGTTACAAGTAAATATGGGAGAGAAGAGGAGAAATACTATGTCAGAAAAAGTAATTGAAAACAACAAGGTCAGTGTGATTGGAACCATTGTATCTGGTTTCACCTTCAGCCATGAGGTATTTGGGGAAGGATTTTACATGGTGGATTTGTCTGTAAACCGACTTAGTGAGCAGGCGGATATTATACCGCTGATGGTTTCCGAACGTCTGCTGGATGTGGAAAAGGACTACCGGGGCTGTACGGTAGAGGCCATCGGACAGTTCCGATCTTATAACCGTCATGAGGGTGTAAAAAACCGTCTGGTGCTGTCCATATTTGTGAGGGAAATCCGTTTTATGGAAGAATTTACCGATTATACCAAGACCAATCAGATTTTCTTGGACGGCTATATCTGCAAGCTTCCTGTATACAGAAAAACGCCTCTTGGAAGAGAAATTGCCGACTTACTTCTTGCAGTCAACCGTCCATATGGAAAATCTGATTATATCCCATGTATTGCCTGGGGACGGAATGCCCGATATGCTTCTGGATTTGAAGTGGGAACCAGAGTTCAGATATGGGGCCGCGTCCAGAGCAGGGAATATACAAAAAAGATTAGTGAAACCCAATGTGAAAAGCGGGTGGCGTATGAAGTTTCCATCAGCAAACTGGAGGTAGCACAGTAGTCCATTCTTGCATTTGCTTAAGAATTATGATATTATTAGTCAAACTGGCATCAAGGGAGAGATGCGCAAGAATACGAGGTGACATAAGATGCATAAGGGATACATGCAAATCATCTATGGCCCTGGAAAAGGGAAAACTGCCATGGCATTGGGAAAAGGATTAAGCGCGGTTGCAAATGGCAGAACGGCAGTGATGATTCAGTTTCTGCAGGGCAGCCTGGACGCAGAGCAGATGGCAGTATACAATCGGCTTGAGCCGGAACTGCAGGTTTTCCGTTTTGAAAAGTCAGCAGAATCTTTTTCCAGACTGAGTGAAGAAGCAAAAAGCAGAGAATTTATGAATATTCAAAATGGACTGAACTTTGCAAAAAAAGTGATGGCAACCGGAGAGTGCGATGTGCTGATCTTGGATGGGGTGCTGGGCCTTGTGGATCAGAAAATCGTTCCTCTGGAAGAGATTCAAAAGCTTTTGTCTGTGAGAGAGGAAACCATGGATCTGGTTCTCACCGGGACCGTACTTCCGGAAGAGTTAAAAACAGAGGCGGATTGGGTTGTCCGTCTGGAGAATGTAAAATAAGAGGTAACTTATGAAAAAGATTTCAAAATGGAAGATGGCAAAATATCTGATGCTTGCGGCAGCAATAGGGTTTCTTATGGCTTTGTGGCTGATTCCTGTTTTAAAACCTTTAAAAGGCGATATCTGGGTTTGGCTTTTATTTGGCATTTATGTGTTGATTACAGCATTTGTCTGGGCGTTGGATCATAAAAGCCGGCACCATTTTGAATTGTCCCATAAAGATGATGTGGGAAAGATGGAAGAGACAGAGCTGGAAGGACTTCGGGAACAGTTGAAGTGGAGATTTACAAAATTTTAACCGGGATTGCCATTGACAAGGGCATAGAATGATGATAATATAGTTGCAAAGAAAAATAAGTAGAGGTTGCGTCAATCAAGAGTAGTCTGTCGGATGCGTCGGAAGCAGGAGATGGCAGGGAAAGGGAAAGACGCCGAAGGAGGGATGGATTCCGAACCATTCACCCCTGGGCGCAGGATTAAGAGTTCTGTGACTGTCATCCGCAGGCGGATGGGGAGCTACGAAAAGACAAAGCTGAGAGTGATTTTGTATTTTGGGGCCGACCGCTGGTTGGCTCTTTTTTCATCAAAAGGAGGAAGACGTATGTCAATTTTTGAAGGAGCAGGCGTAGCGCTGGCAACTCCTATGAAGGCAGATGGAAGCATTGACTTTGAGAGCTTAAAAAGGCTGGTGGAGTTTCAGATTGAGGGAGGTACAGATGCCATTGTTGTCTGCGGCACGACTGGAGAAGCTTCTGCCATGACTCATGAAGAGCACATTGAGACCATTCGGTTTGTGTGTCAGACGGTCAATCACAGAATCCCTGTGATTGCAGGCAGTGGCTCCAACTGGACGGAAACAGCAGTTTATCTGTCACAGGAAGCGGAAACAGCAGGGGCCGATGGGCTTTTATTAGTGACTCCTTACTACAACAAAGCCACTCAGAAAGGACTGATTGCTCATTTTACAACCATTGCTGATGCTGTCCATATCCCGATTTTACTATATAATATTCCGGGGAGGACTGGTGTCAATATCCAGCCGGAGACAGTGGTGTCCCTTTGTAAAAATGTAGAAAACATTGTAGGAATAAAAGAGGCCAGCGGCAATTTTTCTGCGATTGCGTCTCTGATGAATCAGGCGGATGGGTGTGTGGATTTGTATTCCGGCAATGATGATCAGATTGTTCCGCTTTTGTCTCTGGGCGGAAAAGGCGTAATTTCCGTTTTATCTAACATAGCGCCCAGACAGACTCATGAGATCTGCGCTTCTTACTTTGCAGGGGATGTAAAGAACAGCGCCAGAATGCAGTTAGAAGCCATTCCGCTAATTAACAGCCTGTTTTCCGAAGTCAATCCTATTCCAGTAAAAGCAGCCCTAAACATGATGGGCATGGAAGCTGGACCGCTGCGTCTTCCGCTGACAGAGATGGAAAAAGAGCATCAGGCAGTTCTTAGAAAAGCAATGGAGGATTATGGGGTATTATGATAAAAATAGCGATTCATGGATGCTGCGGGGCCATGGGAAGAGTGATTGCATCCATGGCTGCACAAGAGGATGGAATTGAGATTGCAGCAGGTATTGACAGAATGGGCAAAGTCCCGTATACTTATCCAGTGTTTTCCTCTTTAAAAGACTGGAATGGCCAGGCAGATGTGATTGTAGATTTTTCTGCAGCGCCTGCAGTAGACGAACTGCTGAATTTCTGCGAAGAAAAAAAGATGCCGGTTGTGCTTTGCACCACAGGTTTAAGTGAAAGTCAGAAAAAGAGAGTGGCAGAAGCAGCAAAATTTGCTCCCATACTCTGGTCTGCCAATATGTCGCTGGGGATCAATCTGCTTTTAAAATTAGTGGCAGAGGCGGCAAAGGTTTTGACAGAAGCTGGTTTTGATATGGAGATTGTGGAAAAACACCACAATCAAAAAAAGGATGCACCCAGCGGGACAGCGCTTGCGCTGGCAGATGCTTTAAATCAGGCAATGGATCAGGCATATCACAATGTATTTGACCGGAGCCACAGCCGCGAAAAGAGGGATCCCAGAGAAATCGGTATTTCTTCTGTGCGGGGCGGCACCATTGTAGGAGAACATGATGTAATTTTTGCAGGTACAGATGAAGTGATTACCATCAGCCATACAGCTTATTCCAAGGCTATTTTTGCTAAAGGAGCGCTGGCGGCTGCAAAGTTTTTGGCAGATAAGCCGGCAGGACTTTACAGCATGAGCGATGTAATCGAATGAACAGAAATTTTTAAAATTTCCTGAAACTTCCATTATGAAACTTCTTCTTTTGCACATACTAAGGTCAGAAAGCGAAAGGAGATAGGATTATGAAAAAAATCAGATATGGCTGTCTGGCGCTTTTGTGCGTCCTTATGATGATTAGTATCAGCGCCTGCGGCCGCAGTAACAATGGAACAAAAGGAACTACATCCGCTCCTTCCCAATCTGCTGCAACGGCCACTGAAAGCAGTAGGGGAATGGAAAATTCTACGGAAAAATCATCCGCAGCAATGGATGAGACCGGAACAGGTGCGGACAGGGCAAAGGAATCTACTGGCGTGATTGACGGTTTGCTCAATGATGTAGGCAATGGAATTGAAGAAGGAGTCCAGGATGTGGAGCGGGCAGTGGAAGGCACACATGCTTCTTCAGCAGCGGAGACTTCTGCCGGACGATAAGATGTTTGAGATGAGCAAAGGGGCTATCTCTGAGACATTGGTTTCAGGGACAGTCTCTTTGATTTTTTTGGCAGGGAAATGCTGCAGCAGGAGAAAAAAGGGGGTAAGGTGTACAAGGAGGATTATGACAAGGGGGACAAAGCTGTTTTGCAGACAGGTAAAAATGCCATGGTATAAACGTCAGAAACAGCAGTGGCGCAGACAATATTTCAGAAAAAACCGAACCTCAAAAGGAGGTGCAGCGGTTCGCAGAATCATTGTTGTACTTGCGGCTGCAGGATTTTTATACGGGGCTGGGGAAGTTATGGAAAATCCTGATGCTTTTCTACATATTTTAGGGATTCAGGTATTGCAGGAGACTTCTGAAAAACAGGAATGGGAGATAAAGCACAGAGGGACTAGCTGGGGAATCCGCTTCCACTCGGATGGGATTGAGATTTACCAGGAAAAAAATGATTAAAAGGAGAAGCCGGATATGAGAGAACGATATGAGAGTCCGTTGTCTGGAAGGTATGCAAGCAGAAAAATGCAGTATATTTTTTCGCCGGATAAAAAATTTTCTACATGGAGAAAGCTGTGGATTGCTCTTGCAGAAGCGGAAAAGGAACTGGGACTGCCTATTACAGAAGAGCAGATAGAGGAATTAAAAGCTCACGCAGAAGATATTAATTATGATGTGGCAGAGGAGAGGGAGAAAATCGTCCGTCATGATGTCATGGCCCATGTATATGCCTATGGTGTCCAGTGTCCGAAAGCTAGGGGAATTATTCATTTAGGCGCTACGTCATGCTATGTAGGGGACAATACCGATCTGGTGATTATGACAGAAGCGTTAAGACTGGTGCGCGCAAAACTGATTAACACGATTTCTAAGCTGGCGAAATTTGCAGAAACCTACAAAGATCTGCCGACCCTGGCATTTACCCATTTTCAGCCGGCTCAGCCTACCACAGTGGGAAAACGAGCAACTTTGTGGATGATGGATTTAAAAATGGATTTGGATGATGTAGAGTATCTGATTAATTCTATGCGGCTTTTGGGATCCAAGGGTACGACCGGAACCCAGGCAAGCTTTTTAGAGCTGTTTGACGGGGATCATGAAAAATGCCGCATTCTGGATGAAAAGATCGCAGAAAAGATGGGATTTTCCGGGTGCTATCCGGTATCCGGACAAACGTATTCCAGAAAAGTGGACAGCCGGATTGTAAGCGTACTGGCCGGCATTGCCCAGAGTGCTCACAAGTTTTCCAATGATATTCGCCTGCTCCAGCACTTAAAAGAAGTAGAAGAGCCTTTTGAAAAAAATCAGATCGGTTCTTCCGCCATGGCCTACAAACGCAATCCAATGCGGTGCGAGCGAATAGCGTCCCTGGCCAATTATGTGATGGCGGATATGGTAAATCCCATGCTGGTAGCATCGACCCAGTGGTTTGAGCGCACACTGGATGACTCTGCCAATAAGCGGTTGAGTATTCCTGAAGGATTTCTGGCAGTGGATGGGATTCTGGATTTGTACTTAAATGTGGCTGATGGACTGGTGGTTTATGAAAAGGTCATTGAAAAACATGTGATGGCGGAGCTCCCCTTTATGGCAACGGAAAATATTATGATGGATGGAGTAAAAGCGGGAGGCGATCGGCAGGAACTTCACGAGAAAATCCGCACCCTTTCCATGGAAGCCGGGTATCGGATAAAGGTGTTGGGAGAAGACAATTCTTTATTGGAACAGATTGCAGCAGACCCGGCCTTTGGCCTGACTATGGAAGAACTGCAGACAGCCATGGATCCGAAGAAATATGTGGGCAGGGCGCCGAATCAGGTGGAAGAGTTTTTAAAAGAAGTGATTGATCCTATATTAAAAGAAAACAAAGAACTGCTGGGAATCCAGACAGAGATTACCGTATAGCAGCTTAAGAAGGAGGAAATATATGGTACGTGCCATTGTAGGAGCAAACTGGGGAGATGAGGGAAAAGGCAAGATCACAGATATGCTGGCAAAAGAATCGGATATTATTGTCCGCTTTCAGGGAGGCAGCAATGCAGGACATACGATTATCAATCATTATGGAAAATTTGCGCTGCACCTGCTTCCATCCGGTGTGTTTTATGATCACACAACCAGCGTCATTGGAAATGGTGTTGCATTAAATATTCCCTATTTATTCAAAGAAATCCGTTCCCTGGAGGAAAAAGGCGTTCCAAGTCCCAAAATACGGATTTCCAACCGGGCGCAGCTTTTAATGCCTTACCACATTTTATTTGATGAATACGAAGAGGAGAGACTGGCGGGAAAGTCTTTTGGTTCCACAAAGTCCGGAATTGCGCCCTTTTACTCTGATAAATATGCAAAGATCGGGTTTCAGGTCAGCGAACTCTTTGACGATGAAGAAAGTTTAAGAGAAAAGGTAGTCCGGGTCTGCGAGACGAAAAATGTTTTGCTGGAGCATTTGTATCACAAGCCGTTACTGTCTCCGGATGAACTTATGGATACGCTGTTAGAATACCGTGATATGGCAGAGCCTTATGTCTGTGATGTGTCCAAATATTTGTATGATGCTCTTCAGGAAGGGAAAAATATTTTGCTGGAGGGACAGCTTGGCTCTTTAAAGGATCCGGATCATGGAATTTACCCAATGGTTACTTCTTCCTCCACCCTGGCGGCCTACGGAGCTATTGGCGCCGGAATCCCGCCTTATGAGATTAAAAAGATTACAGCAGTGGTAAAAGCCTATTCCAGTGCTGTAGGGGCTGGAGATTTTGTCAGTGAGATTTTCGGAAAAGAGGCCGACGAACTGCGAAGGAGAGGCGGAGACGGCGGAGAATACGGCGCTACGACAGGCCGTCCAAGAAGAATGGGATGGTTTGACGCAGTGGCAAGCCGATACGGCTGTCGTATTCAGGGCGCAACCGAGATAGCCCTGACTGTCTTGGATGTGCTTGGGTACCTGGATGAGATTTTGATCTGTACCGGATATGAGATCGATGGAAAGGTAACAAAAGATTTTCCTGCTACGGTACAGTTAAAAAAGGCAAAGCCAGTTTATACAGCTTTGCCTGGATGGAAGTGCGATATCCGCGGGATCCGGGAATATGACAAACTGCCCCCAAACTGCCGCAGATACATTGAATTTATTGAGCAGGAACTAAACGTACCAGTCACAATGGTTTCTAACGGTCCGGGCCGGGAGGATATCATTTTGCGGTAAGGTTTTCCCATCTCTATTTGCGTTTTGTCATTTTGGTAATTAAAATAAACGCATACAGGGTGATGGGGATGACAATGGTGAGAAAAATGGAGGCCCCTAAGAGATTGGGGGCCAGCGGACTGTCCATAAAGGCAAAAACCAGTGTTGCCCCATATAAAAGAACCAGCAGGATGGCGCCTGCCAAAGCCAGGCGCCGCTGAAGTTTCGTGTATTTCATTTATTCCTCCTCTAAAGCCAGAGATTCCCAGGTTTCATAAAGAATGGAAAGACGTTCTTCTAATGATTCTTTCTCTTTGTGGAGCTCCACCAGCTTTGCCACGTCCCTGCAGATGTCTTCCCTGACCAGTTGGGAGTCGATTTCTTCATTCCGGCTTTCTAACTTCTGGATTTCATCTTCCGTACGTTTTAACTCGTTCTGACGTTTGCGGATGCGGGCCTGCTCTTCTTTTTGTGCTTTCCAGTCCATCACTCCCGAAGAAGGAGCGAAAGAGGAGGAAGGAGAGGGAGTCTGGTCTGTTCCAGAAACAGGTGCCTTAGAGTTTGCAGCCTGAAGGCCCTGGATGACATCCTTCTTTTCCAGATAGTAATCATAGTTTCCAATGTAATTTAAAAAGTTCTGTCCGGTTAGTTCTAAAATGCGGGTGGCGGTCCGATTGATAAAATACCGGTCGTGGGATACATAGAGAACCGTTCCGGTATACCGGTTTAAGGCATCCTCCAAAATTTCTTTGGAAGTAATATCCAAATGGTTGGTTGGCTCGTCCAGAATCAGAAAATTGGCTTCTGACAGCATTAATTTGGCCAGAGAAACCCGGCCCCGCTCGCCGCCGCTTAAGTCGCCAATCCGTTTAAACACATTGTCTCCGGTAAATAAAAAGGAAGCCAGACAGTTTCGCACCTGGGTATTGTTCATATCCGGGTAGGCATCCTGGATTTCTTCAAAAACGGTTTTATCCATGTGAAGAACCTGATGTTCCTGATCGTAATATCCAATCTGAACCTTGGATCCCAAACGGATCTCTCCAGAATCTGCGGATACCATGTGGTTGATAATCTTTAATAACGTGGTTTTTCCTGTGCCGTTATTGCCGATTACAGCTACCCGTTCTCCTCGTTTTAACTCAAAGTCCACATGTTCAAAAAGATGGAGGGAGCCAAAGGACTTGGAAAGATCGGTTATGGTCATGACGTCATTTCCGCTGACTACCTGAGGCTCTAAGCGGATATCCATGGAATCGTCAATCTCAACAGGCTTTTCCAGAACTTCGATTTTAGCCAGCATTTTTTCCCGGCTTTCAGCCCGTTTAATGGATTTTTCCCGGTTAAAAGACTTTAATTTGGCAATGACTTCTTCCTGGTGGCGGATTTCCTGCTGCTGGTTTAAATAGGCCTTGATCTGGGCCTGGCGCAGCATGGATTTTTTCTCGCTGTAGGCAGTGTAATTGCCAGTAAAGACAGTGGATTTGCCGCCGTCTAATTCCACGATTTTTTTGACAGTGCGATCCAGAAAATAGCGGTCATGGGCTACGATAATCACGCTGCCTGTGTAATTGGAAAGATAATTTTCCAGCCACGCAATGCTTTCCATATCCAGGTGGTTGGTAGGCTCGTCCAAAAGCAGGATATCCGGTTTTGTGAGAAGCAGACGGCCCAGGGCCACGCGGGTTTTCTGTCCGCCGGACAGGGTGGATACAGTCTTGGAAAAATCTGCTTCTGAAAATCCAAGACCCTTTAACACGCCGGTAACCTCGCTCTGATAGGCATAGCCGTTGGCCAGTTCAAATTCATGGCTAAGCCGGTTGTATTCCCGAAACATAAAGTCCAGCTCATCACCGGATTTATCTTTCATCTCCAGTTCCAGCTGACGGATGCGCTCTTCCATTTCAATGACGGGCCGTTTTACTTCCAATATCTCGTCATAAATGGAACGGGAACTGTCCAGATCCTGATGCTGGGCCAGATACCCAAGAGTTTTGCCGCGGGATAAGGCGACCACTCCGCTGTCCGCTTCCAGTTCCCCCACAATGATTTTTAAAAGGGTCGTTTTTCCAGCGCCATTGATTCCCACAATGGCGGCTTTCTCATGGTCTTCTATATGGAAGGACACATGGTCCAGAATGGTTTCGCTTCCAAATGCTTTGCAGATGTTACTGCATGATAAAATCATCACAACCTCCTACATAAATAGAACTATTCCGTAACAGTATAATATAGGAAGAATTTTTTTGCAACAAATTTGGTAACAGATAAGCCATGCATCTTCTTGCACACTTACAGCGTGCAAGAAGCATTGGATGTTAGCCCTATAAAGATTCAGACAGAAAAAATTTTATGAAAACAAGCTTTCAACGATTTTTCCTGTGTGAATCTTCGCATGGCTGAACTGTTACACAAATTGAATGGGTTTGGAAAAAATAGTTTGACAGGAATTTGACAAAAATCTATAATAGGAAACAGGGAAAAAAGACAGAAAGGCTAGGTGGAATACGTGGAAGAAAAAGTGATATCAAAAGCCGTAATATCCAGGCTGCCCAGATATTACCGATATTTGGGAGAACTTTTGGAGGACGGAGTCGAGCGCATTTCCTCCAATGAGTTAAGCAGCAAGATGAAGGTAACGGCTTCCCAAATCCGTCAGGATTTAAACAATTTTGGAGGGTTTGGCCAGCAGGGATATGGCTATAATGTAAAATCTCTGTATGCGGAAATTGCAAAAATTCTGGGAATTGACCGGCAGCACAATATTATTATTATCGGCGCCGGAAACTTGGGCCAGGCCATTGCAAACTATACAAACTTTGAAAAGCGCGGTTTTATGATTAAAGGAATGTTTGATATTAATCCAAGGCTTATTGGTTTGGTGGTCCGCGGTATTGAGATTCGGGGTGTAGAAGACTTAGAAGAATTTATTGTGGAAAACGAGGTGCAGATAGCAGCTCTTACCATTCCAAAGACAAAAGCGCCGGAGATAGCAGACAGACTGGTAAAGGCAGGAGTCAAGGCAATCTGGAATTTTGCCCATACGGATTTGGTGGTTCCGGATGATGTAGTCGTGGAAAATGTACATCTTTCCGAAAGTTTAATGCGCCTTTCCTACCGGGTGTGCAGTATGCAGGATCGGGAAGAAAAGCGTGCAAAGGAAAAGGCAGAGAAGGCCGAAAAAGCAAAGAAAAAGTAGCATGGATCAGCCGGCAGGAAAAACTACGGGTTTCTGCCGGTATTTTTTGCAGCAGCTCATCCATGCGAAGATGCATGGCTGAACTGTTACTATTTTTCTTTGACAAATTGTGCAAAGGGGATGTGGCATGAGAAATTTAGTAACCGGAAAACAGATGAAACAGATTGATCAATATACCATAGAAAAAATCGGGATTCCATCCCTGGTCCTCCAGGAGCGGGCTGCCCTTTTGGTGGCCCTGGAGGTAAAAAAGCGGGTGAAAAAAGGGACAAAAATATGGGCAGTCTGCGGTACGGGAAATAATGGGGCGGACGCTGCAGCTGCGGCCAGGATTCTGTATTTATCCGGATATCCGGCAGCGCTGGTTTTGGCAGGAGATCGAAAAAAAGAGACAGCAGAATGCCGGACTCAGAGGATGATTGGGGAAAATCTGGGGATCGTAAGTGTGAACTGGCAGGAGATAACAGAAGAGATAGACGGGGTGATTCTGGACGGACTGTTTGGAGTAGGGCTTGCCAGAGAAGTGGACGGAGAGTTTCGTTCCTGCATAAAATGGCTAAAAGGGCAGCCTTCGATTTTGACAGTGGCAGTGGATCTTCCGTCCGGCATCCACTCAGATACAGGAGAGGTCATGGGAGCTGCAGTGCAGGCAGATGTAACGATTACCTTTGGGTGGGAAAAATGCGGAACCGTTCTGTTTCCGGGAAGAGAGTATGCAAAGGAGGTGGTGATTGGGGATATTGGATTTCCGGATTTGGCCTATGAAAAGGCAGCACTAAAAAGCGGAGCAGGTGAAAATCCGGTTTTTACTTATGGGTTAGAGGATTTAAAACTGCTTCCTGGCAGACCGGCCTATTCCAATAAGGGGACATTTGGCCATGTCCTCATAGCAGCAGGTTCTAAAAATATGAGCGGCGCTGCTTATCTTTGCGCAAAGGCTGCTTACCGGTGCGGGGCCGGACTGGTAAAGCTCCTGACAGTCGAAGAAAACCGAGAGATTTTGCAGCAGCTTCTTCCAGAGGCAATTCTGGCTGTCTGCGATCCGAAGATGGCTTTGGAAAATCCGGAAGGATTTGAGCAGCTTTTGGAAAAAGAATGTATCTGGGCGGATGCAGTAGTATTAGGCCCCGGACTTGGAGGGGAAGAGTATGTGAAAAAACTGGTGGCAGGGATATTGTCTGCGGCTTGTTCTGCCGTTATTGTGGATGCAGATGCCTTAAATATCATTGCAGCTAATCCGGAACTTACCAGATACTATACAGAAAATATTGTTATAACACCTCATTTGGGGGAGATGGCAAGACTGACAGGAAAAACCATAAAGGAGATTCAAAAGGACGTAAGCGGCGCCGCCGCAGAGTATGCATCCCGATGGGGAATTACCTGTGTGCTCAAAGATGCAGCAACTGTTGTGTCAGACAGAGGCGGATGGCTGTATTTAAATACCAGCGGAAACAGCGCCATGGCTAAGGCTGGATCTGGAGATGTGCTGGCAGGGATGATAGGAGCGCTGTGTGCTCAGGGAATGGAACTGTTTGAAGGGGCAGCCCTTTCTGTCTATCTCCATGGCCTTGCAGGAGATGAATATCAAAAGCGCCATGGACGTGCCAGCCTTCTTGCCAGAGAACTGGCAGATTTGGCGGGAGAGCTGGCAGACAGGGCAGGAAAATCTGCGGATAAAATCGGAAACCCGGCAGAAAAAGAAAAAACAGATGGAGGGAAGACCGGATGAGTCAGACAGAATGTTTGGAAATTCCATATGACAGAACCTGTGCAGTAGTAGATTTAGATGCAATTTGCCGAAACATGGAAGCCATGAGACAGAATCTTCCGGAAAAAACCGGCATAATCGGGGTAGTAAAAGCTGATGCCTACGGTCATGGGGCAGAACGGGTGGCAGAAACAATCGCTCCTTACGTTATTGGATTTGCCGCAGCAACGGCAGATGAGGCGATTTTGCTGCGCCGGTATGGGATAAAAAAGCCGGTTCTGATCCTTGGGCCGGTTCATGAGAGCCGGTATGAAGAACTGATTTTAGAAGAAATACGTCCGGTTATTTTTACAGAACAGGCGGCGAAACAGTTTGGAAAACTGGCCCTTCATTTAGGCCGTCCCGGGCGGATTCACCTGGCAGTGGATACGGGGATGAACCGGATCGGCATGACGCCTTCGGATGAGTGTGCAGATCGGGCACTTCGGATTGCCGCCTGTCCGGGGATTGAGATAGAAGGCATGTTTACCCATTTTGCAAAAGCGGACGAGACAGACAAAACTTCAGCCAGGAAACAGTTGGAACAATATAGTTGTTTCTATGAAAAACTTTTCAGAAGGGGGCTTCGGATTCCTTTATGCCACTGCGCCAACAGCGCAGGAATCATAGAGGGGATCGGAACCGGGTTGGATGCGGTGCGGGCCGGCATTTCCATTTATGGATTGTATCCGTCTGATGAGGTGGAGCAGACAAAGGTGAAACTGATTCCGGCAATGTCCTGGAGAGCCAGAATTACCTGTATAAAAACCATTTCAAAGGGAGCCAGCGTCAGCTATGGAGGTACGTTTACAGCAGAAAGACCTGTGAAGGTAGCCACGATCGCAGCAGGATACGGAGACGGATATCCCAGAAGCCTGTCCGGGAAAGGATATGTGCTGATAAATGGGAAGCGTGCGCCGATTCTGGGCCGGGTGTGTATGGATCAGTTTATGGTGGATGTATCAGAAATTCCAGAAGCCAGAGAATGGGGAGAAGCAGTTCTTTTGGGAAACAGTGGGGATACGTCTATCTCTGCAGAAACTCTGGCTGCTTTATCCGGCGGATTTCATTATGAGATTTTATGTAATATCGGAAAGCGGGTTCCACGAATTTATAAAACAATCCAGGACAGCGGGAAACATTGAATAAGCAAATCGTACTGTTCTGGCGGAACCATGGCATGTTTTCTCTCATAGAATGGTATATGGGCGATTAGCGGTGTATAAGATCCGCTGTTTATGCCTATACTATCCGAAGGATAGGAGAGTGAAAACGTGATCATCAGACGTGGAGATATTTATTATGCAGATTTAAGACCGGTTGTAGGGTCGGAGCAGGGAGGGATCCGTCCGGTTCTGATTATTCAAAATGATATAGGAAATAAACACAGTCCCACTGTAATCTGTGCTGCAATCACATCCAGAATGAATAAGGCAAAACTTCCCACCCATGTAGAACTGCCGAAAAACAGGTGCAGCATGGTAAAGGATTCGGTTATTTTGCTGGAGCAGCTCCGTACCATAGATAAACAGCGTCTAAAAGAAAAAATCTGTCATATTGACGACGAGCTGCAGGAGAGAGTAAATGCAGCGCTGAAAGTCAGCCTGGAACTGGATACATAAAGGTTCCAGGCTGTTTTTTCGCAACATTGACGAACCTGGATAAACATGATATGATGTGCAAAGTACAGATTATTCAGTCAATTTAGAGAAAAAGGAGTGTTGAAAGTCCAATGGACGATGGTTATTCACCGGTCAGTATGGTGATTTTACTTGCATTTGTTGCGTTAAGCGCGGTTCTTTACGGATTTGGAGCGGCGATCCAGCACGTCAATGAGGCAAAGCTGGAAGAAGAGAAGGAAAAAGGGGATGCAAAGGCAGAGAAGCTTTTATGGGCTGCCGGACATCCACAGAGATTTATTGCGACCGTATTATTAATTACCAGCATCATGGGAATGGCGGCTGGATTAACGATCTGGAAGGGCCTGGCACTGCGGCTGGGAACCCTTTTAAAAGCCCAGTTTTTGGTAGAAGGAGCCTGGATTCTGCCTGTCTGCATGATTGCGTCCGTGATTGTGCTCCTTTTGGCATTTATTCCTTTTGGAATTGTGATTCCAAAAGAGCTGGCAGTGAAAAATCCGGAAAAATGGGCGGCAAAGCTGCTTCCGCTGATTGATGTGTTAATGAAAATCTGCCTTCCTATGACTGGGCTGATTAACGGAGTGTCCTGGCTGATTTTAAAGCTTCTGGGCGTAGACATGCGGAAAGATATGGATAACGTGACCGAAGAAGATATAAAGTCCATGGTAAATGAAGGCCACGAACAGGGAATCCTGGAAGCTGGTGAGGCAGAGATGATTACCAATATCTTCGAACTGGACGATAAGACGGCGGAGGACGTGATGACCCACCGGAAGAATCTGGTCGCTCTGGATGGCAGTCTGACCCTGAGGGAGGCCCTGGACTTTATTCTGAAAGAAGGAAAAAATTCCCGCTATCCGGTTTACCAGGAGGAGATCGACGATATTATCGGCATTTTACATATGAGAGATGCAGTGGTATTCTTTGAACAGGATGATTACAAAGATATGCCGCTGGCAGAGATTCCCCAGCTTCTTAGGGAAGCCCACTTTATTCCGGAGACCAGAAGCCTGGACAATCTGTTTAGGGAAATGCAGTCCCAGAAAATCCATATGGAAATCGTTGTAGACGAGTATGGACAGACGGTGGGAATTGTTACCATGGAAGATATTCTGGAAGAAATCGTAGGAAACATTATGGATGAATACGATGTAGAAGAAAACTTTATTACAGCCGAAGATTCCGGAAGCTTCCTGATGAATGGAATGACGCCCCTTGAACAGGCAGAAGAGGTTCTGGGCATTACCTTTGAAGAAGAGGACGAAGAACTCTATGATACTATAAACGGCTTCCTGATTTCCAAATTGGGCCGTATTCCTGGTGAAGGAGAAAATCCAGTCGTATCTTGTCTGGGCTATGAATTCCAGATTCTGAACGTGGAAAATAAGACCATCCGGCTTGTAAGAGCAGTTTTGCAGGATAAATAAGTTAAAGACAACCAGCAGAAAACTTGCAGAAAGCAGGGGATTGATTCTCCTGCTTTTGTTATACCGAGAAAATAGCATATATGAAAGATAAATCAAAAATATAGTAAAAAACAGTTGAAAAAACTGAAAGTTGCGCTATGATAATAAGCGCAAAACTTTTTGACTGAGAAAGGAATACATATAATGGCACAGGAAAAAGTAAAGGATATGACAGAAGGCGCTCCGCTGAAACTCATTATTGGATTTGCCGTTCCTATGTTTCTGGGACTTTTATTTCAGCAGTTTTACAGTATGGTAGATACCATTATTGTAGGAAAATATCTGGGCGTGAATGCACTGGCAGCAGTAGGATCAACTGGATCGATTAACTTTATGATTAATGGCTTCTGCATCGGGGTGTGCAGCGGCTTTGCCATTCCGGTGGCGCAGAAATTCGGCGCCAGAGATTATTCCGGGTTAAGACGGTTTGTCGCAAATGCCGCATGGCTGTCTATCGGGGTATCCGTTGTACTCACAGCAGCAGTATCAGTGCTGTGCATGGATATTCTGGTGTGGATGAAAACGCCAGAAGACATTATTCAGGAAGCGTACAGCTATATTTTTATTATTTTTTTGGGGATTCCCACGACCTTTCTTTATAACATGACCTCTGGCATTATCCGCTCTTTAGGAGACAGTAAGACGCCGGTGTATTTTCTTTTAATGGCTTCGGTCCTCAACATTTTTTTGGATCTGTTTATGATCATTGTGATGAAAATGGGACCAGCCGGCGCTGCGTATGCCACTGTTATTTCCCAGGGAGTTTCAGGAGTTTTGTGTTTTTTCTTCATGCGGGCCAAGTATCAAGTGTTAAAGATGAGCCGGGACGAGATGCGGATCAATAAACACCTGATGGCAGTGTTGTGCGGTATGGGATTTCCTATGGGATTTCAGTATTCCATTACTGCCATCGGAAATGTAATCTTACAGACTGCTGTCAATTCTCTGGGCTCTCTGGCCGTAGCTGCTGTGACTGCCGGAAGTCGGGTCAGCATGTTCTTCTGCACACCGTTTGACGCATTAGGCGGGACCATGGCTACCTGGGCCGGACAAAATGTAGGTGCAGGCAAGATTGACCGGATAAAGGAAGGCGTTCGGTATGCCAATCTCATTGGATTTGTATATTCTGTTCTTGCATTTGTGATTTTGTTTTTCTTTGGAAAACAGATTTCCCTGCTGTTTGTGGATGCAGGAGAGACAGAGATTTTAAATCAGGCATGGATGTATCTGGTAGCCAACAGTTTGTTTTATATTCCCTTGGTTTTGGTGAATGTAATGCGGTTTGCCATTCAGGGAATGGGATACAGCACCTTTGCCATTATTGCAGGCGTATGCGAGATGGTAGGCCGTTCTTTAGTAGGATTTGTGCTGGTTCCCATCTTTGGCTATGTGGCTGCCTGCATCGGAAGTCCAGTTGCCTGGATTTTTGCAGATTTCTTTTTAGTGCCGGCCTTTTATCACTGTGTTAAACGGATGAAAAAACGGCTGGGACAGTAGATTGGAGTGAATCATGATAAGATTAAAAGAAAAATGGGCTGCTTTTGTACTGGCAGCGGCATTGGGGACAGCAGTTTTGTCCGGATGCCAGAAAAGGGAGCCGCTAGAGACAAAACCTGCGGCGGAATCTTCGGCAGATGCCGGTACAGAAACAGGAAAGCAGCAGGAAACAGATGAGGGAATGAAAGAGACAAATCAGGCAGGGCAGTCGGCTCTTCGGGATGCAAAAGTAATGACGGGCGGCAGGATTTATGCCTGGGTCTATGATGTGGATTTTGAAGCAGCGCCAAAAGATTATGTATTAGCAGGAACGGTTGCTTCGATTGCAGAAGGAACCATGCCTGGAGCCGACTGGGAAGCAGTAGGGCTAAAAGAGGGAGATTCAGTTTATATCCGGGAGGATGGGACATCCAGCACAATTTTTATAGAATCAGAAGGAGCCTGGTCTGCATTTATCCCCTATGAAGATGTGGCATCTGCCTATGAGTATTCCAAAGAGCCATGGGTTTACCAGACTTTGCAAAAAGAGGGCGGATTTTCCATTACACTTCCGGACGGAAGCTGGCAGGTAGAAGCCCAGGGGGATTTCGGCATTGACAGTCTGGCAGGAAAAGGCGGAAGAGTGGACATCATCCATATGCAGGAAGAAGAGGCCAGAGAGGTATTCCCATACATTGATTCTGAAGAGGAGTGCCGGGAACTGATTTTAAATACCGGAGTTGGCGGAGAATTTGAACTGGCAGGCTTTGAGGCGGGACTGGCAGACTCTGACACAGATTCTGAGGCCAGTTATTATTTTGCGGAAATTGCTTATACAGGTGAAGAGACAGATTATAAATATGAACTTCGCTATGCCCTGTATTGTGATGGACACTACTGGCAGGTGCAGGTTTTAATGAAGGAAAATACCAGGGAAGCAGCTAAAAAAGCCGCCAAGATTGTGGAGTCTTTTGCAGTTCCCACTTGCAAAAGCCCATCAATAGTGCTAAGATATGAGGGATTTGATACGTAACAGAGAAAAAAGGAGTTGTTTATAGTATGTCAGGACATTCTAAATTTGCCAATATTAAACATAAGAAAGAAAAAAACGATGCCGCTAAGGGCAAGATTTTTACCGTAATCGGACGTGAGATTGCAGTTGCAGTCAAAGAGGGAGGACCGGATCCGTCTAACAACAGCAAGCTGCGCGATGTAATTGCAAAGGCTAAGGCCAACAACATGCCCAACGATACTATTGACAGAGGGATTAAAAAGGCAGCCGGAGATGCAAATGCTGTAAACTATGAAGTCATTACTTATGAAGGATACGGCCCAAGCGGAGTTGCCATTATCGTAGACGCATTAACCGACAACAAGAACCGTACCGCTGCCAATGTAAGAAGTGCATTTACTAAGGGAGGCGGAAATGTAGGCACTCCCGGATGCGTATCCTACATGTTTGACAAAAAAGGCCAGATCATCATTGACAAAGAAGAATGTGACATGGATGCCGATGAACTGATGATGGTGGCATTAGACGCAGGAGCAGAGGATTTTGCAGAGGAAGAAGACAGCTACGAAGTCCTGACCGATCCGGACAGTTTCAGCGCAGTCCGCGAGGCTTTAGAGGGAGCAGGCATCCCCATGGCTCAGGCTGATATTACCATGATTCCTCAGACCTGGGTAGAACTTACCAGCGAAGAGGACATTAAGAAAATCAACCGTACCCTGGATTTGCTGGACGAAGATGATGATGTGCAGGCGGTGTACCACAACTGGGATACAGACGAGAGATAAGGGAAAATTCCCAGAATTGGCTTAAAATAAGGCTTTTTTGAAATAATGAATTTGAAAATGTGTAAGAGAATAACGGAAAATCTGTACCAGTGATGGTATACTGGCGGATTTTTAATCGCCCAGTGATGGGTGTGCGGAAAACCTCTTTCTGATTGTCATAATTGACGGGCAGAAGGAGGTTTTTTATGTTAAATGAAGATGCTTTAAAGGAGTTTATTTTTGATTGCCGATTACGAAAATTGAGTGAGAGAACAATCAAAGGATATCGTAATAATAACAAAAAAATGATGTGCTTTCTTAGACAGGAGTACCAAGTAGTAGAAGTAGAAGAGGTTTATTATCAGCATATACAAGGATATATAACATTTTTAACACAAGAAAAATTATCAGAGATATATATTAATAGTTTGATAAAATCTTTTAAAGCCTTTTTTAGATACTGTGTAGAAGAAGGATATATTGTTAGAAACCCCATAGATAAAATTAAGCGTCAAAAAGAACCAATCCCTCTGATAGAAACATTTACTGATGAAGAAGTAAGGAAGCTAATTCGCGCATATCGTGGAAGTCATTTTTTAGATATAAGAAATCAATTGATTATGGTACTTTTATTTGATACGGGAATGAGAAATTCTGAATTATGTGGCTTGAAAATGACAGATATGAGAGATACACATATTCGTATTTTTGGAAAAGGAAAGAAAACGAGATTTGTTCCGATAACTCCTTTTATAAGCAAATATTTGATTCGTTATATTGGAGTAAGAGAGCAATACATAAAGGATAAATTAGGATACGAAACAGAATATCTATTGTTATCGCAGAAAGGAAAAAAGTTGACAGTAGAGACATTAGAGAGGATTGTAAAAAATGCAGGAGAAGCTTGTGGCATTAGAAGTAATATTCGGGTTAGTCCTCATACTTGCCGTCATTATTATGCTCAGAGTCAACTAAAAAATGGATGCGATTTATATACAGTATCAAAACTTTTAGGACATAGCAAAGTTGAAACAACAAAAAGATATTTATATTCAATGCGGGATGATGATCTGTTGGAGATAGCAATTAAAACCAGTCCGTTGATGTGTCTGTAAAAAAATAACCCAGGGAACGGAAAAATTTTTTATGATGGACGAAAATATGTTAGGAGGAAAAAACATGATTTACGATTACAGATTAAAGGACACTGCAAACGAATTGACACAGACATTTGATTCTTTAAATGGACATGAACTGGAGCAGGTATCAAATTTTATTCTTCAGATGAAGTCAGAGGAAGCAGCAGAACGAAAGCACAGCCGGACAGAGTACATACAGAACGCATTGACGATGATTTTGCAGAATTATGCAGCGGAAACCTGTTCGATATTGGAAGTCCACGAAACAGGGCAGGAGGTTCATATGACACTGAAAAATGAATTTGGATTCATTCTGGACGATGTGAAAGAAATCAAAATGGCGATGCTCCTGGCTGACAGCGTGGTTATAGATGAAAAAGACGGGATTGTCCGGATGCAGATGGTGTATTCATGTTAGGGGTAGATTATAACGGAACAGTAATGACAACGAGTGTAAAAATAGCAAATGTATTTGGAAAGCAACATAAAGATGTATTAGATAAAATCAAAGAAAAACAATCATTATTTACTCAGCCGAAAATTCGGCCGCCAGAAATTAATTCAAGATAATGGAAGACGGGTGTGCAGAAATGTGCGCCTGTTTTTCGTTCTTTTGGAGAAATCCGGACAGTAGTGATTGATGGAAAAATTTATTTTGTTGGAATTGATATTGCAAAAGCATTAGGATATTCCAATCCTAGTAAAGCAGTAATTCAACATTGTAAAGGGGTTACTAAATTGGGAATACCTTCAAAAGGTGGCAAACAAGAAACAAATTGTATTCCAGAAGGTGACTTGTACCGTTTAGTAACACATAGCGAGTTGCCATCAGCAGAACGCTTTGAAAGCTGGGTGTTTGATGAAGTCCTCCCTGCTATCCGTAAAACCGGAAATTATTCATTAAATAATGCCGAACAGCATAAAGCAACTTTATTATTATCTATCTATAATGGTGGACAAGAAGGAGTATTAGCTTCAAGAGAATTAACAAAAATTGAAATTGAAGAAGCCACTCTTCTGCTTAAACAAGAAATCACTCAGCAAAAGCAAGAAAGGTGCTATTGAATTTTGCGGAACAGTAAATATTTGCACAGCATACAGATTTGTGGTAATATTATAAAAACAAAAATGTGTATGCAGTGGTGTATGTGTATGGAAGTAGTAGAAAGGAAAATATAAAATATATGAGCGGTAAAAAATATTTATCAGATGCGTTAGATATCAATGACATTGTACAATCCCCGAAAAGAAAATTTTGTATTATTTCAGGAGTGGGGTCTGGAAAGAATTATTTTGTAGAAAATGTCTTAAGTGGTTATGGAAATATTCTGTATATCAGCTCAAGACGTGCTAAGGTAGACGAGATTTTAATCAATAAAGCGTGTAATGAAAAAATTAACTGGGATAATGAATTTAATGATATAGTTTCTACAACCAATTACGGAATTGAAATGATGGTTAAAAATGAAAAATTTTGTACATATGGGATAAAAAATACATTAAAGCATTTTGAATATATCGTTTTAGATGAAGCTCATTCTTTATACACAGATGCAACATATACGGATGCGCCATTTCATATTATGAAGTTGTTGGAGTATGTTGAGAAAAAATTTCCAAAGATAAAAATTATTTTAATGACAGGAACGCCAGAGCCTATGAAAATTCTTCTCCAAAATGGCAACTATGAAATTATAGATAAAAGGAATGAATGTATCAATGTTATACCAAAACAGATTGAGGTAATACCATATGAAACAGCAATCAACTATATGAGAAATCTTCCGGATTCACAGAAAACTATTTATTATTCCAATTCTGCTACTAGATTAGTAAAAGGGGATAATTCTATTTTAAAGAAAATTACAAAGATAGGACAAGAGGGAACACAAAGCAGTGGTATCAAAGAATCAGAAGTGACTTTTTGTATGAGTGATAACAGCATTGCAAAATTGCAGACGTATAGGAAAAGTTTGGGAGAGGAATGCAGAGATTTAAAATCGTACATAACCCAAAAAAATAAACTTCCGGAAGGTAAAAAAATTCTGTTGACAACTGCCACTTTGAAAGAGGGAGTAAATATTGAGGATGACAATATAAAAATTGCCTTTTGTGAAAGTCATATTTTATCTGATATACAGCAGTTTGCAGGACGTGTCAGAAAAGGACTAGATATCTTGTATGTTATTGATAATTCCAAACAGTTTATAAAAAGTAATCAAGAAATGCGTTTTGCCCAGATGGAAATATTTTTAGACTTTGTACCTGGAACTGTTTTAAAAAGTATAAACGAATTTTATAAAAAAACTGTAATGAGTACAGAATCCATATTGTATACCTTGGGTGGATATGATAACAGTCATATAGAGGACTATAAAGTATTTATTAAGGGAGAGTTTAGTTCTTATCATAGCGCAGGAGAATGTTGTAAAGATTATATAGACTTTATTCAGAAAAAGAATGAATATATACGCTTTAATCATTTAATAGATAAATTTGAAATGTATGTAAGCAAATTTGCAGAGAATAATAGGTGTAATAGAGAGTTTATACAAGATTTGTGGCTAGATAAATTAAAAGAATTTGCATCCCAAAATCAGATTGTATATATACCTCCAGTCAGAGACGAAAAAGAGGAAGTTGATTGTGAGAAATTAAAAGTATACTTGAAGGAAAAAGAGAATATATCGTTTATAAACTATAATGGTAGAAATGAGTTATTAGATGACCTGAGAGATATACTTCATCTAAGTTCTAATTGTAAAATTAAAACGATAAATGAAGCGTTAAAACGAGCAGGACAATGTTATGAACTTAAATCAATACAGCCAGGAAGAGGAAAAAGAGGGTATCGGTTGATACGGATAGATGAAGAATGATATGCATACAGATTTTTTTCACTCTATATTATACTTTAAAAGTGTATGATGATAAAAAGCAAAGGATTTATAAGGAATATAATTCTTCGCAAGTGAAGCGTAGCGGAACGCAGTGAACACAACTGGAATGAAGCGTAGCGGAATGTAAGGCGTTAGCAGAACCTAGTGGCAGAAAGAAAATGGATAAGAGATAAAACAGAAATTGATTTACAAGGAGAGAGCATTCGGAATGGATGCTTTTTCTTTTTGAAAAGTGGAATGGTGAATAGTATCAAAACTAACCTATGCAAAAATAGTAATAAAAGTAATTGACAAATGGCATAGATCCTGGTATCCTTATAGTAATAGAAATAACGTTCGTTAGAAATGATACTATTAGGAGGATCTTATGACAGTATACGGTTATACGAGAATCAGTACCAAAAAGCAGAATATTGAGCGGCAGAAAAGAAATATATCAGCAGTTTATCCAAATGCTGTAATGGTAGAGGAAGAATTCACAGGTACAAAGTTTCAAGGAAGAGAAAAGCTGGATAAGCTGTTAAAAGATGTGAAAACGGGAGATACCATTATTTTTGATTCTGTAAGCCGAATGAGCAGAAATGCAGAAGAAGGATTTAAACTGTATGAGCAGCTATTCGATAAGGGGGTCGAACTTGTTTTCTTGAAAGAGCCTCATATCAATACAGCCACTTATAAGAATGCTTTAAAAAATAACATTGAAATGACGGGGACGCCTGTAGATAGTATTCTAGAGGGGATTAATAAATATCTTTTAACACTGGCAAAAGAACAGATCCGGATCGCATTCGACCAGGCAGAAAAAGAAGTAGAGGACTTACACCAGAGAACGCGTGAAGGGATTGTGACGGCCAGACTGAACGGAAAGCAGATTGGACAACGTCAGGGAGCAAAGCTTCATGTAAAGAAAGCAGAACCAGCGAAAGAGAAGATACGGAAGTTTAACAAGGATTTTGGAGGACAGTTAAATAATCAAGAAACATGGGAGTTAATCGGAATTAGCAAGATGACGTTTTATAAGTACAAGAGAGAAATTATGGAAGAGATGGCAAAGTAGCTGTCTCTTTCTTTATGTAGATATCAGAAGCGTAGTTGTTGGATATGTACTCCATAAGTTGCTAATACAATACGATATGGCAATAGGGTGTTAAAAGCATTAGAGCGTTATCTATGACACTGAAAACTTGTGATTGGTAAAATACATGGGTATAGAACAGAGTGGCACAGATTAGCGCACAATGCGTTAGGGAATACGATACGGAAATACGGGGCTGGATAAAACCTGGAACGGGTAGAGGATAATCAGCAGACAGGGAAGCTGGTGCATCTATACACTGGGAGCAAATTTGTGTTTATGGATAATAAACATTGACAAGGGAAAAATAATAGCATAAAATATAAGTACATAATAATGTACGTATTTAAGTACGTGAAAGGAGGCGGACATATGATCGCTACCAGACCGCTTGATTTAAGAAGTAATTTGAAAAAATATATGGATTTTGCTTTCAGAGGAGAAGCTGTGGTTATTTCCAGGCCTAAAAATGAAAATGTAGTGATGCTTTCAGAGAATGAATACAACAAACTTGTGAAAGCAGAAAAAAACGCTGAATATTTAAAGCATATTGACCGCAGCTATGAGCAGTTGGCAAAGAACCAGACAATTTCATTTTCTATGGAAGAATTACAGGAAATGGAATCAGATAGTTGGAAGCCCACACAGAAGATTCGAGATTTTATGGAGCAGATGAAACATGAATGATTTTACGTTTACAGGACAGGGCTTTTCTGATTATCTTTACTGGCAGACCCAGGATAAAAAGACGTTAAAGAAAATAAACTCGTTATTGGAGGATATACGCCGTAATGGGGCTATGCAGGGAATTGGGAAGCCAGAACCGTTAAAACACAGACCTGGCTACAGCCGCCGAATAGATGAAGCAAACAGACTGGTTTATGATATTGACGAGCTGCAAAATATAAAAATCATCAGTTGTCGTGGGCATTATGAAGAATGATGCGTAGAACAAGGCTTGGAAGAGCAAAACGAAAGTTGCTTTATTGATGACTGGAAATGAGCCGTACCCCCAGTTTGAAAGATTCTTTAAACATATGAAAATTTTCAAGAGAGTTAATATGGCTTTGTTCTTCTATAAGGATATCAAACTGTTCGCATAGGTCAGGATCTAAAGAATTGAGTTGTTGACGAAAAGCATCATAATGTTGGCTGTGTTCTTTACAAGCAAGATGATATTCTTCCGTATTTGGTGTAAATTTTTCTTCTGGATATAACTTTCCATGATAGAGCTGTTGCAGAATGTCCATAAAGTTACCTCACATAAAATATATTATAAAAGTGTATTATAATAATATAATATATAAATGTCAATCTTAATTCTGTATACTAACTATAAGTAAAAGATATAGAGGTAAAGATATGTCTGAAAAATTTATAGTAAAGCCAAAGAGTATGGAGAAGAAAGAAGACAAGTATGTAGTAATGACTTTACGGCTGGAAAGGGAAATACAAGAGGAATTTGACAAGCTGGCTGCAAAAAGTGATTATTCCAGAAACGAGTTAATGTGCAGGGCTTTAAAATATGCGTTAGATAATTTGGAATTTGTCCAAGACACAGAAGAATAAGAAAATGTACGTGATTAGCCGTCAGAACCATGAACGGGTAGAAAAATCTGCTCAGAAGTGGTGGACGGCTATTTTTTTGCGGAAAAACAGGAAAGAAACTTATAGCGGTTGGTCGTCTTCAGAGGGAATGTACCGAACCAGGTCTTTAATGTCACAATGCAGGAGACGGCAGAGGTCATTTAGTGTGCGTGTTGATACATCCATGTTGTGTTTTAAACGATGAAGGGTGCTGTGAGAAAGATGGTGCTTGTTGGTAAGAGTGTACCAGTTTTCCTCTGATTTTTCCAGAGTTTCCCAGAAAGGCGAGTAGTCGATCATGTAAGTCCTCCCTAATTAGTGTATGAATTTAGGGTAAGACATATTCTGGTACTTGAATATCTTCGATAAAACGAATATAATAGAAAAAGGAAATAACAAAGGGAGGTAAAGTATGTGGTTTAAAATGTTATTTGGAAGATTTAATTTTAGTGACAGGTATGTAGCTGCTATGATAAAAATGGATGATATTACATGGAAAACGAGTGAAAAGTATTTATATTACTGTCCAAGCAATTCAAATTGGATTTTGCCAAGTATTCTGCTCGGTCTTTTCTGTAGTTTAGGTGGTGTGCTGGGAATTATGCAATATTGTGCAGCATGGTTGCCATTTGTTTATTTTAACTGTCACTGGAATAATTTAAAATTGGATGCTGATGAAAAAATTGTTGCACAAAGAATTAAATATATGATTATGAGAGTACAAAACGGCGAATACGAATAAATAATGGAGGAAATAGCATGAATAAAAATAGAAGAAAACAGATTAGTGAAATTGTAAATGAATTGGAAAATATTAAATTAAAGCTAAGTAGTGTTTTATATGATGAAGAAGACGCCTATGACAATATGCCAGATAATTTAAAAGGTTCTATACGTGGTGAAGAATCAGAAGAGGCAATTGATGAAATGAATGAAGCAGATGGATTGCTGGATGATGCTTTAGACAGTTTAAATGAAGCTTTGGAGCATTTGGAAGAGATTTATTAGAATAAGTTATGAGAGGATATGGATTACTTGTTTTGGGGGTAATCCATATTTATAATAGAAAATAAAATAGAATAATATAGGGATATGAAAAGGATGAGGTTTTTTAATGAAATAAGAAAATATCAATACATAAAAGAAAAAAGCGAAAAAGTAATTATTTCAGATTATTATTTAGAGACACGTTTTAAACAAACTGAAAAGTATGAGAATGAGCTGAAAAAAGATATAAGTGAATTTACCTATAATGAAATTATAGATTTTTATAAGAGGTTGAATGCTACATCGTTAGATTCTTTGGTTGTAATGAATTCGCATTTTTCTATGTATACAGATTGGTGTATACAAAAAGGTTTAATTAAGGACCATAAAAACTATTTTACAGAATTAAAAAGAGAAATTTTGAAAGAATGCCTTAATAAAGATTTGACTAAAAAGAAAATAGTTACACGAGAAATAATTTTAAACTGGGTAAACGAATTACCGAATCCCAAAGACCAGTTTATTTTGTTAGGATTATTTGAAGGCTTAAAAGGAAAAAATTTTTGCGAGTTATCTAAAGCAAAACAGAACGATATAAACGGTAATGTAGCAATGTTATATACGGGACGTAAAATAAAAGTATCCAAACAACTGTTAAAGATAATAGATGATTGCATTACTGAAGATACTTATTATAGTATAACAGGACATGGTACAAAAACAATGCCATTAGTTGATAGGGGATATATTGTAAAAGATTATCCTAATGCAAGAATAGATGTAAGTGATTTTCAAGTTGGAAGAAAGATTTATACAGGTATTACAAGGATATTAAATTATTTTGATGTATCAGATTATATGACAGCTAATAGTGTTGCAGATTCGGGCAAAATACACATGATAAAAGAAAGATCAAAAGAACTTGGTATATCTGCAAAAGAATTTTTAAAAAATGAGAATTATATAAAGGAAATAGAAATGCAATATGGCGTTCGAATTTCAAAAAGTCTATTTTGTATGAAATACAAAGAATATTTATAAATTGGATGGTAATGAAGGGTATGCAAACTATTAACATTTTAGACGGAATTATTAAATTGTGCCGATATTACAGAAGGAAGGATTGTCAGGACATTGTAAGTAATATGGACAAAGATTTAAAAAGGCGTGTAATGAAGGGAACATATACAGAGAATGATATAGTAATTCTTTCAAAAATGTTCCGTATTCCAAAAAAAACATTAAGATTTATGTCTGATTTCGATATTTGTAAAGATGAAAAAGCGTGGCGTGCGATTGAAATGAGAACAACAGAATTATATATTGCGCATATTTTAAAATTTCCAGAAACTCCACAACAAAAACTATACAAAATAAAGTATTTAGAGGAAAGAAAACAAAAGTCGTGGGAAATTTTTAGATTGAATGAAGAAATAGAAAAACTTAAAAAAGAATTAAAAGAAATAAAAATTGCAGAGAAAAAGCAAAAGGAATGGTGTTAGAATATAAATAGTACAAGTCAAAATGAGAATTCCTTATAAGAAAAATCATGGTACAATGTAGGTACCGCACTGAAGGAGGATCTCATTATGGCAAAGCACTATGACAAACAATTTAAGCTGGATGCAGTCCGGTATTATCATGATCATAAGAATTTAGGACTGCAGGGCTGTGCTACAAATTTAGGAATCAGTCAGCAGACATTATCACGTTGGCAGAAAGAACTGCGTGAAACAGGTGATATTGAAAGCCGCGGTTCCGGTAACTATGCTTCTGATGAAGCAAAAGAAATCGCACGATTAAAACGAGAATTGCGAGATGCACAGGATGCCCTTGAAGTATTAAAAAAAACAATCAACATTCTGGGAAAATGACAGAAGCCATTTATCTCGAAGTTACGAGCGTGTGAAGAAAAGTCTGTAATTAAGATCTTCTATGATAATGATTGGGGCTGGAGGCTCGTTTCAGAGCTTTCAGCCCTTGCTTTATATATAACAGCACTATCAGGGCATGTCAAGAGCAGGCGGAAGATTCCGCCTGTCTTGCTGGAACTTTATGGATTATTCCGGTAGCCGTCCCTCGTACATGATGCTCAGTTCCCCATAAACCTGTCCCCAGTTACGGATCGGCATCGTCCACTTTTTCGTGGCCTCAAAGGTGGACAGATACAGGGCTTTCAGCAACGCAGTATCGCTTGGGAATACACTTCTCTGGCGGTTCAGTTTCCGGTAAGTGGCATTCAGACTCTCAATGGCATTGGTGGTATAAATAACCTTACGTACCTCGGATGAAAACTTGAAGATCGGAGAAATAGCGTCCCAGTTCTGCCTCCAGCTTTTCATAGAGTTCGGATACTTCTCACTCCATTTTTCTGTGACACGCTCTAAGGCTTCTAGCGCACTTTCTTCCGTAGGAGCTTGATAAATGGTCTTTAAATCTGTCGCAAATGGCTTGCGGTCTTTGTCTGCTACATATTTCAGGCTGTTGCGCACCTGATGGACGATGCAGCGCTGATACTCTGTCTTTGGAAAAGCTGCTGAAATGGCTTCCTTGATGCCGCTAAGTCCATCGGCACAAATGATGAGGATATCCTTTACTCCTCTGTTTTTTAGTCCGTTTAAGACAGACAGCCAGTATTTTGAACTTTCATTTTCTCCTACCTGGATCGTCAGGACTTCTTTCAGACCATCCTGGTTGATGCCTAAGATAACATAAGCTGCCAGTTTCCGAATAACTCCATTATCTCGGACGGAATAGTGAATTGCATCTATGTAGAGGACTGGATAAACCTCTGCAAGCGGCCTGTTCTGCCAGTCTTCGATCTGAGGCATGAGTTTATCTGTCACATCAGAAATAAAGCCTTCTGAAGCCTCAAAGCCATAGATATCCTCTAAGGTATCTGATATCTGGCGGGTGGTCATCCCTTTTGCATACATGGAGATAATCTTCTGATCAATATCAGAAATGTCCTTCTGACGCTTTTTAACCACTTGAGGTTCAAAGGTAGATCTGCGGTCTTGTGGCACCTGGATCTCCATGCTGCCGTAGCTGCTGTTGACCCTCTTAGGTTTATAGCCATTGCGATAGTCATCGCTGTCAGAGCGTTCTGATTTGGAGTAACCTAAGTGTTCATCCATTTCCGCTTCCATCATTTCCTTGATGGTTCCGCCCAACAGATCTTTGAGGGCATCCTGAATGTCCTGGGCAGACTCAATGTCATACTCCTGTAGGAGCATCTGGATGATGTTTCGTTTTCCTTCTGTCATTTGTACTTTGTGTACAGGTTTCTTTTCTCTTGCCATAATAAAAGGCCTCCTATGATTTATTATTTTATCATAGAAGACCTTTTAAATCTTTATTTACAGAAAAACTTTCATAGACTCGAAGTTACGGAGATGGCAGAAACTGCCCATAAGGCGAAGCGCCGAGTTTCTGTCTCCGGAATGTTGAAACATCTTGGCGTTTCTCGTTCTGGTTATCATGCGTGGCTAAAACGTGTTCCTTCTAATACGGAAAAAAGACGTGAAGCCGTAAAAGCTAAAATTCAGGATATTTACGATGAATCCAAACAGAATTATGGTGCCCCTAAAATCACCAGGGAATTGCGTAAATCAGGAGAAATCATCTCCGAACGTACCGTTGGTAAGTATATGAAGCAAATGGGTATCAAAGCCCAGTGGATCAAGCCATGGACTATCACAACCAAAGATTCTGACTTCAGCAGCGAATTAAAAAATATCCTTGATGAACAGTTTAATCCAGAACGTCCAAATGCCGTTTGGTGTTCTGATATCACTTATATCTGGACGATAGACGGATTTGTTTATCTGACCAGTATTATGGACTTATATTCCAGAAAAATCATTGCCTGGACACTTTCCAAAACATTGGAAGTATCCTGCGTGATTGAAACAATAAAGAAAGCCAAAGCAAGACGCAATATCGATAAGCCTTTAATTCTGCATTCAGATCGTGGAAGCCAGTATGTATCAAAAGAATACAAACGTGTAACCGCAACCATACAGTGTAGTTATTCTAAAAAGGCATATCCATGGGATAACGCATGTATTGAGTCGTTCCATTCCCTGATTAAGAGAGAATGGCTGAATCGGTTTAAGATTCGAGATTATGATCATGCATATCGTTTGATTTTCGAATATTTGGAAGCATTTTATAATACGAAACGAATTCATAGTCACTGTGATTATATGTCACCAAACGATTATGAAGAGCTGTATCGTAGGCTTCAGCAAGACGAATTGCAGCTGGCAGGTTAAGATGAGGAAAACCTCATTTTAACTTGTACTAAATCTTGACATAGGACCAGAAGCAGAAAAACGTATATTAGACTTGCCTAAGCAAAAAAGTGTTGAAAAAATGTGGGAAAGTTATATGAATGGGAAAATAACTGAAAGCGATATTCGATTTGGTGAAGTTGATTTTAGCAATTATAAGTGGCTGAAAAAATTTACAACAACAATGGTTATTGAGCATACCATTGAAAACCGTACTTTTTATTGGCAGAAAAAAGTTGAAAAAAACAATGCGAATAATTACGATGCCATTTTTATTACTCCATATATTACGTTAGACAATGAATTAGGAGAAATAGAATTTGCTGTATCAATTTCGGATAGTCTTAGGTCATATGAATTATACGATTGTAAAAATGCTGAGAGAAAAGTGCTTCGTGAAAAATCAGGCCAACGTTTGCTAAAAGAGATAAAGGGGATAGTGGAAAACAGAGCTATAATGTGTTATGATGAAATTGTAGAAAAGTAACATAATAGGTAATAAGTGAGGGGGGCCATGTTATTGACTAATGAACAAAAAGTAAATTATTATGAATGTGAACAAGAAGTTCATAAATATTCGTATAATTTTTGGAAAAAAATATTTAAGCTTATTCAAAATGTAAATTTATTTGTGGTAGAGGATATTTTACCAATTTATTGTTTCAATGAAATGGAAGAAATTTCAAAAAGTATGAGAAACAAGGAGTCATTCTATGTAGTAGGAGGATGTGTTGTTAATGGTTATAAACAAGCTGTAATAAGAATAGGCATTGATGTAACTAGAAATACATTAAGTGCAAAACAAAAGCAAACAATAAGACATGAAATTATACATTATGCATTATGGTTGATGGATATGCCAAACGAGGATGATTCATTATTATTTTGGTGTATGTGCTATATTTATGGGGGTGGAGCATATAAAACTTTATCGGAGAATGAGAAGAAGAAATATTTAATTTTTAAAGAGTTATATGATGAACATTGTAGAAAGTTATCTGAAAATATAAGGTTTATCGTTATAAGTGAAATGTTGAATTATTTAAAAATGAATGATAATGTAAATAAAGAAGTATTTGAAAAATATATTTTAGAGAATATAGAACAGTTAAGAACTATACTAGAAACTTCTAGATAATATAGCGTTATTAAAAAATAGTTAAAGGGCTACTGCAAAATGGAGTAGTCCTTTTTTCATGCATATACATTTTGATGGATTATATAGGAATCGGAAAATGTGTTGTGTTGGATTACTGTAGACATGGCAAAACAGATCTGTATGATTCAAAGAACTGAACAGGGTAGCGAGCCGAATTTTGCGCCCGTTAATACCGATCATTTTATCGTGGCTGAGATAGTGTTGACTATGAATATACGCCCCGTATACCATCACTGGTAAATTTGTTTTTTCTTTTCAGTTATGGTATACTGTTATTGAGCAATGAAAAAATGCATATGTCAATGATGATATATGAGCATTTTCTGGCATTATTTCAGACCCCATGGCTCAGGCTGATGTTACCATGATTCCTCAGACCTGGGTAGAACTTACCAGCGAAGAGGACATTAAGAAAATCAACCGTACCCTGGATTTGCTGGACGAAGATGATGATGTGCAGGCGGTGTACCACAACTGGGATACAGACGAGAGATAAGGGAAAATTCCCAGAATTGGCTTAAAATAAGGCTTTACGGGGAAAACGAATGAAATAAAGATGTGAGAAAACATACAAAAACCCTACCAGTGATGGAATACGGGCAGATTTTAAACTGTCCAGTGATGGGTGTGCGATGGCCTTTTTCTGTATATCATAGCTGATAAGCAGAAGGAGGTCATTTTTATGCACAAAATCAGTTGAAAAATGGCAGTGATAATGGAGTCTAAATTGTTAAGGCACAGTAAGATAGACATAACAAAACGCTATTTGCAGTCTAAGAGGGACGAGGATTTGTTAGAGATTAGCTGCTGTGGACGTTAGGCGATAGGAGCAGCTCTGCTATTCGGGGTTTACATGGGGCTAACTGGTAGATATAATATAAGGCGGAAGAAGAAAAATAGTTACTTTTTCAAATAGAAGTATTAAAGATTGAATCTCATTAATAAATCTAACTTTACTGCGTTGAAAAAGAAATATAAAAATCGGAAGTTGTGGAGGTGTTCATATGGTACTGTCACTTCAAGGATGTATGGCTGTGGGTAAAACAACTGCTGTAACTTACCTAAAAGAAAATGTTCCTTATGTAAATATAAGTTATGAAATGAATTCGGATATTATCCAGCAAGTTAAAGATAGGAAACTTGATAAAAATAAATATACAGATTATCTTGAAATACAAAAATTATGGATAAATAGAGAAATCGAACGATACAATAAAGCAATAAAATTTCCTTGTAGCGTGATGGATTTTGGAGCAGAAGAAATAGAGTTTTATACAATAAATTATCCAAAGACAATTAATCAAGACTGGGAAATAGAGAATGCACTGAAAGATGAGTTAAAAAACATTAGGAAATGTATGCCTACAAGAATTCTTTTCCTTGATGCGTCGGATGAAACATTAAGACGTCACAAAGAGAACGATCCAGAAAGAACTAGGACATTTTTTGAATACCATTTGAAATATTTAATGCCTTTGAAAAGAGAATGGTTTTCTAAAAAGGATAATGTAGATTATGTATTAGTTGATGACTTATCACAACAAGAAGTTGCATTGAAAGCAAAGGAATGGGTAGATTTTTGTATAAGGAATTACTCTTAAACTTCCCGTTTGCTTGTCCGATACTAAAAGAAGCAGTCATTGCAGCGTGATATTGTGAGCGTGTGAAGAAAAGTCTGTAATTAAGATCTTCTATGATAATGATTGGGGCTGGAGGCTCGTTTCAGAGCTTTCAGCCCTTGCTTTATATATAACAGCACTATCAGGGCATGTCAAGAGCAGGCGGAAGATTCCGCCTGTCTTGCTGGAACTTTATGGATTATTCCGGTAGCCGTCCCTCGTACATGATGCTCAGTTCCCCATAAACCTGTCCCCAGTTACGGATCGGCATCGTCCACTTTTTCGTGGCCTCAAAGGTGGACAGATACAGGGCTTTCAGCAACGCAGTATCGCTTGGGAATACACTTCTCTGGCGGTTCAGTTTCCGGTAAGTGGCATTCAGACTCTCAATGGCATTGGTGGTATAAATAACCTTACGTACCTCGGATGAAAACTTGAAGATCGGAGAAATAGCGTCCCAGTTCTGCCTCCAGCTTTTCATAGAGTTCGGATACTTCTCACTCCATTTTTCTGTGACACGCTCTAAGGCTTCTAGCGCACTTTCTTCCGTAGGAGCTTGATAAATGGTCTTTAAATCTGTCGCAAATGGCTTGCGGTCTTTGTCTGCTACATATTTCAGGCTGTTGCGCACCTGATGGACGATGCAGCGCTGATACTCTGTCTTTGGAAAAGCTGCTGAAATGGCTTCCTTGATGCCGCTAAGTCCATCGGCACAAATGATGAGGATATCCTTTACTCCTCTGTTTTTTAGTCCGTTTAAGACAGACAGCCAGTATTTTGAACTTTCATTTTCTCCTACCTGGATCGTCAGGACTTCTTTCAGACCATCCTGGTTGATGCCTAAGATAACATAAGCTGCCAGTTTCCGAATAACTCCATTATCTCGGACGGAATAGTGAATTGCATCTATGTAGAGGACTGGATAAACCTCTGCAAGCGGCCTGTTCTGCCAGTCTTCGATCTGAGGCATGAGTTTATCTGTCACATCAGAAATAAAGCCTTCTGAAGCCTCAAAGCCATAGATATCCTCTAAGGTATCTGATATCTGGCGGGTGGTCATCCCTTTTGCATACATGGAGATAATCTTCTGATCAATATCAGAAATGTCCTTCTGACGCTTTTTAACCACTTGAGGTTCAAAGGTAGATCTGCGGTCTTGTGGCACCTGGATCTCCATGCTGCCGTAGCTGCTGTTGACCCTCTTAGGTTTATAGCCATTGCGATAGTCATCGCTGTCAGAGCGTTCTGATTTGGAGTAACCTAAGTGTTCATCCATTTCCGCTTCCATCATTTCCTTGATGGTTCCGCCCAACAGATCTTTGAGGGCATCCTGAATGTCCTGGGCAGACTCAATGTCATACTCCTGTAGGAGCATCTGGATGATGTTTCGTTTTCCTTCTGTCATTTGTACTTTGTGTACAGGTTTCTTTTCTCTTGCCATAATAAAAGGCCTCCTATGATTTATTATTTTATCATAGAAGACCTTTTAAATCTTTATTTACAGAAAAACTTTCATAGACTCGATATTGTCAATATTAGTTGACACATTTTCCTCAAGGATATCACTGACTATGCCGCCATCTCCAAAGCCTCATAATACTGCCTGCGTTTTATCATAGGAGGAAGGCCGTCATTGGCTGAGCAGATCCTCCGGTTATTCCAGTAACTGAGGAAGTATCTCCAGATGAGCACCTTTAAATCCTCTACTGTCATCTGCTTTGTGTCATAGCGGTCATAGAGAAGCTCCGTCTTCATTCTAGCCCACATACTTTCACACCGTGCATTATCATGGCAGCGTCCTCCGGCACTGTTCATGCTTTGATGGATGTGGTTCTCCCGGATGGCCTGACGGTAAGTCTCGCTGGTATACTGCGTTCCACGGTCACTGTGGATGATTGCACCTTCCAGTGCGGGATAAGCAGTCAAAGCATTTTCCAGTGTATGGACACACAGATCTGCTTTCATAGTTGTTTCCATTGCCAGTCCAAGGACGCTAAGATCAAAGCAGTCGAAAATCGCAGATACATACAGTTTTCCATTGGACGCCGGGATCTCTGTGATATCTGTAATACATTTTTCCAATGGGGCATTTGAATGGAAATCCCGTTTCAGCAGATCTTCCGATTTCATGGCTTCCCGATCTGCTTTTGTGATCCCATTCGGTTTTCTCTTTGGGCGATGGCTCAGCCCCATCTGGTTCATAACCCGGTATATGGTCCGCTCACTGGGAATACGGACTCCCTCTGGCTGTTTCAGCAATAGTGCCTGATACATACGGCTCCGTCCATAAGTATCGTTACATTCGTCCTCACTGACGATTTCTTCCATGGCCTGTGCCAGATCCTGATACTTCCAGGGACGCTCTTTGTTAGCGAGGTATTTATAGAAGCCTTGTCGGCTGATATCAAGCATCCGGCAATAAAATGAAATTTTTCCGGTAATCCTGCCGTCTTCTGTTTTCAATGCCAGAAACATCATTCTCTGGTTTTTGCTGACTTCCGACGGCTGGCGGCGAAAAAAGCACTGGCTTCCTCCAAAAATTCGTTTTCCTCCTTCAGGCGTCGGATTTCTTTGTCCTGCTCCTTAACCCGCTTACGCAGCATGGTAATTTCTTCTGACAGGCTCATTGCACTGGCAGGGGTATGGGAACCTTCTCCGATATCCAGTTTACCGGCTCTTACGGCTTTTAGCCATGTATGGATGGTTCCTTCAGGGATTCCTAATTCTTTAGCAGCCTTAGAGCCACCGATTTCTTTGGCCAGTTTTACAGCTTGTACTTTGTATTCATAATCATATTTACGTGCCACTTTGAATACCTCCTTGTTCTCTTGATTTTATTATGAAATCCTTGAGAACAAGCTGTCAACTTTTTTTATACCACATCAGCGGTAGGCAAATACGACACAGTTAAATGTGACACAGCGTATTACCTATCTATTAGGGAAGAGTACAATCGCAAAATCACAGCACATGAACTTGACGCAGAATGGCGGTAAGCAAATGAAGGATGTCTGGATTTACAAATATGGCAGACGAATTTGATAAATACTGCCAATCATAAGTGCCGCTTCTTGAATCTTTTCAGTCCAGATGATAAACTTAAGAAAAGAAGATAGGGTGGCGGATGTAAGATGAAACAATTTTTTAAAACAATGATCATAGCTGCATCTCTCGCACTGATGGTTCCAACGTTTCCATGTTATGCAGAAACCAGTGTGCAGGAAATTATAGAAAAAAATAAAGAATCTTATACAGCAGGAATGCAGTCTGTATATGGACCGGGACTCAATCAGGAGCAATTAAATCAGGTTGCAGCTGTAGTGACTGAGTTTAAAAATACCTATGTCATGGACACGATGACAGACGAAGAAAAGATAAAAGCAGCCAGTGATTATTTGAAAAATGTCTGCAGCTATGCAGAGGATTGGAGAAGGAATGGCGCCAATACTGCATGGGGGGCTTTAGTATACCATGAGGCCCAGTGTTCCGGTTATGCAAGAGCGTTTAAAGCTTTGTGTGATTCTATGGATATCGGATGTTATTATGTACATGCAAAAGAAGATTCATGGAACCAGGAACATCAGTGGAACATTGTACAGGCTGATGGAGTCTGGTATCATATAGATGTACAGGCCAATGACAGTTCAGGGTTCGACTTTATTTACCTTACAACAGAAGCGCCTGTTCCCTATGATGAGTCTGCTTATCCTGAAATAGGGAATTTCAGTATGCAGACGAAAAATGAAGAAGATGCAGCCATTTCAGAGGAAGAAAATGTGCAGAAAGGACTTTCGCTGACAACTACGCCTACTTCTCATCTCTATGAGGGAGGAGCGTATGAAGTAGGGGCTTATAAAGACTTTCTGCCAGGGGAATATGTGATAATACCACAGAGCGACAGTGTAAATTTTGATATTTCAGATGGTGATGGTTCAGAACGTCTTAAGTACAATATGATCGTGTATCTGGGTATGGAGAAAACATTTTATATATCGGATACATGCTCAATTACTCCTATAGATGAGATGCCGGAGATCGATTATAGAAAAGGTGCGATGTTTAAAGTTGGCTACCATATTCCGGAAGGAACTTACCGCCTTAGGATGAATGATGACTCTGAGGTAGGATATTATGAGGTGGGCTATTCATGCTTTCCGCAAGCTCGCTACAGAGTGTTAAGAAATGACTTCTTTCATACGAAAACAGTTCTTGTAAACGTCAGAGACGGAGATTTCCTGAAACTTGGCTTTTGCCAGATTGAAGGAAAAGTAGATTGACAAAAAACAATGGTTTCCACAGAAAAGAATATGCAGCGGGTTGATTACGCAGACAGGTTCGTGTATAATATTGCTGATACTGATTTTACAATATTTTGACAGGCCATTTTCATGGCTTAGACAATTAGGAAAGCAGGGAAAAGATGAGAAGCAATTTATCAGAGAGAAGGCTCAAAAAGAACCGTTTGCTGGCAACTGTGCTGACAACAGGGATTTTTTGTACACTGGCAGTGATGCCCTCTTTTGCAGAAACTCTGGAAGCAGGCCCTGGAATCGGTTTAGAGACAGCGGACGGGTTAAATCGGGATTATACAGTGTCTCAAAACGGTGCTTTTACAAAAGTAAACGGCCAGTATGTAAACAGCGAAGGTACTATGATTGAGGGGGCATTGTCAAGAGGCATCAGTGTATCCAAGTATCAGCAGGACATTGACTGGCAGGAAGTGGCTTTTGATGACATTCAGTTTGCATTTATCCGCATGGGGTATGCAGATGATTTGGATCCCTACTTTGATGTAAATATGCGGGAGGCAGCAAAAGCAGGACTTCAAGTTGGTACATACCTGTATTCTCAGGCACTGACAGTGGAGGATGCAGTAAGAGAGGCGCAGTTTGCAGTCCGCACTGCAAAGGAATATAAAGTTTCCTACCCCATCGCAATGGATGTGGAATCCAAAGTCTTTGAGGAAGCGGGACTTACCAGACAGCAGATGACTGACATTGTCAATGCATTCTGTCAGACTGTGGAAGCAGCCGGATTTAAACCAATTGTATTTAGCTATCATGACTGGCTGGCCAATAAGATGGATACCAGTCAGATTCCATATGATATTTGGTATGCTCGCTACGGCACAATTAACAGCTACCCGAACCGTACGATTTGGCAGTGTACGGACAGCGGCAATGTAAAGGGCATTGAGGGGGCGGTCTGCCTGGAACTGGCATTTACGGATTACAGCCAGTCTATTCCTTCTTCTTCATGGAAACAGATAGACGGCTTTTGGTATTACTTTGAAAACTATGAGAAAGTGACTGGATGGAAACAACTGGGAGAGACCTGGTATTATCTGGATCCGGCAAACGGAGGCATTATGACGGCAAATGCATCTCTGACTATTGACGGCGTTGTATACCAGTTTGATGCATCCGGCGCAATGTTGTAAAATAGTGGCTTAAGGATTTGGGACTTCTTCGGAAGTCCCTTTTTTTGACAAAAATTTCTAGCCATTTGTTTTTAAATATGGCATACTGTACTAAGAATACAGGGGATATGAGGGGGCAAGGATAATATGGGTGAAGGCAGAGGGTTTATAGATAAAATTATAGACAAGTGTTCCAGTTTTGCTATAAAAATGTTTATACTGATTGCCGTCTGTGTGGTTCTGCCAATGTCAGCGGTTTGCATTTATGTGGAAAAATCCATGGAGACAGTTCTTCAAAATAAAATTAGTGAGCGGATTCTTCAAAATATTTCAGGCAGTGAAAGAGATATTTTAAAAATGCTGCAAAGTATGGCGATTCTTTCCAACACCTTTGCCTTAGATGAGGAACTTTTGGAGCGGATGCAGGACAGAAATTATACAGAATATGAAAATATTCAGTATTTTAATCAGTTGGTAGACAAAATGATTGTTACGTCTGCAGATGATTTGGCAGAAGCTGCTAAGATAACAGTTTTTGATCAGACAGGAAGAGTGTATTCAAATTGGAGTCTGAATTACCGGGATTATGAGTTCCTTTTAGAGGAAGATTGGGTAAAACAGGCAGAAACAGCAGGAGGACATATGTCCTGGTCAATGTTTAGTCCGGCCTATGTAACAGAAGATCAGGCAAAAGGAAAAACATATATTTCTCTTGCCAGGGCGATGCTTCGGCAGGGTACAGTAGGAACTCCTGTAGGAATGCTGATCATAAGTATTGAGCAGTCCCAATTTTCCAATCTTCTGAAGGATTATACAGGACCGGAGGATGAGGCATTTGTCTGCATTAAAGACGGAGATATTTTATTTTCTGCCAATCAGCAGAATATCATCAGCCCAGAGCAATTAAAAGAGGTATATGAGGATACAAAAGAAGAACCGTTTGGTGATAAAAAACAGAAAATCGGTACAGAGGAATACCTGATTAGTTATTATACTTTGCCAAAACCATGGCTTTTTGCTAATGCGCCTATGAAAGTCTATATTTTTACAAATTATAAAGAAGTGTTAAACAGCATTCAGACACTGACAGATAAAATGAATACAGTAATTGTGCTGTCAATTTTTCTGGTTATGGTGGTAACATATATTTCTGTGAAAATGCTGGTAAAGCCCATTGGACTTCTGACAAATAAAATGAAAGAATATACATTGGATCAGGAACTTACAGGGATCGATGTCAAGAGAAAGGATGAAATCGGACATTTAAACAGGGCTTTTGTCCGAATGTCCGATAATATCAGAAGTTTGTTTGACAAGCTGGAGAAGGAGAGCAGGGAAAAAGAGCAATACCGCTATGAGTCTCTGCGGGCACAGTTAAACCCTCATTTTTTATTTAATACCCTGACTTCGATTCGGTGGATGGCGTTAATCCGGGGTGCAGAAAACATTGTGGGCAGCATTGATGCTCTGGCATCTGTATTAAAATACAGCTTAAGCCGTAATGATGAAGAGGTCACATTAAAAGATGAACTGGAAAATATTAAAAATTTTATTTATATCCACAATCTGCGCTATCAGGATCAGTGTGTGCTGGAAATTGACATCATGGAAGGGATGGAAGACTTAAAGATGATGAAATTTATTCTTCAGCCTATTGTAGAAAATTCTATTATACATGGAAGGGATAAAAACAAAAAGGAATTGAGCATTCGGGTATATGGATATATAGAAGAAATTTTCCTTCTGTTTGTAGAGGATGATGGAAGAGGGATTACAAAAGAGGCAGTAGAAGAATTTACAGCATCAAAGAGCGGGGGAAGAATGACGGGAATCGGATTAAAAAATGTTGACACCTGTATTCGCATGACCTACGGGAAACAATATGGACTGTCTGTAGAGGGGATGAAACAGGGCGGAACCTGTGTTACATATCGTCTTCCTGTTTTGAGAGGAGAAAAAGAGAATGAAACGTTTGATGATTGCAGATGATGAAGTTTTAGTGCGAATCGGAATCAAATCAATGGCAAGATGGGAACAGTATGGTTATACAGTGGTTTGCGATGCGGAGGATGGAGAAGAGGCATACGAAAAAATAAAGGAATTTCATCCGGACATTGTGCTGACCGATTTGAAAATGAGCCCAAGAGATGGATTTTGGCTGATGGAACAGTGCCAGAATGAATATCCGGATATGAAGTTTATTGTTCTCAGCAATTATAATGATTTTGATAATGTCCGCAAGGCGATGAAAATGGGAGCTTGTGATTATATATTTAAACTTACTGTAAAAACAGAGGAATTGCTTAAAGTTTTGGATGAGGTTTCAAAAAAACTTCCAATTAAAAAAGAAAAAGCAGAATATTTATACCAGACAGCAGAAAATCGGACGGTAATCAAGAACAGTTTAATCAAACAGGTATTAAGCGAAGAGAAAGTGTTTTTGACAAAGATTGAGAAAAAATTAAGAGAACTGTCCTTAAAAATTGATTTTTCAAAGCAGTATTTTCTGGTATCGATCCGAATTGACAATTATCAGGTAATTCAAAGGCAGGAAGATTTTTTAGAAAAAGATTTGTTAGTATTTGCTATGACTAATATGATAGAAGAAATCTGGCAAAAAGAATTGAGTGCAGAGATCTTTCATGAAAACGACAGCCGATTTTTGATTGCTGTTCAGGAAAAGACAGGAGGGAGGGTAGCATCAGAAAAAGCATTTTATACATTGGTACAGACTGTAAGGCAGTATTATGGCTTAGAAATCAGTGGGACTGTCAGTCAATCGGGACAGGGTTTTTCATGGCTGAAACAGGGCTATAATCAAAATATGCAGACATTGGAAGAACTGTTTTATAGCGCGCCCTGTCAGATACGGTTTTACAAAGAAAAAGAGTGGGAAAAAATGGAACTTCCGGATTATCTAAGGACGATTGCATTTGAGAGATTTTTAGAGCAGCAAGATTTTGGGCAGGCAGAAGCATATTTTAAAGAACTGGCGGAATTTCTGGAACAAAAAAAGTATGCGCCGAAAGATGTGCGGAAGAAACTAAAAAGACTGCACAGCTTAATGATTATTTATCTGGAGAGACATGAAATTCGGGGAGCCGCTATTTGTGACAGAAAAGGAGTTACGTTGGAGGAAGCAGCCGATATTTATGACTTCTTTCAGGATTTAAAAGAGACGGAAATGGACTTGCTCCGCTCTTATGCGAAGGTGTTTGAAGAGCAGAAAAGAGAAAAAGGAAGATACAGCCAGAGGATAAAACTGGTGAAACAATATGTAAAGATGAATTTGTCAGAAGATTTGTCAGTCTCTTCTGCAGCAGCGTTGGCCAATATGAGTGAAAGCCATTTTTCTCATGTTTTTAAAAATGAGGAAGGTGTCAGCTATGTAGAATATATCAATACCTGCCGGATGGAGAAAGCGACCATATTGCTGAAAAATACAGATATGCTTGTCAGTGAGATTGCAGAAAAAATAGGAATTGACAACCCGAATTATTTCAGTGCCCAATATAAAAAGCGAACAGGAAAATCACCCAGTGAATTTCGGAAAATGCTGGCAGAAAAATATAAGCAGAATTTGAAAGACTGCCAGCAGGATTTGAAAGATGGTAATGTTTAGAAGAACTAAAATCACAGAATTTTGAAGAAAGACAGCAGGCAGATGTATGGTAAAAAGCCGGCTGTCTTTTGTATAATAAAGCTATAGAAAACAAGTCGCAATGGAGGTAAGGGTTATGAAAAAAGGAAGAAAAGTTCTTGCATGTATGATGACAGCAGTTACCGCTATGTCTTTTATCAGCGGATGTTCCTCCGCTCCAAAAGAAACCGGCGGGGCTTCTGGAGAAACGGTAGCCAGTGAAGCAGGAAAAGAGAACGGTTCCGGGGAAACGGTAACCTTGAGAATGTGGGGAGGTGTACCGGCAGAGGCAGGTCCCCAGGCTGTGTGTGATAATTTTAATGAACTTTATAAGGATAAAGGCATTCAGGTAGAATACGAACGGTTTGTCAATGATGATACCGGAAATCTAAAGCTGGAGACCAATCTGCTTTCCGGTACAGGCGTGGATTTATATATGACCTATACTCCTGATGTCCTTACAAAGCGGGCAGAAGGCAATATGGCGTTGGATCTGACAGAATTGATGGAAAGAGACGGATTTAAATTAACCGATTACTTTGGAACTATGGCCGAATCTTTCTATGTCAATGGAAAACCTTATTCCATTCCAACCAAACTGGATCAGTATGGCATTGTAATTAATAAGGACATGTTTGATGCAGCAGGAATTGAGGTTCCGACAGAGTGGACCTATGATGAATTCAGAGAGATTGCTAAAAAACTGACTCATGGGGAGGGACAGGATAAGGTCTACGGTATGTTCTGGAATTCCCAGCAGGATTTGACTTATCTTTTCAGCTATCTGGTAGCTCAGACCAATGGTGGTGACCCCATGTACTTAAGTGAAACAGAGACAGCCTTTTTAGATCCGGTTGTTGTAAAGTCAGTGGAACTCATCAACAATATGATGAATGTGGATCAAACATCTCCAACTCATACAGATTCCATGACCCAGAAACTTTCTCAGGAAGGTATGTTCCTGACTGAAAAATCTGCTATGACCATTGGCCCATGGATGGTAAGGAGTATTAAAGATACTGCCAATTATCCCCACGATTTTGTAACTGCTTTTGCACCCTATCCGGTAGTAGAAAAAGGACAGAGAAATTATACCCAGGGCGGATACGGCGACCATCTGTGCATTAATCCAAAGTCTGAACACATTGAAGAAGCATGGGAATTTGCAAAATGGTATGCAACCGAAGGAATGCTTCCGGTAGCAGAAGGAGGACGTGTTCCAGCAGCAAATACCTATAATCCGGAAGAGGTTACCGCGTCATTTTTAAAGGGTGCAGAAACTCTCATAGACAAAGAAACTGCTATGAAAATTTTGATTACTCCGGCAGATAATTATGCAGTTCCGTCTATTACCAACCATATTGCAGAAGTAAAGAAAATTGCTGTTGAGGAACTGGAAAAGATCTTTATCGGAGAGCAGACAGTAGAAGAAGGACTTACAAAAGCAAAAGAACGAGGAGATGCGATATTAAAGCAGTAAAAAATAAAAGCATGCTGCAGAATGAACCTGTCATTTTGCAGTATGACTTCTGAAAGAAAGGAGGAATCCGGATGAAGTTTAAACTGAGTAAACAGATGAAGATAGATTTAATTGGATATTCGTTTATTCTGCCGAATATTATCGGAGTTCTGCTGTTTACACTGTTTCCAATGGTTTTTTCGCTGATCATCAGCCTGACAGACTGGGATTATACTCAGGGATTTGGCAACTGGAATTTCATTGGTTTTCAGAACTTTATTGATATGTGGAAGGACGAGTGGTTTACCAGTTCGTTGGTAAATACCATTGTTTTTGCAGTAGCAGTCGTACCAATCACGATTTTTCTGGCATTGGTGCTGTCTGTTGTAATTGATAAGTTCTGTTTTGCCAAGCTGCCTATTCGTCTGGCCATGTTTATGCCCTATATTTCCAATGTAGTTGCAGTAGCAATTGTATGGGTAATGATGTATTCTCCGTGGGGACCGTTTACCCAGCTGGTAAAAGCACTGGGAGTGGAAAATCCGCCTCAATGGCTGGGAGACAGTCACTGGGCATTGTCTGCGATTATTTTGATGACAATCTGGTCCGGTGTGGGATATGCGATTATGATCTATACATCAGCTATCCAGGGACTTCCTCAGGACATTTATGAAGCAGCGGAGATTGACGGTGCAAGTGAAATAACAAAGTTTTTTAAACTTACAATACCATTTTTATCTCCAACTACATTTTTCCTGGTAATTACTACATTTGTCACCTCTTTCCAGGTGTTCGCACCGATTCAGATTATGACAAGAGGAGGCCCTGGAACCGCTACAAATGTATTGGTATATTATATTTATACATCTGCATTTACATTTTACCGTATGGGTTATGCATCCGCCATGTCCTGGATTCTGTTTCTCATTTTGTTTGCTGTAACCATGATTCAGTGGAAGGGACAGAAAAAATGGGTAAGTTATTAAAGAAGGGAGAGGAACGGATATGCCAAATAAGAAAAAGACGGGAAGAGAAAAACAGAAACGTCTGATTCGGAGGCTGGTATGTACAGTATTGGTAGGAGCGCTGGCAATTTCGATGGTTACTCCATTTATCTGGATGATTTCCGCTTCCATGAAGCTTCCTTTGGATGTTATGAAACTTCCGATTGACTGGATACCAGATTACTTTTATCCGGATAACTATAAAAAAGTATGGAATATTGGCGGGATTGCAGCAAGAGACTACCATTTTGGCCTGGCCTATTTAAATTCTATCAAAATAGCAGTCATTAATCTGATCGGATCGGTGCTGACCAGTACTCTGGCCGGTTACGCTTTTGCGAAAATTAAATTCAGAGGACGCAATGTGCTGTTCCTTCTGTATCTGGCGACCATGATGATTCCAAGTCAGATTACTCTGATTCCAAAGTTTGTCATGTTTAATAAGATGGGACTTACCGGAACTCACCTGACATTAATTCTTCCAGGACTTATTACCATTACCGGTACATTCCTGATGAGGCAGTATTTCATGCAGATTCCAGATGAACTTCGTGAGTCTGCCAGAGTGGACGGGGCTAATGAATATGTAATCTGGGCAAAAATCATGGTTCCTATTGCAAAACCAAGTATGGCGTCTCTGGCAATGGTAGTATTTTTATGGAATTGGAACAGCTATTTAGAGCCGCTGGTATTTTTAAGCGACTGGAGGTTGTATACCATTCCGATTGCGCTGACCAACTTTATTGAAGAAAGCGTTACTGAATATAATCTGGTAATGGCTGCTGCCGCGTCTGCGTTGATCCCAGCATTTCTGGTATTCCTGTTTGGACAGAAATTCTTTGTAAAAGGGTTAGTAGCCGGAGCAGTGAAAGGATAGGAGAGAGGAATATTATGAAATATATAACAGAACCTCAAAAACAGATTCCGGTAGCAGCAGAGTGCGATGTTCTGGTGCTTGGTTCAGGACCGGCCGGAGTTTCAGCAGCAATCTGTGCGGCCAGGGAAGGAGCAAAAACAGTGTTGGTGGAACAGAGCGGAGATGTAGGAGGAATTGCTACAGCAGGACTGATGAGTCACTGGACAGGCAATACAGAAGGAGGATTTTATGAAGAAATTCTGGAACGTTCAGCAGATTGTTCTGAAGCAGGAGAAGTTCATAAAATAAATGGAAGCCCAAGACAGATTATTAACCCGGAAAAATTGAAAACCGTATTTTTAAATATGTTAGACGAGGCTGGAGTAGAACTGCAGTTATATACCTTTGCGTGTGAACCAATTATGGATGGAAGTACGATAAAAGGCGTAATTACAGAAAGCAAATCTGGGCGCAGGGCGATAGAGGCTAAAATTGTAATTGACGCTACTGGGGATGGAGATATTGCTGCAAGGGCAGGAGCACCTTATTTTGTAGGAAGAGAAAGGGATGGACGGATGCAGCCAGTTTCCATTATGTTTAAAGTGGCCGGCGTAGATGTAAAACGAGGGGTATTCCCAGGCTCATTTGAGGAAAACTTTCAGATTCCGGCCGGAGATATACAGGAATTAGGAAAAGAATATCTGCCTGCTCCAGCTGGTCATGTACTTTTATATAAAACAACCCTTCCAGGCGTGGTAACCTGTAATATGACAAACTGCACAGGAATTGATGGAACAGATACCAGAGATTTGACCAAGGCAACTCTGGTGTGCAGACGCCAGATGGATGCAATTGTAGAGTTTCTTAGAAAATTTGTCCCGGGTTTTGAACATTGTTATCTGATAAGTTCTGCGTCCCTGATTGGTGTAAGGGAAACCAGACATTTTAAGGGAGAGGCGGAGATTACAGAAAAAGATATTTTAGAAGCAAGAGTGTTTGAAGAATGGATCGTAACAAAAGCCAGCTTTAATTTTGATGTACACAATATGACAGGAAATGGACTGGATGAGACTGGATGCCAGCAAAAATTTACACAGACAAAAGGCTATACGATTCCGTATGGCTGCTTTGTTCCCTTAGAGGTAGAAAACCTGTATCTGGCAGGGCGTGATATCTGCGGAACCCATATGGCCCATTCCAATTATCGGGTTATGCCTATCTGCGCCAATATGGGGCAATCAGTGGGAATTGCAGCCTCTATTTGTGTAAAAGAAGGGATTCTGCCGAGAAATCTGGAACCAGTTAAAGTGCAGAATCGCCTGAAAGAACTGGGAGTAACTCCCTAAAGTATTAGTTGCTGAGGTGAGCAGATGGAAAAAGCAGTGATTGATAAATCCTATGATTTTGTAGTAGTAGGGGGTGGGATGTCAGGTGTCTGTGCTGCTGTAGCAGCAGCAAGGAAAGGCGTCAAAACAGCATTAATACAGAATCGGCCAATTTTAGGAGGCAATGCCGGATCTGAGCATCGGATGCATATCTGCGGAGCGGATCATCATATGAGCCGTCCAGATGCCAGAGAGACCGGTATTTTAGAAGAAATTCTTTTGGAGAATAAGCGGCGCAATCCGACTATGAATTACCCGATTTTTGATACAGTTCTCTGGGAAACCGTCCATTTTCAGGAAAATTTAAGTCTGTATTTAAATACCCATATGACAGAAGTTTATGTTGAGGGCAATCGGATTCAGGGGATAAGAGCAGTTCAGATGACAACGGAAAAGGTATTCCGGATCCAGGGAACCTATTTTATGGACGGAACGGGAGACGGGACCCTGGGACTTCTGGCAGGTGCTGTATTCAGAAAAGGAAGAGAAGGAAAAGGCGAATATGGAGAAAGTCTTGCGCCTGATAGAGAGGATTCGTATACAATGGGAAATTCCCTGATGTTTCTGGCAAAAGATGCAGGAAAACCAGTGACATTTATCCCTCCTAAGTGGGCCAACACCTATACGGAAGAACAGTTAAGGTTTCGGGAACATACATCCGTAAAATCTGGCTATTGGTGGATTGAACTGGGAGGGAAGACATTGGATACAATATCGGATGCGGAAGAGCTTCGGGATGAACTTTTAAAGGCAGTTTACGGAGTATGGGATCACATTAAAAACGGTGGGGATCATGGCGCGGACAAGATGGATTTGGAGTGGGTTGGATTTCTTCCGGGAAAGCGGGAGAGCAGGCGTCTGATTGGAGACTACGTTCTTACAGAACATGATATTAACGAGAGCAGAATTTTTGATGATGCAGTGGCCTATGGCGGATGGCCGATGGATGTTCATACAGTAGAAGGTTTTTTAAACGAAAATGACAATCCAACTGTATGGAATCATGTCGATGACATTTATACCATCCCATACCGCAGCCTGTATTCTGTTAATATTGAGAATCTGTTTTTAGGCGGAAGAGCCATTAGCTGCAGTCATATTGCATTTTCCTCGACCAGGGTAATGGGAACCTGCAGTGTGGTCGGTCAGGCAGTGGGGACAGCAGCTGCTATCGCATTGCGGAAAAAAGAAAGTCCCAGAGGCGTTTTAAAGCATATCCGAGAACTGCAGCAGCAGCTTTTAAAAGATGACTGTTTTATTCCGGGATTTAAAAATGAAGATGATTTGGATCTGGCCAGAACTGCTTTTGTAAAAGCCAACCGCCAGGATCCGGGATGTGAACCGGAAAACGTCATAAACGGCTGGGGAAGAACGATTGGAGAAAACCAGAATTGCTGGCGCTGCAATATGGAGGGGGATGAAAAGCCGATTTTAAGTCTTTTGATGCCCGGGCAGACTAAAGTGAAAGAGATTCGTCTGACATTTGACTCCAACTTATCCAGAGAGATTACTCCGTCTATTGATGAAAATGTGCTGGGACGTCAGGAATTTCACTCACCATCCGAACTGATTAAAGAATATGAACTAGAATTAAAACTAGATGGAGAAACGGTTCAAACTTTAAGAAAGAACAGCGAAGGGCAGCGGCTTCAGGTAATCCATTTTCCAGAAAGCTGTATGTGTGATGAGATTGCAATAAAAGTGCTGTCTACCTGCAAAAGTCCAAAGGCATGTATTTATGAAGTAAGGGTATATGAATAGAATAGGCGAACAGCTTAAGACGGCGGGATACGATTTCTCCGCCGTCTTAAATGTTGCAGGATTTAGATATCAAACTTAAAATACCGGATCACATTGTTGTAGGAGATGCCTTTTATGATTTCCTCCAAAGCCTTCATGTCAGCAGGATATTCGCCGTTTTCTACCCATCCGCCGATTAAATCGCAGAGGATTCTGCGGAAATATTCGTGTCTGGTGTAGGACAGGAAACTTCTGGAATCTGTGAGCATTCCAATAAAATTGCCAAGGCAGCCTAAATTGGCAAGGCTTACCATCTGGTCTCTCATGCCGGTCTTGTGATCATTGAACCACCAGGCAGATCCCTGCTGGATGCGGCCTGCAGGCGCGCTCTGGAAACAGCCTAAGATAGTGCCGATGGAAGCATTGTCATTGGGATTTAAGGAGTATAAAATAGTTTTCGGAACTTCGCCGGTTGCACTTAATGCATTTAAGAAGTCAGCCATCTGTGCACTTGGAGCGTAGTTGTTGATACAGTCAAATCCAGTGTCAGGTCCCAGCTTTTCAAACATCATGGCATTATTATCACGCTTGCATCCATAGTGAAGCTGCATAATCCAGCCCAGACGGTTGTACTCTTTTGCAATAAACAGCATAAATGCAGTCTTGTACTTTAATTCCTCTTCTCTGGTTACAGCTTGTCCCTTTAATCCTTTTGCGATGATGGCATCTACTTCTTCATCAGATGCCGGCTGATACATTACATACTCCAATGCGTGGTCAGATACATTGCATCCTCTCTTTGCAAAGTAATCCATGCGGACTTTTAATGCTTCTTTTAAAGACGCAAAATCCAGAATCTCTACACCGCTTACCCTGGACAACTGGGCAATGTAGTCAGCATAAGTAGCTTTTTCCACATTGAGGGCCTTGTCCGGACGCCATGCAGGAAGAACCTTGATATCTTTGCAGCTTTCATCATCAGCAATCTTTTCATGCCACTCCAAAGTATCGATGGGATCGTCGGTGGTGCAGATCAGCTTTACATTGTAGCGGCGGATCAGCCCGCGGACGGTCATGGACGGATCGTTTTGCAGTTTGTCATTGCAAAGATTCCATACTTCTTCAGCAGTATCGCCGTTTAAATAGCCTTCATATCCAAAATATCTGCGCAGTTCCAAATGACTCCAGTGGTATAAAGGATTGCCGATCAGCTTCGGCATGGTTTCCGCCCATTTCTGGAATTTTTCTCTGTCAGAAGCATCTCCGGTGATATAGGTTTCTTCTACACCGTTGGAACGCATCTGGCGCCATTTGTAGTGATCGCCGCCCAGCCATACCTGAGTAATATTGTCAAACTTGCGGTCCTCGTAAATTTCCTGAGGATTGATATGGCAGTGATAGTCTACAATAGGCATGGGCTCTGCGTAATCGTGATACAAAGTTTTTGCCATGTCTGTAGAAAGCAGGAAATCTTTGTCCATAAATGGTTTCATGTGTAAATCCTCCTTGTTGATAAATTGATAACAATTAGTGAGTGGTTCCCCGTTTTATAATGTCAGCAGAAATGGTGGTTTTGGCAGGAACGTTGGCGCTGTCAAAGACTCCCATTAATGTGTTGACCGTAGTAATGCACAGCGCTTCCACTTTGCTGTCGATAGAAGTCAGCTCCGGGTAGGAGCACTGGGCGAGAATGGAATTGTTGTAGCCGATGACAGAAAGAGATTCAGGAATGGCAATCCCTTCCTGGTGAGCAAATTTGACAGCTCCCACTGCTAAGGAGTCGTCAGAAGCCAGAACGCCGTCAAATCGCAACCCGTCTTTGTAAAGCTTCTGGCAGAGGGCCTGGGCGCTGGCCACATCCTTCGGACACTGGCAGATGTATTCCTCCTGGATGGGAAGTCCCTTGTCTGTCAGTGCATCTTTATATCCCTGCAGTTTATTGAGACCGCTGTAAGAATAGCTGGTATAGAGATATAAAAGACTGCGGACTCCGGATTCAATCAGACCTGTGCAGGCTTTATAGGCAGCAGAATGGTCATCGCAGAGGGTAGAGTAGATGTTGTCTCCTTCCAGATACCCGTTGACCAGCATAATCGGCAGGAATTTGGCTGCATCGATCAGGTAGGCATTGTCTTTGGGCTTCATTTCTACAAATTTAGAGCCGGCCAGAATGATGGCGTCTACCCGTTTGGAGCGGAGCAAATCAAAGTATTTCTGCTTGGTTTCCAAATCAGTGCCCGTACAGCACAAAATGGAATCATATCCTCTGCTTCGCAGTTCCCGCTCTAAATAATAGATGGCATTGGCAAGGTACAGATCAGAAGAATCGGAACACATGATGCCGATGGTCTTTATGGTATTTAACCCCAGACCTCTGGCAAAAATGTTAGGGGTGTAGCCCAGTTCATTCATAATAGAAAGCACTTTGTTCCGCGTCTTTTCACTAACATTGGGATTTCCATTTAGTACGCGGGAAACAGTAGCGATAGAAACCCCTGCTTTTTTTGATACATCGTAAATATTCATGCAGATACCTCGCAGTCAGCAAATGGCTGTAAGCACTTACAACCTATTGCCATTATACCCATTTTCCACAAAGATTGCAACCGGTTTTATTTTTTGATTGACTTTTTTAAGTAAAGTCTGTAAAATAATTGTAAGCGCTTACAATATTGACAGGAAGAACCTGTGATTGCAGCCTTATTGAAACCATGAAATCCTTGTTATAAAAGCAAATATGGCGAATAATCCCCAGACCGTTCGTAATAATGCCAAACTTGAAAACATAACAGAAATTGGAATAAACTCATCAATATCGATATGGGTTTCCAATAGAGAAAGAAACACAGGTTTGTCATTATCAAATTTTTCATGGCAATCTGAAAAAATATCTGCCAAAGAAAGCTGTTTATATGGTATCATAGGTATCAGAATAACTCCTTTCATGGATTGTGGATTTTAGTTTTTAGACAACTCGATTATACCATATCCGGTGAGGAGTTATTTGTTTTTAGGTAACAAAAAATGCCGTATTTATGCGGCTTGCGGCGTTTCGCAAACGCCTAACTACTACTTTATAATGCGAGGAGAATACAGGATATGCAGGATTTTGTAAAAATCAATGAAACGGACAATGTGGCAGTTGCCTTGCGCCCTGTTGCAAAAGGGGAAACACTGCAGATAGGGGATGCGCAGGTGACTGTATTGGAGGAAATTCCCCAGGGCCATAAGATTGCATTGCTGCCCATAAAAGAAGGAGAGGACATTGTGAAATATGGATTTTGCATTGGCCATGCCAAAAAAGAGATTCAAAAAGGCCAGTGGGTCCATGTCCACAACCTGCAGACCGCATTAGGCGATTTGCTCTCCTATACATATGAACCAGTAGACAGTTCTTTAAAAGAAACCGAACACGCATATTTTCAGGGATACCGCAGATCAGACGGAAAAGCGGGTGTGCGCAATGAACTCTGGATTATTCCCACTGTTGGCTGCGTCAATTCCATTGCAAAGGCTCTGGAGAAAAAAGCCCAGAAGTTTGTAGGGGGCAATGTAGAAGACGTCATTGCATTTCCTCACCCTTATGGATGTTCCCAGATGGGGGATGACCAGGAATATACCAGAAAAGCGCTGGCAGATATGATTCACCATCCCAATGCAGGCGGTGTTTTAGTATTGGGGCTGGGCTGCGAAAACAGCAGCATTCCGGTATTAATGGATTATATTGGAGATTACGATCCCAGGAGAGTAAAATTTTTACAGTGCCAGGATACAGAAGATGAGCAGGAGGCAGCCATGGCGCTGTTAGAAGAGCTGGCAGATTATGCAGGCGCCTTTTCCAGAGAAGCCATCGATGCCAGTGAGCTGATTATCGGCATGAAATGCGGCGGCTCCGATGGTTTATCGGGCATTACGGCCAATCCGGTAGTAGGAGCATTTTCCGATATTCTGGTCTCTAAAGGGGGAACGACAATCCTGACAGAAGTACCGGAAATGTTTGGAGCGGAGACGATTTTAATGAACCGCTGCGAGACCCCGGAACTTTTTGACAAAACCGTTGATTTAATTAATGATTTCAAGAATTATTTTACGCGTCATGACCAGACTATCTATGAGAATCCTTCTCCGGGCAACAAAAAAGGAGGAATCTCCACATTAGAGGACAAGTCTTTAGGATGTACCCAAAAGTCGGGCAGTGCGCCGGTTAAAGGCGTGTTAGCTTATGCGGAACCGGTAAAGACAAAAGGACTGAATCTGCTTTCTGCACCTGGAAATGATCTGGTTGCTTCCACAGCCCTGGCTTTGTCCGGCGCCCACATTGTCTTATTTACAACCGGACGGGGAACTCCGTTTGCCTCTCCTGTGCCTACTGTAAAGATTTCCAGCAACTCTGGATTGGCAGGCCATAAAGACAACTGGATTGATTTTAACGCGGGCCGGATGGTGGAAGACATGACGAAGGAAGAACTGGCTCGGAATCTATTTGATTATGTACTGGAAGTGGCATCTGGTAAAAAAGTAAAAGCAGAAGAAGCCGGGTTCCATGACATGGCGATTTTCAAACAGGGCGTAACATTATAACTGCTCTAAAAATGTGGTTGAAATTTTTAAAAGGTTCCTGTACAATATCGTATATACGAATTGAAATCGCAAATACCATATACAGCAAAATGGAGGAACCCCTAAAATGAAACTCAACCGTACAACTTTGCGCGCGGTGCAAATATTAAAACTGGTATCCAGACGACCGGAAGGCATTACGCTGGATGAAATATGCGAAGAACTGGATCTGCCTAAGACCAGCGCTTATGACATTGTCATTACTTTAGCGGAAACCGGTATGATCCATGTATCCAGAGGACAGAAACAGAAATATCGGATTGGTCTTACCGCATACCGGATCGGGATTAATTATACCAATAACCTGGATTATATCCGCACCATAGAGCCGGTTTTAAAACAATTTTCCAGTCAGGTGGGAAAGACGGTCTTTTTTGGGGTTCGATCGGATGAGGAATTGGTATATTTATGCAAGTTTGAGCCGGAAAATCCGATTATTACCACTGCCACAGTGGGGACGAAAAGTCCTCTGTACTGTACATCTCTGGGAAAAGCGATTCTGGCCTTTACAGAAGAAAGTCTTAGAGAGGAAATCATTGACAAAATAACATTTGTAAAAAAGACAGAGAGGACCCTGACCACAAAGGCAGCCCTTAAAAAAGAACTGGAGCAGATTTTTAAGAGAGGATATGCCCTGGATGCCAGAGAAGCGGAAGAGCATATGGAGTGCGTGGGAGCGCCGGTTTTTGACAGTGACGGCAATGTGTTCGGAGCCATCAGTGTTTCCAGCTTGTATAAGCCCACAGAAGATTACGAGGCCCTGGGACGGACGGTACGGGAAAAGGCCAGAGAGGTCTCAAAATTAATGGGTTTTTTAGGGAAAATCTAGGCGTTTCCTGTTGACAAATTCTGGTCAAGCGATTAGAATAGCAGTATGAGAATTGCAAATGCGAAAATGAATCGCATATGCGAATAAACTATGAGGCGTAAGACGCAAAAAAGAGAGAAGGAGATTAACATGAAAAAAGAGCAGGTTTTAGCAAGAATGAAAGAAGACTGCCTGGTAGCCGTTGTTCGTGCAAAGAACTTGGAACAGGGTGAAAAGGTTGTGGATGCAATTATTGCAGGCGGTATTAATTTCATTGAGATTACCATGACCATGGATGAAGGCAACCCTGTTGAATTTATTAAGCTGATGGCAGATAAGTACAAAGATAACGAGAAGGTTGTAATCGGCGCTGGTACCGTTCTGGATCCAGAGACTGCAAGACAGGTTATCTTAGCAGGCGCAAACTACGTAGTAAGCCCAAGCTTAAACGTAGAAACCATCAAGCTGTGCAACCGTTACAGAGTTCCAATGCTTCCAGGCGTTATGACTCCAACCGAGGCAGTTACCGCATTAGAGGCAGGCTGTGATGTTATCAAGATCTTTCCAGGCAATATCGTTGGCCCAGCAGCTATCAGTTCCTTCAAGGGACCTTTGCCTCAGGGTGAGTTTATGCCATCCGGCGGTGTTGATGTTGACAACGTTGACAAGTGGATCAATGCCGGTGCATACGCAGTTGGTACCGGAAGCAGCTTAACCAAGGGCGCTAAGACCGGCGATTTTGAGGCTGTGACCAAGAAGGCGCAGGAGTTTGTAGCAGCAGTAGCAGCAGCACGCAAATAAGTGCAGAGCATCAGGCAGTTATTCAAATATCCGAGATAAATACAACTATAAGGAGAAATGTGAAAATGGCAAAGATTGTAACCATGGGCGAGATCATGTTAAGATTATCTACCCCAAATAACGAAAAGTTTATCCAGGCAGATGAGTTTGATATCAATTACGGCGGCGGCGAAGCAAACGTAGCAGTTTCTCTGGCAAATTACGGCCATGATGCAGAGTTTGTTACCGCAGTACCGGCTAACCCCATTGGTGAGTGCGCAGTAGCAGCTTTGAGAAAATACAACGTAGGCACAAAGCATATCGCAAGAAGCGGCGAGAGACTGGGCATCTACTTTTTAGAGACCGGTTCCGCAATGAGAGCATCTAATGTTGTTTACGACAGAGCACATTCTTCCATTGCAACTGCAACTGCTGACGAATTTGACTTTGATGAGATTTTCGCAGATGCTGACTGGTTCCATTTTACCGGCATTACCCCGGCTGTCAGCGATTCCGCAGCTGAATTGACCGAGAAGGCACTTCAGGCAGCTAAGAAGCATGGTGTTACTGTATCCGTTGACTTGAACTTCCGCAAGAAATTATGGTCTTCCGAGAAGGCACAGAAGGTTATGACCAACTTAATGCAGTACGTAGATGTCTGCATCGGCAATGAAGAGGACGCTGAGAAGGTTCTTGGATTTAAGCCAGGCAACACTGACGTTACTTCTGGTGCACTGGAGTTAGCAGGCTATGTTGACATCTTTAATCAGATGGCTGACAAGTTTGGCTTCAAGTATATCATCAGTTCCTTACGTGAGAGCTACTCTGCATCCAACAACGGCTGGTCTGCATGTATTATGGATGGAAAGACCCGCGAGTTCTACCACTCCAGAAAGTATTCCATTACTCCTATCGTGGATCGCGTAGGCGGCGGCGACTCCTTCGCAGCAGGTTTAATCTGTGGTCTGGCAGACGGCAAGGACATGAAGGCAGCTTTGGAATTTGCAGTAGCAGCTTCTGCACTAAAGCATACAATTCCTGGCGACTTCAACCTGGTTACCCGCGCAGATGTTGACAATCTGGCAGGCGGAGACGGTTCAGGACGCGTACAGAGATAGTGTGAGTTTTGACGGCCGATTCCATTTTCAGGAGTTGGCCGCTTTTTATTGCCAAGCATCCCCAAAAGCGGCCAGTAGCAGGTTTTCTCGGTTTGCCGGTATGAGAAAGTATGGGAAACTTTCTTTTTAGGTGATTGAAAAACTCGCTAAGTTCGTTTGCAATCTTGAGCCAAAACAAAGACGGATTCGTGCTTTGCGCGAATTCTGGAATGAAATGTGGATAACCGGACATTTACCATAAACCAGTGAGGAGTTATTTTATTTTGTGACAAAAAGAATTCCGTATTTATGCGGGTTTTGGCGTTTCGCAAACGCCTAAAATTTTCAATGGGAGGAAATGTGATATGAGTGAAAACATGGGAAGAACATTTGATTTGGTAACCCTGGGACAGCTTCTTCTGCGTCTGTCTCCGCCGAATAACGAACGTCTGATGCGCTGTGATGTATTTGAAAAACAGGTAGGAGGCGCAGAACTAAACGTAGCGGTAGGTGTTTCTTTGCTGGGACTCCATACTGGTATTATTTCCAAAATTCCGTCTCATGACATTGGAAGCTTTATGAAAGGAAAGATTCGTTCTTATGGAGTCAGCGATGATTTTTTTATCTATGATAAGTCGCCGTCTGCCAGAGTCGGCATTTACTACTATGAAAACGGGGCATACCCCAGAAAACCCAAAGTCATTTATGACAGAACCAACAGTTCCTTTTATTCATTAACCATTGATGAAATTCCAAAAGAGGTTTACAGCGCTACCAAATGTTTTCACACCAGCGGAATCACGCTGGCACTGAGTCCCCAGATCCGAAAGACAGCAGTGGAAGCGATTAAGCGCTTTAAAGAGGCTGGAACACTGGTTTCCTTTGATGTCAATTTCCGGGGCAATCTCTGGACAGGCGCTGAGGCAAAGGAATGCATTGAGCAGATTCTTCCATATGTAGATATTTTCTTTTGTTCGGAGGATACGGCCAGACTTACCTTTTTAAAGACCGGAACAGCAAAAGAAATGATGAAAAGTTTTGCAAAAGAATATCCGATTTCCATTGTTGCGTCAACTCAGAGAACCGTCCACAGTCCAAAGCGCCATAGTTTTGGATCTATTATCTATGATGCGGCAAGAGATGAGTTTTATGAGGAAGAACCTTACCGCGATATTGAGGTAGTGGATCGGGTGGGAAGCGGCGACGCCTATATTTCCGGCGCTCTTTACGGTCTGTTATCCAGCGGAGGGGACTGTGCAAAGGCAGTCAGCTACGGCAATGCTACCAGCGCAGTAAAAAACACAATTCCGGGAGATCTGCCTTCTTCCAATCTTGAGGAGATAGAGACCATTATCAAGGCCCATCATTCAAAGGGGCCTCAGCTTGAGATGGCCAGATAGCAGGTATGAGAACAGAAGAACTAAAACAGGGAGTGCGGGACGGAATCCCTATCTGCCTGGGGTACTTCAGTGTATCTGCAGCTTACGGGATGACAGCTGTTCTTTCCGGACTGCCTTTGTCTGCTGCAGTAGTCATTTCGCTTACCAATCTGACCAGCGCAGGACAGTTTGCAGGTACCAGCCTGATTCTGGCGGGCGGAACGTATATAGAACTGGCGATCAGTATGGCAGTCATTAATATCCGGTATTTTCTAATGTCTTTGTCTATGTCCCAAAAGGTAGAGGCTCAGATGACAGGACTGCAGCGTCTGGCTGTATCTTTTGGGATTACGGATGAGATTTTTGCAGTGTCCATGCAGAGAAAAGAGCCGCTTTCCGCCTCTTACCTGGCAGGACTGATTGCTGGTCCTATGATTGGGTGGACTGGCGGGACCCTTGCCGGAGGAGCATTGACCAGACTCCTTCCCGTCAGCGTATCCAATGCATTGGGAATCGCACTTTACGGCATGTTTATAGCAGTGGTAGTGCCTGCTGCCAAAAAAAATAAGGCAGTGCTGTTTACAGCAGGATTGGCAGCGGTATTAAGCGCAGTCTGCTATTATACGCCAAAGTTGTCCTTTTTGTCGGGAGGATGGAGCGTCATCCTGATTACCATAATCGCAAGCGGGGCAGCAGCACTCATATTTCCCATTGCAGAAGAAGAGGAGGAAGGGCCATGACAGGAACTGTAACCGAAACCGCAGGCCAGATTCAGACAGTGTATTTGGCTGGAGGCATTGTAATTATGGCCGGAGTGACTTACTTGATCCGGGTGATTCCCATGGCAATGTTCCGAAAAAAAATCACGAACCGGTTTGTACGATCATTTTTAAGCTATGTGCCTTATGCAGTGCTTTCTGCTATGACCTTTCCGGCGATTTTATACTGTACCGGATCTGTAGGAAGCGCAGCGGCAGGATGCGGGACGGCTATTGCGCTAGCATATTTTGATAAAGGTCTTTTGATGGTGGCAATAGGAGCAGCAGCAGCAGTTTTTTTCGCCCAGGGGATAGGACTGTAAAAAAGAAAAGAAGAAACGAAAGTCTCCTTTTTGGAAACGCTCGCTTCTTCTTTTTTGCATACATTTACGGATGGTTTTGCTCCTCGATTTGAGAAGATGCAGGTACGTAATCCATATCATCTGGACGGATTTCGATAATGTCTTCTACTGGACATTTTAAAATGTTGCAGAGCACATCCAGGGTATGTGTGGAAACGTACATATTTTTCTTTAAACGGCCGATCTGGCCGGCGCTGATACCATAATACTTAATTAGGCGGTATTGGGTAACGCCTTTTGCCTTCATCGTCTCCCACAGCCTGTCATATGTTACCATGTCTATCACCTCTACCACTATTAAACAGTGGCAGGGCAATTTTGCATACTATCCATATCTGGTTAAGAAGGCAAATGTTTCTAAGATTAATTGCCGCATTCGATGCTGATTTCGTTAAAACGCTCCAGCAGGGCATCAATCGTAAGTGCCTTTTTTTCTTCGCCAAAAGCATCGATGACTGCATGCCCCTGATGCATCATCAAAAGCCGGTCACCGTATGCTACTGCGTACCGGAGATTGTGGGTGACCATAATGGTAGTAAGCTCTTTTTCGCGGACAATTTTTCCAGTCAGTTCCATAATGACTTCAGCAGTTTTGGGATCCAGGGCAGCAGTGTGCTCATCCAGAATTAAAAACTCAATGGGGGTCATGGTGGACATTAAAAGCGCCATGGCCTGCCGCTGGCCTCCGGAGAGTACGCCTGACTTTACATCCAGTTTGTCTTCCAGTCCAAGTCCAAGGGTTTTTAACTGTTCCCGATAGAAATCAATGCGTTTTTTGTTGGTTCCGGGAAGGAGATTAAAAGATTTTCCCTTATTGTCAGCCAGAGCCATATTTTCCAGAATGGTCATATGGGGACAGGTTCCCATGGCGGGATTTTGATAAACCCGTCCAATCCGCCGCTGGCGTTTGTGCTCCGGCATTCTGGTAATCTCCTTGCCGCCAACTAAAATGGAACCGGAATCTAAAGGAATGCTGCCGCAAATCAGATTCAGCATGGAAGTCTTTCCGGAACCGTTGCTCCCCACAACAGAGACAAACTGTTTGTCCGGAATAGTCAGGTTAAAATCCTGGAACAGGCACATTTCATTTACAGTTCCCGCATTATAATATTTATGAATGTTTTTCAGTTCAAGCATGGCTGTTTCCCTTCTTTCCGGAAGATCTGTTTACATAATTGCTGCATACTAAAATGATTAAAAACAGCATAGAAGTAAGCAGTTTTAAATCAAATGGATTGCCTTTTGAAATGGCAAAGGAGATACAGGCTTTGTAAATAATGGATCCGATAATGACAGCAGTAGTCGGCTTGATAAACCGGAAATTTTTAAACAACTGGGTTCCGATAATAACATTGGCAAGGCCGATGACAATGGTTCCGGTCCCCATGGTGATTTCAAACACTTCCTTTTGCTGGCAGTAGATGCAGCCGGCAAGGGCAGCAAATCCATTGGCGATGGCAAGGCCCAGGATTTTTACCATGCCTTTGTCTTTTGCCAGGGAAGTAATCAGAGTGTCATTGTCTCCGGCTGCCCGAAGAAGGTAGCCGGAGCGGGTTTTTAAGTATAAATCCAAAAGAATTTTGCAGATCAGCACAATCGCAAGAAGGATCAGGATTACTGTGTAAGGCGCCAGATTCTCAGGAATTACAGACAGCAGAGCAGAGTTGGTAAAAATTGTTTCCTGGCTGAAAATGGGCAGGTTTGCCTTCCCACCTGCAAGGCGCATGTTGATGGAATACAGGCCGGTCATCACAATGATGCCAGATAAAAGATCCCGCACTTTCAGTTTGACATGGATTAGCCCGGTAATGCAGCCGGCAAGGGCCCCCAGAAGGAAAGATAAAATCAGAGTCAGGTACGGATTTACTCCGGAAATAATCAAAGTCGCCGTAAAGGCGGCTCCCATGGGAAATGTGCCGTCTACAGAAAGATCCGGAAAATCCAGTATCTTATAGGTGATGTAGACACCGAGGGCCATAATCGCATAGACAAGTCCTTCTTCTAAAATGCCTAACAGGATAGTCATAAAGCAGTTCCTCCATGTTGTTATTCGGCTGAAATTGTGTCAAACATTTCTCTGGCGGAAGAAGTCAATTCCTCTGGAAGAGTAATGCCTAATTGCCCTGCAGCTTTGGTATTTCCATAAAACGCAGCTTCTGCAATGGTTTCATAATTTAATTCGCTGGCTTTGGCTTCGCCTTTTAAGACTTTGGCGGCCATTTTGCCGGTCTGTTTTCCCAGCTCGATATAGTCTAAGCCCATTGCGGCAACGCAGCCCATTTTTACCTGCTCAATCTCACTGCCAAATACAGGAATGTTTTTGGCAGTTGCTTTGTCCAGAATGACTGGAAGAGATGCCACAACGGTATTGTCTGTTAAATTGGTCAGGCAGTCTGCCTTTGTGAGAAGAGAGTCGGCTGCCAGAGAGATGTCAGCGCTGGAAGTGACAGGACCTTCTACAATGGTAAAGCCATAATCAGGAGCCAGTTTCTTGTATTCTGCAATAGTAGCAGCAGAATTGGCCTCGCTGGTAGTGTACAGGATACCGATATTTTTTGCATTCGGAAGAATAGCGCGGATCATTTCAAGCTGTTCTTTAACCGGCAGCTTGTCGCTGGTTCCGGTAATTTCTCCTACCGGACTGCCGTCTGCATTGGCAAGTTCTGCAGTAACTGGATCGGTCACTGCGGTATAAATAACCGGGATATTATTTTTCTTTCCTACTCCGTAAGCGGACTGGGCCATTGGAGTTGCAACTGCGCAGATTAGGTCCACTTTCTCTGCTGCAAAATTGGTGTTGATCTGATTGGTCACTGAGCCGTCTGTCTGTGCATTTTCATAAAGAATGGTGAGGTTTTCCCCCTCTTTCAATCCCTCTTCGGCAAGGCCCATGATAAATCCCTCTCTGCAGTTGTCCAAAGACCCATGGTCGGCGAACTGGCCGATGCCGATGGTGTAAGCACTGTCAGAGGCCGGTTTGGATGCGTTGGAAGAGGCAGTATCAGAAGCCGGATTGCCCGAACTGCATCCTGCCAACATAGCAGCCGTACTAAGGGAAGCAAGAATCGCAAGCATTGATTTTTTCATAAATAAAATCCTCCTTTAATCAGAACCGTTTTGAGCGAGAGGTTTTTTAATACAGGACATAGGCTGCTGTGAAAGAACAAAGCGGACAAGTCCGTCTCGAATTTTCTAAATCCCTCAATTTTTGAGGAACTTGTCGCCGATGGGCGGCTGCTTTAGCAGTCTTCCTATGCACATTGTGCGCATCTGCCCGGAAGCTTTTTTGTTTCATAGTACAGTTCAAAGGATTCTCCCATGAAATAAAAAAACGTCTCAAGTACAGGATACCTGTACTTGAGACGAATAAACTTATCCGCGGTGCCACTCAAATTGACAATCAGTCCACTTTTCGTATACTAACATATACGCCGCAATCATAACGGAAGCGGAATCCGTCAGTCCCTACTTAACATATGTTCAGAACTGCCCTCAAAAGTCCATTCAGCTAACAACGCCATACCGCAATCCCACCACCTGCGGCTCTCTGTGATCTTGTTGGGAAGCTTACTCCTCTTTCTCAACGGTTTTTTGTATTAGTCACATAATAATCCTTTCCAGTGAATTTGTCAACAGGATTTCTCAAAAAAAAAGAGAATAGTCAGACGGCTTTTTTTCAGCAGGTATTGACGCACATAACGGAAATGATATAATAATGGTAAACAGGCGATGCTTTGCATCAGAGGGAGGACGCGATGGGAGAGAAGAAGCATTTTGTTATTACAATCGGGAGACAGTACGGAAGCGGCGGCCGTGTTGTAGGAGAAACACTGGCAAAGGAATTGGGGATTCATTTTTATGACGAAGAGATTTTAAAAATGACCTCGGAAAAGAGTGCAGTAGGAGAGCAGTATTTCCGTCTGGCAGATGAAAAGGCAGGCAATAATCTTTTGTACCGGATCGTTTCGGACATGAAGCCGGATTTAAGCGAGCCTTCTCCAGATGACAACCTTACATCTCCGGAAAATTTATTTCGTTTCCAGGCAGCGCTTATCCGGAAACTGGCAAAGGAAGAATCCTGCATTTTTGCCGGACGCTGTGCAGATTATGTGCTGGAGCAGGAGCAGGGAGAAAATCTGGTCCGTATTTTTGTGTATGCGGATATGGATACCCGTATTAAACGTGCCATGGATGTTGCAAAGATTGATGAGAAGGAAGCGATCCGACGGATTAAAAGAATCGATAAAGAGCGAAAAGACTATTATCGCTACTATACAGGCAAAGACTGGATGAACATGAATAATTACGATCTTCCGATCAATGCCAGCAAAATCGATCTGGAACAGATGGCGATTTTGATTAAGGATTATTTGAAGCTGAAGGGACTTTTATGATAGTTTGCGGCGATTTTGGAGTAACAGTTTTTGCAAGGCTGCACTGTTGCGATTCAGAAAAAAATCAGCATCCAGTACCTTGACATTCCAGCAGAGTCATGTTACCATAGTCTCACCTCTAAAGAGGGGCCAGTAAGGGCTTGTACTGGTTTCGACGGGGGTCATGCAGCTGGTGAAGCTATCCCCATGCAATGGGTTAAATGGCAAACCTAAATATAAACGCTGAAGATAATTTAGCATACGCTGCCTAATTAGGCAGTTGTCAGCCTCTTAGCACCTGCACTTAGAGAATCTGGCATCGACTATGCAGGAAACGACACAGGCAAAGCTTTGAGCCTGCGGGCGTAATATGAAGCTACTAAACCCATCAGAATGTCTGCTTTCGGATGGCGAAGGGAATGTCAAACAACAGACTATGATAGTAGAAGAACAGGGAATTGATTTTCGGACAGGGGTTCGATTCCCCTCAGGTCCACTTTTCAGAAAACCTTGTATTTATGAGGAAAACCTTATAGATACAAGGTTTTTTGATACTCTGGCATGATAGAAACATCAGTGTGAAAAACAAAAATATATGCCTAAATATCACACGAAGTCACACGCAAGTCACACGTATTTTATCTTTGAAAAGTGTTTATTAATCTTTTTATTTTGCTTGGCTGCTTCCATATCAATAACATTCCGATAGACCTCGCGCATAACTCCGGAATCGGTCCAGCCGCCGCGCTGAAGGATGTACTGATCTGGCACTCCGATAGCGTGCATGATGGATGCAGAATAGTGGCGCAGGTCATGGAAACGGAAGCGAGGGATGTCCAGTTTCTGACGCACTTCACAGAATCGATGGGTAATGGTATCTGGATTCATGTGGATCAACTTCCCTTTTCGGCCTTTCAATTTTTCAATTACAAAATCCGGAAATTCAATCGTGCGGGTGCTTTTAGTGGTTTTTGGGGTCAGATCATTTACTAAGTTCTTCAGCAGATACCTCACTGTAGTTTCCACCTAACCCTCCTTGCAGAATACCTTTCATTCCAAATGCCATAATAAAACCCTCCTCTTTTCTTTTGATTTCTTTTAAATCTTCTGTAAAATGCAAAATGCGCCTGCCTGCAAAACGCAGATAGACGCATGGGAAATAACAGCGGTATTTAATTGATTTGACAGTTCATCTACATAGCCGGAATACCCCGTCGGTGGATAATGGCTTTTTTTGATAATAGGGATAATATCGATTTGTGTCGATAAATTGATAAGTGCATGGCAGCTACCTCCCAAAGCCGCCATGCCTTTACATGGTAGAGGGTCGTCGTTGGAATTTAGATAGAAAAAAGAAACGGCGGCTCTGATAATCAAAGCCGCCGAAATAGAGTAGGCGCGTAAAAACACATCTGCTTTTTGACGACTTTTTTCTTTTGCCGTCGTTCGGCAGATAATAAGCAAATATATTCTTTTCTTAATTTTATCAATATCAGCTTACTTTAAGATGAATTTTAGCTTACAGATTTGTAAGGCAAAAAAGCAGGCAGTTTTTTGAAACTGCCTGCCAAAGAAAATTTGAAAAATTATTGTGCGCTGATATTTTCGACAATAGACATCTTTTGAAGCCGCTTGACGGGCCTATATACTGCAAATATAATTGAGAAAAGCATAATCAAAACAATAATTCCCAGTTCCGTCCAAGGAATAGCCCAAGGGTCGCCCCAATTATAACTTATCATCATTCCAAACAAGAGCTTGTGGAAAATCAGCCCTAATATCGTTCCTATAACAGTTCCCGAAATCGTATAAGTTGCTGCTTCTGCTATTATCATTTTGGTAAGTTGTTTTGTGCTTACACCAATAGCACGAAATGCTCCATATTGCTTTGTTCTCGCTGCAACACTCAAAGCAATGCTATTTATAATGTTAAATATGGTAATTAAAGCAACTATCACCAGAAATCCATAAAGGAATAGGCACATACAATAATAAATCCCCCTTGTGCTTTCATTTCCCATACGTTCATCGGAAAATGTGAAATCATTGCCTATCATTTGATGAAGGGCATTAACATCTGTATCAGTTGCATTTTTGTCTAGCTGTATATCAATTATTGTGTACTTATTTTGCCCTGTTATTTTTTGAAATGTATTTTCAGAACAAATCAGAATACCATTACTCGTTGTATTAAATGGACAATCCGATAATATTCCGGCAATTTGGATTTCTGTGGATTTATCTCCGATCCTGCAATTTACTGTATCTCCTACCTCAATATTATTCTCTGGACTATATACAATCAGCCCAGTATTGACTTCACTTTGCACAACTTTAGTAGAACCCTGCAACAGGTAATCTTTTGCCCAATCAAATTGTTTTTGTTCGTATGAAATTATATCCAATGTAACGCTATCATCATTTACTATTGTCGGTACATCATAAGAAAACATTCGACCATAAGCGGCGTTGACTATCGGATTTTTTTCTAATTTTTCAAGTATCAAATTATCAATAGAACAAGTATTTTGAGGACTTATAATTGATATGTCGGCAGTCCAAGGGCGTAATGGCGTTATAGTATGGTTTGTAAAAGCTATTGCAACCGTAAATGACAAAAAAAGAACGATACTTATAGAAAAAGAAAGTACCATCAAAATAAAGTTTTTCTTGCTGGATATTGCATGATAAATGCCAAGCGATGTTTCCACTTTAAATATTTTTGTATTTGCAGCTTTTCGGACTGGACGCAGATTAAGGGCATTCCCGGAAACAGCCGTCAGCGGTGAAACTTTTGCAGCTTTTTTTGCAGGAGAATGAGCCGCAAGCAAAACTGTCAACAAGCCTATTGCAATTCCGGCTACTATACTGGGCAGACTAAAGCTAAAAGTAGGAATAGCTCCAAAATATTCTGGACTAAGGACACGCAAAACAGCACACAAAACCCATACGACAACAATACCCGTTGCGACACCAACCGGAATAGCAAAACGACACCAACTAAGAGCTTCTTTGTTTACCAATTTCATTACCTGTTTTGGTGTTGCACCAATACAGCGTATCAATCCAAAAAATTCTGTGCGTTGTAATACATTACTATTTAGGCTACTGGCTATCATGATTATGCCGGCGAACATAACTAATAGAAATAAGATAATCGCCGACATATAAACCTGAACCATAAAAGAATTAGAGCTTTGCCCCAATAACCCAAGTAACTTCGTGTTTTCTGAAATTTGTTCTTCTGAAAGATTACAATCTTCTTTCAGTCTGTTAATTGTGTTTTGGATATTATACGTCTTTGTAAATTGAACAAATAATACCATGTTGTGGTCTGCAAGAACTGTACTATCGCTTATATCGCCAATTTCACGAAAAGCAGAAGTTGTCAAAAAAACACCATAGGCGTCCTCGCTCATTATTTTAGAAGTATTGTTACAGAAGCCGGAAATCTGATAAAAAAGCTCTGGTTCTCCGGGTCTTTTTATGGTTACTGTATCGCCAATCTGTAAACCTAAATTCTCTCCGGCATTTTTTGTAATCATAGCTTCATTATCATTTTGAGGAAAGTTTCCCTCGTTAATAATTCCCATCTGTAATTGGGTAACAAATTCTTCATCAGCACCGACAATGATAGATTTTTTGTCTGAAATGGCATATCCCTTATCATCATTAAAATTCAAGACACCGTAACGTGCGGCAGCTTTTACATCTGGACGTTTTTTGATAAGCCCCGCTTCTTCATCAGTAATACCCTGAACAGTAATATGAAAATCTCCATTGTCAATTTTGGCTTGTATGATTTGACTGCGGATAAACATATCAGCCATTCCAAAAATAGTAGTGATTAGAAATACCGCTAAAATGATACAGAATATGGACATTCTGTTTTGTTTCCTGTGTACTTTGGCAGATATAGGTACAAGGTCAAGATAATGTTTCATTCTCATTCCCTCCTAAATCTGTAAGTACACCGTCGCTTACTTGAAATACTCTGTCTACGGACACTGTAAGATTTTTATTGTGTGTAATAAGCAGGATTGTTTGTTGATATTGGCGGGAAGCCTTTATCAGAATATCCATAACATCTTGACTATTTTTACTGTCAAGATTACCTGTTGGTTCATCTGCTAAAATAAGTTTCGGTTTTGTAATCAAGGCTCTGCCGATTGCTACACGTTGCTGTTGTCCTCCCGATAACTGGCTCGGTAAGTGATAACGGCGTTCGGTTAATCCAAGAAGATTTAGGATTTCTTCTACTTCTTTCGGGTCGGGCTTACGATAGTCCAGTAGAAGCGGGAACATGATATTTTGCTCTACATTTAATTCTGATACAAGCTGAAATGACTGGAAAATAAACCCGATATTGCGTCGTCTGAAAATTGTTCGTTCTTCCTCTTTCATTGAAAAAAGGTTTTGACCGTCCATTAAAATTGTCCCGGAGGTCGGTGTGTCTAATGCACCGACACAATTTAACAGGGTGCTTTTCCCGGAGCCGGATTCACCAACAATAGCAGCAAATTCTCCTTTTTCCAAAGAAAAGGATACGTTCTTTAAGGCGTTTACCTTTACTTCGCTTTCTCCATAAGTCTTGCATAAATTGTTTACTTTTAATATTTCCATAAGATAATAACCTCCTTTCTCAAAAGGATAACAAAGGTAGCTTACAATCCAGTGAATTTCATCTTACGATTTTGTAAGGAAAGAAATTGTAAATGTTGTTCCTCTGTGCAAATCACTTTGGACAGATATAAGTCCTCCCTGTCCCTCTATGATAGATTTTGCAAGAGGAAGTCCTAAACCTATTCCCGGAGTATCAAGAGAGTGTTTACTACGATAAAACCGTTTGAAGATATGGTGTATATCTTCTGGAGCAATACCGTTTCCATTATCAGATACAAAAATACGCAGCATAGTAGGCGATTTTTCCCAAGTAATGTGGATAGTTTTTCCCGGCTCGGTATGGTCTAAGGCATTTTTTACAAGGTTTCCAATGGCTTCACCTGTCCAATCCATATCACAAATAAGCATTTGGTTAGGTTCTCCATATATGATGATTTGCTTTTCTTCATGTATTGCCCTTGTTGTCAGTTCATTTATGGCATTTTCAACCACCTCTTTTACAGGATAAAGAGTTTTCTCAAAAACAATGTTGCCTGTATCTAAGCGTGTTATTTTCAGCATGGATAAAATAAGCTGTTCCATACGCTTTAACGCAGCTCCTATTTTCGTGCTAAATTCTTTTACGGTTTCGACGTTATCGGGTTCAGCTTCAATAATTTCCTGATACATTGCAAGTGCAGCTAACGGGGTCTTTAATTGATGTGAAATATCAGAAATCGTATTTTTCAAAAACTCTTTTGTCCTGTGTTCTGTTTCTTTTTGAGATTGAAGCATAGTAGCAAGCTGTTCAACGGACGCAAATACGCGGAAAATTTCGCCTTCACTATTTTGTGGTAAATGATAGGAATAATCATTTTGAATATAGTTGTTTATGACTTTTCCTGCTTGTTGAAATAATTGGTTTCTGCTCCATAGAAAAACGAAAATACCTAATAATAAAACGAATATCAAAACAATACCAATGAAGCATATTTTAATCAATGAATAGTGATGAAATTGTGAAAAATAGGGAAGTGAATTTCCGATACTGTTTTCTCCTATTCCCAAAAATTTCAATAACTCTGTTCCATTTGTACTAACTTCCGTATTAAAAATAGCAGTAGCAATCACTTCATTAGAAACACCTTGCTCTAATAGAGATGATATAATCGCTGTATCATGCTCCACAAACATAGATTTTGTTTCAGCTATCTGATTTTGGTAGAACCAAGAAGCAATTCCTACAAGCAAAATATTATATATGGCAACAAAAATCAAAAAGTGTTTTATTTGCTTATCCCGAAAAATACTCATACTTATACCTCTTTCCACTGATACCCAAAGCCCCGAATGGTTATTAAGTGCTGTGGGTGGGAAGCGTCCGTTTCCACTTTTTCACGAAGCCGTCGGATATAAACTGATAACGTATTATCATCAACAAAATTTCCTGTACTATCCCACAAATCATTCAGAATAATATCTCTTGAAACAATACGGTTTGCATTTCGTACCAACAGGCAAAGCAGGCGATACTCTGCATTTGTTAGTTCTAATATTCGTCTATTTAAGACTACGCGACAGCTCAAAAGGTCAATCGAAATATCGCCACACTCCAATACGTTTGTTTTGTCCTGTGGCGATACTCCTGCGCGTCGCAATAAAGCTCGAATACGGGAGCATAATTCGCCTAACTTAAAAGGCTTTGTAACATAATCGTCCCCTCCGCAGTCCAATCCCCGAATTATGTTGACTTCTTCATCAGAAGCAGTTAGAAAAATAATCGGTATTTGCTTATTCTGTTTCCGAACATTTTCGCAAAAATCAAAACCCGTCCCGTCTGGCAATGTTACATCAAGAATAAGTAAATCATATCTTTCAATTTCCTTTAACCTTTTTTCTGCTTCTTCAATAGTACGGGCAATGTCAACATAGAAACCATTTTTCTTTAAAGAGTAATTCAAACCGTCTATTAAACTAATATCATCTTCTAAAAGTAATAAGTTACTCATGCCTAAACTCCTTTCTCCTTGCGTCAACAGGCTTTTCTGCGTCTTTTGGTATTAACCACATATAACCAATTTTTGAAACGCCGGATATTCTGTTTTCTTTACAAAGTATCTGCACCCGCCGTTCAGAAATGCCCCATTTCTCCGCTGCTTCAGGACAAGACATATATTCCATAGTTCAACCGCCCTTTCCTCAAAATGTATTAGTATAATTATAATCGGATAAACGAATAATATCAAGTACATGATATGCTCTATTTCTATCCGTACCATGATATATGTAATCATATCTCAAAGAAAAGAGGAACAGTAAAATGTAACTGGGT
>JBKUOG010000001.1:215841-295781 GCA_046957575.1 Lachnospiraceae bacterium | reverse complement strand
AAACGCTGAAGGCATCTAAGCGTGAAGCCCCCCTCAAGATGAGATATCCCATCGCAAGAGTAAGACCCCTTGAAGAGTACGAGGTAGATAGGTCAGAGGTGGAAGTACAGTAATGTATGTAGCTGACTGATACTAATCGGTCGAGGGCTTAACCAAGAAGGTAAGGGAAGAGGTTGGATGAAAGTTTCAATGTGTGGTTTTGAGGGTATGTAAATCCCTTTAAGAATTTTATAGAGTTATGATATAAATAATTAATTTATGTCATATACAATGCGCGAGTGGCTCAGTGGTGGAGTATCGCCTTGCCAAGGCGAGGGTCGCGGGTTCGAATCCCGTCTCGCGCTCTTTTTATTTATAGCGGAAGCCTTTCGTTTCAAAGGTTTCCGCTGTTTTTGTATGTCTTACAGGCTGTATGATATTGTCAATATTAGTTGACACATTTCCCTCAAGGATATCACTGACTATGCCGCCATCTCCAAAGCCTCATAATACTGCCTGCGTTTTATCATAGGAGGAAGGCCGCCATTGGCTGAGCAGATCCTCCGGTTATTCCAGTAACTGAAGAAGTATCTCCAGATAAGCTCTTTTAAATCCTCTACTGTCATCTGCTTTGTGTCATAGCGGTTATAGAGAAGCTCCGTCTTCATCTGACCGTAGATGAGACCATCGAGGTTTATATAAGCCGTCATGGCTGTGTAAGGGTTGAATTTGACCAAGACTTTCATTATTGCACCGGCGAGGCGTGCCATACTCCCAAAGAGCTGTTTGATCTCTTAGCCGATGATTACCGGACTTATGTAGAGATCAGAATGACAAAAGGCAAACGGGAAGTGACGGAAGATGATGAGAGAGAAGCGGATGCCCTGTGCAAACGGTATCTGGACCGCTGGAAGGAGGAACTGGAATGAAGATTTTGAAATGCCTGCTGAAGATTGTAACCGCACCGGTCATTGTGGTGCTGACGATTTTTGTCTGGCTCTGCACAAGACTGATCTACATATCCGGTCTGGTGCTTGGCCTGCTCAGTACAGTGATTGCTCTGCTTGGCGTGGCTGTGTGGCTTGCTTATTCCCCACAGAATGGTGTGATCCTGCTGGTTATGGCATTTTTGATTAGCCCGATGGGGTTGCCACTGGCTGCGATTTGGTTGCTGGGCAAGGTGCAGAGTTTGGAATTTGCGATCCAGGAGAGTGTGTATGGTTGATTTTGGAGAAACGAATCTTACTTTTGGACTAATTTCACGCATGATTTTAGTCTGAAAGTAAAGGGATGATAGAAAGATAAAAGAGACGCAGGACGATGGAGTGTATCCCTAAGGTCCTGCATCTTTGTTTACTTGGAATGAGCTGTAATATATTTTTGGTTTTTGCTTTTTGGCTTGTCTGGGATTGTCATCTTAATCTGTCCTGATACTAATAGCGGGTTTAAATATTTTTTTGTAAAATATGTGAGATTTCGATATCCGATGTGTGAGCAAATTTCTTGCTTGCTTTTCTCTGCTATACAAAAATCCAGAATAGCTTGCACTGTATCTTGGTTACTATCTTGGTCATTATCTTGGTCACTGATTAAGTTGTTCTGACTAAGATGATAATTTACATTCTTCAAAACGACTCTGAAATCTGTTGCAGTAGAGAAAAATTCAGGCTTATACACATCGCTATATCCAGGTAGTTTCTCTGATTCACTCACAATTTTACGCAAACCACTTCCGCGACGCTCCATATATTTCATACGGTGAAATAAGTCAGCGATTACTGGATTTCGCCGTACTGAGCGAATACTGTGAATGTCGCATTCTTGAATCGGCGCGCCCTCGAACATTCCACCAGGGGACACAATTTCTACCCGATCATCAAACATATCAATATGGATTTCACTTCCTAACATAATGTAATCACGATGAATGAGAGCATTGACAATGGCCTCGGTTACTGCGCGTTCAGCATAATCTGGCTTATCAACCCGGTAACGAGCTTCTTTTACAAAACGAACTTTGGAGTTGTTGCGAATAAATTCACTGCCGCTATTTAGCAGATAAATCAGATTACCTTCGTATTCTTTGTCATCCAAAGCATCATCAAAAATAGAACCTTTTTCCAGACCATTCCATCTGGTGCAGAACATACGGGAATTGTAGACAGTGTGTTGATCGGTCATGAGTTTTCCAGCGTTGGTTAGGAAACCATTTTTATCAGCCAAACCAAAGGAAACATAATCAGAAGGTTCAAAATGGAGACTGGTTCTTTCAAGGTAAGTTGCTTCTAAGAGTGTAAAACTGTAATCTTTTTTAGCGGCATCCGTTGTTAAGGTGTCAAAGGATTGATTTGTCCCTTTCAGAATCAGTTCATTTACGATATAGTTTGGGGCGAGTACACTTTCATTACCAACACGGATATAAGCTTCCATTACGCCGTCTGCCTTGTAATAATACGGGGTGCTACGGCCCGAGGAAACTTCCAGTGCCAATAAGTTTTTACCATCTTCCTGTAAAGGCTTTAAGGTAAACTGAGGTAATGGTGTAATTCGATCCTTTATTAAGCGACTGATAGCTTCAGCATCCTTTTGTACGTCGGAAAGTCCCACAGGATTCCGGTCGTCAGAAATGCCAAAGAATAAGGTTCCACCGATTCCGTTAGAAAAAGCACTCACGCTTTTCAGCCAGCTTTTTGGTTTCTTTATTTTGAGAGCAACCTTGAAATCACATTCGGTTGCTTCAGCAATTAGCTGTTCTATCATAAAATCCCTCCTTTGAGGTATTAGTAGTTTTTCTATAGTATACCCATTTGAAGAACTTATTTCAACGATAGAGCGAAGAGATCAGATAAAATATTATGAGAGGAGGACTTTTCATGGCAACCACGCGTATCATGCCGCTTCATGTCGGCAAAGGCCGCACAGAAAGTCGGGCTATCAGTGACATCATCGACTATGTGGCCAATCCAAAGAAAATAGATAACGGAAGGCTCGTTATCGGCTATGCGTGTGACAGCTGAACTGCTGATGCAGAGTTTCTTCTGGCAAAGCAGCAGTACATTGCTACCACAAAACAAAAGTGCGGAAGATATGGAAATTGAAATTATCTATAACTTATTTGTGGTAAACTTGTAGACAACCTGTAGACACACGATAGACAGTGTGCATTCCTCCTTGATTTTACTAGCATTTTTGACGGTGATAGAGTTCGAATCCCGTCTCGCGCTTTTTTTATTTATGTCGGAACCTTTATATTGTAAAGGATTCTGGCTTTTTTTGTGTCTCAAAAGATATTTCTTTACATTTGCCTGGTTCTATATTAATATATTACCAACGCTGAGAACTTGGCGAAAAGGCGCTAAAAGGGATGGTTTGGCGCCTGACAAAAGAAATAAGAAAGGGAGTGTTTAGGCATGGAAAGGGAAAATTTTAAGTCAAGGCTGGGATTTATTTTAATTTCTGCCGGATGCGCTATCGGAATTGGAAATGTATGGAAATTTCCGTATGTGACAGGACAAAACGGTGGAGGTATTTTTGTATTATTTTATTTATTCTTTTTGATTGCTGTGGGAGTTCCGGTACTGACCATGGAATTTGCAATAGGACGAGCCAGCAGAAAGAGTCCGGTCTGTTGTTATCAGGAACTGGAAAAGCCAGGCAGCAAGTGGCATCTGCATGGTTATGCAGCGATGTTTGGAAACTATGTGCTTATGATGTTTTATACTTCGGTTGCCGGATGGATGCTTTGCTATTTCTTTAAATTTTTAAAGAATGATTTTGCAGGGCTTAATACGGAAGCAGTGGCTGGGGAATTTTCAAAAATGCTGGGGAATCCGGTAAGTTTGACTTTTTGGATGGGAATTATTGTTGTAGTTGGATTTCTGATCTGTTCTATGGGACTTCAGGCAGGTGTAGAGCGAATTACAAAAGTAATGATGCTGGGACTTTTGGGATTGATTGTGATTCTGGCAGCCAACAGCATTGCCCTGGACGGCGGTATGGAGGGTCTGAAATTCTATTTGATTCCCGACTGGAGCAGAGTAAAAGAAGTCGGCCTGATGAATGTAATTATAGCGGCTATGAATCAGTCATTTTTTACTCTTAGTCTCGGCATTGGTTCCATGGCTATTTTTGGAAGTTATATGGGCAGAGAAAGAAGCTTGGCAGGTGAATCTGTGAGAATTGCTATTTTGGATACATTTGTGGCAATCACATCAGGACTGATTATCTTCCCGGCCTGCTTTGCATTTGGTGTAGATCCGGGCGCTGGTCCGGAATTGATTTTCATTACTCTGCCGAATGTATTCAATGCGATGTCTGGAGGCCGGTTTTGGGGAGCGTTGTTCTTTGTATTTATGACATTTGCTGCATTTTCTACAATTGTAGCTGTATTTGAAAATATTATAGCGTGCTGTATGGACAAGTGGCACTGGAGCCGGAAAAAAGCATCTGTTTTAAACGGCATTATCATATTTGCAGCTTCTATTCCCTGCGTACTGGGATACAATGTATGGAACAGTTTTCAGCCCAGGGGAGCGGGAAGTACAGTGCTGGATTTAGAAGATTTTATTGTCAGCAATCTGCTTCTGCCAGGAGGTTCTTTAATATTCCTCTTATTCTGTGTAACCAGATGGGGATGGGGATTTGACAATTTCCTTGCAGAAGCAAATACAGGAGAGGGATTAAAGCTGCCAAGGGCATTGAGGGGATATGTGACGTTTGTAGTCCCCTGCCTGGTTTTGGTGATTTTGATTTGTGGATTAAAGTAACAAAAATAGTTGGAGGAGCAGATGAGAGCATCTGGTACAAAGAGGCATCAGAAAGTCTGGTTTGCAGTATTGTTATTGTATATTGCCATTATTTACAGCCATTCGATGCAGCCGGCTGTTCAGTCTTCTAAGGAAAGCGGATTTGTCCTTAAGACAGCATCTGGATTTATGGACCAGATTGGAATAGAAAACGGGTGGCTTACAGAGCACATTGTGAGAAAGACTGCACATTTTGTGGAGTATGCGGGGATGGGATTGCTTCTTTTTGCCAATTTATGCAATCTGCCAGACAAGAGAGAACGTCTGCTTACAGGTATGCTGGCAGTTGTGTTTATCCCGTTTATAGATGAGACAATACAATTATTTGCTTCAGGGCGCGCTGCAATGGTTCAGGATGTATGGCTGGACATAAGCGGTGCAGTGTTTGGATTAACAGCAGCAAAGGCCTGGCTTTTGCTGCTGAAAGTGAGGAGAAGGCATTGAGTGTAAACTATAAAGCAGTCCTGCAGTATGATGGGAGCCGGTATGACGGCTGGCAGAAGCAGACGACCACAGACAAGACGATTCAGGGAAAAATGGAAGCAGTGTTAAGCCGTATGACAGGAGAAACCATAGAAGTACATGGTTCTGGAAGAACGGATAAAGGCGTTCATGCGGCAGGTCAGGTGGTGAATTTCTATTTGCCCGAACAGATAGAACCGCAGCAGATCAAAGCATACTGCAATGAATATCTTCCGGAAGACATTGGAGTGCTGTCAGTGGAGCAGGTTCCATGCCGTTTCCACAGCAGGCTGAATGCAGTGAGGAAAACCTATGCGTACCGTATTGAAATGAGTGAAAAAAAGGATGTATTTACCAGAAAATATACCTATGGACTGGGAAAAACTCTGGATATTGAAAAAATGAAGGCAGCGTCCGGATTTTTACTTGGAACCCATGATTTTAAAAGTTTCTGCGGAAATAAGAAGATGAAAAAAAGCACAGTCCGGACAATCGAGAGGATTGAATTTGAAGAAAAGGGTACCACGCTGACCATTCGCTATACTGGAAATGGATTTTTGCAGTACATGGTCCGGATTCTGACCGGAACTCTGATTGAAGCAGGTCTGGGAGAGAGGGAGCCGGAGAGTATTCTGGCTGTATTGGAAGCGCTGTCCAGAGAAGCAGCGGGGCCGGCAGCTCCGCCGGAAGGCCTGTGTCTGGAACGGGTAGAATACGGAAATAAGAAAAACGCCTGAAATTGTCAAAAAATAAAAAAAGTGCTTGACCAACGGGAAATAGTATTGTATAATACACTCGTTGCGTTGATGGGCTATCGCCAAATGGTAAGGCAACGGACTCTGACTCCGTCATTTCAAGGTTCGAATCCTTGTAGCCCAGTTTATCCGGTTCGAGGATATACTTTTTATAATTTAATACCTTATTGGGCTATCGCCAAATGGTAAGGCAACGGACTCTGACTCCGTCATTTCAAGGTTCGAATCCTTGTAGCCCAGCTTCGAGAAGAGCGTGTAATACTGAAAGGTCAGGGGGTTATGCGCTTTTTTGCGTTGCAAAGAAGAACAAAGGAAAAGAGTTCAAAAGACATGTGCCTTTGAACTCTTTTGCGGCTAACTTCTGGGAATGGAAATAAAATCTGTTTCCCAGCCATAGGCTTGCATCACTCCGGGAGCGGAGAAAAAGATCGAATCTTTTTCTTCTGCGCTTACCAGTTCAAAACAGGTCCAGCCGTTTAATCCAGCCCCAAAATAGGTGTAAACGGAGGAATAGCCATTGTCTGGATTGGAAACAGTGATAGCGTTGGCGGCCGGGTCATAGGCGATAATGAGAGTAGAAGGCTCATAGTAGTTTCCATCGGCATCATGGTAGCCGGGATACACATAAGTGCCGCTGTAATCGTCTGCATAAGCCGCTGACTGGTTCTGTGTCTGTTCCTGATTCTGATTCTGGCTCTGCGTCTGTATCACACCGTTTTCCACCCATGCGCCGTTTGCATTTACTGTATAGCCGTCAGGAGTTTTGGAATTAGTCAGCATGTAGCCGTTTTCGCCGAAAAAGTAGCATTCTGCAGTGCCATCCTGATTTCCATCCAGCCATTTCCAGGAGTTCGTGGGATAACTTCCGTCCACTTCGGCCCACCACCAGCCGTTTGCGTCGGATTTCCATTCTCCGGCCCATGCGGTCATGCTTATGGAAAGTGCCAATGACATGGCAAGAATCCCTGCTGTAAATTTCTTTCGCATTGTGAAATCTCTCCTTTCATATGATTACGTAGCGGAATATAATATTTGAATATGATTATTATACACTGACAAAGGAATTTTGACAAGCTATTGTAAAGAAGTGGGCGGTGAAAAATAAATTTTTACGCTGCTTTTTCCATTTCCTGAAAACACTTAAATTCTACAATATACTGGACAATAGATGGATAATCGGATATAATGATATGTGATTTTAAGTGAGGACGGATATGTATCGATTAGATGGCAGGATTCGCTACAGCGAAACAGATGAAGACGGATTCCTTACAATGACAGGAATCATTAACTATTTTCAGGACTGCAGCACATTTCAGTCGGAGGACTGCGGTGTAGGAGTAGAATTTTTTAAAAAAGAGCATCGTGCTTGGATGCTGTCATCCTGGAGGATTGTGGCGGACCAGTACCCAAGACTTGGAGACAGGGTGCAGATCGTGACCTGGCCCTATGCATTTAAAGGGATTTACGGCTACCGCAATTTTGCAGTTTTAGATTCAAAAGGCAATTATCTGGTAAGGGCAAATTCCATTTGGTTTTTATGCAACACAGATACACTTTTGCCGGAACGAGTCAGAGATGAGGATGTGGCGCCCTATGGTGCGGAAGAACCAAAGCTGGAAATGGGAGAGGTTCCCAGGAAGATTTTGCTGCCCCAGGAGTTTGAAGAGGGGGAACCCATTGTTGTAAACCGTTATCACATTGATACGAATCACCATGTAAACAATGCCCAGTATGTGGAAATAGCCCGTCAGGCAGCAGGAGAGAACAGGCGGATTAGGGAATTGAGGGCAGAGTATAAAAAAGCGGCTGTTCTCAATGATGTGATGATTCCAAGAGTATCTGCTATAGAAAATGGTCATGTTCTGTCCTTGTGCAGTACAGAGGGAAAACCATATGCAGTTGTTTGGATGCAGTATACAGACACAGCAGCCTATGGACAGGAAAAGCAAGAAAGGCAAAATTTATGATTGAATTAGGAAAGGTACAGGAGCTGGAAGTAGTCCGAATTAAGGACTTTGGCGTGTATCTCAGTGAAAATGCCAAAGAGGGAGCCAGTGTCCTTCTTCCCAAAAAGCAGGTTCCAAAAGGAACTCAAATAGGAGATAAGATTACAGTTTTTATTTATAAGGACTCAGAGGACAGGCTGATTGCAACATCAGGTAAACCGAAACTGCAGGTGGGAGAGACGGCCGTACTGGAAGTTAAAGAGATTTCCAGAATCGGCGCGTTTTTAGACATGGGGCTGGAAAAGGATTTGCTTCTGCCGTTTCGTGAGCAGAGTCATCCAGTGAGAAAAGGCGAGAAGTGTCTGGTTGCATTATACGTGGATAAGAGCAGCCGTCTGGCAGCGACTATGAGAGTATATTCTTATATGAGCAACCAGTCTCCCTATAAAAAGGATGATCAGGTAAGAGGCCGGATTTATGAGATCAATGAAAATCTGGGTGCATTTGTGGCGGTTGATAACCGTTATTATGGCCTGATTCCCCAAAAAGAACTGTTCCAGGATTTCCATGAAGGCGAGGAGATAGAAGCCAGAGTAATACGGGTCCGCGAAGACGGTAAGCTGGATTTGAGTGTTCGCCAGAAGGCATATATGCAGATGGAGTCAGATGCAGTAAAGGTAATGCAGATCATTGACGAATTTGACGGAGTTCTTCCGTTTAATGATAAGGCAAGACCGGAGACAATCCGGCGAGAGTTTAACATGAGCAAAAATGAGTTTAAGCGGGCTGTGGGCAAGCTGCTTAAAGAAGGTAAAATCCGGATTACAGAAAAATCCATCCAAAAAGTGTAGGAGGAGTATGGTGGACTCGATAGACTATTATAATAAATATGCAGTAAAGTTCTTTGAAGATACGGTAGATTTGGATATGACGCCAATCATCGGGGAGTTTTTAAGAGAGATGGAGGAGGGGGCGACCATCCTGGACATGGGATGCGGCTCTGGCCGGGACAGTCTCTATATGTATGAACTTGGATATGATGTGACAGCTATGGATGCAGCTATGGAAATGTGCCGTCTGGCAGAGGTGCATACCGGGCTTGAAATTCTCCAGATGCGATATGAAGATATGGAATTTGATGATGTGTTTGATGGCATCTGGGCCTGCGGCGCATTTGTCCATATTCCAAAAGACGAGATGCCGGCAATTTTAAAGAAAACAGCAGCAGCCTTACAAGAGCAGGGAATCCTGTACCTTTCCGTTTGTCAGGGCAACTTTGAGGGATTTCGGGGAGAGAGGTATTTCAGCGATTATACAGAAACAGAAATCAGGGACTTGTTAGAAGACACTGGGAAGTTTACCATTGAGAAGATATGGATTACTGCAGATGTGAGATCCAACCATCCGGATACGCGGTGGATTAATGTATTGGCAAGAAAAAAATAGGGATACTAACAAGGGAGCGAGAAATCGTTCCCTTTATTTCTTTGTGGCGGTTCACACTTATCAGAAAGGGAGGCACAAATGAGCATTTTCCGAAACAACAATCGTCCTGTCTGGGCAGATTACCTGCTTCTTACCATAGGCGCTTTGATTATTGCGGTGTCTGTTAAAAATATTTTCGATCCGGCCAATATGGTAATAGGCGGGGCGTCTGGACTTGCAATTATTATCAAGGCAAAGTTTGGCGTTCCTCTGTGGCTGACCAATACCCTGTTTAATGTGCCGCTTTTTATCGGGGCTTACAAGATAAAAGGATGGAAGTTTATTAAGCGGACCGTATATGCAACTATTGCGCTGTCTGTATGGCTATATGTAATTCCGGACATTCCATTTGTAGCAGATGATTTGCTGTTAGTGGCATTGTACGGAGGAATCGTCTGCGGTATCGGGACCGGTATGGTGCTTCTTGCCATGGCGACAACAGGCGGAACTGATACGCTGGCAGCTCTGATTCAGCCGCTGCTGCCCCATCGTTCCATTGCACAGATTATGATGGTGCTGGATACATTGATTGTTCTGGCAGGACTTTCCACGTTCGGTCTTCATCTTGCATTATATGCAATGATTGCCATTTATGTGCTGACTAAGATTTCCGATGATATTATAGAAGGATTAAAATTTGCAAAATCTATTTATATCATTTCGGAGCATTCAGAAGCAATCGCTCAGACGATTATGACAGAACTGGGACGGGGCGTTACCGGCCTGGAGGTTAAGGGAATGTATTCCGGTGAGGGACGCCAGATGCTGTACTGTGTGGTTTCCAAAAAAGAAATTACCCGGATTAAGGAAATTGTAGCCCGGTTTGACCGAGGCGCTTTTGTAATTGTGGAGGATGCAAGAGAAGTTCTGGGCGAGGGGTTTATGGAGTATTAACCCTGTTTGTAAATGATTGCATAAAATAAATGGAATCTTTTGGACATTTTTTCCTGTCATGTTATTTGGGTGTACAAATTAGCCAATAAAAAAAAGGATTTTTAGTGATTTAAAGAATAGTAAAAGAGGGCGGATTCAGGTATGATTATACCATCACATGGGACGCCCCATAAGTGGGGAAGGGGTGCCTTAAGTTAAAACCTGTTAATTAAGTAGGAGGATTTTGTAATGGCTAGTTTATCTTTAAAGAATGTTACTAAAAAGTATCCCAATGGTTTTGTTGCAGTACATGACTTTAATCTGGAGATTGCAGATAAAGAGTTTATCATTTTCGTAGGTCCGTCCGGCTGCGGTAAGTCTACCACCCTTCGTATGATTGCTGGTCTGGAGGATATTTCTTCTGGTGAATTATACATTGACGGCAAGCTGATGAATGACGTTGAGCCAAAGGACAGAGATATTGCCATGGTTTTCCAGAACTACGCTCTGTATCCTCATATGTCTGTATATGACAATATGGCATTTGGATTAAAGTTAAGAAAGACCCCAAAGGATGAGATTGATAAATTAGTTCATGAAGCAGCAAGAATCCTTGACCTGGAGCATTTATTAGACCGTAAGCCGAAGGCTTTATCCGGTGGTCAGAGACAGCGTGTTGCTATGGGACGTGCTATCGTTCGTAGCCCGAAGGTATTCCTGATGGATGAGCCGCTGTCCAACCTGGATGCAAAGTTGAGAGGCCAGATGCGTATTGAGATTTCCAAACTGCATCAGAGACTGGAAGCAACCATTATCTACGTAACCCACGACCAGACCGAGGCTATGACCTTAGGTACCAGAATCGTTGTTATGAAGGATGGTGTGATTCAGCAGGTAGATTCTCCTCAGAATCTGTACGACAAGCCATGCAACAAGTTCGTTGCCGGATTTATCGGTGCTCCTCAGATGAACCTGTTAGATGCAGTAGTTGGCAAGTCCGGCGCTGATGTTACCTTAACATTCGGCGGAAACACCATTGCTCTTCCGGCTGACAAGGCTAAGAAGTTAGAGGATGCAGGCTATGTTGGAAAGACTGTTACTTTAGGTATCCGTCCGGAAGATCTGCATGATGATGAAGTTGCTTTAGCTGAAAATGCAAAGAGCGTAATCGAAGCTACCATTCGTGTATACGAGATGTTAGGTGCAGAAGTTTACTTATACTTTGATATTGATGAGACCAGCTGTACTGCAAGAGTAAATCCACGTACCACTGCAAGACCTGGAGATACTGTAAAACTGGCTTTGGATATGACAAAGGCTCATGTTTTCGATAAGGAAACAGAAAAAGTGGTTTTAAACTAATCTCTTACAACAAAAAATTAAGCAGGCGGAGTATCTCCCGCTTGCTTTTTTTGTATATTTGCTTTAATATATACTTATATTATGGGTACATGTGTAAAATTGACCAAAAGGAGAGAGATGCCATGATTTCAAATCAGATACTTCAGACAACGATTGAAGGATTAAAGGGAATTACGAGAATTGATTTATGTATTTGTGATATTGAAGGAAAGGTGTTGGCGTCTACATTTTCTGATGCAGAAGAATACGAGAGTTCGATTTTGGCTTTTGTAGATTCTCCGGCAGACAGTCAGGTTATCCAGGGATACCAGTTTTTTAAGGTATTTGACGAACATCAGTTAGAGTACATCCTGTTAGCCAAAGGTGGCAGCGACGATGTATATATGGTGGGCAAGCTGGCTGCTTTTCAGATTCAGAATCTGTTAGTCGCATATAAAGAAAGATTTGATAAGGACAACTTTATTAAGAACCTGCTGCTGGATAATCTCCTGTTAGTAGACATTTACAATCGGGCAAAAAAACTGCACATTGAGACAAATGTGAGACGTGTGGTATTTTTGATTGAGACGAAAAATGAAAAGGATATCAATGCCCTGGAGACAGTGAGAAGTCTGTTTGCCACCAAGACCAAAGACTTTATCACTGCTGTTGATGAGAAGAACATTATTCTGGTAAAGGAAGTAAAGCCGGGCGAGGGGTACGAGGATCTGGAAAAGACCGCCAATATGCTTTTAGATATGCTGAACACAGAGGCTATGACAAAAGTGCACATAGCGTTTGGCACTATTGTCAATGAGATTAAAGAAGTATCTCGTTCCTACAAAGAGGCAAAGATGGCTCTGGATGTGGGCAAGATTTTCTACAGCAACAAAAATGTAGTGGCATACAGCAATCTGGGAATTGGCCGTCTCATCTACCAGCTTCCCCTTCCGCTGTGCCGCATGTTTATCAAGGAGATTTTTGACGGCAAATCGCCGGATGAGTTTGACGAGGAGACTTTGGCTACGATTAACAAGTTCTTTGAGAACAGCTTAAATGTTTCCGAGACTTCCAGACAGCTTTACATTCACCGCAATACCCTGGTTTACCGCCTGGACAAGCTGCAGAAAAGTACAGGACTGGATCTTAGGGTATTTGAAGACGCCATTACCTTTAAGATTGCGCTTATGGTTGTAAAGTATATGAAGTATATGGAAAGCCTGGATTACTAATGATTGAGATTATTAAAGTCAGTAAAAGTTATGAAAACGGCACGAAAGCCTTAAAGAATATTAATTTAACCATCGAAGACGGAGAATTTGTATTCATTACAGGGCGCAGCGGATCCGGCAAGTCTACTCTGATGAAACTTTTATTAAAAGAATTAGAGCCGACTTCCGGCCGCATTATTGTCAATGACATGGATCTTGGCAAAATGCCCAGGCGGTATGTGCCCAAATATCGCAGAATGCTAGGTGTGGTCTTTCAGGATTTCAGGCTCCTGAAAGACCGTTCTGTTTTTGAAAATGTAGCCTTTGCTCAGAGGGTAATCGGAGTTCCGTCAAAGCGGATTCGGGAATCCGTTCCGGCCATGCTGCGGATGGTGGGGCTGTCTTCCAAATATAAATCTAATCCCAGACAGCTTTCTGGAGGGGAACAGCAGAGAGTGGCCATCGCCAGGGCTTTGATCAACCGGCCGCTGGTACTTTTGGCAGATGAACCCACAGGTAATCTGGACAGTGAAAACACTATAGGGATTATGAAACTTCTGGAAAAGATTAACCGCAGGGGCACAACGGTAATTGTGGTAACACACAGCTGGGAAATGGTAGAAATGATGGGAAAACGGGTGATTACGATGGACAGAGGTATGATTATAGGAGATACAGCATCAGAGGAAGTATGGTATGATTAGTTCATTTGGCTACAGCCTGAAGCAGGGCCTTAAAAATATTGGAAGAGATATGCTGTTTTCTCTGGCTTCTGTGGCTACGATTGCAGCATGTATTTTTTTATTCTGCCTGTTTTATGCCATTGTGGGCAATGTGCGCCGCAGCGCAGAGACGGCAGAGACGACAGTGGGGATTACGGTATTTTTTGATGAGGGCTTAGAGGAATCCAGGATATTGTCAATTGGCGAGGAGATTGAGGGCAGAGAAGAGGTAGAGCGGGTGACTTATACCTCTGCACAAGAAGCCTGGGAATCTTTTCAGGCTGAATATTTTGGAGAAATGGAAGAACTGGCAGCAGGATTTGCAGGAGATAATCCTCTGGCGGATTCTGCTTCCTATGAGATTTTTCTAAAAGATATCGGGCAGCAGGATGCATTTGTGGAGTATCTTATGTCAATTGATGGAGTGAGAAAGGTAAACTACTCCAGGTCTGCAGTAACTGCCCTGAAAAATATGAACCGGATTATCAGTCTTTTGTCAGCAGGAATTATTGGTATTCTGCTGGCAGTTGCGATATTTCTGATCAGCAACACGATTTCAGTGGCAGCAGCTTTCAAAAAACAGGAAAATCAGATTATGAGATTGATAGGAGCTACCAACTGGATGATCCGGGCGCCGTTTTTGGTAGAAGGAGTAATCATTGGTTTGATTGGAGCTCTGATTCCTCTGGCAGGAATTTACGTTCTCTATCAGAAGGCGGCAGCGTATATAGATGAAAGATATACGGTTGTAACAGAGATTTTTAAACCTATGCCGATAGCAGAGTTATTTCCCTCTATGGTAGGAGTGGCCCTGGCATTAGGGGTGGGAATCGGATTTTTTGCCAGCTTCTTTACAGTAAGAAAGCATTTAAAAGTGTAATTGAGGATACAATATGAAAAGAAAGAGACGGGCAGGCCAAAAGCTTTTAGCCTGCATGTTAGCTGTGAGTCTGCTCCTTTCAGTTCCTTCTTTTGCAGTTACCAGTCAGGATGTAAAAGACGCCAAAGACGCAGCGGTTTCGATTGAAGAGGAAAAGAAAAAGGCTGAGCAGACACTGGCCGGATTAGAAGATTTAAAAGCAGATACGGCAGCATATGTAAAGGAACTGGATATGAAACTGGAGCAGGTAGCCGGAGAAATCTCCAATCTCCAGAATCAGATAGGAGTCAAGGAAGAAGAGATTGCGGTTACAAAGGAAGAGCTGGAAGCGGCAAAACAGACAGAAGAGCAGCAATATGAATCCATGAAGCTTAGAATCAAATACATGTATGAGAATGGCGACACCAACTATATTGATATGCTGATGGAAGCAGACAGCTTTTCCGATATGTTAAATAAGGCGGAGTATGTGAACCAGATTTCCCAGTATGACAGAAGACAGATGGACGCTTATGTGGCCACCAAAAATCAGATTGCAGAAAAGGAAGCGGTTTTAGAGGAAGAATACGCCCAACTTTTGGAATTAGAAAAACAGGCAGAGGCAAAGCAGGCTTCGGTAGAGACTTTGTTAGCGGGAAAACAGCAAGAATTAAAAAACTATGAAACAAAGATCGCGTCTGCAGAGAACCAGATCAATGAGTACGAAAGGGATTTGGCAGCACAGGAGGCAAAAATTAAACAGATTGAGGCAGAAATTAAGCGCCAGGAAGAAGAAGCCAGAAAAAAGGCAGAGGCAGCAGGACAGACGTATAAGACTGCCAGTCTTGGAGATATTAAGTTTATATGGCCCTGCCCTTCCAGCAGCCGGATTACATCCGGGTTTGGCGGGAGAAGTTCGCCGACAGAAGGCGCTTCTTCCAATCATAAGGGAATTGACATCGGAGCGCCGACAGGGAGCAATATTCTTGCAGCCGCTTCCGGTACGGTGACGATTTCCACTTACAGCGCATCGGCAGGGAACTACATTATGATCAGTCATGGAGGCGGAGTTTCAACGGTTTATATGCATTGCTCATCTTTGCTAGCCAATGTAGGAGATAAGGTCAATCAGGGCGATGTCATTGCAAAAGTAGGTTCGACCGGATATTCTACAGGACCTCACCTTCATTTTGAGATTCGCAGCGGGGGAACTTATGTAAATCCCAGCCAGTATGTAAGCCCATAAAAATTTGAGAAAAGACAGAGATAGGAGAACAATAAGTGAATAGAGAAAAAGAAAAGGACAGAGATAATAAATTTTGGAAGGGTGTTCTGGCCGGAGCGCTGGTGACAGCTTTTGCAGGATTAATCGTAGTGGGACTTTCTGCAGGGATCTTTTTGTTTGGAAATGGGATCATTCAAAAGTCCAAGAAACCCAAAGGGCCTGGATATGATTTGGAGCAGCAGGCTGCCAATGATTCGCAGGTCAGCAATCAGACTTCTTCAGAAGCAAAGCAGGAAGAAGAAGGGTTGGATTACCAGCAGATTGTTGCAAAAATGAAAATGATGCAGTCCCTTATAGACGATCAGTTTTTGTTTGAGGAGGATTATCAAAAAGTAGAGGACACCATTTACCTGGGAATGTTGGCGGGACTTGGGGACCCTTACAGCACATACTACACTCCGGAAGAGTTAAATGAACTGCTGGAGGAAACAGAAGGGGAATACAGCGGGATCGGAGCACTGGTAAGCCAGAACCGGTTAACCGGACTGATTTCCATTTTAAAAGTGTACGACGGCACTCCCAGCGCAGAAGCCGGAATGGAAGCAGGGGATCAGCTTTATAAGGTAGACGGGAAAGAAGTCTACGGCATGGATTTGGATATTCTGGTCAACAGTCACATAAAGGGCAAAGAGGGAAGCACAGTAGAGATTGAGGTTTACCGGCCTTCTATTGAAGATTACGTAACCCTGGAAATTACCAGAAGAAAGATTGAGGTTCCGACAGTAGAGTATGAGATGCTGGAAAACCAGATTGGTTATCTGACCATCAGTCAGTTTGATGTAGTAACAGAGAAACAGTTTTCCGATGCTATTGAAGATATGAAGAGCCAGGGGATGGAAAAGCTGATTATTGATCTGCGCAACAATCCGGGCGGGGTGATGCAGACTGCGTTAGCAATGCTGGATTATGTGTTGGAGGACGATATCACCACCTATCAGGATCCTTACGGACAGAAAGAAAATGAGGGAAAGACCCTGCTTCTTTATACGGCAGATAAAAATGAAGAGGGTGAAAGTTTTAGCTGCAGCGATGGAAGGAGTCTTGATATTCCCATTGTACTGCTGATCAATGAATCTTCTGCCAGCGCATCGGAGATTTTTGCAGGAACATTAAAGGATTACAATGCAGCAGAGATAGTGGGAACCACCAGCTTTGGAAAAGGTATTGTCCAGTCTGTGTTTCCGCTGGGAGACGGTTCTGGAGTAAAACTTACTACAGAGCATTATTATATTCCAAGCGGACAGGATATTCATGGAAAAGGAGTAGAGCCGGATGTAACCGTAGAGCCCAATGAAGACCTGCTGAAACGTCTGGTGGTAGAGCATGAAAAAGACAATCAGCTTCAGGCTGCTATTGACGTGCTGGAAGACGGTGCGGATGCAGTGCGGGAAAATCTGGGAAAAGAAAGTGCAGAAGGCACTGAGGCAGAAGGTTCTGCGGCAGAAAGTGCAGGGGCTGCAGAATAATGCCTGTAAAATTCTATATGGCGCCTATGGAGGGAATTACCGGATATGTGTACCGCAATGCGTATCACAGGTATTTTTCTCCTATGGATAAGTATATAACCCCATTTATAGTGCCGAATCAGACCCGCTCATTAAAATCCAGAGAATTAAATGATGTTCTCCCGGAGCATAATCAGGGCATGAAGATAGTACCACAGATTTTGACTAATTGTGCTGAAGATTTTTTGTGGTGTGCAGATAAACTGGGAGAACTGGGATACGAAGAAATCAATCTGAATCTGGGGTGCCCTTTTGGGACAGTGGTCTCTAAGAGCAGAGGAGCTGGTTTTTTGCAGGATCCGGACAGATTGGATGATTTTTTGGAACATATATTTTCTAAAACGACCCAGGAGATTTCCATTAAGACCAGGCTGGGGATGAAGGAAGAGTCAGAATTTGAAAGACTGATGGAGATTTTTAATCGCTATCCGTTAAAAGAATTGATTATCCATCCCAGGGTTCGGGAAGATTACTATAAAAATGAAGCCAGGATGGACGGGTTTGCCTATGGGCAAAAGGTCAGCCAATGTCCGGTCTGCTATAATGGCAATGTGTTTTGCAGAGAAGATTTTGAGAAAGTTTTGGATCGGTTTCCTGGGACTGAAAGAGTTATGCTGGGAAGGGGACTGATTTCCAATCCTGAATTGACAGAAAAACTAAGACAGGCAGAAGAAAATCTGGAAGATGCTGCACCAGGTGAGACGGGCATTCAAAACGGCAGAGAGCGTTTCTGCCAGTTCCATGATGCAGTGCTTTCCGGCTATGAAGAAATTATGTCCGGTGAGCGTAATGTTTTGTTTAAGATGAAGGAATTGTGGGCTTACATGGACAATCTGTTTGAAGGCGGAGAGAAGATTAAAAAGAAAATCAGGAAATCCCAGTGCCTTGGCGAATACCAAATGTATGTCGCTATGCTGCTTGAGGAAACCCATTGGAAAGGAGACAGGATATGATTGGACTTTGGAACCGCAGCTTGGTGTACAGAGGGAAAAGCATGGCAGAAAGCGCTCGCATTCGAGACTTGCTGTCTGCCAACAGCCTGGATTATACATGGAAGGTACATAACCGAAGCTCCAAGTGGTCCGGCAGATATGGAGGCGGTACAGTGCGGGCACAGTTTGGCAGCGCGGGAGACCCAGACCCTTATGAGTATGAGATATTTGTCCATAAGAAGAACTATGAACTGGCGAAAGCCCTGATAGAGGGCAGGACTAATTAAAAAGAAAACCGGCGTAAAGTGAGAGATTCTCATTTTTTGCCGGTTTTTGTGTTTTATGGTTTTACATCATGTATCAGGACAGGCTTTTTAAAAGGTTTACAAATCGATGAGCCTGTTCTTCTTTGGTAGCCCAGGAAGTGACCAGACGGATGACCGAATGGGTGTCATCTGTTTTTTTCTGTACAGAAAACAAAAATTCTTCAGACAGCTTTTCAATCAGGGAATCTGGAAAAACAGGAAACAACTGATTCGTCACAGAGTCGGAATCCAATGGGTATCCGCATTCTGTAATGCCCTGGTAAAGAATCGCCGCCATTTTGTTGGCATGGGAGGCCAGATCATAGAATAGATTGTCAGTAAATAATGTTTCAAACTGAATGCCCAGCAAAAATCCCTTGGCAAACATGGCGCCCCGCTGTTTGATGGAAAAGCGGAAGTCTTCTTTTAACACAGGATTCAAGATTACAAGGGCCTCGCCGAAGAGTGCTCCGTTTTTGGTGCCGCCGATATAGAAAACATCGGTTAGACTGGCAATCTGAGCTAAAGTCAGATCGTTGGCAGGGCTGGTGAGGGCAGAACCCATTCTTGCTCCGTCCATAAATAGATAGAGTCCATGGTCTTTGCAGAAGGAAGACAGGGCAGTCAATTCCTGTAAAGTATACTGGGTGCCGATTTCTGTGGTATTGGAAATATAAACCATTTTTGGCTGAACCATGTGCTCGTCCGTATGAAAATCCAGGGACTTCTGCACCAGTTGCGGGGTCAGCTTGCCATCAGGAGACGCTATGGCCAGAACTTTGTGGCCGGTAGCTTCAATGGCGCCGGTTTCGTGGACATTAATATGTCCGGTTTCTGCCGAGATAACCGCCTGATGAGGTCTTAAAGAAGAACTGATTACCAGAAGGTTAGTTTGGGTTCCTCCTGGGATGATGTGAATATCTGCGGTATCATTCTGGATTTCTTTATGAATGAGTTCGATGGCATGTTCAGTATGGACATCCAGACTGTAACCGTTATTCTGCTCGAAATTGGCCTTTGCGATGGCCTCTAAAATGTGTGGATGAGCGCCCTCACTGTAGTCATTATTAAAACTGTACATAAAAATATTTACTCCTTTCCGCTCCAGCAATAGGTACAAAGCTTACAGGGAGATAGTCCAATAGATTTAATCAGGTCATCCAGTCTGTGAAAACGCAAGGTGGTAAAGTTTAATCGTTTCCGGATTTCCTCTACCATGGCTGCATAGTTTTCGCTGTCTGGATCTGCATAGTCAGCCAGAATTTCAGGGGATACATTGTCACCTTCCCGCTCCCGGATGATTCTTCTGGTAATTAAATCCAGTTCGGAATTAGAACGGGAGAAGTTTAAGTATTTGCAGCCAAAGAGCAGAGGCGGGCAGGCAGGACGAATATGAACTTCTTTTGCGCCGCTTTGATATAAAAATTCAGTAGTTTCGCTAAGCTGAGTGCCGCGGACAATGGAATCATCAATCAGCAGCAGACTGCGATCCCGAATTAAAGCGTCTACGGGAATCAGTTTCATTTTGGCAATCAAATTTCTCTGTCTCTGGTTTTGAGGCATAAAGGATCTGGGCCAGGTAGGGGTATATTTAATAAAAGGTCTGGAAAACGGAATGCCTGATTCGTTGGCATATCCAATGGCGTGGGCAATACCAGAATCCGGAACGCCGGCCACGCTGTCAGGCCGAACAGAATCATTTTGATCCCGCTGCGCCAGCAGACGTCCGCAGTCATACCGCATCTGCTCCACATTGACCCCTTCGTAAGTGGAAGTAGGATATCCATAATAGACCCATAAAAATGAGCAGATCTTCATCTCCTGACGGGGTTTGCTTAAACACTGGATCTGTTCTGGGGTAATTAAAACAATTTCTCCAGGACCTAATTCTGAGTAATCAGTGTATCCTAAATTGATATAGGCAAAGCTTTCAAAGGAAACGCAGAAACCGTCGTCTTTTTTTCCAATGCTGAGAGAGGTACGTCCCAACCGGTCTCTGGATGCGTAAATGCCTTCCGGAGCCAAAATCAGGATACTCATGGAACCGTCAATAATTTCCTGAGCATAGAGAAGTCCTTCTACTAAGCTTTCTCGCTGATTGATAATGGAAGCGACCAGTTCACTGCTGTTGATACGTCCGCCGCTCATTTCCAGAAAATGGATGTGTCCATTATCATAGGCTTTGTGGACCAGCTCTTCCTCATTGTTGATTTTTCCCACAGTGGCAATGGCATAACTGCCAAGATGGGACTGGATTAAAAGAGGCTGGGGATCCGTATCCGAGATGGAACCAATTCCCAGATTGCCTTCCAGTTCTTCCACATCCCGCTCAAATTTTGTACGGAATGGAGAATTTTCGATATTATGAATTGAACGTTGGAAACCGTTGGGGCCATAAACTGCCATGCCGCCTCTGCGGGTTCCAAGGTGAGAATGATAGTCTGTGCCAAAGAACAAATCCATGACACAGTTGGATTTCGATACAACACCAAAGATTCCGCCCATTGCAATAAGCTCCTTTCGCTATTAAAAAAACAAAACACTTTTAAGTGTAACATATATTACCAGTAATTTTCAATACAAAAAAATTATTAGAAATTCTAATGGGATACATAACAGTAATCAGGAAGTTAATGCGCTGCAAGAATAAAGTAAGGAAAAATTAATTTGACTTCAATTATGGTGTGCTTTAAACTGAAAGAAAGGGGGAGTGACAAGATGCAACAGCAAATGACAAAACAGGAAATCAAGAGAGCGCCTCAATGGGATGAAGACAGAGACAGGCGAAAGAATAAAAGGAGATCCTCCAGGCGATCAGAGGGAAGCAGTCTGGCAGTTCTAACATTGATTTGGCTGCTTGTACTGCTTATCTTTATTGGAATCGGCATAGGAATCGGCTGGCTTTTGTGGGGAAGGCAGGAAAAGGCAAAAGAGATTGATTTAAAGGCGATTGAAGCGCCGTCCTGGATCGAGCAGGATTTTATTCGGAAAAATATTTATTCCAGACCAGCAGTCAGCTTAAAGGAAGTCAACGGAATTGTAATCCATTATGTGGCAAATCCCGGCTCCACAGCCAGACAGAATCGAGATTATTTTGACAGTTTAGCGGATCAGACAGAAAATGGGGACTCTGTCAGTTCCCATTTTATCGTAGGGCTGGAAGGAGAAGTGATTCAGGCTGTTCCAATCAGTGAGATGGCATACGCTTCTAATTACCGCAACAGCGACACCATTGCCATTGAAAGCTGCCATCCCGACGAAACCGGCAAATACAATCCAGAAACCTATGATTCCATGGTAAAACTCACTGCCTGGCTGTGTTCGGAACTGGAGTTAAACCCGAAAAAGGATATTATCCGCCATTATGACATTAATGAAAAGAACTGCCCAAAATACTTTGTAGAAAATGAAGATGCGTGGAACCAGTTTTTAAAAGATGTGGAAGCTGCAATGTAACCAGTTTTTGAAAGATGCGGAAGCTGCGATGCAACCAGATAGAAGACAGAACTTGCAGTTTTGCAGTGCGGCTGCAAGAGGGGAGAATGGTTATGAAGGGGAAAAATTGGCAGTATGGCGTTTTGATAGTAGTGTTACTGGGATTTTTTGTTCTTGTATTGATGGGATTTTGTATTCCCGGGACGTTTTCGGGAACCATAATCGAAAAGACCGATACGTTTTTTACCATCCAGTCCACAGAAGAAGAGAGCAAAGCCATGGCTGTAGTGGTAAAGTGGCCGGACACTCCAGACGTTAAACAAGGAGATACCGTAACCGTAACCTATTACCGGAAAACCCATGGTGCCCCGATGGGACTGTATGCTTCTAAGATAGAAGTAACAGAAGAATCAGAACTTGCAGAAAGCAAAGTGAAGGTACAGCAGGGCGGCAAAACTCATGACCTGTACCGGCTAATCGTATATTCCTATGGTTACCAGAAGGATGCTGATTCTTTTGCAGCCAGTACAGGAGCGCGCCTCAGAAACATTTTATCGGATGAAGCGGAACAGGATGAAGTGGAAAAATTTCCGGTTTTCCAGTGGACAGAAGATTTCTCTCTGGATGTACCGGAAGATCTGCAGCTTTCCGGAGTGGATGTTTACAATGAAAAAGGGGAAGAAGCTGCTTTTACATCCTTTTCGGAACTTCCCGCCGGAACGTATTACATTGGAGCAGAGGTTTATCGGGAAGGAGCGTACATCGAAGAAAAGGGGGAACACGAATATTCAGGGGAGCAGTATCTTTTTTGCCTGGAAAAACCATAGGAGAAATAATAATGTTTGAATCTATTTTTCATCACAAAAAACGGATTCCCAGGAAATTAACAGTCTATGGGTTTCTGGAAGAAAATGGCCAAATTTTGTATAGAGAAGATATTCTAAATGGGGAATTTACTCTGACGGTCCGGATTCTGGAAGACGAAACAGTGGATACCGATTTGATAGAAAAGGAAACCGGAGAACCTTACGTATTATACAAGACGAATGCGTCAGGCACATTTGTGGGAGAAGTCCGGACAGCGGTCGGACAGGTCTTAGAAGAGATTGCAGAACATTGTTATGAAACAGCGGTATTCCGCTCCAGGCAGGCTCAGAGGGTTATTGAATTTATTAGAAATACTTATGCCGATGAACTGGAATTTTTGTGGCCAAAATCTCCTGGAAATGCAGTTTGGCGGCGGAAAGACAGTCAGAAGTGGTATGGAACTATTTTAACGATTGCAGGAAATAAAGTGGGGCTGGAAACGTCAGATATAGTTGAAATCATAGACTTGCGTATGAAGAAGGAGCAGGCCGAAGAAGTGCTTGCCAGAAAGCATTACTATCCAGGATGGCATATGAATAAGAAAAGCTGGTATACCATTGTGCTGGATGGAAGCGTATCAGATGAGGAACTGCTAAGGGGAATTCAGGAAAGTTATGAGCTGGCCAGGAAGTAACGGGCGGAGGAAAATAGTATGAAAATAGAGAAAGGTTAAACGGATTACGGATGATAAGAAGATTCAGAGCAGAAGATTTACAGCCGGTCATGGAGATTTGGCTGACAGCCAATAAAAAGGCACATTCATTTGTACCAGAACAATACTGGATGGATCATTTCGAAGAAGTAGAGAACATGATGCCACAGGCTGAACTGTATGTGTATGAAGAGGAAAACACCCATCAAATTTCAGGGTTCATTGGACTGATGGGCGATTACATTGCAGGAATCTTTGTAAAAGATGGGGAACAGTCGAAAGGAATCGGAAAGCAGCTTTTAGACTATGTGAAAGAACGGAAAAGCACATTAACGTTAAGCGTTTACCAGAAAAATATACGGGCAGTCTCTTTTTACCAAAGAGAGCAGTTTTCTGTCCAGTCCGAAGGGATAGATGCGGATACCAATGAAAAAGAGTTTACAATGGTTTGGAGATAAGGATGTTTGGCATCACAAATGCCCGTCACACGTTGAATCTGTGGCGGGCATAACTGGCTAGTTCCATTCTTCAGCTAAAAGAAAATCACGAATGTTGCGGTGTTTGATGCCGTTGCGGCTCATGTCAAATTCATCCAGGGAGACAACATATTTTGGAAAGTTATCGCGGATAGTATCGTATGCGCCAAATTCACGCTGAATCGTTTCGTCAGAGGCAAGCAGATAAGCAACCTGGACGTATAGCTTTTCGTCTCGTTTATGGCAGACAAAATCAATTTCCTTATCGCCAGTTCTTCCAACTGTGACTTCATAGCCACGGCGGAGCAGTTCCAGATAAACAATATTTTCTAAAGTAAGATTGATTTCTTTCATATTGCCGCCGAAGACTGCTTCACGAATGCCATGATCGGCAATGTAGTATTTTTCATTGGATGAAAGAATCTGTTTGCCCTGCAAATCCTCACGTTTTACCTGATAGAACAAATAAGCATCACAGCAATATTTAATATAATTGAGAATGGTTTCCGGAGCTACGGTGCGCTGCTCGCTTTTTAAAAATTTGGCAAGGGAAGATGCAGAAAACGTATTTCCTACATTTGCCATTACATATGCGATAATGCGTTCTAATAAATCTACATCACGAATTTTATTGCGTTTTACAATATCTTTTAGCTGGACGGAGTTGAACAGATCGTGGAGATACTGTTTTGATGGTTCATCAGCATAGCGGATATTGGCAAGGTAAGGCATACCGCCGGACAGAAGATAGTTTTGAAAACATTTCTGGACAGACTCATCTGGAAAGATTGTTCTGTATAGCTCCAAAAATTCTGCAAAAGAAAACGGATAGATGACAAATTCCACATAACGTCCGCCCAGGTAAGTAGCGAGTTCGCCGGATAATAATTTCGCATTGGAACCGGTAATGTAGATATCACAATCTAAGGAAACCCGGAAGGAATTAATACATTTTTCCCAGTCCCGTACTTCCTGGATTTCATCAAAGAAAAGATAAACTTTACCATTGATGTCAGCCGCTCTTCTGGAAATTTCCTCATGCAGTGCCTTTGCAGTTTGCAGATGTGCGTAATTCATATCTTCAAAATTGATAGAGATAAATTGGGCAGGATTTACCCCGGAGCGAATCAATTCCTGTTTAATCAGCTCCAGCATAACTGATTTTCCGCAACGGCGGATACCCGTTATAACCTTTATTAAATCCGTTCCAATAAAAGGGCGGATACGATTGAGGTACGTTTCTCGCTGAACCATGAAAGAATTGTTCTCCTTTCGCTTATTATATATAGCATATCATATCTATAACTCAAAAACAACAAACAAAAAGAGATTTCTTCAGTTATAACTGAAGAAATGCAAAAATAGCACTAACTGACAGTTATAACTGAAAACAATCTTATCTTTCCTTACTTCCCAAAAATCTCTTTGCACAGTCTGCATCCTGTCGGAGTGGCAGCGAGTCCGCCTTCTGCGGTTTCCCGGAGGGAAGGGGACATGGACTGGCCAATCTGCTTCATGGACTGGATGACTTCTTCGGTTGGAATGGCGCTGGTAATACCGGCACAGGCCAGTTCACAGGCAGTAAAAGCATTGGCAACGCCCATGGCGTTCCGCTTGATGCAGGGAACTTCTACTAATCCGGCTACCGGATCGCAGACCAGTCCCAAAATGTTCTTTAAGGCAATGGCTACGCTGGAGCATACCATGTCCGGAGAACCGCCCAATACTTCGGTAAGGGCGCCGGCTGCCATGGCGGAAGCAGTGCCGATTTCTGCCTGGCAGCCGCCTTCTGCGCCGGAGATGCTGGCATTTTTGGCAATGACCATGCCAATGGCAGAGGCAGTAAAGAGAGCCATTACAATGTCAGTTTCGTCAATGTGCTTGTCCTCCATGACCGAAATCAGGGCTGCAGGAAGAACGCCGCAGGAACCGGCAGTGGGGGCGGCTACAATCTGTCCCATGCAGGAGTTGGATTCTGCAACAGCAAGAGCCATGGCCATGGCATTTCCGAATAAAGAACCAAAGTGGCTGCGTCCCTGTAAGACAGCATTGTGCATTTTAGCGGCTGCGCCTCCGGACAGTCCGCTGGCAGACCGGAGATCCGGATTTAAGCCGTCGGTGACAGATTGCTTCATAACCTGAAATTCAGAGGACATTCTTCCAAATACTTCCTGGACTGTCAATTCCATAGATTCTGCCTGTTCTTCCAGTACGATCTGGCCGATGGTCTTCCCGCAGCTTTTTGCTGCTGAGGCCAGTTCTTCTACAGAGCAATAGTCTAGTTTCATAATTAAAATCCTCCTGTATCAGTTTAAATGAAATAAAATTACGTCGTGTATGTGGGGCATTTTCCGGATTTCCGTTACCAGATCCGGACGGATGCTGCTGTCTAATTCAATGCTCATAACAGCGTCTCCGCCTTTTTCTTTCCGGTTTAGCCGGAAGTTGCAGATATTTCCCTGGTGCTGGGATACCAGGGCAGTTACCTGGGCAATGACGCCGGGCAGGTCGCGATGAAGGACAATCAGGGTCGGATTCTGTCCGGTAAAGGACACCTCCATACCGTTGATCTGGGTAATGAGAATATTTCCTCCGCCTACCGAAGAGCCGGTAAGCTGGGTGCAGGAGCCGTTTTCTTCTGTCAGAACAATGCGGGCGGTATTGGGGTGGGCGTCGTCCAGGTTTCCGGTAGAAAACCGTACCTCAATTCCGGCTTCTTCTGCAAGGGAGAGACTGTCCCGGATGCGGGGATCCCAGGGATCCATTCCCATAATGCCGCCGACTAAGGCCTTGTCCGTACCATGTCCCCGGTAAGTTTTAGCAAAGGAACCATGAAGCAGGATGTCTGCCCGCACAGGGGGACTGGAAAGAAGAAGGGACGCAGCTTTTCCAATGCGGCAGGCGCCGGCAGTATGGGAACTGGAAGGACCAATCATAACAGGTCCGATAATATCAAATATATTCATCGTAATGTTTAACCTCCGTAAAATGTTGGCATCTGAAAATGCAGCAGGTTTCCCGGTTTTAAAGGGGATAAAAATGAGGTCTGCGGTGGTAGTAGACTGCATAATACCGAAATCCCAGTCCGGTCAGGACTTTTTTTGCGCGGGCAAAGTCAAAGGCCAAATGGACAGGATCGTGGGCGTCAGAACCAATGGTGATGATTTCACCGCCCAGTTCCAGATAGCGTTTTAAGATTTCTTCAGTGGGATTGGGGTGGCCAAGGCCGTATTTATAACCGCCGGTATTGCATTCCAGGCCGCGGCCGGTTTCCACAAGATTTTTTAAAATCGGATCAATCAGATCCTGGTATTTATTATAGGAATAATTCCGGTTTTTATTAGGGCCGTACCGGACTACATAATCTAAGTGGCCCAGCACGTCAAAGTCAGGGATTGCCTGAATCCGTTCCAGAGTGGATTCAAAATATCTGCGGTATCCTTCTTCTTCGGTTTTTCCCTCAAAATAAGCGGGAAAGTAGGGATCCATGCGATCGACAAAATGGTTGGAGCCGATTATATAATCAAAGGGATAGGACTCAGTGATCTGTTGTAACTTCGGGGCAATATGGAGCTGAAGGCCCAGCTCAATGCCAAGCCGCAGGGCAATCCGAGCCTGATACTCAGACTGCAGGGACTGAATGGCTGAAACATACTGGTTCAGATTTAGAGTAAAATTAATATCGGACGGGGCGTCAGGATCGTGGTGATCGGTAATGCAGAGTTCCTTCATTCCAAGAGACAAAGCTTTTTCGATCTGGCTGCGTACAGGAGCAGAAGAATCGCCGGAAAACTCTGTGTGGACATGGGTATCCGCCAGAATGCTGATGCTTTTTTCAGGGATAATGGAAGATTTGGAAATCAGGCTCATAAAAGGAACCGCCTTTCGGATATTTTAAGGAAACACAACGGTTTTGCTCCTAATAACAAAGTATATCAGAAATCGTCAGAAAAACCACTACTAAATTCAAAAAAGGACTTGCTATTTCCAGGAAAGTTTTGTACAATAAGGCGTAGGTTGATTAATATTTAACAAGTTTATCAATAGGAGGAATTTAATCATGGCAGTAAAAGTAGCTATCAATGGTTTTGGCCGTATTGGTCGTCTGGCTTTCAGACAGATGTTTGGTGCAGAAGGATATGATGTAGTAGCTATCAACGATTTAACAGATCCAAAGATGTTAGCAAATCTGTTAAAGTATGATACCGCTCAGGGTGGATATTGCGGACATATCGGTGAAGGCAAGCACACTGTAGAAGCAGGTGAAGGCTGCATCATCGTTGACGGCAAGACCATTACTATTTATAAAGAACCAAACGCAGCAGATCTTCCATGGGGAGAACTTGGCGTAGATGTAGTATTAGAGTGCACCGGCTTCTACTGCAAGAAGGAAAAAGCTATGGCTCACATCAACGCAGGCGCTAAGAAAGTTGTTATCTCTGCTCCAGCAGGCAACGACTTAAAGACCATCGTATTCAGCGTAAATGAGGATACCTTAACTGCTGACGATCAGATTATTTCTGCAGCTTCCTGTACAACTAACTGCTTAGCTCCTATGGCTAAGGCATTAAACGACTATGCTCCAATCCAGTCTGGTATCATGAGCACCATCCATGCTTACACTGGCGACCAGATGATCTTAGACGGTCCTCACAGAAAGGGCGACTTAAGAAGAGCAAGAGCAGGCGCTGCTAACATCGTTCCAAACTCTACCGGTGCTGCAAAGGCAATCGGCCTGGTTATCCCAGAGTTAAACGGCAAGCTCATCGGTTCTGCACAGCGTGTTCCGGTACCGACCGGTTCTACCACCATCTTAACCGCAGTTGTTAAGGGTGCAGACGTTACTGTAGAAGGCATCAACGCAGCTATGAAGGCAGCAGCAAGCGCATCCTTCGGCTACAATGAGGAGCAGATTGTATCTTCTGACGTTATCGGCATGAAGTTCGGTTCCTTATTCGATGCTACTCAGACTATGGTTTCCAAGATTGGCGATGATTTATATCAGGTACAGGTTGTTTCTTGGTATGACAACGAGAACTCCTACACCAGCCAGATGGTTAGAACCATTAAGTACTTTGCTGAATTAGCATAATTGTACCTTAGACCTGATGGGGTCCGGTCTTTTGGACCGGACCCTTTTATCATTTGATAGAGAAGAAAGGAGTTATTCTCATGCTGAATAAAAAATCTGTAGATGATATTAATGTAAAGGGTAAACGCGTTCTTTGCAGATGCGATTTCAACGTACCGTTAAAAGAGGGCAAGATTACAGACGAAAACCGTCTGGTAGCTGCTCTGCCAACGATTAAGAAACTGATTGCTGACGGCGGCAAGGTAATTCTTTGCTCCCATTTAGGCAAGCCGAAGGGAGAGCCAAAGCCAGAGTTATCTTTAGCACCTGTAGCAGCAAGACTTAGCGAACTGTTAGGCCAGGAAGTAAAGTTTGCAGCAGATCCAGAAGTTGTTGGACCAAACGCAAAGGCAGCAGTAGAAGCTATGAAGGACGGCGAGGTTGTTCTGTTAGAGAATACCCGTTACCGCAAAGAAGAGACCAAGAACGGTGAAGAGTTCAGCAAAGAGCTGGCTTCCCTGTGTGATGTATATGTAAACGATGCATTCGGTACCGCTCACAGAGCACACTGCTCCAACGTAGGCGTTACCCAGTATGTAGATACTGCAGTAGTTGGCTACTTAATGCAGAAGGAAATCGACTTCTTAGGCAATGCAGTTGAGAACCCAGTTCGCCCATTCGTTGCAATCTTAGGCGGCGCAAAGGTAGCTGACAAGTTAAACGTTATCTCCAACCTGTTGGAGAAGTGCGATACCCTGATTATTGGCGGCGGTATGGCTTACACCTTCTTAAAGGCACAGGGCAAAGAGATCGGCAAGTCCTTAGTAGACGACACCAAGATCGATTACTGCAAAGAAATGATGGAAAAGGCTGAGAAGCTTGGCAAGAAGCTGCTTCTGCCTATTGACACTGTTACCATTGCAGATTTCCCGAACCCAATTGATGCTCCTGTAGAGGTTGAGGTTGTTTCCGTAGACGCTATCCCGGCAGAAAGAGAAGGCGTTGACATCGGACCTAAGACTGCAGAACTGTACGCAGACGCAGTTAAGAGCGCAAAGACCGTTGTATGGAACGGACCGATGGGCGTATTCGAGAACCCAACTTTAGCAGCAGGTACCATTGCAGTAGCAAAGGCACTGGCTGAAACCGATGCAACTACCATTATCGGCGGCGGCGATTCTGCAGCAGCAGTAAACCAGTTAGGATTTGGCGATAAGATGACCCATATCTCTACTGGCGGCGGCGCTTCCTTAGAGTTCTTAGAGGGTAAGGAGCTTCCAGGCGTAGCAGCAGCTAACGATAAATAATCAGGGAGAAGTAAATACTATGAGAAAGAAAATTGTAGCAGGAAACTGGAAAATGAACATGACTCCAACCGAGGCGGTTGAGTTAGTCAATACCTTAAAGCCATTAGTAGCAAACGATGATGTAGACGTAGTATTCTGCGTTCCAGCTATTGATATCATTCCAGCTATGGAGGCTGCAAAGGGAACCAATATCCACATCGGCGCTGAAAATATGTACTTTGAGGATCAGGGCGCTTATACCGGAGAGATTTCTCCTAAGATGTTAGCAGATGCAGGCGTTAAGTATGTGGTAATCGGCCACTCTGAGAGAAGAGAGTATTTCGCAGAGACCGATGAGACTGTAAATAAGAAAGTCTTAAAGGCATTAGAATACGGCATTACTCCGATTATCTGCTGCGGCGAGACTCTGACCCAGAGAGAGCAGGGAATTACCATTGACTGGATCCGTCAGCAGATTAAGATTGCATTCTTAAATGTAACGGCTGATCAGGCTAAGACCACAGTTATCGCTTACGAGCCAATCTGGGCAATCGGTACCGGCAAGACCGCTACTACCCAGCAGGCAGAAGAGGTTTGTGCAGCTATCCGTCAGTGCATCGGTGAGATTTATGACGAAGCAACTGCAGAAGCTATCCGCATCCAGTACGGCGGATCTGTAAATGCAGGCAATGCAGCAGAACTGTTTGCACAGGCAGATATTGATGGCGGTTTAGTAGGCGGTGCTTCCTTAAAACCAGATTTTGGCAAGATTGTCTGCTATAACAAGTAAGTAATGAATTTCATGTGAAATAGCCGGAGATAAGAAGAACGTTCATATAGCCTTCTTATTTCCGGCTTTTCTTTTTTCGATGGAAAGCAGTCAGCTGTCTTTTTTGGAAGGAACCAGAGTCTCAAAATATTTTACCACTTCTTTTTTATCAATCCTCACTTCCTGAGTAATCCACCAGCGGGCGGCAAACACAATAATGCCTGTGTACATGGCAGCTAAAAGTTCCGGATAGGGACCTAAGGGGCGGCCTTTTTTCAGATCCTCTTTCATATGAATGGTCAGATGGGCCTTTAGCTGCTCGGATAAAAGGGCAATGATGGTTTCATGGGAAGGAGAAGACAGTATTTTTAAAAAGACGTCCTCGTGCTTTTCCAGAAAATCCAGGTAATACAAAAACATGCCTGTGTAGTAAGATTCTGCGTCGTGGTCATTGGCGGTTTCCTGGACGGAATTATCATACTCTTCCTGAAGTTCCCGTATCATAAAAGTAAACAATTCGTACTTATCTCCAAAATGTTTGTAAAAGGTAGCTTTTCGTGTCTGGGCCCGTTTACACAATTCGGTAACGGTAATTTCATCTAATCCTTTTTCCGAAAGCAGTTCCTGCATGGCCTGTGTTAAGTTTTGGTAAGTCTTTTGTACTCGTAAATCTAAGTTCTTGTTCATCTCATCCTCCGTTTGGAAACTATTATGATAATTTAGTCAATTAATTTACTTTAATAAGTTAATTGTACCTTGTATCTTTTCTTGAATCTTATTATAATTCTTTGCGTAACGAAAGTCAATTATTTGAATGAAGTCTTTGAAGAAATGCACAAATTCATGACAGTTCAGCCATGGCATTCATAGTTTATCGGGCATCTGCCTTATAAAAACTGACACAAAATTTGTCCATTGTGAGCAGGCTCCCATGGTCAAATTTGCGGCAGCTTTTGCATGGTTCAACTGTTACACAAATTCAGGATCTGGAGGAGATATTATGGAATACAGTCTGATAAGCATTGGACGGCAGTTTGGAAGCGGCGGACACAAGGTAGGACAGTTAATAGCAGATGAACTGGGACTTCCGTACTATGATAAAGAGCTTCTGACCATGGCGGCCAGGAGAGGATCGCTGTCTGAAAAGAAAGTGGCCAGGTTTGATGAGAAAAAGCACAATGATTATTTTTATGAAGTGAATTATCGGGGGAATGAAAATGTCCATAAAGGAATCCCTACCGCACAGGCCTTGTTTGAACTTCAAAGCCAGATTATCTGCAAACTGGCGGAAGGTAAAAAGGGAGTATTTGTGGGAAGATGCGCAGACTATATTTTGGAGGAAAGCAATTTTCCGGTTTTAAGCGTTTTTATTGCAGCTCCTTTAGAAGCCAGGATAAAACGGGTAATGGAGCGGGATAAACTTACCAGGCGGACGGCGGAGAGCCTGATTAAGAAGACAGATAAGAAGCGAAAGCATTATTATGAAAGCCACACCGGACAGAAGTGGGGAGATCCCAGAAGTTATGATTTGTATTTTGATTCTTCCAAATTGAGTCTGGCTGCTATTGCCCGGCAGATTATTTTAGAATTATTAGACGAATAGACAATAAGACCTGAAAGATGGAGAGATGATTATGCAGGAAAAGGAAAATGACAAGAAAAATATGATGATGCGGATTGCCAGTATGATTGTAAATCAGAGAGTAATTATCTCTTTGGTGTTTGCGGCAGCCTGCATTTATTGTATCATATCAATTCCAAAGGTTAAGATTGTCCAGTCTCTGACAGACTATTTGCCGGAGACAACAGAAACCCGGATTGGCCTGGATCTGATGGAAGAAGAATTTCTGACTTTTGGAACGGCTAAAATTATGATAGCCAATGTTACTTACGATCAGGCACAGAAGTTAGCCGGAGAGTTAGAGGAGATAGAAGGGATTTCTGCTGTTTCCTTTTATGACTGGGATGAGGCGGACACTACTTATAAAGACAATGACATCACCGATTATTATAAAGATACCAATGCGCTTCTTACTCTTACCTTTGATGAAGAAGAGGATACGGATTTGTCCCAGAAAGCGATTGCCCAGGTGCGCCAGTATCTGGATGGATATGAATCTTATGTGTACACAACTGTAGACAAAGACGATGCCGCCCAGCTTCAGGAAGATATGAAAATGATTCTGGCTCTGGTGGCTGTGATTATTTTTGCAGTCTTATTGTTTACTTCCGGAACCTATGCGGAAATCGGGATCTTTGTGGTCACCTTTGTGGTATCAGCCATTTTAAATATGGGAACCAATTATTGGTTTGGTTCCGTATCCTTTGTAACCAATGCAGTCGGTACAGTGCTGCAGTTGGCCATGTCCATTGACTATGCCATTATTCTGCTTCACCGGTTTATGGAAGAGCACCAGAAATATGATGTCATCGAGGCTGCAACGGTTGCCTTAAGCAAGGCAATCCCGGAAATTTCCTCCAGCAGTCTGACTACTGTTTCCGGTATGGTGGCGCTGATGCTGATGCAGTTTCAGCTGGGAATGGACCTGGGCCGGGTTATGTCCAAAGCGATTATTTTCAGCTTAATTACAGTATTTTTACTGCTCCCGGCTTTGATTGTATTCTCGGCAAAAGCCATTGAAAAGACGGGGCACAGAAGCTTTGTCCCAAAGATTACCTGGTGGGGCAAACTGGTTGTAAAAACCAGATACATAGTAATACCGGTCTATCTGGTGCTGGTGGCAGCTTCGGTTTTCTTTTCCAATCAATGCCATTATATTTATGATGTCAATTCCATTGAAGCGGAAAAGATGAATGAATTTCTGTCTTCTAAAAAGAAAATCAAAGAAACATTTCCTATCAGCAATACAACTGCAATTATTGTTCCAAAGGGGGATTATGAAAAGGAAAAAGAATTAATCCATGATATTGAACAGCTGGATGTGGTGGATAATGTGATGGGCCTTGCCAATATTGAGGTAGATGACGATGGCACTTATATTCTGGCAGACAGCTTAAGTCCGAGAGAATTTTCCATTGTAGCGGATCAGGACATTAATATGTCCCGTATGCTCTATCTTTTATACGCCAGGGAAAACAGCCAGTACAGCGCTTTTATGAAGAGCATTGACGAACTGCGGGTTCCTCTGATTGATATGGTAGATTTTATCTATGCGGAAAAACAAAGCGGAGGGCTGACATTCGGATCCGATACATCAGCAGATATTGATGAACTGTATGATTCGGTCTGCGATGCAAGGGCGCAGCTCGAAGGGGAAAACTATTCCCGTATTATTTTTGACTTGGAAGGCCCAGTAGAGGGAGAAGAAACCTTTGCTGCAATTGATGAGATTCGGGACATTATTCATAAATATTACAAGAAAGGATACGTAGTAGGAGATTCTACAAGTGATTACGATTTGAGTAAGTCTTTTGTCTCTGATAACCTGAAAATCAGCATTTTGACTGCACTGTTTGTAGCAATCATTCTGTTGTTTACATTTAAGTCTTATGCGCTGCCGCTTTTGCTGGTTCTGACCATCCAGAGCAGTATCTGGCTGAATTTTTCAGTGCCGTACCTGACAGATTCTACCATGTTTTTTGTAAGCTATCTGATTGTGAGTGCTATCCAGATGGGCGCAACTATCGACTATGCCATTGTCATTACCAGCCGGTATATGGTGCTTCGAGAAACCATGGAAAGTAAAAAAGAAGCCATTATTGAGTCGTTAAATCAGGCTTTCCCGACCGTTATCACTTCGGGAAGTATTATGGTGGCAGCCGGATTTATCATCGGAAAGGTGACGACAGACGGGACGATTTCTTCCCTGGGAACCACACTGGGAAGAGGAACGCTGATTTCGATTATTCTGGTCATGACTGTTCTGCCCCAGCTGCTGCTGATGTTTGATAAAGTGATTGAAAAGAGTAAATTTGGAAAGCAGAAAAATGACGGCAAGGAGGCGGAGGAAGAATGAGAAAACAAAAGAATGCCAGATGGAAAAAGCATTGCAGACAGGCAGCCGTAAGATGTCTGCTGGTTTCTGTAACCATGACGCCTTTACTGGGAGAACTTAAAGGGGAAATTACTTACGGCGCATCGGCAGCAGTTCAGGAGACAGCAGCAGTTCAGGAATCTGCTGTAAGCCAGGAGCCGGCCGCAAATCAGGGCAATGCCGAAGGTCAGATTGTGGAGATTTCTACAGCAGAAGAGTTAAATGAATTTGGAAAGAAATGCCAGAGTGCCGTATATTCTCAAAATATGACTGCAGTGCTGACAGCAGATATTGACTTAAGTCAGATTGAGTTTTCTCCGATTCCGGTATTCAGCGGAACGTTTAACGGGAACGGTCACAAGATTACAGGTGTCAATCTTAAGGGGCCGGGGTCCAAATGTGGATTGTTCCGCGTGCTGGAAGCCGGATCCGAAGTTGTGGACCTTTCTGTAGAAGGAAACATTATCCCAGGAGGGGCCAGAGAGATGGCTGGAGGGATTGCGGGAATCAACAGGGGAACCATCAGAGGATGCAGATTTTCCGGAACCATAGAGGGAGAAAAGGAGATTGGAGGAATTGCCGGCAGCAATGAGGAAACTGGACTGATTGAAAATTGCTCCAGCTTCGGCGAAATATCCGGTCACACCAGCACTGGCGGCATTGCCGGAAATAATGAAGGGACGATTTCCGGCTGCACCAATGAGAGTCAGGTAAATATTGATGCAGGACTTCTGACAGCAGCCGTTGACGAAGATATGTCCTTAAACGTAGAAGAACTGGAAAAAGGCATTACAGAAGATACCATCCGCGATACAGGAGGTATTGCCGGATATTCATCCGGCACGATTTCCGGCTGCGAGAACCGGGGAACAATAGGAAGTGATCACCTGGGAGCCAATACAGGCGGCATCGTGGGACGGCAAAAAGGAATGGTAAGCGGCTGCACTAACCGGGCAGCAGTTTTGGGAAGCAAAAATACAGCCGGAATTGTCGGACTGTTTGAGCCGTATGTGGAAGCAGTTTATGAACAGGATGCTTTTGATAAAGTATCGGATCAGATGGATGCATTGGGACAGATGACCGACAACTGGTCGGATCAGCTTCGGGGCATGAGCGACAAGGCTGTAGACCATGTGGAACGTCTGGATAATATGGCGGCAGGACTAAAAGATACACTGCGGGAAAACGACAACATGCGCCAGGCAAAGAGGGAAGAATTTGATGAAAAGGTTTCCAGCCAGGTAAACGTAATACAGGACATTGTTGACAATACAGAACTGGATTTGATCAGCGATTCGGCGAAACGGTCTTATGGAGATATTGAAGAGGACTTGGAGGAGATCCACAGTATCATTGATAAACTGACGCATCGATCCCTGGTCCCGGATATGGAGGATGAGGAGGATTTTGCAGATGCAGTGGAGCAGTCTCTTCAGGAAGAACTGGAATTGGTTCAGAGATTAAAAGAACTGCTGGAAAATATTTCTTCCAATACAGAAACCATGGTTATGGACGGGATTGGAGATGCAGCTGACGGCATTGAGTCATTTAAAGAGGACATGGACAGCCTGAAAATAGAAGCCAATGACCTGGTGGATATGGTAGAGGCATATAAGGACGAATTGATTGACGACTATGACGCGCTTCATATTCAGATTACGGATCAATTGGATGCCATTTATGAGGAAAAGGACAGAATGACCGAGGATCTGAAGGCAGACCGGAATTTCAGCCAGGAAAATCAGGATCAGATTTCTCAGCAGATTGACAATATTGGGGATACCCTTGAGGATGGAAGACAAAGGGCTAAAGATCAGGCAGAAAGTCTGAAAGAGGACGATTACAGAATTTTTGAGGATTTGTCAGATCAGAATATCGATGTTCCCGGAAACGGGCTGATTGCCGCCTGTATAAATGAAGGAACCGTAACAGGGGATTATCAGGCCGGCGGAATAGCCGGAATGATTGGGTATGAGGATGTAAAAAAGGAATACCAGAATCCGGACACTACCGGAGACAGTTCCCTGCGGGTTACAAGAAGCGCCAGAGCTTTGCTTAGAGGGTGTAAAAATACGGGAGAGATCAGGGCACAGAATAACGAGGCAGGAGGAATCACAGGATCTGCCAAACTTGGTCTGATTCTGGAGAATGCAAACTATGCAGATGTAGAAGCGCAAAAAGGTGATTATGCTGGCGGAATAGCCGGTTCCAGCAGTGCAGCGATTAGTGGCAACTATTCCAAAGGAACCATCAGCGGAGGCGACTATGTAGGCGGAATAGCCGGATATGGAAAAGAAGTGGTAAATAACCGGGCCATGGTAGTCATTGAAACTGCAGAGGAAGATAAACAGGGAGGAACGGCCGGGGAATACCATGGCAGTATTGTAGGAACCATTGAGAAAAATGGCTTTTTGCAGAACAATCTCTATGTAGATAACGGATTGGGAGCAGATGATGGAATCACTTACGAAAGTGAAGCGGTAGGACTTCCTTATGAAACATTTTTACAGCAGGAGGGGATTCCGGAGGAATTTAGTCAGATCCGCGTCCGCTTTACGGCAGATGGAGAAGTGCTCAAAGAAATAGAGTGCGCTTATGGACAGCCAGTTCCAGAAGAAGAGATACCAAAGGTCCCTGAAAAGGAAGGATATTACACCCTGTGGGAAGAATCTGATTTGGAGCAGGTGCTGGTGGACAAAACCGTTCACGCGATTTACAAACCTTATGTGACTGCTATTGCTTCTTCCGAGGAAAAGATGCCTCTGATTCTGGCAGAAGGAATTTTTTATCCGGATGCAGTCATAGAAGCCTGGGAAGAATCGGCAGATGAAGAAACACTGGCGCCAAAGGGATTTCGGGCAGTGAGAAAAATCCGCTATCAGATAGACTTTGGTAAGGAAGAAAAGGAACCTCAGGATACAGTAAAAATCAGAGTATATGCAGGTGATTTGTCCAAACATGGAGCTGCCGGAATCCTTACAGGAAATGCTGTACAACTTGCGGATGCGCAGAAAAACGGGGAATACCTGGTATTTGACGCGGCGGCCGAGGGCGAAATCCTTTTGCTGGAAAAACAGGGAATCTCCAGCCTCATCTGGGGAGTGATTGGAATAGGGGCCGCCGCCGCTGTGATTCTGGCAGTTTACCTGACCCGCAGAAGAAAGAAACATCTGCTGCAAAAATGCTTTGAAAAGCGGATTGCCGAGAGAAAGTCAAGACGGGCACGCCCAAAAGATTCTATGCAAAACTCAGCAGAAAAGACCGGTGAAGAAGGAGGAAATCAGGAATGAAGAAACAATACAGGCGGATGTTCTGGATGATGGCTTTGTGCCTTTCATTAGGGCTCTCTTTTACCAGCTTCGGAGCAGCCAGAAAAAAAACGATCAACAGTGTGTATTTGTATATTACATCCTATATTGAAGCCGGTACACAGGATGATTACGTAAATGTAGTCTGCCAGTCCAGACATTGCTATGTAGATGAAGTGGAAGTAACCAATGTCCCAAAAGATGAGTGGGAATCTGATGATAAGCCGCGGCTGAAAATTACTCTGTGGGCAGATGACGACTATTCGTTTGTTTCCGGAATTGGAACTGACAAAATTCAACTGAGCGGCGATACGGGAAAAGTTACTTCCGTAAGCCGCAACGGAAAAGGAAAGCTGACCATAGCAGTCACACTGAATGCATTAGACGGATATACCGGAGAGCATATGCTGGATATCGATAATCTGGAATGGGATGAAACTACTGGATATGGTTACTGGGAAGGGGCTGACGAAGCGGATCGGTATGAAGTGCGGCTGTTTCGCAATGACGCAGAAGTGACAAGCAGCAGAGTCAAGACCTCCAAAACCTATTATGATTTTTCTCCAAGACTTACCCGAAACGGATACTACACCTTTAAGGTAAGGGCAGTGTACAGAGAAGATGAAAAAGGGGACTGGAAAACTTCGGATCGCTGGTATGTAAGCAGCAAGGCTGCAGCGGATTTAAGCGATGGAAAGGCTATTTTGCCGGAAGATGGAGGAACAGACTCCCAGAGCAGCCAGCAGCCCAAAGGACCTGGCGATTTGGCAGAGACAGGAAGCAGCAAAGGAGAATGGAAGCAGGATGAGACCGGATGGTGGTATGTCTGGCCGGATCAAACCTATCCGGTCAGCCAGTGGAGCTATATCGGAGATAAATGGTATTACTTTGGGGCAGACGGCTATATGAAAACAGGCTGGATTTGCTTGGATGAAAAGTGGTACTTCCTGGATGAGGAAAGCGGCGCTATGTATGCAGATACCGTTACTCCGGATGGATACCTGGTGGGAGCAGACGGCGCCTGGATAATGTAAAAAACAGATTGTATGCGGCATGGCCAGTTTTGGCTGTGCCGTTTTTTACCAAGCATCCGGAAGAACTGCCAGTGGCAGGTTTTTTCGGTTTTGAGCTAAAAGCCTTGTTTTTCCAGAAATTTCTTAGTACAATAATAGCAGAATACAATTTTGGAAAGAAGAGAGAAAGTGAAAAAATACAAAGCGGTTATTTATGATATTGACGGAACGATTTTAAACACGTTAAATATGAACATGTATCCTTTGATGAGAATCATACAGGAAGAAACAGGGGAGACATGGAGTTTTGAACAGGTTTTAAAATTTGCCGCTTATCCGGGAATGAAAGTAATGGAAGAACTGCAGGTAAAAGAGAAAGAAAAGACGTATGCCAGATGGGTTCAGTATGTAAATGAATATGAAGAGGGAGCCGCTCTTTATGAAGGGATTGAAGAAACACTAAGTCAAATTCATCAGGCAGGTCGGATTCAGGCAGTTGTATCCTCCAAAACAAAAAAGCAGTATGAGATCGATGTTGTCTCAAAAGGGATTGATTTCTATATGTCTGCCGTTGTCCTGGCAGAGGATACCAGAAAGCACAAACCGGATCCGCAACCTTTGCTGGAATGTATAAAAAGGCTTGGTTTAGGCAGGGAAGAGGCTATCTATATAGGCGATGCCTGCTCGGATTATGAAGCGGCCAAAAATGCAGGAATGGATTTTGGATATGCCAGATGGGGCAGTATTTCAGACAATGGAATCGTGGCTCCAGACTGCATATTGGAACATCCGCAAAAACTGCTGGCGCTTATTTAAGGCAGGTACAGGAACGATCCGGAACAGCTGAAAATCCCCTCAGCTGTATTGACAGAAATTACTGAGGGGGAGTAAAATAAGAACCAAACATATGTGTACGCGGGAGAACATTATGAAAAAGCAGGGATTGACAATCACTTTACTAGCAGGATGCCTGGCAGGAAGCCTTCCGGCAACTGTTTATGCAGCAGGATGGGAAAGGCAGACAGAAGGCGTTATTTCCTGGAAATATCAGGAAGAAGACGGAAGCTATGTCCGCAATTCCTGGAAAGAGATAAATGGAACCTGGTACTATTTTGACGGGAACTGCAGGATGGTAACGGGAAGTTATCTGGTAGACGGAAAAAAGCAGCGGTTTGATGCAGACGGCGCCTGGATAGAAAATCCAGATGAGCAGGCAGAGACAGGGCAGCAGAGCGGGTCTTTAGATTTGCTTCCAGGACCTGGGATGAGCGGGTGGAAACAGGACGATACCGGCTGGTATTATCAGGATTTTGACGGGAGCTATTATCAGAACGGCTGGGAGAAAGTTGGAGGCCAGTGGTATTATTTTAAAGAAGACGGTTACATGGCGGAAAATGCCTGGATTGATACAGACGGAATTCGCTACCGGGTGGGCGCAGATGGAACCATGCAGAAAGGCCAGACCATTACCGTAGACGGTCTGGAGTATATTTTAGGTGAAAACGGTGCGCTGCAGGAAAATGAGAATTACCATGTAAAGACAGAAGAGGAACTTCAGGCAGAGGCAATTGCGGCTCAGATAGTGGCGTCCATTACCAATGACAGCATGAACAAAGTCCAGAAAGCCAATGCCATCTATGATTATGTACGGGGAAATATGAGTTATACCTATGGAGGGCTTCGGCCGGAGAGTGGGGAGCCGGCAGCAGCTCTTTACGGTTTCAGACGCCATTATGGCAACTGTTTTGAGTATTACGCCATGTCCAAGTATCTGTTAGAGGCAGCCGGCATGCCCAATATGATGGTGACCAGAGCATCAGATGGCGATCATTTCTGGAATCTTGTCAACGTTGACGGGATCTGGTATCATTTTGACACAACGCCCAGAAGAACCGGCGGGCGGTGGTGTCTGGTGACAACTGCGCAATTAAGACAAACCTGGGCAGCCCATAATTTTGATGTCAATGTCTATCCGGCAACGCCATAAAGCCATGAGAAAAAGTAAAAAATTCAGATCTGGACTAACGATAGGATGTATGGCTGCAGTATTTTCAGCGCTTTTGTTTTTTGCCCAGAGAGTGCTGATGCCCAAATATCAGGGGGCTGTGATCGAGGGGAATTTTACAGAAGAATATTATCGGGACCCCACCAGACATGAACTGCTCATTATCGGCAACTGCGAGTCTTATGAAAACATTTCCACAATGAAACTGTGGGAAGATTTTGGAATTACCAGCTATATCCGGGGCAATTCCAATCAGCTTGTTTCCCAGTCCTATTATCTGCTGATGGATGCGCTGAAGCGTGAGACGCCTAAAGCAGTTATTTTCAATGTACAGGCCATGATGGTAGAGGGACAGGATACAGAAGAATATAATCGGATGGTGTTTGACGGCATGAAGTGGAGCCGCTTAAAGTGGGAAGGAGTCCAGGCGTCCGCCATGGAAGAAGAGCATATGGCGGAGTATCTGTTTCCTTTGCTCCGCTACCATTCCAGGTGGTCAGAACTGACAAAAGAAGATTTCCTTTACGCCATCAGAGAAAAACCCCTTACTTCTTTTAACGGATATTATCTGCGGGCCGATATCCGGCCGGCAGGAGAATTTCCAAGGGAGAGAAGAAAGGCGGATTATATGTTCCCGGAGGAAAATTATACATATCTGGATAAGATGCGTCAGGCCTGTGAAAAGAGAGGGATTGATTTTATTTTGATGAAAGCTCCCAGTCTGTATCCGGAATGGCCGGACCCCTATGAGAGACAGATTCTCCAGTATGCCGGGGAACATGACCTGCTCTACATAAATCTGCTGGCAGATATGGACAAAGCAGGACTGGATATGACAAAGGATACCTATGATGAGGGTCTGCACTTAAATGTTTACGGTGCGGAAAAGGTGGCTTCCTATTTGGGGCCTATCCTCACAGAGCAGATTGGACTTTCTGATTACCGGGGGGAAGAGGAGACAGCTTCTTACTATAATGAGCGCCTTTTGGCCTACAAGGAAGAAAAGAAACGCCAGGAACAGGAGTTTAGCCAACTGGGATATATTAAAAAGTTTACAAAACCTGAAGAAGAGCTGCAATAGCATTTTGCTTTCAAATACACATGAGAAACAAGGAGGAATATACAATGTTAAAAAAGATTACGGTTACGATTCTTGCAGCAGCGACGGCGTTGTCCATGAGCGTGTGCGCATGGGCGGCTGAAAGAAAGACGGCTTATACCTTTACTGCCGACAAGGTGCAGATGGCAGTTGGGGCAGAGGCAAAACCGGTGCTTGACAGTCTTGGAAAGGCAAAGGAAACAAAGACTCTTACCAACTGCGCCAACGGGGGAAAAGACAAGGTATACGTATATGACAGCTTTGACCTTTATACCACCCAGAATGACAAAAAGACTACAGTGATTCAGTCTATTGTATTAAAAGGCGACAAGGTATCAACAGAAGAAGGTGTAAAGCTGGGACAGACTCCAAAAGAGGTAAAGGCAGCTTATCCGGATGCCAAGGAAAATTACGGCCTTTATACAGTAACTTTGGGAAATTCTCAGATTATCATTGACTGCGGCGTTAAAAATGATAAAGTAGTAGATATTTCCTATGAGTATTACACTGTAAAGTAATTGCCGGAAAAGAAAAGCAGGAGCGCATCGGATGGCTCCTGTTTTTTGTACGACAGGAAGGTTTATAAGATGGAGGGAGTATGGAAGAACTTACCTATCCCTTTGACGGGGAGTATCTGATTAAAAAGAAGAAAAGCATAAAGAGGGCGCTGTTAGAAGAGGACAGACCCAGGATATCCAAGAAAATAGCGGTTTTAGGCGGTTCAACTACCAGAGATGTGATTCAGATTCTGGAATTATTCCTGTTAGACATGGGGATTGAGCCAACGTTTTATGAATCCGAATATAATCAGTATTATGAGGATGCAGTGTTTGGAAATGAAAGGCTGAAAGAGTTTTTTCCAGACATTATTTATATCCACACCACCAGCCGGAATGTGCCGGATGTGATGTTTCCAAATGTGACAGACACAGAGGAGCAGGCAGAGGAAAAGCTGGAGCAGGAATACGGCCATTTCAGAGAGGTCTGGGAACGCCTGGCAGAGACTTATGACTGTCCGGTGATTCAGAACAATTTTGAAAAGCCTTCTTACCGTCTGCTTGGCAATATGGATGCCTGGGACTATCGGGGGAGAGAGCAGTTTCTTAGCCGGTTAAACCAGAAATTCCATCAATATGCCAGGGAACATGATAAATTTTATATTCAGGATATTGACTGGCTGGCAGCCGAGTATGGGGTAAGCAGATGGAACGATCCGGTTTACTGGCACATGTATAAATACAGTCCCGCAGTAGGGGCTATACCGGAACTGGCCTTTAATTTGGCCAATATGATAAAAGCCATTTACGGAAAAAATAAGAAAGCCCTGGTACTGGATTTAGATAATACCCTTTGGGGAGGGATCGTAGGAGACGACGGGCCGGAAAATATTGAAATCGGACAGGAAACCGGTATGGCCCAGATTTATTCGGAGTTTCAGTCCTATTTAAAATCCCTGAAGGAAATGGGAGTGTTATTAAACATTGATTCTAAAAATGAAGAGGAAAATGCGCTGGCAGGTTTAAAACGTCCGGACAGTGTGCTAAAGCCAGAAGATTTCATCGCAATCAGGGCTAACTGGGCTCCGAAGGATCAGAATCTGAACCAGATTGCATCGCTGTTAAATCTGGGAGAAGACGCTCTGGTATTTGTAGATGACAATCCGGCAGAACGGCAGAAAGTAAAGGCCGGGACTGCCGCAGCAGTGCCTGAGATGACAAGGGGGCATGAAGCGGAGCCGGAGCGATATATAAAGATCCTGGATCGGTCCGGTTTCTTTGAGCCAATGGGGATTTCAGGGGATGATTTAAACCGAAGTGCCATGTATCAGGCCAATGAGCAGAGAAAGAAAATGGAACAGACATTTGGGGATTACCAGGAATACCTCCGTTCTCTGGAGATGAAAGGAGAAATCGGTCCCTATGCGCCGGAGTACATGCAGCGGATTGCCCAGCTTACCAATAAATCCAACCAGTTTAATCTGACCACCATGCGGTGCAGTCAGGCGGATATGGAGCGGTTTGCAAAGGAGCCGCGCTATGTAACTCTGTACGGAAAGCTTTCGGATAAGTTTGGGGACAACGGCGTGGTATCGGTCATATTGGGAGAGCAGGAGGGACCAGCCATTCATCTGGAACTGTGGCTCATGTCCTGCAGGGTTTTAAAGCGGGATATGGAAAAGGCAATGTTAGATCAACTGGTCAAAGAAGCAGGCAAAAGAGGGGCCAGGACACTGATTGGCTACTACTATCCGACTGCAAAAAATAAGATGGTAAAAGAGTTTTACAAAGAGATGGGATTTGGTTTCGCAGAAGAGCTGCCGGAGGGCGGTACTGTCTGGAAACTGGATTTGGAAACTTACATTCCGCAGAATACAGTGATTTGTGTGACAGAGCGGAAATAGAAAAAGGGAGAGTATGTATGACAAGGCAGGAAGTTTTTACAAAATTAGATCAGGTATTTCAGGATGTATTTGATGATGAGGATATCCATGTAGAAGATGCCACCACAGCAGAAGATATTGAGGATTGGGACAGTCTGGAGCATATTAATTTAATCGTGGCAGTGGAACACGCATTCGGGATTAAATTTACCATGGGACAGGTCACAAAGATGAAGAATGTAGGCGAGATGGCTGACATTATTTTAGAAAAGCTGGGATAAGCCATGACATTTATATCATATGAGTTTCTTATATTTTTAGCAGTGTCTCTGGTCCTTTATTACGGGAGCAAAAAAAGGGGAAAGACGGCGGCCCTGTTTGCAGTCAGCACCGTATTTTTGTGGCTGTGCGGGGGGATCAAAACTCTGGTCATCTACGGAATTTCGGCAATCATGGTATGGGCTGGGGCGCTCTGGATAGAAAAACTGCAGGGCGATGCAAAAGATGTCAGGAAAAAAGTCAAACCAGCAAAGGCAGTCTATGGAATCGTGGTGGTCATCCTTCTGGCACTGCTGGCAGGATTTCAGTACTGGAACTTTTGGGGATATACCATGGAGGAACTGCACTGGCTTACTGGCACACAGTCTGACTGGACGCCGGTTTCTGTAACCGCTCCTGTGGCCATTTCTTTTTATACCCTGACGTTAATCGGCTATCTGACTGAGGTGTATTGGGAAAGCATAAAGGCGGAAAAAAGCCTGGTGCGTCTGGCCTTGTTCGGGGGATTTTTCCCTCAGATGGCCATGGGCCCTATTGCCCGGTATGACAGGCTGTCCGTCTCTTTATTTGGGGAAAATAAATGGGACTGGAACCAGTTTTTATCTGGCCTTTTGCGGATGACCTGGGGATTTTTTCAAAAACTGGTGATTTCGGAACGGCTGGCCATGGCGGTTAATACGATTTACGGGGATTATGAAACTTATACCGGAAGTTTTCTTGTATTTGCGGCAGTCTGTTTTGCCTTTCAGCTATATACAGATTTTGCCGGAGCCATTGACATTGCTTTGGGAGTTTCCGAAATGTTTGGAGTAACATTAGAGGAAAACTTTTGTCAGCCCTTTTATTCCAGAACAGTAGCAGAATTTTGGAGGCGGTGGCACATTACCCTTGGCGGATGGTTTAAGGATTTTGTCATGTATCCGCTGCAAAAGACAGTTCCTTTTCAGAAGATGGGAAAATGGGGACGAAAAACCTTTGGAAAAAAGCAGGGAAAAAAGGTTCCGGCCATTGTAAGTCTTTTGATTGTCTGGTTCCTTTTAGGACTGTGGCATGGCGGAAAGTGGACATTTATCATCGGATCTGGCCTGTACCATGCAGTTTTAATGATTATGGCTTTGCTGGCGGAACCTGCGGTAAAGCAGTTTTATAAAAAAACAGGAATCCGGGAAAATCATCCCCTGTGGGCAGGAATGCAGAGAGTGAGAACTTTTATTTTGGCAGCAGTCGGATTTGTTTTGTTCCGCTCTGAGTCCCTTTCCATGGCCTGGGGTATTTTTACAAATATGGCATCGCCAAATCTGGGGCTGTTTTCAGAAGAAGGGATATCAAGTCTGGGACTTTTATGGGCTGACTGGGCCGTTTTAGCAGTGTCCATGGCTCTTTTATGGCTGGTTTCTTATCAAAAAGAACATGGAAGAAAAAAGACATGGAGCAGTGAGCAGAAAACAGCCGCTATCTTTGGGCTGGTCTTTGCAACGCTTATTTTCGGATGGTATGGAAAAGGCTATGACGCTTCTGCATTTATTTATTCCCAGTTTTAAAGAGGAGAACTATTAAGCTTCCATTGAATTTTTGACCTTGAGACCTTGGCATCATCAGATTTTATAACAGGATGGAAAGAGAAAATGAGTGAACAATTATTAAAGGATTACCGGGCAGGAATGACGGTAGAGTTGGAAAAGCTTCAAAGTGACAGACAGATACAGGAGTATTTTTTTGAAACAGAGATTTGGGACAATCTGTTTGACAGGATGAAAGGAAAATCCTTTAAAGAAGACTGCAGTGTGCCAAGAGAGACACTGCGCTATATTCGGGTCCTTCATTGGGGGAAATCCGGTCCCACAGTGGGAGAAATGGTCTGCGACAAAAGCGTCAGTCAGACACTGCTGCAGATTTTCAAGGAGTTATTTGAAAAACGTTATCCCATTGAGAAAATGCTGCTAATTGATGATTTTGATGCAGATGATGAGCGCTCCATGGCAGCCAATAATTCCAGCTGCTTTAATTTTCGCAGAGTGCCGGGGAAAGAAAAACTGTCTCTTCACAGTTTGGGGATTGCAGTAGATATTAATCCTCTTTACAATCCTTATGTTCGGAACAATCAGGAAGGCGTTACATTGTGCTCGCCAAAAGGAAGTCAGCCGTACATGGACAGGGAAGCAGAGTTTCTTTATAAAATAGAGGCAGAAGACGACTGTGTAACCATCTTTGAAAAATACGGATTCCAGTGGGGGGGATACTGGACCACCTGCAAAGATTATCAGCATTTTTCTACAACAGGGGGCTGATTTTATTTGACAGTATAAAACGTAACAGTTCAGCCATGCGAAGAATAGACAGGAAAAAGCGTTGAAAACTTGTTTTCATAAGGGTTTTCCTGTCTGAATCCTCATAGGGCAGACGCCAGACGCTTCTTGTCCGCCACAGGCGGGCAAGAAGATGCATGGCTGAACTGTTACTATAAAAGAGGTCTGCTAAGGTAGAAGCAAAAGAGGAGCCGTCGGCTGCCTGTTTGGGAAACCTGCAAAAGACATGACAAATAAGGAGGAAAGGTATGTTTGATGTAGTAGCATTAGGGGAACTGTTGATTGATTTTACGCAGAATGGTCTGAGCAAACAGGGAAACGGCCTGTTTGAAGCCAATCCGGGAGGAGCTCCCTGCAATGTGCTGGCTATGCTTGCAAAATTGGGGAAAAAGACTGCTTTTATCGGAAAAGTTGGGGATGACTTTTTTGGCAGGATGTTAGCAGAAACCATCAGGGAAGTTGAGATTGATGACAGAAACTTAGTATATGATGATAAAGTTCACACAACGCTGGCTTTGGTCCACACCTTTGCTGATGGAGACAGGGATTTTTCTTTTTACCGAAGTCCAGGGGCGGATATGATGCTTCGGGAAGAAGAAATGGATATGAATTTGGTAAAAGATACAAAGATTTTTCACTTTGGGACTTTATCTATGACAAACGAGGGCGTTCGTGCCGCTACTATGGCGGCAGTTTTAGAAGCGAAAAAGAGCGGGGCTTTGATAAGCTTTGATCCCAATCTGCGGCCCCCTTTATGGGGAAGCCTTGAAGATGCCAGAAACCAGGTGCGCTGGGGACTGGGCCAGTGCGATATTTTGAAAATCTCGGATAATGAAATCCAGTGGCTTACTGGAGAAGAAAGCTATACGAAGGGTGTAGAAAAGATTCGGAACGAATTTTCCATTCCGTTGATTTTGGTTTCCATGGGAAAAGATGGAAGCAGAGCTTATTACCAGAGAGAGCAGCGGAAAGATGAGGCGGGAATGGTTGCAGAAGCAAAGCCTTTTATTCAGGAACACACCATTGAGACAACAGGAGCTGGAGATACATTCTGCGCCTGTATCTTAAACTATGTACTGGAGCATGGCCTGGATGATTTAAGCGCCGGTGAGTTAAAAGAAATGCTGACTTTTGCCAATGCCGCAGCCTCTTTAATTACCACCAGAAAAGGCGCTCTGCGGGTCATGCCGGCAAAAGAAGAAGTGCTGGAACTAATAAAAGAACGAACCAATGAATCAGCATAAGAAATAGAAGCGGCCAGAGAGGGGGCCGCTTCGCTGTTCTTAATCATATAATTTTCCGTAAATCTCTTCAGAAAGCGCATCTACATAAGTCTGATCAGGAAGATCGTGATGGGTAATCAGGTAATCCTGGATCAGTTCATAGCGCTTTAAGCTTAATTCTTCAGGTGACAGCATAGACGCTACTTCACCTAAGGCATTGTCCAGCTCCTGAGCAGTATATGTATCTGTAAACCACTGAATGATGGAATGGGTTTTTTCCTTTTCCTTTGAAACTTCAGGAAGAAATGCTTTTGCAGAGCAAGATGCCTTTACAGCAATGGCCAGAGATCCGGCAGCAAGCAGGGTCAGAGCCAGTTTTGCCACAACAGGAAGGGGGAAAATGTTGAACCAGGAAAGAACTGCTCCTGCAGCACAGAGACCGCCTACCAGATAAAAAGCAGAGGCGGAGGATTTCATGTCTTCGTATTTCTGGGTGGCATCTACATAAACACCGGGATGGACATAGGCTTTTTTAGCCAACTCTGCCGGACTGTTAGAAGGATCCGACTCATCCTGGGAGGAGTCATCATCGGACGCTGCTTCCATCATGGATTTAAAAGATTCCATCTGTTTAGCCATTTCTTCTCTTTTTGCAGTTTTGTAAGCTTCTTCTGATTCATATAAAGGGCCGCCGCAGTCGCTGCAGACGGTAATTTCTTTCACAAACTCCATATCACATTTCGGACAGTAGGGCATAATAGATTCTCCTTTTTCAATCATATTCGGTAATGGCGCTCAACTCTGATAGTATTATAAAGGAGATCTGGGATTTCGTCCAGCAGGGATTTCTGATTGGAAAGAACAAAATTAGGACTGTTCGGTTTGGCAAATATATGATAAAATATAGATAATTAGACCATTAAAAGAGGAAAAAGTATGAAGACTACAACACTTTTAAAACGTTTTATTCCGTATTACCGGAAATACGTGGGCATTCTGGCAATGGATCTGTTTTGCGCATCTTTAACGACAGTGTGTGAGATGGTATTTCCATTGATTCTGCGCTATATCACCAATGAGGGGATGCGGGATCTGGCTTCCCTGACAGCAGGAGTGGTGGGAAAAGCCGCTCTTTTCTATTTGGTGTTAAGAGTGATTGATGCCCTGGCTTACTTTTATATGGCTTATACCGGCCATATTATGGGAGCAAAGATTGAGACAGACATGAGGAAAGATGCATTTTGCCACCTTCAGAAACTGTCGGACAGCTATTACAGCAATACGAAAGTGGGACAGATTATGTCCCGGATCACCAGTGATTTATTTGATATTACAGAATTTTCCCACCACTGTCCGGAAGAATTTTTTATTGCATTTGTAAAAATTGCAGTATCCTTTCTGATTTTGTCCCAGATTAATCTGCTGCTTACAGTGATTATTTTTATCTTTATTCCGATCATGACCGTATCCTGTTCTTACTTTAATCTGCGGGTGAGGAAGGCGTTTAAGCAGCAGCGGGTTCATGTGGGCGAGTTAAATGCAAGGATTGAGGACAGTCTGCTGGGCAACCGGGTGGTGCGCGCCTTTGCCAATGAAGAGATGGAGATTGAGAAATTTCAAAAAGATAATCTGAATTTTTTGGATATCAAAAAATCCACATACTTTTATATGGCGTCTTTCCAGGATACAGTCCGGGTTTTTGACGGGATTATGTATCTGGTGGTTATTTTGGCAGGCGGTATTTTCATGGTAAAGGGGCTGATTGTTCCAGGAGATTTGGTAGCGTATACACTGTATGTCACCACTCTTTTGGCAACCATCCGCCGGATCATTGAGTTTGCAGAGCAGTTCCAGAGAGGAATCACAGGAGTGGAGCGGTTCGTGGAAATTATGGATGCAGAGATTGATATCTTTGATGAGCCAAACGCAAAATCTCTTAATGAGGTAAAAGGAGAAATCCGCTTTGACCATGTAAGTTTTGAGTACCCGGATGACCACAATAAGGTTTTGGACAACATTAATCTGACCATCCGAAAGGGAGAAAAAGTAGCGTTAGTAGGGCCTTCCGGTGGAGGAAAGACCACGCTCTGCAATTTGATTCCCAGATTTTACGACACCACAGACGGAACCATTTCCATTGATGGACAGGATATCCGCCAGGTGACTTTGAGGAGCCTGCGCTCCAGCATTGGTGTAGTTCAGCAGGACGTGTATCTGTTTTCCGGCACAGTGGCGGAAAACATTGCCTATGGAAAACCGGGAGCCGCCAGAGAAGAAGTGATAAAGGCTGCCAGGCTGGCGGGAGCTCATGAGTTTATTATGGGGCTAAAAGACGGCTATGACACCTATGTGGGCGAGCGGGGCGTGAAGCTGTCAGGAGGACAGAAACAGAGAATCAGCATTGCCAGAGTATTTTTAAAAAACCCATCGGTTTTGATTTTGGATGAGGCGACTTCTGCGCTGGACAATGAGAGCGAGCATTTGGTCTCTCAGTCGCTTGACAAGCTGGCAGAGGGCAGGACGACTTTGACCATTGCCCACAGGCTTTCTACGATTCGGAATGCGGATCGGATTTTAGTTTTGTCCGGCAACCATATTGTAGAAGAAGGCAGCCATGACAAATTAATGCAGGAAAAAGGAATGTATTATCAGCTTTATACATCCGCCAACGGAATGAATGGATCATAAGGAGAGAATAGACATGAAAATAGCGATTGTTACAGACAGCAACAGCGGAATTACGCAAAATCAGGCAAAGGAGTTAGGGGTTTCAGTGATTCCCATGCCATTTATGATTAATGATAAAACCTATTATGAAGATATTACGCTGACACAGGAACAGTTTTACGAGGAATTAAAAAAAGATGCCAATATTTCCACTTCTCAGCCTTCACCGGAAGAAGTGATGAATTTGTGGAGCGATCTTTTAAAGGAATATGATGAGATTGTCCACATTCCCATGTCCAGTTCCCTTTCCGGCTCCTGCCAGACGGCCATGATGCTGGCAGAAGAGTTTGATGGGAAAGTTCAGGTAGTGGATAACCAGAGAATTTCAGTTACCCAGTATCAGTCTGTCCTGGATGCCCAAAAGATGGCCCAAAAGGGTTATACTGCCGGAGAGATTAAAAAGAAACTGGAAGAGACAAAGGCGGACAGCGTAATCTTTATTACTGTAGATACCTTAAAGTATTTAAAGAAAGGCGGGCGAATCACCCCGGCTGCCGCTGCCCTCGGCACTCTTTTGCGCATTAAGCCGGTTCTCATTATTGAGGGAGGAAAGCTGGATGCATTCTCCAAGGCAAGAACGGCAAAGCAGGCAAAAACCACCATGCTGTCAGCCCTGGCCAAAGAGCTGGATGTACGTCTGGGAGATAAGGATGCAAAGCATATGCATTTGCAGGTTGCCCATACAGCGAACCAGGAGATAGCAGAGGAATTAAAAAAAGAACTGGAAACCCTGTATCCGCAAGCTCCAATTCATATGGATTCTCTTTCTTTAAGCGTCGCCTGTCACATCGGACCAGGGGCATTTGCAGTCGCCTGTACAAAGATGCTGGACATTTGAGCCTGATGAAAGGATAAAGATGATTGGATGGATAAAAAAGCAGAAAACATCCTGGCCGCCTACATTCAGTGTGGCAGTTCCGTTTGTGCTGATTATTTTGGCGGTAGGGATTTTTCCAATCCTTCTTCAGGGGATTTTTTTGTCAGGAACAGTCCGCCAGAGCCAGATTGACAACAGGCGGGCCGAGGTGCTCAATCAGTGCAAAATTATTAGCAGCAAGATGACCAGAGCCGGTTATTTTTCTCCGGAATACCAGGACATAAAACTAAATATGGAAATGGAAGTTGCGGCTGATATTTTCAATGGCCGGATTGTCATTGTGGATAAAAGCTACCGCATTGTGAAGGATACCTTTGGACTTGCAGAAGGCCGGTTAAACATTGCAGAAGAGATTATCCTCTGCTTTCAGGGAGAGATGAGCAATGTCTATAATGAGGAAAAAAACTATTTTGTGCAGACCGTTCCCATTTACCATGACATGTCGGAAAAGAAAATCGACGGGGTCATGATGGTGACCGCTTCTACAGAAAGTCTCAACTCAGTAAAGGATTCCATCAAAGAAAAATCCCGTTTCTTTGATCTGATTGCTATTTTGATTCTTGCAGTTACAGCAGCTGCCATGGCAAGATTTTTGCTGGAGCCATTCCGGAATCTGGCGAGAATGCTGGAAAAGGCAGCAGAGGGAGATTTGGATACAGAGATTGAGGAAGGGACGTATCTGGAGACCCAAAGGATTTCCGATGCAATCAGCCGGACCATGCGAAAATTAAAAGCAGTGGACAAATCCAGACAGGAATTTGTATCTAATGTTTCCCACGAACTAAAAACCCCTATTACATCCATTCGGGTACTGGCAGATTCGCTGATGAGCATGGAAGAGGTTCCAGTAGAACTGTATCAGGAGTTTATGCAGGATATTTCGGATGAGATTGACAGGGAAAGCAAGATTATCGACGACCTGCTCTCTCTGGTCAAGATGAATAAATCAGCGGCGGATATGAATATTTCCCAGGTGAGCATCAATGACCTGCTGGGCCTGATTTTAAAGCGGATCCGCCCCATTGCTCAGAAGCGAAATATCGAACTGATACTGGAAAGCATCCGGGAAGTGACGGCTGAAGTAGATGAAGTAAAGCTCTCGCTGGCGCTCAACAATCTGGTGGAAAACGCAGTGAAATACAATGTAGAAGACGGCTGGGTCAGGGTAATTCTGGACGCAGACCACAAGTATTTTTACATCAAAGTATCCGACTTTGGCATTGGGATTCCGGAAGAATTTCAGGAACTTATTTTTGAGCGTTTTTACCGGGTGGATAAAGCGCGTTCCAGAGAGACCGGCGGCACAGGGCTGGGACTTTCTATTACCAAAAATGTGATTTTGATGCATCAGGGAATCATAAAAGTAGAAAGCAAAGAGGGAGAGGGAACTACCTTTTCTGTTCGGATTCCTTTAACTTATATCCAATGAAAGATGGGAGGTGTAAGATGAAAAGGATATGGATGTGGGCTGTCTGTTTGTCTCTGCTGCTTTTTCTGGGAGGATGCGGCAAGAGACAAAAGGAACCCTCTCAGGAAGGGATTTATCAGATTTACTATCTCAATACTTCCGGAACCAAACTGGTCCCTATGGAGTACCATCCCACAGCACAGCAAGGTGATACAAAGGCTCTGATTGAGGAGATGATGCAGCAGTTTGGACAGGTTCCGGCAGATTTTGACGGCCAGACGGCACTTGGGGAAAAGGTTTCCCTGCAGCGTTATGTACTGGATGAAACAGTTTTATATCTCTATTTTGATCCTAATTATATGCTGATGGACCCTACCAGGGAGATTTTATGCAGGGCAGCTTTAGCCAAACTGTTTACCCAGATTCCGGGAATTGAATATATTAATATTTACAGCGGAGATCAGCCCATTGTGGATGCCAGAGGAAATCCGGTGGGGATGATGTGCGCCACAGACTTTATAGAGAGCATCAGCGATGTCAACGGATTTGAAGAATCAGAACTCACCCTGTATTTTACAGATGAAAGCGGAAATGTGCTGCGGGCGGAAAAACGGCAGGTGATTCACAGCATTAACACCTCGCTGGAACGGCTGGTAATCGAGGAACTTATCTTTGGGCCTGAGCAGGAAGGGTTAATGCCTACATTGCCGCCAGAGACAAAGCTTCTAAATATTTCCACAAATGATAATATCTGCTATGTAAATTTTGACAGCAGCTTCCTGAAAAATTCTCTGAATGTAAAAGAATACATTCCTGTGTATTCTATTGTCAACAGTCTGGTGGAAAATACAGATGTCAACAGGGTTCAAATCCTGGTCAATGGGGCCAGCGACAGCTTATTAAAAGAGGTATTTCCTTTGAATCGGCTGTTTGAACAGAACATGGATTATATTATGAAAGAAGAGCAGCAGGGGGAGTAAGGTGCAGACACTGAACGAGGACTTAAAATCAGGAAAGTTTAAAACCGTTTATCTGCTGTTCGGAGATGAAGGGTTTTTAAAAAAAAGTTACAAAAATCGCTTAAAGGATAAAATTACCGGCGGCGATACGATGAATTACAACTATTACGAAGGAAAAGGCATAAATGTCAATGAGCTTATCGGTCTGGCAGAGACAATGCCCTTTTTTGCGGAAAAAAGGCTGATTGTAATAGAGGACAGCGGTTTTTTTAAAAGCGCTGCTGAGGAACTGGCTGCCTACCTTCCTACTGTTCCCAAAACCACCTGTCTGCTGTTTGTGGAGTCTGAGGTAGACAAGCGGAGCAAGATGTATAAGGCAGTGAAAAAAACAGGGTATGCGGCAGAACTGAACCACCAGGACGCATCCCAGCTTTCCAAGTGGGCAGCCGGGATTCTGGCAAAAGAGGGGCGAAAGATCACAGGGAGAACCATGGATCTGTTTTTGAGCAAAACAGGGGATGATATGGACAATATCCGGATGGAATTAGAAAAGCTGATCAGCTATACCATGGGCCGGGAGGTGATTACTGAGCAGGATGTAGAAGATATCTGCACTGCCCAGGCCGCCAATCAGATTTTTGATATGATCTCTGCTCTGGCAGCGGGACAGACCAGAAAAGCCATGGACTTATATGAAGATCTGCTGACCTTAAAAGAACCGCCTATGCGGATTCTGTTTCTGATTGCAAGGCAGTTCAACCAGATTTTGCAGGTAAAAGAACTGATGGGAAAAGGTATGGATCGATCCGCGATTGCAGGAAAAATGAAACTTCAGCCCTTTATTGTGGGAAAAATACAGGCACAGGCCAGGGCGTTTTCAAACAATCAGATTTTGTCCTATGTGGAATTGTGTGTTCAGATGGAGGAAGATGTAAAAACAGGACGGCTTTCGGACCGTCTGGCAGTAGAATTGTTATTGACAAAGGAGTACAAGAACAAATAAATATGAAACGGCCATTTTTCGTGATTGCAGCGGGGTTCGTACTTGGAGAGGTATTTGCTCTGCAGATGAAGATGGCAGGAATGACGGCGCAGTCCATTGTTATGGCAGCCCTTGGGGCAGCGTGGTTTGCTGTGCAGTTTCTTCAAACAAAAGGCAGAGGCTTAAAAAGGCTTCTGCCTTTTTGCGCTGTAATGGCTGGTGTCGGGCTTGGCTTTTTGACAGCAGAAAAACAGATTTCCAGCTTGGATGGGCAGGAAAAATGGGTTTTGGAAAGGAGCGGACCGATCGCACTCTCCGGCCGCCTGGATAAGTTGGAAACCAGCGAAAACGGATGGGAGTTTTGGATTACAGATATAAGGGATGAGGATGGAAGAGCGGGACCAGAGCGACTTGCGGTGCGTATGGATGAATTAGAGAAGGAAGAGGAAGAGAAACTCTGCATTGGCATGAGTGTATCTGTAACCGGATATTTAAGTCCGATAGAAGGAGCGCGAAATCCAGGAGAGTTTGACTACCGTTTGTACCAGCTTTCCAGAGGAATCACCGGACAGATACAAGGTGAAAAATGCAGGGTACTTGACAGAAAAAGCATTCCCTATCGAAATTTTCTGCTTCATCTCAGGAAAAAATGGAGCGTTCTTTTGGGAGAGATCTGTCCAACAAAAGAAGCAGGACTGTTTCGCTCTGCCCTGCTGGGAGAAAAGAAAAGTCTGGATCCCCAGATAAGGGAACTGTATCAGAAAAGCGGTATCGCCCATCTTTTAGCGATCAGCGGCCTTCATCTTTCTATTTTAGGCATGGGATTTTACAAGGGACTAAAGAGAGCAGGTGCATCCATAGAAGTGGGAGCGGTTCTCGCCTGTGTTCTGGTACTTTCTTATGGAGAACTGATAGGGGCCTTCGGTTCTGCAAAGCGGGCTGTTTTTATGATGATCTGCGGATTTTTTGCAGATATATGCAGAAGAACCTATGATCCTCTGACTGCGCTGGGACTGGCAGCAGTATATATTTCCTGGGAATATCCCTATCAGCTTTTACAAAGTGGATTTCAGTTATCCTTTGGCGCGGTTTTGGGAATTTGCCTTTTGGGAATTTCCGGGAAAGGGAAAGAGAAGGAAAAACAGAAAGAAAGGCAAAAACCAAAAGAAAAAGCAAAAAAGGACTGGTTGGGAAGGTGTCTGTCTGGTCTGGGAAAAAGTATGAAAGATGGGATGGCGGTCAGCTTGGCTGTTCAGGCGGCAACCCTTCCGATTGTGGCTTTTCATTTTTTTAAAATTCCTGTGTACGGCATGTTTCTGAATCTGATCGTCATTCCGTTAATGGCGTATGTACTGTATTTTGGGATTGCAGGGATTGTGCTGGGGAGTGGGGCGGTGGCCGCCGGCGCAGCGGCCCTCTGGCCGGGCAACCGGATTTTGGACCTGTATGAAGACCTAAGCATATGGGTATCTTCTCTGCCAGGCAATCAGTTTCTGGTGGGAAGGCCGGACTGGGAAGAGATTCTTGTGTACTATGTGTGCCTGCTGGTCGGACGCTATGCGGCAGGAACGTCTGTCAGACGTTTGTGGATATTGCTTGCTGCTGCAGTTTTGTCAGGTCCTCTTTTATTAAAATATCAGCCGGCTTCGGGACTTTCGATTACGTGTTTAGATGTGGGACAGGGAGACGGAATTGTGTTCCAGTCTGGAGATACAGTGATTTTAGTGGATGGAGGCAGTACGGATCAGAAAAATCTGGGCACAAGGACTCTCACTCCTTTTTTGGAGAGCAGAGCGATTGGAGAAATCAACTACGCCATTGTCAGCCATGGAGACAACGATCACATCAGCGGGTTAAAAACACTAATGGAAGAACAAACCATAAAGGTATCCTGCCTTCTGCTTCCGGCACATGGAAAAGGTCAGGAGATTTACGAAGAATTGGAGGCGTTAGCCAAAGCACAAAATGGACAGGTCTTTTACATTGGCCAGAACGATTCGATAAGGGAAGGAAAGGAAGGACTTTCACTTACCTGTCTGTATCCGGCAGTTCCCGGAAAGGATCAGAAATTGATAGAGGAGAGAAACGATCACTCTCTGGTAATGCGTGCAGAGTACGGAACGTTTTCCATGATTTTAACAGGAGATTTGGGGAGTTCGGGAGAAGAGGATATGTTGTCTAAAATAGAGATTCCGAAAACGGTCGTGTTAAAAGCAGGGCATCATGGCTCCAGAGAGAGCAGCAGTCCCCGGTTTTTAGAGGGGCTTAACCTGCAAATGGCAGTCATTTCCTGCGGAAGAGAAAATTCTTACGGTCATCCTCATAAAGAAACTATAGAACGCCTAAAAGAAAGAGGAATTGAGATATGGATTACGGCAGAATCAGGGGCAGTTGAATTTTGGACAGACGGAGAGCGGTTAAAGCAGAATGTTTGGAAATAAATATTGACCAATTAGTCTAATTGTGCTATAGTGTAAAAAAATAGACCAAGTGGTCTAATATATCGAGGTGAGGATATGAAGCGGGAAGAGAAAAATCAGCAGATGCGGCGCAGGATTATGGACAGCGCATTGATGGAATTTTCAGTCAAGGGATACGGGGCTAGTTCGGTCAATACAATTTGTGGTGAAAAAGATATCTCAAAGGGAATTCTGTATCACTATTTTGACACAAAAGATGACCTTTTTCTGGCATGTGTCAGAGAATGTTTTACACTTCTTACAGAATTTATCAGAGAGAATATGCAGGCAGCAGAAGGAAGTGATTCCTATCAACTGGAGCAGTATTTTAATATCAGAATGGCCTTTTTTGAAAAGTATCCGGTTTATCAGCGGATTTTCTGCGAAGCAGTGATCACACCGCCAGTGCATCTGAGCTTTCAGATACAGGAGTGCAGGAAGGACTTTGACAGGATGAATGCGCAGATATTGGAACGACTGCTGGAACCAATTGAATTGCGGCCAGGCATTACAAAAGCGGAAGCAATCGAAATATTCCGGCAGTTTCAGGACTTTTTCCATGCCAATTACCAGAGGGCAGAAGGGGCTGGCCGGGAATTTGAAAATCATGAAGAAAGCTGCAAAAGAGCAGCAGATATTTTACTGTATGGAATTGTAAACAGAAAGCAGGGATGAATATTATGGAGAACACAAAAAGTACAACAACGGTTTTAGGAGCCATGGAGCCATCGAAGGCGATTGTGAAACTGGCGGTTCCCGCTACCTTGGCACTGCTTGCCAAAGCAGTGTACAATCTGGTAGATACCGCATATATTGGAATGCTGCATTCAGATATTGCGCTGACAGCAGTCGGCGTTACCGTTCCACTGCTGCTGATTATGGTATCTATTGAAAATATTTTTGCAGCAGGTGCGGCAGTGCTGGCAGGGCGCCAACTGGGAAGCGGAGATCAGGAGGAAGCCAGTCGGACAGTTACAACAATTATTGGAATTTCAGTGGTGATTGGCATTACATTGTGTATTGGCGGAATTATTTTTATTGAACCGCTGATGAGGGCCTTTGGAGCATCGGAAGCATCCCTTCCTCTTGCCAAAGACTATGCATTTTGGATGTTTGTGGCAGCGCTGGCCAATTTGCCGGCTCAGAGCATGAATTGTGCGGCCAGAGCGGAATCGTCCGTAAAGATTTCTTCTGTTGCAGTGATTACCGGAGCGCTGCTCAATGTCGTGTTAGATCCGATTTTTATGTTTGATTGGGGACTGAACATGGGAGTAGAAGGCGCATCTTTAGCGACCACAGTTTCTCAGTTTGTCACCTTTTTTATCCTGGTATGGTTTTATGCAAGCGGAAAATCAATCATCAAGATAAAGGCAAAAGCGTTTAAACCCAGTTGGAAACTGATAAAAACAGTTGCAGCCATTGGAATTCCAACTGCTATCATACAGATTTGTTTGTCTGTAGCAGCTTCACTGACCAATATTGCGGCTGCGTCTCTTCCTCAGTCGGATGAAATTATTGCTGCTTATGGAGTAGTTCAGAGATTGATTTTAATCGGCAGTTATGTAGTTATGGGATTTATGCAGGGATATCAGCCAGTAGCAGCGTTTGCATTCGGAGCAAAAGATGAAGATCGATTCCATCAGTCAGTGCGGTTTGCCTTGAAAGGTTCTTTGATTTTAACAGTGCTGGTAGCAGCCGTTTATATTTTGCTGGCTAAGCCTCTGATTCTTTTGTTTAACCAGAATCCGGTAATTGTGGATTACGGGAGATGGCTGTTAAGCTCGCAGGTTATTTTGTATCCGGCTTTCGGATTGTGCTACATGATGACCATTACGTATCAGACCATCGGTGCGTCTGGATATGGAGTATTCTTATCTTTAATCCGTCAGGGACTGTTTTATGTTCCCTTTATTATGATTCTTCCGAGATTCTTTGGCATAACCGGAATTTACCTTTCACAGCCGGCAGCCGATGTGCTGACTCTTATTGTCTGTATCTTCTCGGTGAAAAATATGAAAAAAACAGCGTCAGAACATATGGCAAAGCTATAAGAAAAATAATGTGCCGGATACCAGTGGTATCCGGTTTTTTTATTGCGTAGGAAATTGCTTCCTATGCAATAAAAAACACTCCGCGAGGAACGCAACTCTAAGAGGGCTTGTTCACTAAGCTCGTAAACTTCGCTAAGTGAGCCAATGTCTGCGGCGGAATAGAATGATGTTGCTATGGCGACCCGCCGCAGGCGGAGAATCTCGCAAACGAGATTCTTTTTTACTGCTCTGCAACTTTTCACAGGCAGTAAGAATCTATATAATAGAAAGGCGTAAGAGGGGATGAAAATGAGAGAAGATTTTTATCAGGTTATAAAAGAGTACATTGTGGAAAAACAAAACAAATTTTACAGGCTGGCCTACAGTTACACCAGAAATCAGGAGGATGCGCTGGACGCAGTGCAGAATGCTGTTTGCAAAATACTGGAGCACTATAAAGAGATTCAAAACGAAAACGCCGTTCGCACATGGGTGTATCGCATTATTGTAAATGAAAGTCTTCGTTTACTAAAAGAAAAGAAGAGGCAGGACTGGTTAAAAAATAATACGGATGGAGAAGGCGTGTATGAGGAAAGGAGGTTTGACGTCCAGGATGATTTGTATGAGCAGATTAATAATCTGGATACAGAAACACAGACAATTATCAAGCTGAGATTTTATGAAGATCTGACGCTGAAGGAAATCGCAGAGATTACAGAGATGAATTTGAATACTGTAAAGGCAAAGTTATACCGGGGCCTTCAGGCGTTAAAAGTGTGGATAAAGGAGGATTCAATATGAGACGAATTGAGGATGCAAGAAAAAAATATGAAGAAATTACAGTTCCGGATGAACTTTCTAAACGTATTCTGACAGAAATCAGGAAATCCGATGAACAGAGAAAGAAAAAGAAAGTGCTGTTTTGGTGTAGCAGATACGGGGCAGCAGCGGCGCTTCTGGTTGTGATGTTTACAGTGGGATTAAATACCAGCGTAACATTTGCAGAGGCGGCAAAAGATATTCCGGTAATCGGGGCAGTGGCGAGGGTTTTAACTTTCCGCTCCTATGAGACAGAGACAGAGGATCTGAAACTTGCAGTGGATATTCCGAGTATTGATATGATTTCCGAAGAGTTTGGCGATTTGGAAACCTCTGTCAATGAAGAAATTCACAGGCTGTGTGAAAAATTCGCAGACAAAGGGGTTGAACATGCAGAAGAATATCGCCAGGCATTTTTAGACACAGGAGGCACCAAAGAAGAGTGGGAGGCGCACAACCTGGAAGTGAAGGTCTGGTATGAAGTAAAAAGCCAGACAGATCGGTATTTATCGCTGGAAATTATGGGATCAGAAAACTGGAACAGCGCAGGTTTTGCAAGCCGGTATTATAACTTTGACTTAGAAACTGGAAAACTGGTGGGATTAAAGGATATACTGGGGGAAAACTATGCCGAAACTGCCCAAACGCAGATTGCAGAACAGATGCGGGAAAGAGAACAGGAAGGAGCTGCATTTTTTGAAGATCCTCTTTTATCCATTACAGAGGATACAAAGTTTTATATCAACCAAAATAACTCTCCAGTCATTGTGTTTGATAAATATGAGATTGCACCGGGATCAGAAGGGATCCAGGAGTTTGAACTTAGAGAGAGTGAAGCTCCATAAGAAGGGGGCCCAACACTCCTGCTCACAGCCTTGGGAATTGGAAGTTCAATAAAAACAAAAAAAACTCCTGTCGGCGGGTCAGTCCGGCAGGAGTTTTCATGATCATATTCTTTATAATTAAGCCATAGCGTTTACAGCCTTGGAAAGACGGGATACCTTGCGGGAAGCGGTATTCTTGTGGTATACGCCCTTGCTGGTAGCCTTGTCGATCTCAGAAATTGCAGCTAATAATGCAGCCTGTGCAGCAGCCTTGTCACCAGAAGCAATAGCAGCGTCAACTTTCTTAATCATAGTCTTAACCTTGGATCTGATAGCTTTGTTTCTAGCAGCCTTAGTCTCGTTTACTAAAATTCTCTTCTTTGCAGATTTAATGTTTGCCATGATAGCACCTCCATTCAGATGTATATTCTCTGTGTTTTCCATCAAAGTCTGGACACGGACAGTTTAATGTAAACATACTTTATTATTCTAGCGAATTTCTAATTGATTGTCAATACATATTCCCAGGTTTTTTGAGAAAAATAGTAACAGTTGTAACAGTTCAGCTATGTACAAGGGGGAACTATTTATGCAGTTTGAAATCCGAACGGATTTGGCAGTAGAAAGAAAAGAAGAATTTGAAGACAAGGCAAAAAAAATCTCCGGCGTATCCTTAAAAGAGTGGTATCAGGAGGAGAGCCAGATGAAACTGACTAAAGTAGAAATTTTAGACGAGACCGGAGAGAGGGCCATGGGAAAGGAGAAAGGGACCTATATGACTCTGGAAGCCCCTCAGATGGCGAAAAAAGACGAAGACTATCACAGACAGGTTTCAGAAGAACTGGGACGCCAGCTTAAAAAAATGGCGGTTCACGCACTGGGCCATCCTCCCTGCCGGATTTTGGCGGCCGGACTGGGAAATCCCTCTGTTACACCGGATTCCCTGGGTCCCAGGGTGCTTGGAAATCTATGTGTCACCCGACACATGGAACAGGAGTACGGGAAGGGATTTTTAGAAAAGCATAAGCTTATTTCTCTCAGCGCAGTGACGCCTGGCGTCATGGCTCAGACCGGCATGGAAACTGCAGAGATTATCCGGGGAGTGGTAAAAGAAACCAAACCAGATTTAATGATTGTTATTGATGCGCTGGCAGCCAGAAGCGTGCACAGGCTGGGATGTACCATTCAGTTGGCAGATACGGGGATTCGTCCGGGATCCGGAGTGGGAAACCACAGGTGTGAGCTGACAAAAAAAAGTCTGGGAATTCCGGTTCTGGCAATTGGAGTGCCGACAGTGGTGGGGGCTGCCGCTATTGTTTTTGATACCATTCAGGCGTTGATACAGGCCCTGCAGTCAGAAAAGAGTACCAAAGGGATGGGAGATTATCTGGATGGGCGAAATGGGGAAGAGCAGTACGCCCTGATACGGGAACTTCTGGAGCCAGAATTTGGCCCTCTTTATGTAACTCCTCCGGATATTGATGAGACTGTCAAGGAACTGAGCTTTACGATTTCAGAAGGAATCCACAGGGCATTTCTGCCAAATATGGAATTTAGAAGATAAGAGTGCATTTTGCCTGCAAACCTGCATACCTTGATAAGAGGTCAGGTGATGGTATGCGGGGAAAGAAATCAATTGCAGAATGGATCCGGATAGGGATGTTAGCAGCGCTGTGCATATTTCTGGCGCTGCTGGGACTGTATCAGTGCAGAAACTGGCTGGAAGAATCCAGGGTAAAGTGGGAAAATGAGGGTGTCAGCCTGTCAGAAAAGGGCAGCAGCCTGGCCGGAAGATTTGTGGAATTGCTGTGGAATCGCAGCTTTTTAGAAAATGAAAGCAGTCGGAAAATGGCGGGGAAGCAAAAAGAGGAGGGTTCTATACTGGCCTGTTTCGATGGTTTAAACCCCTGGAATACCTATGAAAAAAGAGAGACAGACAGGGAAAGTCAGACAGCAGGCCAGGACCCGGCTTACAAAGGTTTTCTGGACAGCAGACAGTTTTACATAGAACACGCCTACCTTGCCAAATATGGAAATGAGGAAAGCGGGCAGGGCACAGAGTCGGCAAAGGAGGAAGGAAAAACACAGAATGAACAGGCTGTAAAGACCGGGCAGGAAGATGTGGGAACAAAGGGCGGCATTCAGGAAGAACGTCCGGCATACAGTATGGCGCAACTGGCTGACTATGATTTTCTGATGAAAACATTTTATAATGTTCATACATCCACTACAGCTTTAAGGGAACAGTTCCAGGCAGAAGCAATGTTAGATATGGACCTGACCATAGCAAAAGACAGCAGCGCTCCCCAGATTTTGATTTACCATTCCCATTCCCAGGAAGCATTTGCAGATTCAGGAGAACACCAGACCATTGTAGAGGTAGGAGATTATTTGACAGAACTTTTGCAGCAAAAAGGATTTGGGGTTATTCACGATCGGAGCCAGTACGATTTAGTTAACGGAAAACTGGACAGAAACAAAGCCTATACCTATGCGCTGGAAGGGATTACCGGAATTTTACAGGAAAATCCCCAGATTCAGGTGGTTTTAGACATTCACCGGGATGGAGTGGGGGAAAATACCCGCCTGGCTGCAGAAATCAACGGCAAGCCGACCGCACAGATTATGTTTTTTAATGGATTAAGCCGCACGCCGGAGGGACCGGTCGAATACCTGCCCAACCCCTATTTAAATGAAAATCTGGCGTTTAGTTTCCAGATGCAGCTAAAAGCAGCTGAGGATTATCCTGGATATACCAGAAAGATTTATTTAAAAGGATTGCGGTACAATCTTCATCTAAGGCCCCGTTCTTCTTTAATCGAAGTGGGGGCGCAGACCAATACCTTTGAGGAGGCAAGAAACGCCATGGAACCTTTGGCGGAGATTTTAGAAGCGGTTTTAACCGGAAAGTAGGAAAAACCGGACAGAGAGTTTCCACAGACAGTTGCAAGGAATAGAAAAAAATGTTATATTTTTCAAGAGTAGAATTCGCGGCAGAAGAGACAGACTGTATGCGGATAGAGACAACGGATGACAGAGAGAAAGAAAGAGGAACCAATAAATATGGCGATTATGATAGACCAAAGCAAAATCCGCAATTTTTGTATTATTGCCCACATTGATCACGGCAAATCCACCCTGGCAGATCGAATCATTGAAAAGACCGGCCTTCTTACCAGCAGGGAGATGCAGGCCCAGGTGTTAGACAATATGGATCTGGAACGGGAGAGGGGCATTACCATTAAAGCCCAGACGGTGCGGACTGTATACAAGGCAAAAGACGGGGAAGAATATATTTTCAATTTGATCGATACCCCTGGTCATGTGGACTTTAACTATGAGGTTTCCAGAAGCCTTGCCGCCTGTGACGGGGCCATTCTGGTAGTGGACGCAGCCCAGGGAATCGAGGCCCAGACACTGGCAAACGTGTATCTGGCTCTGGATCATGACCTGGATGTGTTTCCGGTGATCAACAAAATCGATCTTCCCAGCGCAGATCCGGATCGGGTTGCAGCAGAGATAGAAGATGTGATCGGTATTGAGGCCCATGATGCCCCCAGGATTTCCGCAAAAACCGGATTAAATGTAGAAGATGTGCTGGAAGCCATTGTAGAGAAAATCCCATGTCCAAAAGGAGACAAAGACGCGCCTTTAAAAGCGCTGATTTTTGACTCTATTTACGATTCTTACCGGGGAGTTATCGTATTCTGCCGGATTAAAGAAGGAACGGTAAAGAAGGGAACCACCATCAAGATGATGGCGACTGGGGCAGAGGAAGAAGTTGTTGAAGTAGGATATTTCGGCGCAGGCCAGTTTATCCCATGCGAAGAGCTGACAGCCGGTATGGTAGGCTATATTACGGCCAGCATTAAAAACTTAAAAGAAACCATGGTAGGTGATACCATTACGGATAAGTTTAACCCATGCACAGAGCCCCTTCCAGGATATAAAAAAGTAACCCCGATGGTTTACTGCGGACTGTACCCTGCAGACAGCGCCAAGTATCCAGATTTAAGGGACGCTCTGGAAAAGCTTCAGCTAAACGATGCAGCCCTTCATTTTGAACCGGAGACCTCTCTGGCTCTGGGATTTGGATTTCGGTGCGGGTTTTTAGGACTGCTCCACTTAGACATTATTGAAGAACGTCTGGAGCGGGAATACAACCTGGATCTGGTTACCACAGCCCCAGGCGTTATCTACCGGGTTCACAAAACCAACGGCGAGATGATTGAGCTGACCAATCCGTCTAACCTGCCGGATCCGTCTGAGATTGAATATATGGAAGAACCCATTGTTTCCGCTGAAATTATGGTGACTACTGAATATGTAGGCGCCATTATGCAGCTTTGCCAGGAACGGCGGGGCGTCTATCTGGGAATGGAGTATATCGAAGGAACCAGAGCGCTTTTAAAATATGAACTGCCGTTAAATGAAATCATTTATGACTTTTTCGATGCCTTAAAATCCCGCTCCAGAGGATATGCGTCCTTTGACTATGAGTTAAAGGGATATGAGCAGTCTGAACTTGTAAAACTGGACATTCTGGTAAACAGAGAAGAAGTAGACGCTCTTTCCTTTATTGTGTTTGCCGGTTCTGCTTACGAAAGAGGCAGAAAGATGTGCGAAAAATTAAAAGAGGAAATTCCGCGCCACCTGTTTGAGATTCCCATCCAGGCAGCAGTGGGAGGGAAAATTATTGCCAGAGAGACAGTGAAGGCTATGCGAAAAGATGTGCTGGCTAAGTGTTACGGCGGCGATATCAGCCGAAAGAGAAAACTTCTGGAAAAACAGAAGGAAGGAAAGAAGAGAATGCGCCAGATAGGCAATGTGGAGATTCCGCAGAAAGCCTTTATGAGTGTGCTGAAACTGGATGATGAATAAGAAAAAACCATTGGAACTATATGTGCATATCCCATTTTGCGCCAGAAAATGTTTGTACTGTGATTTTTTATCCTTTCGGGCGCTGGCGTCTGTGCATGAAAATTATATCAGACAGCTTTTAGAAGAAATCCACGCCGCCAGTCTGGCCAGCGAAGGGTATCAGGTGACCACGATTTTTATAGGCGGAGGTACGCCTTCTATTTTAGAGGCAGGACTGATCCGGGCAGTGGTGGAGACGATCCGGCTGTATTTTGACATTGCGCCGGACGCGGAAATCACCATTGAGGCCAATCCAGGCACATTAGATCCACAAAAACTGGATGTATACAGAGGGTGCGGAATTAACCGGATCAGCCTTGGACTTCAGTCGGCGGATAACCGGGAACTGAAAGCTCTTGGAAGAATCCATACCTTTGAAGAGTTTTTAAAAAGCTTTGAACGGGCCAGACAGGCAGGATTCTGGAGTGTTAATGTGGATCTGATGTCCGCCCTTCCGGGCCAGACCCTGGAATCCTGGAAAAACACCTTGAAAAAAGTGGCCATGTTAAAGCCGGAACATATTTCTGCCTACAGTCTGATCATAGAAGAAAACACTCCGTTCTGGGATTATTATGGAGAGGGCTGTACCGGAAAAAGCTGTGATGCCAACCGCTTTGCTGGAGACAGTTATGATGCGGACAGTTTGTGGAAACCGCTTCCAGATGAAGAGACAGAACGGAAGATGTATCAGATTACCAGAGAGTTTCTGGAACACCAGGGATACCATCGGTATGAGATTTCCAATTATGCCAAACCCGGATTTGAGTGCCGCCACAATATCGGATACTGGACAGGAAGCGAATATCTGGGCCTGGGCCTGGGATCTTCTTCCTGCTTCCATAGTTCCAGATTTTCCAATGAGACTGATTTACCCACGTATCTGGAGTTGGATTTTTTAAATGACGGTCTTGTAAAGCTGTATCAGAATGTAGAACCTCAGACCCGCAAATCCAAAATGGAAGAGTTTATGTTTTTGGGACTTCGCATGATGAAAGGCGTGTCTGATATTGACTTTGCCGCTAATTTTGGGGTGAGAATCCGAAGCATATACGGGGATAAGGTAGACAAGCTGATTGCCAATGGGCTTTTAAAAGAAGAAGGAAGCCGGATTGCCCTGACAGACTGGGGAATTGATATCAGCAACTATGTGCTGAGTGAATTTTTGCTGTAACAGATGGTTTATTTGTGTATCTGCCGGCTGAAGAGATGCAGCACGCTTCTTGGGAGATAAAACCGCCTGTAAGACTGTGTATGGTCTTGCAGGTGGTTTTTACTTTCATATGAAAAACAGTGTGTTTTCGGCCTTGGGTGCGGTTAGGGGAAACATGGATAAAACATTAGAACAAATAGAGCGGATGCTGGCAGAAAACTTTCTGACAGTTTCTTTTAAGTAACTACAGCACTTTATTGTGCCTACTTTATTTTGAATCCATCTTCCTTTATTATATAAACATCTAATAGATAGAATCAGGAAAGAAATGGAGGAATTCAAAATGAATAAAGTAGTAGAGTTTTTAAATGCAAATCCAATACAGTACCTTGCTACTGTCGGGAGAGATGGAAAGGCAAAATGCCGTCCATTTATGTTTTGCTTTGAGCGGGATGGAAAATTATGGTTTTGCACAAATAACCAAAAAGATGTTTATAAGGATATGCAGGAAAATCCAGAAGTGGAAATTTCGGTTTCTTCTCCTGAATATGCATGGATTCGTCTCCATGGCAGGGCTGTGTTTGAAAATAACATGGATGTGAAAAAGGGATGCATGAACAACCCGATTGTCAGAGAGCAGTATCAAACTGCAGAGAATCCTATTTTTGAGGTGTTTTATTTAGACAGTCCACATGGACTGATTGCAGATTTCTCTGGAAATCCGCCCTATGAATTTTAAAAAGTCTGAGATAAAAGAAAAAAGCGCTGATTAGAAAAGCAGAGAACCGGCTGGTAGAGGAGCTGGTTCTCTGCTTTTATGCAGAGTCTATACAATTAAAAAGACTTCCTGATATTGTGTTCCCTGTACTTTGGTTTCCTGATGAGTGTCATAAAAGACATCAATGTGGTTTCCCCGGACTCCGCCGCCACGATCTTCCGCGGTATAGACAATTCCGTTAATCAGGACCTTGCTGCCATAAGGAATGACTTTAGGGTCAACGGCAATCGTATGTTTGGCAGAAGCAATGGCTCCGGTAGAAGTATTGCGGCCCCAGCCTTCCGAACAGGAGTAACATGGGCAGTAGCCGGTTAGTTTAAATGTACCTAAAGACCGGAAACCTGCGCTCTGGGGCTGTCCCTTCATATAATGACGGCCTCCTGGAAGTTCATGACCATCGGCATAAGCCCGGACTGTATAGAGACCATCTTCTAAGGATTCCCAATCAGGGGTGATAGAAAAGCCATATTCCCCATTGCCCTTTCCGGCAGCGACAAGGTCTGCTCTGGGGCTGTCTGCCTGATCGTTCAGACTCTGAACTGCTTGTCCGGCTGCATTGGTAATGGTAACAGTAATTTGGGCGGGTTCATCTGTATCGCCCATGGCCCATCCTGAAATGACAGTGTCATTTACGATGTCTAAAGCTCCGGTAAGATTGTTTGCTTCTGCAAAAAAAGCAGAGTTTATCACAAAAAAAACAGTAAGAAAAGTTCCTAAAATCAAATTTGCTGCAGTTGTAAATGGTTTCAAAATTATGTCCTCTCTTTCTTAGTTCATTTTCTGTTTTGAATGGCTATTTTAAAATGAAACAAAACAGAAACAATAAGTAACATACAATTAATTATATGTAACACTTTTGTAATAAATGAACACGAAAACATATTTTACATAAATTTTTTTGTTTGTCAAGGAAAAAAATGGAAATTTAGATGGGCCGACAGGCGAAGTAAGAGGAATACAACGGATTTGCCGGGTATGAATAGGGATAAATTCATAGAGCCAGTTACGGCTTAATGCCGAGATCAAATTAAGGCTGCCAACGCAGGCAGCCTTACAGAAACTAAAATTCATATTATGAAACTAAATAGACATCTGCTGTGATTTTGCCATGAGCCACAGCAGCTTCATGATTATCATAAAAGATATCAACTTTTTGCCCGCTGACTGCTCCGCCTTTATCCTCAACAGTGTAAATAATGCCGTCAATCCAGACTTTGCTTCCGATTGGAAGGATATCCAGGTCTGCAGACAGAGTATGGTTTGCTTTGGGAACTGTACCGGAGTAGGTCATATTGTGTCCGGCAGAACAGAGGTCGCATCCACAGTATCCGGTGACAGTAAACTCTCCCAGAAATGTTTCATCGCCAGTAAGTTCGGTGTAAGGGACAGAGGTTTCTCCTTCAGAAACTACGTCAGATTCCTGGGAATCTGAAAGACTGCTCTCTGCGGGTTCAGAAGCATCAGGGCCTAAGGTTATCAGATCTCCGGGACCTGCAATAATCCGTTCCCCTTTTTCACCTGCCGTATCATAAGTGAAGGTGCTGCCTAGCTGGCTTTTGGTTTCTCCCTTTACAGAATAGGCGCGGACAAAAAAAGTGCCGTCGCCTAAAGAATCCCAGTCTATGGGGATCGAGAAGGCATGCCAGCCATCATTAATAGAATCCTGAACCTCCTGGCTGAATTGATCAGCGGTTCCGGAGAGTGTCTCTACCGGCTCGCTGTCCATGGTTTCAGAGATTTGAACCTCTACAGAAAGGGTGGTGTCAAATTCCCCTACTTCCCATGCCCATCCGTTGATGGAATCAGAGGAGACAGAAGTGATATCGCCGCGTGTTGCAGCCATGGTTGGGACAGTATTTGCTGCGCAGAAAATAAAGGAAGCTGTACATACTGTCAGATACATCTTTTGTTGTTTTTTCATAACATTACCTCACGAAAATGTATGGAATGGGGGGTATCGTTAATGGAAAATGATACAGGTTTGCTATGCAGAAATGCAAAATAGTCTTACAAACCCAATACTATTATATTACAGAACTGTTAAAAGTCAAGAAAAACAGGTTTATCACCCGATGCAGCCAAGAACAGAAAAAACTGCTTACAAGCAAGCTTGATGCAGCTTTTTCTATCCTTGTCTCCGCCGGACTGATTTATTTCATAGATTTTATACTTTTTTTTGAAATAAGATGTTGACAAATCTGAAGGAAAGGAATATATTATGAAATGTAAGTATTAGCACTCTACACAAATGAGTGCTAACAGGAAAAGGGTAAAAGTTAGGAATTATGGAAAGGATGAGGATATGGAGCTGGATGGCCGGAAGGTTACAATTTTAAAAGCAATTATCAAAACCTATCTGGAAACCGGTGAGCCGGTAGGCTCCAGAACGATTTCCAAGTATTCTGATTTAAAGCTTAGTTCCGCTACAATCCGTAATGAGATGTCTGATTTGGAAGAGATGGGATATATTATACAGCCCCATACTTCGGCCGGAAGGATTCCTTCCGATCAGGGATATCGCTTTTATGTGGATCAGATTCTTCAGGAAAAGGACGCGGAAGTGACAGAGGTCAAGGAACTGATGATTCAGCGGGTTGATCGTCTGGAGCTGGTCTTAAAGAAGATGGCGCAGGTACTGGCTGTCAACACCAACTATGCCGCTATGATCAGCGGCCCCAGATATCATCAGAGTAAGCTGAAATTTATTCAGCTTTCTAAAGTAGATGATAAAAAGCTTCTGGTGGTGGTAGTGATAGAGGGCAACATCATTAAAAACACCATGATTTCCGTTGAGGATGCGGTTACAGATGAGGAAATACTAAATTTAAATATTTTGCTGAACAGCAGTTTAAATGGTCTTACCCTTGAGGAAATCAATCTGGGAGTTATCAGCAAGCTGAAAGGCGAGGCCGGCTCCAAGGGCCGGATAGTGGAACTGGTGTTAAATGAGGTGGCGGAAGCGATACAGGCCCAGGAGGAAGACTTGCAGATTTACACCAGCGGCGCTACCAACATTTTTAAGTATCCGGAATTAAGCGATGGAGAAAAGGCAAGCCAGTTATTAGGTGCTTTTGAGCAGAAAGAAGCCCTTAAGGAACTGATAGATGATGTCAATTCCAACGAACAGACGGATGAATCCGGCATTCAGGTTTACATTGGAGAAGAGATGCCGGTTCAAAGCATGAAGGACTGCAGCGTTGTCACAGCCAACTATGAGTTGGGCGAAGGTTTAAGAGGCACCATTGGCATTATCGGACCTAAGAGAATGGATTATGAAAAGGTTTTGACCACATTGCGGAATTTAATGACTCAGTTAGACGAAACCTTTAAAAACAAAGAAAGGTGATATGTGAAGTGAGCAGTGAAGAGATAAAAAATGAAGAACTGGATCAGGAAGTGGAGCAGGATGGCGTTTTAGAGGAAGAGACACAAAACGCGGACGATGTGGAAGATACTGCAGAGCAGGACAGCGAAAAAGGTCCAGTTTCAGAGAAAAAGAGTTTCTTTAAGAAGAAAAAAGATTCAAAAGACGAAAAGATAGAAGAACTGACAGACAGGCTGAAGCGTTCCATGGCCGAATTTGATAATTTCAGAAAGCGGACGGAAAAAGAAAAATCCGCCATGTATGAGATTGGAGCAAGAGACATCATTGAAAAAATCCTTCCGGTGGTAGACAACTTCGAGAGAGGATTGGCTACAGTCGCCGAGGATGCAAAAGACAATCCTTATGCCGATGGCATGGAAAAGATTTACAAGCAGCTTATCAAGACCTTAGAGGACTTGGGAGTAACGCCGATTGAGGCAGTTGGAAAAGAATTTGACCCCAATTTCCACAATGCAGTCATGCACATTGAAGATGAAAATCTGGGTGAAAATATAATAGCAGCAGAACTTCAAAAAGGTTACATGTACCGGGACAGTGTTGTAAGACACAGCATGGTCCAGGTTGCCAACTAATAAAGTTTCACATTTTTTCAGGAGGAAAAAACTATGAGTAAGATTATCGGTATCGACTTAGGTACAACAAATAGCTGTGTAGCAGTTATGGAAGGCGGAAAGCCAACCGTTATCGCTAACGCAGAAGGCGTGAGAACCACTCCGTCTATCGTAGCATTTACAAAGACTGGCGAGCGTTTAGTGGGCGAGCCGGCAAAACGTCAGGCAGTTACCAACGCTGATAAGACTATCTCTTCTATTAAGAGACATATAGGTACTGACTACAAAGTAACCATTGACGATAAGAAATACACTCCTCAGGAAATCTCTGCTATGATTCTGCAGAAGTTAAAAGCAGACGCAGAAAGCTACTTAGGCGAGAAAGTAACCGAGGCAGTCATTACCGTTCCTGCATATTTCAACGACGCACAGCGTCAGGCAACCAAAGATGCAGGTAAGATTGCAGGTCTGGAAGTAAAGCGTATCATCAACGAGCCGACTGCAGCAGCATTGGCTTACGGTCTGGACAATGAAAAAGAGCAGAAGATCATGGTATACGACTTAGGCGGCGGTACCTTTGATGTTTCCATTATTGAAATTGGAGACGGCGTTATCGAAGTTCTTTCCACCAACGGCGATACCCGTTTAGGCGGCGACGACTTTGACAACCGCGTTACCCAGTGGATGATTGATGAATTCAAGAAGGCAGAAGGCGTAGACTTATCTGCAGATAAGATGGCTCTGCAGCGTCTGAGAGAAGCAGCAGAGAAGGCAAAGAAGGAACTGTCTACTGCTACTACTACCAACATCAACCTGCCATTTATTACTGCAACAGCAGAAGGCCCGAAGCATCTGGATATGAACTTAACCAGAGCAAAATTTGACGAGCTGACCAGAGATTTAATCGAGAGAACTGCAATTCCGGTACAGAACGCATTAAAGGATGCAGGCATTACTGCTTCTGAATTAGGAAAGGTCTTGTTAGTCGGCGGTTCTACCCGTATGTTAGCAGCACAGGAAAAAGTAAAACAGTTAACCGGACAGGAGCCGTCCAAGTCCTTAAACCCGGACGAGTGCGTAGCAATCGGTGCAGCTATCCAGGGCGGTAAGTTAGCCGGCGATGCAGGCGCAGGCGATATCCTTCTTCTGGACGTTACTCCGCTTTCTCTTTCCATCGAGACCATGGGCGGCGTAGCCACCAGACTGATTGAGAGAAATACTACCATTCCTACCAAGAAGAGCCAGATCTTCTCCACTGCTGCTGACAACCAGACTGCAGTAGACATCCACGTTGTTCAGGGTGAGAGACAGTTTGCAAGAGACAATAAGACTCTTGGCCAGTTCCGTCTGGATGGAATCCCGGCAGCAAGAAGAGGCGTTCCGCAGATTGAAGTTACCTTTGATATTGACGCCAATGGTATTGTAAACGTATCCGCTAAGGACTTAGGTACCGGAAAAGAGCAGCACATTACCATTACTTCCGGTTCCAATATGTCTGATTCCGATATTGAAAAGGCAGTAAAGGAAGCAGCAGAGTTTGAGGCACAGGATAAGAAGAGAAAAGAAGCGATCGACACCAGAAACGATGCAGACTCTATGGTATTCCAGACCGAGAAGGCATTAGAAGAAGTTGGCGATAAGTTAGATGCAAACGACAAGGCAGAAGTAGAAGCAGACTTAAATGCTTTAAAAGAAGCGATCAACCGCGCTCCAGTAGATCAGATGACCGATGCCCAGATCGAAGACATCAAGGCAGGAAAAGAGAAGCTGATGAACAGTGCTCAGAAATTGTTTGCCAAGGTTTACGAGCAGACACAGGCAGCAGGTCAGGCAGGTCCAGGACCAGATGCAAATGCCGGGGCAGGTCAGGCAGGAAGCCAGCCATACGGAGATGATGTGGTTGACGGCGATTACAAAGAAGTGTAATGACTTAGACAATCAGCAGGATTTTATAAAAGCTTGAAATGGGGATTAGGCGCAGTATGCGTCTAACCCCTTTCGGGCATTATTCCATTGATACATTGAGAGGGAAAGACATGGCAGAGAGTAAAAGGGATTATTATGAAGTGCTGGGCGTGGCAAAAGATGCCGACGATGCAGCTATCAAGAAAGCGTACCGGGTTCTGGCCAAAAAATACCATCCGGATGCAAATCCCGGAGATAAAGAGGCGGAGCAGAAATTTAAAGAGGCATCAGAAGCGTACAGCGTGTTAAGTGATCCGCAGAAGCGCCAGCAGTACGATCAGTTTGGCCATGCGGCATTTGACGGCGGTGCAGGCGGAGGAGCCGGCGGCTTTGGCGGTTTTGATTTTTCCGGAGATATGGGAGATATTTTCGGAGACATTTTTGGAGATATTTTTGGCGGCGGCCGTTCTTCCAGAGGGCGCAGCAATGGACCCTTGCGAGGAGCCAGTGTAAGGACAGCCGTCCGCATTACATTTGAAGAAGCAGTATTTGGATGTGAGAAGGAGATTGAGATCAATTACAAAGAGGAATGTTCGGACTGCCATGGTACAGGAGCCAAACCAGGCACTTCACCGGTAACCTGCTCCAAGTGCAACGGCAAAGGCAAGATTATGTATACCCAGCAGTCCTTCTTTGGCCAGGTTCAAAATGTCCAGACTTGTCCGGATTGTAATGGTACTGGAAAAGTTATTAAGGAAAAATGCCCCAAATGCTACGGAAGCGGTTACAAGACTGTCCGCAAGAAATTTAAGGTTAATATTCCGGCAGGCATTGACAATGGCCAGAGCGTCCGTCTGGCAGGAGCTGGCGAGCCAGGCGTAAACGGCGGAGAGAGAGGCGATTTGCTGGTAGAGGCAGTCGTTTCCAGCCATCCATTCTTAAAGCGTCAGGATACCAGCATTTTCTCAACCGTTTACATCTCTTTTGCAACAGCGGCATTAGGTGGTCCAATTCGTATTAAGACCGTAGATGGCGAAGTAGAATATGAAGTAAAGGCAGGAACCCAGACCGATACCAAGGTTCGGTTAAAAGGAAAGGGCGTTCCATCTTTACGAAACCGCAATGTCCGCGGCGATCATTACGTGACTCTGGTGGTTCAGGTTCCAGAGCGGATGAATGAAGCGCAGAAAGAGGCTCTGCGCCGCTATGACGAAGAGATGAGAGGAGTAGCCCCTCAGTCAGAACCCCATAAGAAAAAGAGTTTCAAGGACTTCTTTGAAAAATAACAGGAGGGCATTATGTATTCAGATGTGGAGTATTTGTCTGTTCCGCTGCCGGAAGACATTGAAAAAGTAAAATGGTACGGAGATTTTGCACAGGCGGACAGAATGATTGATATGCGTCTGAAAACAGACATTCCAGAGGCATTAAAAAAGCGTCTGCGCTATGAAAAGGAGATTTTATCCCGCATTCCGGGACAGTATCCTTATACCTGGCAGGATGCGTTAAAACTTCTTCAGGAAAAGCTGACAGATTTTAAAGAAGAAGAGCTGACCGTTTTGTGGGAAGAAAATGCAGCGGAATGGATTTATGTAAAGGGCCAGATCCACTTTAAAGATGATTTCTTCAGCAATCTGGTAAAGACCCGCTCCTGGATCTGGGATCGGTTAAAAGATCAATCCGCATATCCGTCTCCTGGAGAAAATGGGTTTTTGAACCAGGTCATAAAGAAGATGAAAGCCCAGAAAGGCATAGCGCTGCGGTTTCATGTAAAAAGTACCATGCATTTGCAAAAAGAAGCAGAGAGAGACGGTGAAAGGATAAAGGTATATCTGCCCCTGCCTGTAGAATATGCACAGGTGAAAAATTTTAAACTTTTGGCTGTTTATATGGAAAAAGACGGAGTAAGACGGGAAGCAGAACAGGATGAGTATACGGTTTCGGCTTTGCAGTATCCTCAGAGAACCTTGTGTTTCCATACAGTACACCGCACAGGTCAGGCCTATTCCATCGAGTTTTCCTATGAAAATCACGTGGCATATACAGAACCAAAGGCAGGAGAAGTCCTGGACGGACAGCCGTCTGTGTATTTGGAGGAACAGCTTCCACATATCCGGTTTACTCCTTATCTGAAAGAGATAACGGCAGAAATCGTGGGAGAGGAAAAGAATCCTCTGGAAAAAGCCAGAAAGATTTATAACTATCTGACCAGTCATATTATGTACTCCTTTGTCCGCAGCTATATTACCATTCCCCAGATTCCGGATTATGTAGCGTCCGGCTGGAAGGGAGACTGCGGATTCCAGGCATTGCTGTTTATTACCATGTGCCGGATTGCAAAAGTTCCTGCCAGATGGCAGTCTGGCCTTTATATGAAACCGGATTCGGTGGGAAGCCATGACTGGGCACAGTTTTATATCGCTCCTTATGGGTGGCTGTTTGCCGATGTATCTTTTGGCGGAAGCGCGTGCCGGGCAGGAGATGAGGAACGGAGGGAATTTTATTTTGGCAATCTGGATCCTTACCGGATGCCTGCAGTTTCCGAGTTTCAGCATCCGTTCTATCCTCCTATGAAGTGGAACCGCAATGATCCTTATGATAATCAGACAGGAGAAGCAGAATACGGAGATAGAAGTCTAAGAAGCGAAGAGTATGATACCGCTCATGAACTGATAAAACTAGAAGAACTCTAAACAGACAATTATAAGGCAGACTATCGATGAAAACGGACTATCTGGCACACAGACAGGTCCGTTTTTCAGTGTGTGGGGTATCCGGAAAAGCTGTCAGTGGCAGGTTTTCCCGGTTATCCAAAACAGACAGGAGAACATATGAAACATATATGCTATTACCATTCCCCGCTGGGGATCATTTTACTGGCATCAGATGGAGCCGAACTGACCGGACTTTGGTTTGAAAATCAGAAATATTATGGGAATAAACTGGACAAAGATGTAAAAGAAGCGGATTTGCCTGTGTTCAGGAAAACAAAACAATGGCTGGATATCTATTTTTCCGGATCGGAACCGAATTTTTTACCGCCCATTCATCTGGTTGGGACCGATTTTCAAAAAAAGGTGTGGGAGATTTTAATGAAGATCCCCTATGGGAAGACTATGACATACAAAGAAATTGCAGACAGAATTGCAAAAAACCAGGGAAAAGAAAGAATGGGGGCCAGGGCTGTAGGCAGTGCAGTGGGGCGTAACCGAATTTCCATCATCGTTCCCTGCCACAGGGTAATCGGGACTAATGGAAATCTGACCGGATATGCAGGGGGGCTTGACCGGAAAAGAGCGCTGCTATCTCTGGAACAGAGATTGTCAGAGAAAGCAGTGCAGTCAGAATAAAATTATGTAACAGTTCAGCCTTGCATCTTCTTGCCAGCTTATGCGGACAAGAAGCGTCGGGCGTGTGCCCTATGAAGATTCAGACAGGAAAACTCTTTTCAGATAGGAAAAATCTTATGAAAACAAGCTTTCAACACTTTTTCCTGTCTGAATCTTCGCATGGCTGAACTATTACAAATTATCGATCTTCCATCTTTATGTAGGGAAGAGAACCTTCACTTAACAGACTCTGGTAAGCAGGACGGATAATCTTATCCACATTGATTAACTCTTCTAACCGGTGTGCGCTCCAGCCTACAATACGGGCAATGGCAAACATAGGAGTAAACAGTTCTGTAGGAATATCCAGCATACTGTACACGAAGCCGCTGTAAAAGTCAACATTGGCGCTGACACCTTTGTAAATAGCACGTTCTCCGGCAATCACCTTAGGAGCCATGGTTTCGACCATAGAATAGAGAGCAAAATCATTGTTGCGTCCTTTTTCCCTTGCCAGTTTTTCTACAAAGCCTTTAAAAATCAGGGCGCGGGGATCAGAGATGGAGTAAACTGCATGGCCCATGCCGTAAATCAGGCCCTTTTTGTCAAAGGCTTCTTTGTGGAGAATTTTTTCCAGATAGGCCTGTACTTCCTCCGGATCCGAGGTATCCTTTACATGCTCCTTAATATCTGCCATCATTTCCACGACTTTAATATTAGCGCCGCCATGTTTCGGACCTTTTAGGGAGGATAAGGCAGCAGCAATGACAGAATATGTGTCCGAGCCAGAAGAAGTAACCACACGTGTAGTAAATGTAGAGTTATTTCCGCCGCCATGCTCCATGTGAAGCACTAAAGCCAGATCCAGCACATTGGCTTCCAGAGCAGAGTAGGATTTGTCCGGACGGAGAAGCCGCAGAATATTTTCTGCTGTGGAAAGACTGGGATCCGGGCGATGGATGTACAGACTGTCATCCCGTTCATAATGGTTGTAAGCGTGGTAGGCATATACGGCCATGCTGGGAAACGTGGCGATTAGGCTTAAACACTGGCGAAGTACATTTTCCAGAGAATTGTCAGAAATCTTGTCGTCATAAGATGCCAGGGTTAAAACGCTTTTCGTCATGGAATTCATAATATCCTTGCCGGGGGCTTTCATAATTACATCGCGGACAAAGTTAGTGGGGAGAAAATTGCTGCGGGTAAGAATATCCTGAAATTTGGCTAACTGGGATTCATCAGGAAGAACTCCGAATAAAAGCAGGTAGGTAATCTCTTCAAAACCGAAATGATGGGCTTCTAAAAAGCCTTTTACAAGATCGCGGATATCATAGCCGCGGTACAAAAGACGGCCATCGCAGGGAACAGACTGCCCGTTTTCTTCTTTGCGGGACTGAATTAAGGAAATATTGGTAAGACCGGCTAAAACGCCCTTGCCGTTTTTATCCCTTAAGCCGCGTTTGACACCGTACTCAGAAAAAAGAACTGGATCAATGGTGTTGTGACTGATGCATTCTTTCAGCTGCTGGGCGGCGTATTCTTCAACATATAAACGATTATCTGCCATAAAATTCCTCCTTCAAAAAAGTGATAGAGTCAGTATACCATCTTTAATTGATATTTGTCAATCATAATCAAGGATTAATCATTGACATCTGATAGGAATCCGCTATAATAGCCCTAGGAGGGAATTTTATGGACAGTGTAACCGATGACAGGGAAATTACAGCTCTGTTTGAGACGTTTTTTACGTGCCAGAAAGTGCTGCTTTATTCGTTAGATTACAGGGAGATTAGATTTTCCCGCCATCAGTTTTATGCTCTTTTGGCATTAGGGAGCAAGGGAGAGATGACCATGGGACAGGTGGCAGAGAGTATTGCTGCCTCCAGAGAGCAGGCCACCAGAGTCATAGCCCCGTTAGTGGAAGAAGGATATGCGGAACGCTTTTATGATGAGACAAACCGCAAGCTGGTGTTTGTGCGCCTGACTCCTAAAGGCAAAGCATTTATCCGAAAAGAGAAAAAATATGTAAAAGAACAGTTAAAACAGCGATTTGGTCAGCTATCACCCTATGAACTGGAGCGGTTTTTAGGCTGTGTATCAGAGATAAAAACGATTCTGAAAAAAGTGGAATCCAAAGACAAATAAGAGACCGAGCAAAGCGAGGGATGCTTCTTGTCCGAAGGGCAAGAAGATGAGGAAGGA
>JBKUOG010000001.1:0-215741 GCA_046957575.1 Lachnospiraceae bacterium | reverse complement strand
CGGAATTGACCGAGCAAAGCGAGGGATGCTTCTTGTCCGAAGGGCAAGAAGATGAGGAAGGAATCAAAATAGGAAAATCGGAATTGACCGAGCAAAGCGAGGGATGCTTCTTGTCCGAAGGGCAAGAAGATGAAACAGGAAAAGAACGATAAAAATTAGAAGTTATTGTCAGTAAAAAGAAAATATGCTATGATGGAACGTGCACAATTTAGAAGGAACAGGAGCAATCCTATGAAGTGGAAAAAATTTACGTTAACAACTACCACAGAAGCGGTAGATTTGGTCAGCAGCATGTTTGACGAGATAGGAATTGAGGGAATCGAGATTGAAGATAAGATTCCTCTGACCGAAAAAGAGACAAAAGGGATGTTCATTGACATTCTTCCGGATCTGGGTCCGGATGACGGCGTAGCGAAAGTCAGCTTTTATTTAGATGATGAGGACGATGCAGAGGATATTTTGAAAAAGGTGGAAGAGGGACTGGACGATCTGGCTTTATTTGTAAACCTGGGCGCCAGAACCATCGAGGCTTCCGAGACAGAGGACAAGGACTGGATCAATAATTGGAAGCAGTATTTTAAGCCCTTTACCGTAGATAACATTTTGATTAAGCCTACCTGGGAGGAGATCCCTAAAGAGCATAAAGATAAGCTGCTGATTCAGATTGATCCGGGCACTGCATTCGGCACTGGCATGCATGAGACGACTCAGCTTTGTATCCGCCAGCTTCAGAAATATGTAACTTCTGAGTCAAAGGTGCTGGATGTGGGAACCGGTAGCGGCATTTTGGGCATTGCAGCTTTAAAATTAGGCGCAAAAGAAGTAAAAGGAACTGACTTAGATGAAAATGCTGTTCAGGCAGTAGGCGAAAATCTGGAATCCAACCAGATTTCCGGTGATAAGTTTGCAGTGATTCAGGGAAATATTATTGATGATAAAACAATCCAGGACTGGGCCGGCTATGAGTGGTGCGATATTGCGGTCGCCAACATTCTGGCAGACGTGATTATTATGCTGCAAAAGGAAATACCAGTTCACATAAAGCGTGGAGGAATCTTTATTACTTCCGGTATCATCAATATGAAAGAGCAGGCAGTCCGGGATGCATTTGAAGCTAATGAAGAATTTGAAGTAATCGAAGTGACGTATCAGGGTGAGTGGGTTTCGGTAACAGCCAGGAGAAAATAAATGCATCATTTTTTTGTATCTCCCCGGTCTGTGGGAGAAGAGAAACTGGTCATTTCTGGATCAGATGTCAACCACATTAAAAATGCTCTGCGGATGAAACCAGGAGAACAGATTTTAGTCAGTGACGGCTCCGGGACAGATTATCTGTGCCGGATTGATTCTATGGACAGCAGCCAGGTAGAAGCATCCATTGAAGAAAAAATGGACAGCAGAGAACTTCCTGTGCGCATCTGCCTGTTTCAGGGACTTCCCAAATCCGATAAAATGGAACTGATCATCCAGAAGGCAGTGGAATTGGGCGTTTACGCCATCATCCCCACTGCGACCAAAAATGCAGTGGTAAAACTGGACGGAAAAAAAGAAAAATCAAAGCTGGAAAGATGGCAGGCCATTGCAGAAAGTGCGGCCAAGCAGTCTAAAAGGGGAGTGATTCCAAAGATTGAACCGGTTTTATCTTTTAGGGAAGCTCTTGACACAGCAGGAAAACTGGATGCGGTCTGGATTCCCTATGAGAATGAGTCCGGGATGGCAGGTACTAAGTCAGCCCTGGAACATATCGATTCCGGGATCCGGTCTGTAGGCATATTTATCGGTCCGGAAGGCGGATTTGACGAGAAAGAGATTGAACTGGCAAAAGAGATGGGGGCGGTTCCGGTTTCGCTGGGAAAGCGGATCCTGCGCACAGAGACTGCCGGCATTGCTGTTTTAGCCCTGCTGATGATGAAAGCAGAGGGCGCGTTTTAGCGTTGATTGAAGGAGCAGATACAATATGGTAAGTCGCGATGAAATTTATTTTGACAATTCCGCCACCACTAAGGTTTTGGATAGTGTGAAAGAGATTGTGATAAAAACCATGACGGAGGATTACGGCAATCCTTCTGCCAGACACCGCAAGGGAAAAGAGGCGGAAGATTATGTAAAAGAGGCGGCGGAGACGATTGCAAAGACTTTGAAAGTGCAGCCAAAGGAAATTGTTTTTACTTCCGGAGGGACAGAATCCAACAACATGGCTCTGATTGGGGCGGCTATGGCCAATAAAAGGGCTGGCAATCACATTGTCACCACCAGAATCGAACACCCCTCTGTCTATAATCCTCTGATTTTTTTGGAAGAACTGGGATTTGAAGTAACCTACCTTTCGGTGGATAAGGACGGACACATTTCACTGGATGAACTAAGAGAGAGTCTGTGCCCAGATACGATTCTGGTTTCCATTATGTATGTCAATAATGAAGTGGGAGCCGTAGAGCCGATTGAAGAGATTGGTTCTGTGATTCGGGAAAAAAGTCCGAAAGCGCTATTTCATGTAGACGCAATCCAGGCATATGGAAAATACTTGATCCGCCCCAAAAAACAGGGGATTGATTTGCTTTCCGTCAGCGCCCATAAAATTCATGGGCCAAAGGGAGCAGGATTTATATATATCAATGAGAAAGCCAAGGTAAAGCCGCTTATATTAGGAGGCGGCCAGCAGAAAAATATGCGTTCCGGTACAGAAAATGTGCCGGGAATTGCAGGGCTTGGGCAGGCAGCAAAGGAAGCTTATATGGATTTTGACAATAAGATTGCCTATCTCTGCAGTCTGAAAGACTACTTTACCGATCAGGTCAGCCAGCTAGAGGGAGTTGTTGTAAACAGCAAAAAGGGGCTGGACAGCGCGCCTCAGATTGCCAGCGTAAGCTTTCGGGGAGTCCGGAGTGAGGTGCTGCTGCACGCACTGGAAGATAAGGGAATCTACGTTTCTTCCGGTTCTGCCTGCTCTTCCAACCATCCGGCTATCAGTGGTACGTTAAAGAGTATCGGAGTGGGAAGAGAATATTTGGACGCTACATTACGGTTCAGTTTCGGCCGTTTTAACACCACAGAAGAGATCGATGTATGTATCGAGGCGCTGAAGGAACTGCTGCCGGTTCTGCGCCGGTATCAGAGAGGATAACACAGGAAGGAATTAGTATGGAATACCAGTCATTTTTAATTAAATATGCCGAGATCGGCGTAAAAGGCAAGAACCGGTATCTGTTTGAAGATGCACTAGTCAAACAGATCAATCATGCATTAAAAGGAGTGGACGGAGGCTTTTTGGTAACAAAAGAATCTGGCCGCATTTATGCTCAGGCATCCAAACCTTTTGATTTTGACGAAGCAGTGGAAGCGTTAAAGAAAGTATTCGGCATTGCTGCAATCTGCCCCATGGTCCAGATTGAAGATAAAGGGTATGCAGATTTAAAAGAGCAGGTAAAAATGTATGTAGATCAGGTTTATCCGGACAAACATTTTACCTTTAAGGTAGCGGCCAGAAGAGCAAATAAGCATTACCCGGTCAACTCAGAGCAGATTAATCGGGATCTGGGAGAAGTGATTTTAGAGACGTATCCGGAGACAAAAGTGGATGTGCACAATCCGGACGTTCTGCTCCATGTAGAAGTACGGCAAAGAGTCAACATCTTTTCTGAGACTATTCCGGGTCCTGGCGGAATGCCGGTTGGAACCAATGGAAAAGCAATGCTGCTTTTGTCCGGTGGAATTGACAGTCCGGTGGCAGGCTACATGATTGCCAAAAGAGGAGTCCGGCTGGAAGCTGTTTATTTCCACGCTCCGCCCTATACCAGTGATCGGGCAAAACAGAAAGTAGTAGATCTGGCAAAACTGGTAGCCCAATATGCAGGTCCTGTTCCTCTTCACATTGTCAACTTTACAGACATTCAGCTTTATATTTATGAGCAGTGTCCCCATGAGGAACTGACGATTATCATGCGCCGTTATATGATGCGGATTGCAGAAAAACTGGCTTTGGCAAATAACTGCCATGGGCTGATTACGGGAGAAAGCATCGGGCAGGTGGCATCCCAGACTATGCAGTCTCTGGCTGCGACAGACGATGCCTGCACAATGCCGGTATTCCGTCCTGTAATTGGATTTGACAAGCAGGAAATTGTGGATGTAGCAGAAAAAATCGGAACCTTTGAGACTTCCATTCAGCCTTATGAGGACTGCTGCACCATTTTTGTGGCAAAACATCCGGTCACTAAACCAAATCTTGGCATTATCCGTCGTTCTGAAGAAAATCTGATGGAAAAGATCGATGAGATGATAGAGATTGCTATTGAGACTGCAGAGACGGTATGGTGCCGCTAAATAGGACAAGAGGATGAGAAAAGGGGCCGCCGTATAACGGCAGCCCCATGTGCTTACAGGTGAGATTAATCAATGGTATAAGGAGAAAGGGTATTTAAAATCTCCTCAATATTGTTTTCAGTGTGGATATTTAAGTCGATTGGCTTGGAAAGATCCAGACTGAAGATACCCATAATGGATTTAGCGTCAATAATATATCTGCCGGAAACCAAATCAAAATCCGCGTCAAACTTCGCTAAATCGTTGACAAAAGATTTTACCTTATCGATGGAATTTAAAGAAATGTGAACAGTTCTCATTGGAAGAATCCTCCTTGCATCTATGTATTATAGGAATTATTAAAATAATTAAAACCTTACTATTATATATACTACAAAGATACCAGACAAAAGTCAATAGAAAGTTTACATGAAAACAACACAGGAGTCCTTTTATGAAGACAGCAGCATTACACAACTTAGGATGTAAAGTCAATGCCTATGAGACAGAGGCCATGCAGCAGCTTTTGGAAACAGCCGGCTACCAGATTGTAGATTTTAGCCAGAAGGCGGACGTCTATATTATCAATACCTGTTCGGTAACCAATATTGCAGACAAAAAGTCCAGGCAGATGCTTCACCGCGCCAAAAAGCAAAATCCGGACAGCATTGTCGTTGCAGCAGGATGCTATGCCCAGTCTGCAGAAGAACATTTAAAAAAAGACGCTTCTGTAGATCTGATTGTCGGCAATAATAAAAAGAAAGATCTGCCCGCAATACTGGACAGCTATCTGGCTTCCAGAAAAGAGAAGGCGCCTAGATCCTATGTGATTGATATTTCCAAAACAAAAGAATATGAGGATCTCCACATTCGGAAAATAGCCGATCATACCAGAGCCTTTTTAAAGGTTCAGGATGGCTGCAACCAGTTTTGCAGCTACTGCATTATTCCCTATACCAGAGGCCGTATCCGCAGCCGCAGGCTGGAAGAGGTGGCAGAGGAAACCCGTTGTCTGGTAGAAAAAGGATACAAGGAGATGGTTCTGACCGGCATTCACTTAAGTTCTTATGGAAAAGACTTTCCAGAGGGAGAAAAGACAGGACTGATTGATTTGATCCGCCAGGTTCATGCAATTGACGGTGTGGAGAGAATCCGTCTGGGTTCCCTGGAACCTCGTATTGTGACAGAAGAGTTTGCAAAAGAACTTTCTTCTATGCCAAAGGTCTGCCCTCATTTCCATCTTTCCCTGCAGAGCGGTTCTGCGGCGACCTTAAAACGGATGAACCGCCATTATACGCCGGAAGAGTATCTGGAAGGATGCCGCCGCCTGCGCCGCGCTTTTGACAATCCGGCGATTACGACGGATGTGATTGCAGGGTTTCCGGGAGAGACAGAAGAAGAATTTGATGAGACCAGAAAATTTTTAGAAAAAGCAGATTTTTATGAGATGCACATCTTTAAATATTCCAGGAGAGAAGGCACAAAGGCAGACAAAATGCCTGACCAGGTGCCGGAGGAGGTGAAATCTCAAAGAAGCAGTATTCTTCTTGACTTAGAGCGCGCTATGTCTCTTCGCTACCGTAAAAGTTTTTTAGGAAAAGAGTGCTGTATATTATTAGAAGATGAGGTTACACTGGAAGGCAGACAGTACTATATTGGCCATACGCCGGAATATGTGCGGATGGCAGTGCCAAAAGAAGAAGGCGGAATTAAAAAAGGAATGTTTGTTTTAGGAACGGCGATCACCATGCTGGATGATGAAGTGGTGCTGCTTCAGGAAAAGTTAAGAAAATAAAGACTTGCCGAAACACAAGTTTTGGTTTAGAATATAGAAGAATAGTGATTAAGGACGTGATAAAAATGGGCGATATTCAAAATACTCAATATTTTAAAGCAATTCAGGAGACTCCGGTAGAAGTAAGCAGAGTCTTAAAAGACGTGTATATTGCCCTCACCGAAAAGGGGTACAACCCTGTCAATCAGATAGTCGGTTATATTATGTCAGGAGACCCGACTTATATTACCAGCCATAAGGGCGCCAGAAGTTTGATTATGAAAGTAGAACGTGATGAGATTCTGGAAGAACTGATGGCAGTTTACATTGAAACGAAACTCAGCTAATACGGCTGAGATGACAGGTGAGACAGGATGGCGCGCACAAAGGAGACAGTCCTTTGCCGCGTCTGGATATAGTGCTGTAAAATAGTTGGTGATGAGCCGACTAATTTTGTTGCTTATATTTGGTATTTTGTCTGTCAGGAGAGAATACAATATGAATATGACAAGAATTATGGGATTGGACTACGGATCGAAAACAGTAGGAGTGGCAGTCAGCGACAGTCTGGGGATTACAGCCCAGGGGATTGAGACCATTACCCGCAATGAGGAAGGGAAACTGCGTCGTACTCTTGCCAGGATTGAGGAATTGTCAAAGGAATACAGCATTACCCGTATTGTACTTGGGTATCCTAAAAATATGGATAATTCTGTTGGAGAGCGTGTTAAAAAGACAGAAGAATTCGCTGCTATGGTGGAAAAGCGCACAGGAATTCCGGTCGTATTTTGGGACGAGCGCTTAAGTACCGTATCAGCAGAACGGGTATTGATGGAAAGTAAAGTGCGCAGGGAAAATCGCAAGGCAGTGATTGACAAGATTGCCGCGGTATTTATTCTTCAAAACTATTTAGATTCCGGCGCAGCCAGTACAGGAAGCGCTGCAGACCAAAGGCAGGAGAGAGAATATGAATAAAGACGGAATGATTTCCATGCTGACCGATGACGGAAACACGGTGGATTTTTTTGTGTTGGAAGAGACCCGAATCAATGGGAAAAATTATCTTCTTGTGACGGATAAAGAAGAGGAAGAGGACGGAGAATGCTATATTTTAAAGGATATTTCATGTCCCGAAGATTCAGAGGCAGTTTATGAGTTTGTAGAAGAGGATGGAGAACTGGATTATCTGTACCGGATTTTTTCGGAATTAGTATCAGATATGGATATAGAGATAGAGCCATAGGCTTTAAAGGAGGTAAATGATTGAAAACAGAACAGACATCAAATGCAGAGTATGGGGGAGATGAAATAAAGGCTCCCAGGACAGTGAAAAGGACGAGAAATTACCGGGCAGCCCGCCCGGCAAATGAGAGCCGCCCCGCAAAAGAGGAGAGGGGAGTAAGAGAAGACAGAAACGCCAGAATGACAGTTGCAGAAGGAGCGAGACTTCCCCGCACAGGCAGAAGACCTGTAAGCCGCGTAAAGAGAGCCGGAGCAGGGGAGGTAAAGTCTGCACCGAAAGTAAAGATTATTCCATTAGGCGGTTTAGAGCAGATCGGTATGAACATTACAGCCTTTGAATGCGGCGACAGCATTATTATTGTGGACTGCGGACTGGCATTTCCAAGCGACGATATGCTGGGAATTGATCTGGTTATCCCGGATATTACCTATCTGGCACAGAACATTGACAAGGTAAAAGGATTTGTGATTACCCATGGACACGAAGATCACATCGGCGCTCTGCCTTATATTTTAAAACAGATTAACGTGCCGGTTTACGGGACCAAGCTGACGATCGGACTGATTGACAACAAGCTGAAAGAACATGGCATGCTGAAAAATGTAAAGCGCAAGGTGATGAAGCATGGACAGTCGGTAACGCTTGGATGCTTTCGCGTGGAATTTATTAAAACCAACCACAGCATTGCAGATGCATCCGCTCTGGCAATTTTCTCTCCGGCAGGCGTGATTCTGCACACAGGAGACTTTAAAATCGATTATACGCCGGTATTTGGTGATTCCATCGATTTACAGCGTTTAGCGGAACTTGGCAAAAAAGGCGTGCTGGCTTTAATGTGCGACAGTACCAATGCCATCCGTCCCGGATTTACCATGTCTGAACGGACAGTTGGAAAGACCTTTGATTCGATTTTTTCCGATCATACATCAAACCGTATTATTGTAGCTACCTTTGCTTCCAATGTGGACAGGGTGCAGCAGATTATCAACTCTGCCAATAAGTACAACCGAAAAGTGGTGATTGAAGGGCGGAGTATGGTCAATGTGATTACAACGGCCAGCGAGCTGGGATATATCAATATTCCAGACGGCACGTTAATTGATATTGAGCAGTTAAAAAATTATCCGGAGGAGCAGACGGTCCTGATTACCACTGGCAGCCAGGGAGAGTCTATGGCCGCCCTGTCCAGGATGGCATCTTCTCTTCACCGCAAGGTGTCTATTATGCCGGGAGACGTGGTCATCTTAAGTTCTACTCCGATTCCTGGCAACGAAAAGGCAGTATCCAAAGTAATCAACGAACTTTCCATGAAGGGAGCAGAAGTGATTTTCCAGGATACCCATGTATCCGGACATGCCTGCCAGGAAGAGATTAAGCTTTTGTATTCCCTGATTCATCCGACTTATTCCATTCCGGTTCATGGCGAGTACCGCCACCGTATGGCTCAGGGAAGTCTGGCCGAATCCGTAGGTATTCCCAAGGAAAATGTGATCATGCTTAATTCCGGTGATGTGCTGGAACTAAATGAGGAAAGCTGCAATGTGGTGGACCATGTACCAGCAGGGGGAATCCTGGTAGACGGACTGGGCGTAGGCGATGTTGGCAATATTGTGCTTCGTGACAGACAGAATCTGGCGCAGAACGGCATTATAGTTGTAGTCCTGACACTGGAAAAGCACAGCAACCAACTGCTTGCAGGGCCTGATATCGTATCCAGAGGATTTGTCTATGTCCGGGAGTCAGAAGATTTGCTGGAAGAAGCCCAGACTGTGGTGGATGAGGCAGTGGCAGACTGTTTAAATCACCACATTGCAGACTGGGGCAAGATTAAAACCATTATCCGGGACTGCTTAAGCGATTTTTTGTGGAAGAGGATGAAGAGAAGTCCTATGATTTTGCCCATTATCATGGAAGTATAAAGAGGAATGGATTATGAGCGAGACGACAAAAGATATTAACAAGGTAACGGGAGCCATTATCGGGATTTCATTTCGGCTGATTATCTATGCAATTGCAATTCTTTTGCTCTATGAGGGCGCAACAAAAGGGTATGAATTCGGCCATGAGATTTTTTATGCGTCTTCTATGGAAGGAGCGCCTGGAAGAGACATGGAAATTACCCTGGAGCCCGGCGCATCTGTTTCGTCAGTCGGTAAAAGGCTGGAGAAACAGGGACTTATTAACAATCAGTATTCCTTTATTATTCAGGCAATGGTTTATGAATATGAGATACAGCCGGGGACCTATACGCTGAATACATCTATGACCTCCAGAGAGATTTTGGATATGCTCAGTACAGTTTCCACGTCAGAGGAAGAAGAATGACAGAGAAAGAAAGAATTGCGGATTTTATCGTTTCGCTGGAACATGGCCAGGGAGAATTATGCGATGAGATTGCGCGAAAGGCCAGGGCGGAAAAAGTTCCGATTATTCGTCCAGAGACAGTCTCGTTTTTGCAGGTTATGACAACACTCTGTTCGCCGAAAGCCATTTTGGAAGTAGGGACAGCAATCGGATATTCAGCCCTTTTGATGGCTCAGGTTATGCCAGAGGACTGCCGCATTACTACCATTGAAAACTATGAAAAAAGGATTCCAAGAGCCAGGGAAAATTTCCGTCTGGCAGGGATGGAAGATCGGATTACTCTTTTGGAGGGAGACGCTGGCCTGATCCTGCCGGAACTTTCCGGTTCTTATGATCTGATTTTTATGGATGGGGCAAAAGGACAGTATATCCACTGGCTGCCGGATGTGCTGCGGCTTTTGCCAGCTGGAGGAGTGCTGATTTCCGATAATGTTTTTCAGGACAACACCATCGTGGAATCCAGATTTGCCGTTGAGCGCAGAGACAGGACTATTCACAGCAGGATGAGAGAATACCTGTTTGAACTAAAACATCGTGAGGACTTGCTTACGTCTATTGTCCCAATCGGCGATGGCGTGACAATCAGTATAAAAAGATAAAGGATGCCTATGAGAAAAACAGAACTATTAATCCCGGCAGGAAGTCTGGATGTATTAAAGACCGCAGTTATCTACGGAGCAGATGCGGTTTACATCGGGGGAGAAGCCTTCGGACTCCGGGCCAAGGCCAAAAATTTTTCCAATGAGGAGATAAAAGAAGGAATCACTTTTGCCCATGAAAGAGGGGTAAAGGTATACATTACTGCCAATATTTTAGCTCACAATGAGGATTTATCCGGCGTAGAAGAATACTTTAAAGAATTAAAGGAAATTGCCCCAGATGCCCTCATTATTTCGGATCCAGGCGTTTTTGCCATTGCCAGACGGATCCTGCCGGATATGGAACTGCACATCAGCACCCAGGCCAATAACACCAATTACGGCACATACCTGTTCTGGCACGAACTGGGAGCAAAAAGAGTGGTTTCTGCCAGAGAGCTTTCCCTGGCAGAGATTAAAGAGATCCGCAGACACATTCCAAAAGACATGGAGATCGAAAGTTTTATCCATGGAGCTATGTGCATGTCTTATTCCGGCCGATGCCTGCTGAGCAATTATTTCACAGGACGGGATGCCAACCAGGGAGCGTGCACTCATCCATGCCGATGGAAATATGCAGTGGTAGAGGAAACCAGACCAGGAGAGTATATGCCGGTCTATGAAAACGAGAGAGGGACCTACATTTTCAATTCCAAAGATCTGTGTATGATTGAACATATTCCGGAACTGATAGATGCAGGTATTGACAGCTTTAAGATTGAGGGACGGATGAAAACAGCCCTCTATGTGGCTACTGTGGCAAGAACGTACCGTTTGGCCATTGATGATTACAAAAAATATCCAAAGCTTTATAAAGAAAAACTGGAGTGGTACAAAGAAGAGATTGGCAAATGCACCTATCGGGAATTTACCACAGGCTTTTATTTTGGAAAGCCGGATGACAACGCCCAGATTTATGACAGCAACACCTATGTAAAAAATTATACGTATTTGGGAACCGTAGAAGAAACAGATTCAGCAGGCCGCTGCCGGATTGAGCAGAAAAATAAATTTTCTGTGGGAGAGATCATTGAGATTATGAAGCCGGACGGCAGAAACATAACTGCCGCAGTACAGGGGATTTACGATCAGGAGGGAACTGCAAGAGAAAGCGCCCCTCATCCCAAGGAAATTTTATGGGTGGATTTGGATCAGGAAACTGCTCCCTATGACATTTTGCGCCGCCGCGAGCCGTAAGGCTCTTTGGAGGCGCTTCGCCATATAAAGATATTGGTAATAGTTCAGCCATGTATCTTCTTGCCCGCCTATGGCGGACAAGAAGCGTTTGACGTCCATCCTATGAAGATTCAGACAAGAAAACTCTTATGAAAACAAGCTGTGAGCGTTTTTCCTGTCTGAATCTTCGCATGGCCAAACTGTTACAAATATTGGGATCAAAAGAAAGAGAAGGGAGCCAGCCTATGATAACGGCAATTTTTGCGGTTCTGGCCGGGCTAAGCACAGTTTACGGCATTGTGGTATTTTTATATTCTGGATTTAACACTGTATGGCTGTGGGCGGGACTGACTGGTTTATTCAGCTTTTTGTCCTGGGCCAGTCACTATTATCTGCTTCACAAAAAGACAATCCCTTTGTGGATGCCGGTGTCAGTTTCTACATTTTTAGCAGCCTGCCTTGTTATTTTTGTGACGATTGAAGGACTGATTTTTTTAAATGCAGCGGGCAATCCGGTGCAGAATCTGGACTATGTGATTGTGTTAGGCGCCAGGGTAAAAAAAGACGGAATCAGCAGATCGCTAAAAGAGCGGCTGGATACGGCTATTCAGTATTCTGAAGAAAATCCGGAGACAATCTTTGTCCTGTCCGGCGGAAAAGGGATTGACGAGCCGGTTTCAGAGGCGGAGGCCATGCGGGATTATATGGTATATAACGGCGTTGCTCCGGATAAAATTTTATTAGAGACTCATTCCGCCAGTACAGTGGAAAACATTGCTTACAGCCGTCTGGTGATTGAAGAGGATCGGGCCAAACGAAAAGACAGGCAGGAGAAGAAGGCGGATAAAGTACAAATAACAAAAGAAAATGTTGTGATGGCGCCTGACAAGCCTACCCAGATAGGGATTTTGACCAATGATTTTCACATTTTCCGGGCAAAAGCCATTGCCAAGGAATGGGGAATCCGGGATGCGGCAGGGATTGCTGCGCCTTCCGATCCGATATTGTTTATCCACCAGTGTGTAAGAGAAGCACTGGCGATTTTTAAAGACAGAGTGATGGGAAATATGTAACAGAAAGGACAGATTATGAGCAGAATCGAGACATTGGACACTTACCAGGTGATTGAAAAAAGAGATATCCGGGAAATGAATTCAAAAGGCTGGGTGCTGGAGCACAAAAAGACCGGCGCAAAACTGTTTTTAATGGAAAATGATGATGAGAATAAGGTGTTTTCTATTGGATTCCGCACGCCTCCGTCAGACAGCACAGGACTGCCTCATATATTGGAGCACAGCGTACTCTGCGGTTCTGAAAAGTTTCCGGTAAAAGATCCATTTGTCGAACTGGTAAAGGGATCCTTAAATACGTTTTTAAACGCAATGACTTATCCGGACAAGACGGTATATCCGGTTGCAAGCTGCAATGAAAAGGATTTCCAAAACCTGATGGATGTGTACATGGATGCAGTGCTCCACCCTAATATTTACCGGGAGCCAAAGATTTTTATGCAGGAAGGCTGGCACTACGAGATGGAAAGCCCAGGAGCCGATCTGACCATCAACGGTGTGGTATACAATGAGATGAAAGGGGCATTCTCCTCTCCAGAGGGAGTTCTGGATCGGGTGACCCGCCAGGTATTATTTCCGGATACTTCCTATACCAATGAATCCGGCGGAGATCCGGCAGTGATTCCTCAACTGACCTATGAGCAGTTTTTAGAGTTTCACAGCACCTACTACCACCCGTCCAACAGCTATATTTACCTCTACGGAGACATGGATATGGCAGAAAAGCTGGAATGGCTGGACCAGGCTTATTTAAGCAAATATGACAGGAAAGAAGCGGACTCTTCCATCAAAATGCAAAAGCCTTTTCAAAAGCCAGTAGAAAAAGAGATTTACTATTCCATTACGGACGGAGAGCCAAGCGATCATGCCGCATATTTATCCATTAATACGGTAGTGGGGACGGATTTGGATCCCAAGCTGTATGTGGCGTTTCAGATTCTGGAATATACATTAATTGATGCTCCCGGCGCGCCTTTAAAGCAGGCATTGTATGATGCAGGAATTGGCCAGGATGTGTTGGGCGGTTATGAAAACGGTATTTTACAGCCCTATTTTTCTGTTATTGCAAAAAATGCTGAGGCAAATCAGAAGGGCGAATTTTTAGCAGTTGTAAAAGGGACATTGCGGAAACTGGCAGAAGAGGGAATCAACAAAAAGAGTCTTCTGGCAGGATTAAATTATTATGAGTTCCGCTATCGAGAAGCGGATTACGGCTCTGCGCCAAAGGGCCTGATGTATGGCCTGTGGTCTATGGACAGCTGGCTGTATGATGGGGATCCGATGATGCATTTGTGCTGGCAGGACACCTTTGACTTCTTAAAAGAAGCAGTAAATCAAGGATATTTTGAATCTTTAATCAGAGACTATTTACTGGACAATCCCTTTGAGGCAGTGATCACTGTAAAACCTCAGCGCAATCTGACTGCAAAGGAGGATGCCGCCTTAGCTGCAAAGCTGGCAGAAAAAAAGGCCGGACTTTCCAGAGAAGAAATCGAACAGTTGGTGTCCCAGACCAGAGAATTAAAAGAGTATCAGGAGATGCCGTCTCCCCAGGAGGAGCTGGCAAAAATACCGCTGTTAAAGAGAGAAGACATTGGAAGAAAAGCGGAAAAAATTTACTGGGATGAAAAGAAGGAGTCCGAAGTGACGGTTCTTCACCATAACCTGTTTACTGCCGGAATCGGTTATCTGCAGCTTTTATTTAACACCAGCCATATTCCCCAGGAAGATTTACCCTATGTGGGGATTTTAAAATCTGTTTTGGGATATGTGGATACTGAGAACTATACCTATTCGGATTTGACCAGCGAGATTTATTTAAACAGCGGCGGCATTGGGATTTCCACCAATTCTTATCCTAATCTGGACAATCCAAAAGATTTTACCGGGGTATTCACTGCTTCTGTAAAGGTTTTATATGATAAGATTGGATTTGGCCTGGAGATTTTAGAAGAAATTCTGATGCGATCCAAATTGGATGATGAAAAGCGTTTGGGAGAAATCTTAGCAGAAACCAAATCCAGAGCCAGAATGAAACTGGAAAATGCCTCCCATTCTGCGGCAGTGGCAAGAGCTACTTCCTATTTTTCACCGGTTTCTTACTTTAACGATGTGACCGGCGGCATTGGATTTTACCAGTTTTTGGAACGAGTGGCAAAGGCATATGAGAGCGGCGAAGAAGCCAGAAAAGTCCTGATCACAAAGTTAAAGGAAATTGCCAAAAAATTATTTGCCAGGGAAAACCTTCTGGTCAGCTATACAGCAGATGAAGAAGGGTACCGGCTATTTTCCAGTGCATTTGAAACATTCATGCAGGGACTGGAACACTCTGCCATCTCTTTAGAGGAGCATGAGGCAAAAAAGGCTGTTTTGATTTTCGGAACGCTTCCAAAGTTTACCGGAGAAAATGAAAACGAGGGATTTAAGACTGCATCCCAGGTCAATTATGTGGCCCGCTGCGGAAATTTCAGAGATAAGGGACTGTCTTATACAGGCGCTCTGCGGATCTTAAAAGTGATTTTAAGCTATGATTATTTGTGGATTAATCTGCGTGTAAAGGGCGGAGCTTATGGCTGCATGAGCGGTTTCGGCCGTTTGGGAGAAGGATACCTGGTATCTTACAGAGATCCCAACCTGGCAGAAACCAACCGGATTTATGAGGGAATTCCAGCTTATCTGGAAAACTTTACCATAGATGAGCGGGACATGACCAAATATGTCATTGGAACCATCAGCGATGTAGATACTCCGCTGACCCCATCTATCAAGGGAGCCAGAGGATTGTCTGCCTACCTGTCCGGCGTGACGGAAGAAATGCTGCAAAAAGAACGGGATGAAATCCTTGATGCATCCCAGGAGGACATTCGTGCTCTGGCTCCCATTGTTCAGGCGATTCTAGATACGGGAAGTCTGTGTGTCATTGGAAATGAGGAAAAGGTGAAAAACCAGGAGTCTATGTTTAAAGAAGTGAAAAACCTGTTTGGCGTCTGAGAAAGGAGCTGCATAAATGAGTACACAAGAAAAAAAATCCGGCTTTGTCACTTTAATTGGACGGCCAAATGTAGGAAAGTCTACCTTGATGAATCATCTTATCGGACAGAAGATTGCCATTACTTCTGATAAACCTCAGACAACCAGAAACCGAATCCAGACAGTTTATACTGATGAGAGAGGCCAGATTGTATTTTTAGATACCCCAGGGATCCACAAGGCAAAAAATAAACTGGGGGAATATATGGTCAATATTGCAGAGCACACCTTAAAAGAAGTGGATGTGATCTTGTGGCTGGTAGAACCTACAACCTTTATTGGGGCGGGAGAGCGCCATATTGCACAGCAGTTAAATCGGGTTTCTACACCAGTGATACTGGTAATCAACAAAATCGACACAGTTAGACAGCAGGAAGATATTTTGACCTATATAAATGCTTATAAAGATATCTGCCCCTTTGCAGAAATTGTTCCGGTTTCTGCTCTAAAGAAAAAAGGAACCGATCTGCTGCTGGATCTAATGTTTAAGTACCTGCCATACGGGCCGGAATTTTACGATGAGGATACAGTGACAGACCAGCCGATGCGCCAGATTGCGGCAGAACTCATCCGAGAAAAGGCGCTGAGGCTTTTAGATGATGAGATCCCTCATGGAATTGCAGTTACCATTGAAAAAATGCAGGAACGGCCAAACGGAATTATGGACATTGAAGCCACCATTATCTGCGAGAGAGACTCCCACAAGGGAATTATTATCGGAAAAGGCGGTTCCATGCTGAAACGGATCGGCAGCGCTGCCAGAAGAGAAATTGAGAAAATGATGGAAATACAGGTAAACCTGCAGCTTTGGGTAAAAGTTCGCAAGGAATGGCGGGACAGTGACATTTTGATGAAGAATTACGGGTATAATCAAAAAGATGTGTAGGAGGTTTCCATGAGAGAGATGGTTTCGGTTACCGGTATGGTGATGAAAGCCGCTCCTTCTGGAGAGTACGACAAGCGGCTGGTGATTCTTACCAGAGAACTGGGAAAAGTTACTGCATTTGCCAGAGGGATCAGGAGGCCGGGCAATTCTCTGATGGCAGTGGGCCGGATATTTGTGTTTGGCACGTTCCGCCTTTTTGAAGGGAGAGACGCCTATACATTAAGTTCTGCGGAGATTGTCAACTATTTTGATGAGATTGCCATGAACATGGAAACAGCCTGTTATGGCTCCTATTTTCTGGAGATTGCAGATTACTATTCCAGAGAAAACATGGATTCTGCAGAACTGCTCAAACTTATCTATCAGTCGCTTCGGGCATTGCTAAAGCCTGCGATTCCCAATTTGCTGGTGCGCCGCATCTATGAACTGAAGGCCATGGTGATTAATGGTGAGTACACAGAAAATCCAACCAGAGCGGTCTGCGATTCCACGATGTATACCTGGCAGTATGTGACCTTTTCACCTGTAGAAACTCTGTATCAGTTTACAGTCAGCGATCAGGTCCTTTCTGAGTTTTCTGTCTGTGTACAGGATAACGTAAACCGCTATATAGACCGGACATTCAAATCTCTGGAAATTTTAGAAAGCATTGTAACAGTTCAGCCATGCGAAGATTCAGACAGGAAAAAGCGTTGAAAGCTTGTTTTCATAAGAGTTTTCTTGTCTGAATCTTCATAGGGCAGACGCCGGACGCTTCTTGTCCGCCACAGGCGGCAAGAAGATGCATGGCTGAATTGTTGCAAAGCATTTTATAGGAGCGGCAAAAAATAAAAGTAAGGTATTGAAAATATGAAGGAAAGAGGGTATGATAGACCTCATATGAGATTTTCCCGATAAGGAGGAGACTATGAAAAAGGTAAAACTGGCAGCGCTGGTTTTGGCTGCCGGCTTTTTGCTGGGCGGCTGCAAAGCATCATCAAAAGAAGGGTTTCACCCAACTGAAAACAGCATTTATGTGGCGGCAGACGGCAGTATTTCTACTGCAACCATAGAGACCATTTCCGGAGACCAGTACAAAGAAGAGGAACTGCTTGCATTTGTGGAGCAGCAGGTTTCGGCATTTAATGAGGAGATGGGAGGAGACACCAGACCGCGCAATGAGGAAGGGGCAGAAAAACTTCCGGTGGCAGTCAAGTCCTGCACTATCAAAGACGGCAGGGCAGAACTGATCCTGGACTATAAAGATGCAGAGACAGTAGCAGAGTTTTCAGAAGAAAACGGAATCGCGGTTACATCTTTGACAGTAAGTCCTGTGTCAGGGGAACTTCCGGCACTGAAAAAGCCGGATGGAAGCGCAGCCGGTGCAGAAGAGGCAGCACAATCCGGCGGCATGATGATTCAGACAGAAGGGGCTGTCACCATTCAGACAGAGGGTAAGATTCTGTACATGACCGAGGGTGTGACAGCAGTGGACGAGAGAACAGTCCACATGCCAAAAGGCGCAGCCACAGTGATTTTTGAAGGATAGTTAAAACGACAGGAAAGAGGATGATAAACATGGAAAAGACAATGGAAAAAATCGTTGCTCTGGCAAAATCCAGAGGATTTGTATACCCAGGATCTGAAATCTATGGCGGACTTGCCAATACCTGGGATTACGGCAATCTGGGTGTAGAGTTAAAAAACAATGTAAAGAAAGCCTGGTGGCAGAAATTTGTTCAGGAAAGTCCTTATAATGTAGGCGTAGACTGCGCTATTTTAATGAATTCCCAGACCTGGATTGCATCCGGCCACTTAGGCGGGTTCTCCGATCCGTTAATGGACTGCAAGTCCTGTAAAGAGAGATTCCGCGCAGACAAATTAATCGAAGATTTTATGGCGGAAAAAGGCATTGAGCCGGAAAGCGGCATTGACGGCTGGAGCCAGGAAGAGATGAAACAGTACATTGATGATAACAACATTTGCTGCCCAAGCTGCGGAAAACACGATTTTACCGACATTCGTCAGTTTAACCTGATGTTTAAGACCTTCCAGGGCGTTACCGAAGATGCAAAGAACACTGTATATCTTCGTCCGGAAACGGCTCAGGGTATTTTTGTAAACTTCAAAAACGTACAGCGTACTTCCAGAAAGAAAGTTCCGTTTGGTATCGGTCAGATTGGAAAATCCTTCCGTAACGAGATTACGCCAGGAAACTTTACATTCCGTACCAGAGAGTTTGAGCAGATGGAATTGGAATTTTTCTGCAAGCCCGGTACAGATTTAGAATGGTTTGCATACTGGAAGCAGTTTTGCATCAACTGGCTGCAAAGCCTGGGCATTAAGGAAGACGAGATGCGGGCAAGAGACCATTCTCCGGAAGAGCTGTGTTTCTACAGCAAGGCCACTACAGACTTAGAGTTCCTGTTCCCATTTGGATGGGGTGAGTTGTGGGGCATTGCAGACCGTACCGATTATGATTTAACCCAGCATCAGAACACATCCGGCCAGGATATGACGTACTTTGATGATGAAAGCAAAGAAAAATACATTCCTTATGTAATCGAGCCGTCTCTGGGCGCTGATCGCGTTACCCTGGCATTTTTATGTGCCGCCTATGATGAGGAAGAGCTTGGAGAAGGCGATGTCCGTACCGTTCTTCACTTCCATCCGGCTTTAGCACCTGTAAAAGTAGGCGTGCTTCCGCTTTCCAAGAAATTAAACGAAGGTGCAGAAAAGGTATATGCAGAACTTTCCAAGTATTACAACTGTGAGTTTGATGACAGAGGAAACATCGGAAAGCGTTACAGAAGACAGGATGAGATTGGTACTCCATTCTGTGTGACCTATGATTTTGATTCCGAGGAAGATCACGCAGTAACTGTTCGTGACAGAGATACGATGGAGCAGGTTCGCGTGCCCATTGCAGAACTGAAAAACTGGCTGGAGGACAAATTCCGCTTCTAACCTTAGATAACTGTTCGGGATGGCGGGAAAATCCACATCGGATGAACCCTGGTGCTTCTTGACAGGCGAAGTCTGACAGGAAGATACGCTGTTCTGAACAGCTAAATTTTAAATCAGAAAAGGAAAATGGGGCCGCTGCCTTTTATCTGCCAAAAGGCAGAAGAGGGCGGCGGTTCCTTGTGTTAAATTATGGAACATAACAATCAATTTTTAAAGGAACAGCCGTCAAAGCTGTTTTTATCTTACTTAATTCCGTCTATTTGCGCAACGTTAGTGACTTCTATTTACATCCTGGCAGATACCATGATGATTGGAAAGGGCGTAGGGGCTGTGGGGATTGCTGCCTTAAATCTCCTTCTTCCGGTATTTTCCGTTTATGTAGGAACCGGAATCCTGTTTGGCGTAGGCGGAAGCGTTTTGTTTTCTGTCTCAAAAGGCAGAGGCGAGGAGAAAAAGGCCAGAGAATATTTTACAGCTGCAGTGCTGCTGGCTGCCTTGATGAGTCTGGTTTACATGTGGGTGTTTACTGCATTTTTTGACCCGATTACCTTATTTTTAGGAAGAAATGAGGGGACAGACACCTATGTAAGAGAATATGGTAAGTATCTGAAACTGACGCCGGCTATTTTTTTGTTTTCTTCCTTTTTGCAGGCATTTGTCCGCAATGACGGAGCGCCTAAGTTAGCTATGGCGGCAGTGATTACCGGAGGCGTAACCAATGTATTTTTGGATTACTATTTTATTTTTTCACGAAACTGGGGCATTGGAGGCGCGGCATTTGCCACTGTTCTGGGATATGGACTGACAACAGCAATTTTGTGTGTCCATTTCTTTTCCAAAAAAAATACCCTGAAATTGGTTCGTACAGAAGGATTGGCTCACAAGTGCCTGGATGTGGTGCGCCATGGATTTTCCAGTTTTCTCTTAGAAGAATCCAATGGAGTGATTATGCTTTTATTTAACCGGCAGCTTTTATCCTATGTAGGCGACCTGGGCGTGGTGGTATACGGCATTGTGTCTAACAGTGCATTAGTAGTTACTTCCATTAATAACGGAATTTCTCAGGCAAGCCAGCCGATTCTGGCAGTAAACTACGGAGCAGGAGAGAAAAAGAGGGTGGCGCTGGCCATGAAGTATGGAGTCATTACCGCAATTCTGTTTGGAATGTGCTTTACCGCAGTAGGATTGCTCTTTCCGGCTCAGATTACCAGTCTGTTTGTAGACCCGACTCCGGAAATTATGGAAATGGCAGTAAAGGCAGTCAGAATTTACTTTTTGTCATTCCTTCCTCTGGGAGTTAACATGCTGTGCTCTACCTACCTGCAGTGCGTGATGCGTCCGGCTGATGCCATGGCAATTTGCTTTTTAAGAGGATTTTTGCTGAGCAGCGTGCTGGTACTGGTGCTGCCTGTGCTCTTTGGTGTAGATGGAATCTGGGCAGTTATGGCAGTGACAGAGATGATCACATTAGCAGTAGCGATTTTCTTTTGGAAAAAAGCTTCCAGATAGTAGGAAAAGAAAACAGACTGCAGGGAAAACGGGGAGAAACCAAGATGAAGAAACATTCAGACAAGTCTTATGAAATGGATATGTGCAGCGGTCCGATTCTGGGAAAAGTTCTGGTATTTGCCCTTCCGCTGATGCTTTCCGGAGTTTTGCAGCTTTTATTTAATGCGGCAGACGTTATTGTGGTGGGCCGGTTTGCCGGAAGTCAGTCTCTGGCAGCAGTGGGGTCCACCAGTTCCCTTATCAATCTCTTGATTAATCTATTTATCGGACTGTCAGTAGGCGTTAATGTGCTGGTGGCCAAATACTATGGCGCGAAAGATGAAAAGGAAGTCAGTCTAACTGTTCACACAGCCATAACCACCAGCCTGATCAGCGGATTTTTGCTGATTGCAGTCGGTGTGGGGGCTTCCAGGCCGCTTCTGCTTATGATGGGCACACCGGAGGATGTCATTGAAAAATCCGTACTTTATATGCGGATTTACTTTGCCGGAATGCCAGTGGTAATGCTGTATAATTTCGGCAGTGCGATTTTGCGGGCCATTGGAGACACTAAGCGGCCTCTTTACTATCTTCTGGCAGCTGGAGTGGTCAATGTTATTTTGAATCTGTTTTTTGTCATTTCCCTAAACATGGACGTGGCCGGAGTGGCGTTGGCAACGGTCATTTCCCAGTGCATTTCAGCAGGACTGATTATCCGCTGTCTGGCAAAAAGCGAGGGAGGGCTGCGTCTCCACTTAAAAAAACTGAGGATTGACAAACGAAAACTGGGGCAGATTACCCGGATTGGCCTGCCGGCCGGAATGCAGGGAGCGATTTTTTCAATTTCCAATGTTTTAATTCAGTCTTCAGTCAATTCCTTTGGCTCAACCGTTATGGCAGGCAATACAGCGGCTTCCAACATAGAAGGGTTTGTATATACGGCTATGAATGCAGTGTACCAGTCGAATTTAAGCTTTACCAGTCAAAATGTAGGCGGTAAAAAATTTGGCCGGCTAAATAAGATTTTGTTTGTATGCCTGGGAGTTGTGACTGCCACTGGAATGCTGTTAGGATTTGGAGCTATTGGAGGAGCAAGAGGACTGCTAGGGATTTACTCTTCAGATCCGGAGGTAATTTCTTACGGAATGAAAAGGCTTCTTATCATCTGCAGCACCTATTTTATCTGCGGCTGGATGGATACAGTTGTGGGATCTTTGCGGGGAATGGGATATTCCATGCTTCCTATGGTGGTTTCTCTGACCGGAGCATGTCTGTTTCGGGTAGTCTGGATTTTTACAGTATTTTCCAGATTCCACTCCCTGACCGTACTTTATATATCCTATCCAATTTCCTGGATCATTACAGCGGCAGCTCATCTGCTCTGTTACTTCAGGCTGCGGAAAAAGTTTCCGAAAGGAAATGTGTAATCGTTCAGCCATGTAAAAACTGCTGCAACTTTTACCATGGGAACTTGTTTACCATGGTTAAAGTTTATGACATCCATCAAATTATGAATAGCAAGGCTGAATTATTACGAAAATGTAGATTAAAGGTGCAGGAGGAACAGAAACTTTATGAAATCTGATATGACACAAGGGAGTATTGAAAGCCATTTAGTCCGCTTTGCAATTCCTCTGATTTTGGGAAATATGTTTCAACTGACCTACAATGCAGCAGATTCCATTATTGTAGGTCGATTTGTGGGAAATGAAGCCCAGGCTGCAGTGGGCATTGCAAATCCGCTGATGAATGTCCTCACCTTTTTTATTGTGGGAGTCTGCAACGGAATCGGTGTGATTATCAGTGAGTATTTTGGCGGAAAAGATGACAGGCGGCTGAAAATGGAAATGGGCACTGCCACTGTATTTGGAGCAATTATATTTGGCGCTCTTTCAGTGGTTTTGTGGGCAGGGGCGTTTTTTGTTCTTCGCCTTATCCGCACTCCAGAAGAAATCCTGGAACTGACCGGAGGTTATCTTCAGATCATTGCCCCCGGACTTTTGTTTGTGTATCTTTACAATCTGTATGCCACTGCACTGCGCAGCATGGGGGATGCCAGGACGCCGCTGTACTTTTTGATTTTTTCCTCTGTGCTTAATATTTTTCTGGATTTGCTTTTGGTTATTGAGTTTCGTCTCGGAGTATTCGGGGCAGCGGCAGCAACTCTGATTTCTCAAATAAGCGCAGCGATTCTGTGTTTGTTTTATGCTGGAAAAAAGGCAGAGGTCTTAAGGCTTTCGTCAAAGGAACTTCGGATCGACAAAGGAATGCTGGGCAGAACCATCCGCTATAGCTGGGCAACTGGTATGCAGAAAATTACGCTCAATATCGGAAAGCTTTTGATTCAGAGCTTTGTTAATCCTCTTGGGGTAGATGTGATTGCTGCCTTTAATGCGGTAAACCGGATTGAGGATTTTGTGCTTCAGCCGGAGCAGAGTATCGGAGCGGCGATTACCACGTTTGCAGCCCAAAATCGGGGAGCTGGAAAGGGAGAGCGGGTTTACCGTTCATTTCGGGTTGGGATGGTCATGGAGATTCTTTATGGAGCCGCAATTGGTGTCATCATTTACGCAGGAGCAGAGCCGCTTATGACATTATTTGCGCCCAGTCCCAACAACAGTATGATTCCTCTGGGAATCAGTTACCTCCATATTATGTCTTTTATGTATATTTTGCCAGGAATCACCAATGGACTGCAGGGATATGTCAGAGGATGGGGTGCCATGAATCTGTGTCTGATCAGCACTTTTTTGCAAATTGGCAGCAGAGTCGTGTTTGCAGCATTTTTGATTCCCATGTTTGGAATGCCGGGAATTGCATACTGCTGTCTTATGGGCTGGTTTGTGATGCTGGCGTATGAATGGCCCTATTTTGTAAAATATAAAACGAGCAGATTTACACTGCAGATGTAAAGAGAACGCAAAAAGAGCAGAAAATGATGCGAATAGTCAGAAAATAGTGAGAAAATAGTGTATAAAAGTAGAAACAATTATAAAAAATATACACAATACAAAAAATTAACAAAAAACATATAGAAAAATGATAAAAAGTATTGACAAAACAGAGGGAGAGGAGTATACTAAAACCATCAAAAGAAAGCATTACAAATCTAAGAAAAGGAGGTACGGACCACCAGAAACGTAAGCAGCGGTTAACTTATCCATATCAGATAAGATTTAGCCAGGGAACCATCGTACCGAAACAAAAAGCCTGTAAGAGTTATCTCTAGGAAAATCGGAGCCTAAAGAAAACGGCTTGTCAGAACCAGATAATGGATGAAAAGTTAAAATGAACAGATTGCGGGTGAGTTTGTAAGAGGAGATGGAAGAGAGAAAACTTCATATAGATAGTACCAGTTGTGAATAGCAGCACAAGGTACACGCTACAAAAGAAATTGGAAATGCTAAGCGGTCTGATAAGATGGTAAGTGCACTCTCCCAAGACACAAAACCAGCATTACAAATCGCAGAGCAGTAAGACATTCAAAAAACGAAAAGAGAGGTTTTACAGTCCAATGGATGAGATAGTTTAAAGGCGGATGTCGAAAATAGTATGATTCGATATCCGCCTTTGAGTTGTATTCTAATCTGTTTTAAACCTGCTTTTTACAAAATGCGCTGGGCATCCAGGGATATTTTTTCTCATTTTCGTTGTTGTAGGCTTCCAGGGAACGCATCTGATCGGCAATGTGGGGAAGATTTATGCGGTTTACTAAAGCTTCGATCAATTCCTGACCTTCATCGGCCAGACGCTTGCGGGTTTCTTCATCCGGAATGGCAGTGGTGCTCATGTGGTCTTCCGGAGCGCCGAAACAGTAGCCGATGGCAGCGCTCTGATAAGCCAGACCGAAGATATCGTCAAAGGGTTTGCAGGTCTGAGGCTTTTGGTGGAAGTACGCACTGGTCAGCGGCACATCTTCCAGACGGTTCATGATCTGGTAGGCGCCAACCGTAATTGCATGGAAGCTGTCCATGGTCTTAAATAAATCCTGTGCATTCTTTAACATCTGCATGGTCAAGTCCATGTAAAGGATGGGAACGCCGGTTTCGTCAAAGAAATCTCTTACCATGGGACTGCAGGTCATGTGGGCAGGTCCATGAAAACTGATGTAAATCTGGCGCTTAAAGCCCTGGCGCAGAAGACTGTGGGCAATTGCGCTTAAGTAGTCAATGCCCTGGCGGATAGATACCTGTACAGTACCCCGGCCGGAGGCAGTTGCCCCGGCATAAAAGTAGGGCAGCCCGGTAAGCGCCAATCCGTTGCAGGCTTCTGCCATTTTAAGGGCATAGGCTTCGCTGATAACGGTTTCGCTGTCTAAAGGCATTCCGCCATGCATTTCTACGGTTCCTACCGGAACAATAATGATATCATTTTCTTTTAAATATTCTTCCACCTCGCTGTTGAGCATACGGGGCAGAATTCGTGTGCGAAGTTCCATAGGTGTTTCTCCTTTCATTGCAGGCTGCAAGTAAAATCACAGCCAGTTCTTATAGACCAAAGACTCTCTGGGCATTTTTAAAGCATATTTTTTCATAAGATTCGCGGCTTAAATTTCTGGCAGCAGCCTGTTCGTCCAGCCACGCGCCAAGAGGGAATACCATGTCTGTATTGACCATATCTGTTGCAAAAAACAGCCGATCCGAATAGTTTTCTAAAAAAGTCAGTCCAAAATCCGGATCTCTCATAATGGCGCATCCAGCGCTGTTTGCACTTAAATCTCCGCAGAGATTTGGGTACATCTGAAAAAGTTCTGGAACCCGTCCGCCGGGAATAATGGGGCCGCTTCCCCACTGATTCCGGCTTTCTTTGTCTTTTGGGGCATCTGCGCTCATCTCAATCCAAAAGGTTTGGCTGTGACCAAGAAACAGGGTATTGGGATGCTGCTTTAAGCAGGTTTCCAGCAGGGGAAGACCTGGCTCATCTACAACACCGTAGCTGTATCCTACTTCCGGACTCATGTGAAAGGTGACCGGAAGTCCCAGCTTTCCAGCAGCTTCAAAAACAGCGTCAAAAAATGGGTCAGAAAGTTTCCGGTTTATCATCAGTTCGCCTATGCCGACTGCGCCGTTTTCTTTACAGGCGGCCAGACGTTCATAAACAGTTTCGGTATTTTTATCATAATCCAGATTGCACATCCAGGCGTAGTGCTTTGGATCTGCTGCAGCAATCCTCTGGTTTTCTGCATTGGTTCCCATGGGCATGGAAGAGGCGCTTTCTCCGCTGGACATGAGCACGCCTTTTTCAATTCCCAGTTCTTTTAAATGAGGCAGCATTTCCTTATAGCTGCTTACAAATAGCGAATCACTTTTTGGGATAGAATCAAAACTTACATGCAGATGCAAATCAATTTTTTTCATAGTACCTCCCTTTTCTCTGGACAGGAAAGTTTGCTTAGGCTTCTGACTGGCGGCGGGCTGCCAGAGCACTGTACATTTCTGCAGTCTTTTTCTTATCCAGGTTAAAGATAAGGCCGATGCCGATTAACTCCAGGATGCAGGTAATGACTGGAACTGCATTTACCAGATAGTAAATATTATTAACAGTTGCAGCACTCTGAACAGCGCCTGCGCCGGACACATAGCCGATTGCAGCCAGTGCAGATGCTGCGCCGGTAGAAGCAATGGTGGAGCCGATTTTACGGCTGAAGGTATAAAGACTGTACATACTTCCATCTGCCCGGAAATTCATTTTCCATTCGCTGTAGTCCAGACAGTCTGTAACCAGGGCCCAGATGAGGATGGTGAAAGCGGTCTGTCCAATAGTGGCAAACAGGTTTAAAATCGTATAAACCAGAGCACTTTCAATTGGGAAAAATAAGATATAGGCGGACAGCAGCAGGTTATAGGTGCTCATAACCAGAATTACATTTCTTTTTCCAAATTTTTCCACAATCTTTGGAACCAAAATAAAGCAGATAATCATAACCGGAAGGGTTCCGACGCTTGCCAGCGTCATAAGGCTGGTATCCTGATAATTTTGGTTTATCTGGGACTGTCTGAAGCCGTCTTAGTTGTGTCAGATTTTGTGTCAGAAATTGTTTATAAAAAGATACGGTATGAGGGTATCAGGCATTAGCCGGATAGTTATTCAGTAAAGAATAGCTGTCCGGCTTTTTATATGTTTACAGAGAAAATTACAAGGAAATTTACAAGGTAAAATAAAAGGAAAAAGCCGGAATGCATTTTCATTTCAAAACAGTTATAGTAGAAGTTGAAAAATATATATGAAAGAGGGGAGGGCTTTTGGCAAATAATCCCAACATCACTCCTGTCGATTTTGCTGGTATTTACAAAGAAATTGCAGAGGTTATAGGCATTGAAGCCACTATACTGCTTCACGATAATTTTCAAGGCCAGCAAATAACGTTTCCTAAAAAGCTATTTACCAAAAAACATATTATTCAGCAGGTTAAGCAAAGCGGGAGTAACGCTGATATTAAAATCGTTGCTTCACAATATGGATATACGGAACGCCGCTTACGACAGATGATGAAAGAACAAGAACATATCAAAATTACATAGGGAGGATTTTTACATGGCAATAAGAGATAAAATTATCAACAAAATGACTGGGAGAAAAATTGAAACAGTCCCCATGACATTAGAGCAAATTACGGAATTATTAAAAAAACATTATATTTCACAAGCGGCCAGTGATGAAGATTATACCGCCATTATCAAGACGGTAAAAGGAAGCATGATAGGAGATAAAAATTTAACATCAAAAGACGGACGGTATGAAATTCGCTGTTCTACTGGGAGAAACGTAGGACTTTTTAATTTAAAACAGCATAACCTGCTCTGGATTCATGATATAGAAACCGATAAATATTATGAGTATTGCGCATGGAGTTTTGGGAAATTGAAAAAAGCTGTAAAAGTGGCTGTTGCCAGTGCAAAAGCAGGTATTTAAGGGGGACAGGTTATGACGATATTACTTACTATCTACTGGATTTTGGGATATATGGCAATCAACAAGGTCTGGTATTCAAAAAAGGTTTATCTTGTACATGATTCTTTAGGCTTCTATATGAAAAAGTTTGGATTTGCCTTTCTATTCGGCTGGGTATTTATTCCCATAGCTTTATTACAGATGATTTTTTCAAAAAAATAATTTCAGGAGGGGATACGAAAGTGAAATTGCTAAAGAAAGCTGTACTTATAATTGCAGGATTATTGATTTTCTTCTTTATTATCGGTACGTTTGCTGGAGATGATACCCCACAGCAGGAAGTGATACAATCACAACCAGAAGCGACCACCATATCAGAAAAAGTAACATCGGCGGAACCGGAAGAAACAGCTGTTGAATCGGAGACAGTCGGTGAAACAGAGTCAACTGCCTCTTATACGGTTTTAGACTTCTACACGTTTTTACAGGAAAATGAGGTAGTACCCTACACCTTAAATGAAAAAGCCATTCAATTTTTGACAGAGCACGATAATTTCTTTCCGCTGGATATTGACAATGGCGTGACGATTACTGATGATACCATCGACTACAGCATAGAAGCACGTCAGATTTTTAAAAATGCTGACAAATTCGGCGATAAACTCATGGCACTGCCGCCAGCGCAGGTTGTGCAGATTCAGGAAGCACCGATTGACGACACACATTATATAACAATCCTGAACATTTCAGATTATGACGGGCAGCAGTATTACATTATTTACAACGGAGAACTGGCAGAGATTTTTGATGGTGATGTTGTCAATGTAATAGGATTGCCTTTAGGAAGCAGTACGTTTGATAATGTCAATGGCGGTAAAACCTGGGTTGTTGTACTTGCTGGGTGTCACATTACGGGGGACGAACCGACAGGTTAAATTTAATATAGGATTTTAGTACCGTTCCAACAGCCGTATGATATGAAAAACCATATCTGCGGCTGTTTTTATTTTAGTTATACACCATTTAGAAAAGAGAGGTATCAAGAGATGAAACGACTTTGCAGAGAATTAACCGTTCAATTACTTATCACTACTATCCTGTTCTTCTCGGATAAGGTAGCAAAAACCATTTCCAGAACAAAATAACCATCTGACCGCAAAGGTGTACCTTTACGGTCAGTCACAAAACCACATAAAAGAGCGTTCATAAAGGTCTGCTGTGATCTTTGCGGATATATCCGTAAATGGCAGATACTTTACGAACGCTCTTTCTATTATGAAAATGAAAGGGAAATTTTTATGGACGGAAAGAAAATGGCATATGCAAGGGTCAGCTCCACCAGCCAAAACCTTGCCAGACAGATTGAGGAATTAAAGCAGTATGTAGAGGAATCAAATATTGTCGTTGATAAGGCCAGCGGCAAAGACTTAAACAGAACCGGTTTTCAGGCTCTTAAAGGGCCGCTGGGACTGCGGAAAGACGACACCTTAGTGATTAAGTCACTGGACAGATTGAGCCGCAATAAAGCCGATATAAAGAATGAACTGGAATGGTTCAAAGAGAATCAGGTCAATTTGCAGATTTTAGACCTCCCAACTACCATGATTCAACTGCCGAAAGGACAGGAATGGATACGGGATATGATAAATAACATTATCATTGAGGTGATGTCCAGTATTGCCGAACAGGAACGGCTTACTATCCGCAAACGGCAGAGAGAGGGAATCGACGTAGCAAAACGACAGGGAAAGCATATGGGGCGGCCGAAACTGGAAAAGCCGGAGGAATGGGACAAATACTATGCTATGTGGAAAGCCGGAAGTATTACTGCTAAAAAGGTTATGGAAGTGCTTGACCTAAAGAAAACCAGCTTTTACAAATTGGTACAATCATCATAAAAAGCTAACTTTAGATTCAGGTAGAATATTGCCAGAGGTACATTTATCAGGTGTAACTCTGGCATTTTCTGTGATATAATCGAAAAAAGGGGGGATATGGAGAATGGTTGGTATCTGTACTCTGGACAATTTTTTAAGCAACACAAAGTATGAGGTTGATTCAGAGAATAATCTGCTTCATAAAGGGAGACCAGAAGAAAAAATAGTGGCGAAAAATCATATTAACATAAAAAATATCTGGTATGAATCCTTTAATGCCAAAGGTGTAATACTGGCCGTTGATTACGCTTCACCTGATGGGGAAATTCGTGACAGTATAGAAATTCATCGTGCCTACACAGGACAGCGTATCACCTGCAAATGGGAAGAATTAAACGCAGTCCTCGCGCCAGATATAAAAAAGGGAAATCTGACGGCCATATGTGCATTGTATAAGAGGTATTTTTGCTATTGTGTCAATGAATATATTAAAAACAATCCTGCGGCTCTTGCGGATTGCGGATGGCTGAAAGAAAATGGAAAAAGTATCTTTATCTCTGTCAATGATACATGGAACAAAAGGCGGAAAATCAAGGATGATTTTTTTAACGGCATGAAATCAGCCAGTGTATTTAAGCAGCAGCTGGAGACTCAAAGGTATGGAAGATTTTTTCAATTTCTGTCTGCCTCCCCCTGTGCATTGACTGTATTTTCATATAGCGTCCATGCGGTGCTCTGGAATTTTTTCCATGGATACAGGGCAGAGAATTTTGAGCAGACCATGTTAAACACAAATACCATTAAATTTTCTCTGTGCGTCCATGGTTCAGATGTAAATATCTCAAAAGCGGCGGTGAATTTACTGGCAAATTTATTTCTGATTAAGCATAATCATTGGACAATTATTGATACCAATTACCATGTTTCCGCCTCATCCGTATCAGAAGCCAAATATGGAAAACTCCCTAAATATAAAAGCGTCCCTATTATCTTTACTACCAGAAACAACGATTGTACAAGAGCCAGCAGTATGCTTAAAAAAGTACAGAAACAGCGTGAATGCGGACGTATGCACATCTACCCGGTTTATATCAGTAAAATGCCGGTTCGGGCAGATGAAATACTGAATTGCTGTACTGATTCTATGGCGGCTCTGATTCCTCTATCAGATAAAGAGTGGATGTATCATATCCATCTGAATTTCTGCGTTTTGATTTACCAATTCATAGAGTATCTGACAGGACTTAGTGACAGCGCCTGTCTGAGCGGACAGGCAGAAATCAATGAAATGAATTATATTTTATATCGTTTGCTGGATTCAGAAGAACTGTCCGCAGAATGGGTGGAATCTCATACGCCGGAAATTCTTCTGTATGCGGCGATGGGGGCTTTCGGGCATTTTCTGAGACAGACTCCCCTTTCTGTGTATGCAGACAATTTGGAACGTGACTGCGGCAACGCTTTCCTGCCTGTGAAAAGGCCCGTTTCAGAGAAACGATTGGTTTCAATGCCGTTACAAGATACATTTATAAAAGACTTTTGTACATTCATTCACGAAAGCCTGAAAAAGAAGTCTAATGCCAGTTGGATTTTAGAGGGAGAGGAAAAACGGGGGAAAGAATCCTGTTATTATTTTTATCCTCAAGAGGGTTATCCGTATTATGCAGAGTTTATGGAAAAACACCATCTCCCAGTTGTTTCCAAACGGCAGTTAGGCCAGAAATTAAAGGACAGTGGTGTATTAAAATGCCCATCGACAGGCACATCCATTACCTTAAAGAGAACTGAGAGGGGAATCTATGTATATGTGATTAAACGTGATTCTCTGGAAAATTATCAAGCACCAGATCCGTTTGAAGCGTTTTTTTTATGTATTCATGCAAGGAATGGAGCGTTGCCTTACCAATATAAAGGCGGGTTCCTGTTTTTGGGTGAATGGGATTGATTAAAATATGGATATGAGGCCACTTCCTCTTTCCATGTTCGTCTTTTTCGTGCAGGGCAAAGACGTACTGCGTACCCTTTTCAAAGAACCCCATAAACCTGTATCCATATTCCAGATACTCCCCCGGAGAGCGTTTTTCATCCGGGCTAAATGCCAGAATGCAGTGAATGATTCTCTTACAGGTTGTTTTATCATATGCGTTTTGTACCTTGTAAAAGGAATCGGCAATTCGTTTTATATCCTCAGGCGTATTTCCATAAGCGTGAAATACGTTATGAGGATTTTTTACTGGATTTAATATATAATGGACTGTATAGTAAATACAATTTTTATTTTTATATTTCCCTTTTACTTTCTTAAAGTAGACCATGCGCTTTTTAGCTCCTGTTCTGCTTGTCTTATATATTCTTTTTTCTTGAGATTTTCATTCTTTAACCGGATTAAAAGTTCTTCCATCCCGGACAGAACGCCCACTAAAATTTGGTGGTAATGGTCGGATGTTCCATACAGACAGCAATTTAAAATATATTCACTTTTTGAACAAGCATTGGACGCTTTTGCAAGTTCCATAATTATTTCTTTCTGTTCATTTGTACATCTGAAATTCATGGTGCAATTCTTATTTTCAATAGTCATAACAGATACTCCTTTTAAGAAAAATCTATATTCTGTATTCTATATTAGATATTTAATAAATAAAAAAATCCTTTTATTTACTATACATTTGTCTTGATAGCAAGGTTAGAATTTCGTATTACATACTTGTTTTACATCTCAAGATTTATTGTGATGTACAGTGTAGTATATATTTTTATATTCATGAGATTTTCTCATACAGATACAATTTCATATCGTGTCTTACACTTCAATAACAAATTAGAAAAGGAGTGTAATTCATTATGAAACTTATCAAAAAATCATGTATTACAAAACGCTGTGCGTACCAAACAAATTTAAACTTATACATTATCCGTATGAACAAAGGAGGTCGCACCAGATGAGAAAAAGAGAATCCCTCCCCGTTCCGCTAAATGAAAAGCGTCTGCTTAGTCTTACAGAATTTCAGACCTACTGCGGTCTGGGCAGAAACGCCGCCTTAAATCTTTCAATCAAGGCAAAATGTCGGTTTGATTCTGACAGCCGCCGGATATTGATTGACAGAGTTCAGTTTGACAAATGGTGTGAACAAAATTGCTATTAGAACGAAAGGAGATATGAAAAATGGCATTGGACAAAAATGGAAAGAAACTGCCAAAAGGAATTACTTACCGGCAGAAAGAAAAACGGTATATGGGACGGTTTATGTATAACGGGCAGTCCTATACTACATATGGAAAAACCGTTCGGGAAACCGTCAAACAACTGGAAGAATTAAAGTATGAGATTGAACACAAAATTTACTTTAAAGAATCAGATGTGATAATTGACGCATGGTTTCATACATGGCTGAATGTATACAGAGGCCCTCATGTAAAAGATGGAACGATTGAAGTATATACCCGGACATATCATTGCTATGTCCAAAAAACATTTGGGAAACGGAAATTAAAAGACATACGGACAGATGAAATCCAAAAATTTTATGTCAGCATGGCAAAAAAGTATTCCAGAAATACACTGGAATCCTGTCGTGCTGTTTTAAACGGAATGTTTCAGCAGGCAGTAATCCTTAATATGATTCAGAAAAATCCTGTTTCCTATGCCAGACTTCCCAGAGATACCAGACAGCGGCATATCAATGTAATGACGAAAATGGGACAGACAGTATTTTTACAGTATGCAGAAAACAGCCGCTACTATCCCATGTATGAAATTGCCCTATTTACTGGAATGAGAAGCGGGGAACTGCGCGGACTGAAATGGGAGGATATTGATTTTGAGAAAAATGTGATTCATGTTACCCATAGCTTATTATACTTAAATCATTCATATCGTTTAGGCGAAACGAAAACACCCAACAGTATCAGGGACATTCCCATGCTGCCAAATGTAAGAAAGCTGCTGAAGCAGCAGCGCCGCAGTCAGTTGATAGCACGTCAGGAGATGGGGGAGTTTTGGAACCCCGATACAGAATTTAAAAATCTGGTATTTACCAACATGACAGGGAATCCCATTAACAGGGACAGATTCAAAAAAGAAATTGACAAAATCGTAAATAAAATTCAAAAAGATGGTATTAGTTTTCCTCATATTACGCCCCATACATTCCGGCATACATTCGCCACACGATGTATTGAACAGGGGATACCTCCAAAAGTATTGCAGACCATCATGGGGCACAAGGACTTAGCGACGACCATGGATATTTACACGCATATTCTTCCCAATACGAAAGCAGAGGAAATAGAAAAACTAGCCCCTCTCATTTCTTAAATCCATTTTGTGTCAATTTTGTGTCAGAACAAATGTTCCGGCATTTCCCGGCAGGTATTTTCACCCTTGTCCCCACCCACCAACCTTGATAAAATAAGGGAAAACTCAAAAAAACACCCCGCCCGCTGCACAAAGCTAACAGGCGAGGTATTAAAAAGGGGAGGATAAGTAGTTAAATTTATCTTTTGTTTACACTCATAGTATGGTCCGGTTTGAATATTTTATACACGAAACAGGTATTATTTTTTTGCAGTTCAGCTAGACTGCGGATGAGTTCGATATCAGACGCAGTTAATTTTAAATTTGCAGACATATGCTCTCCAGTGGGAGCAGTAAGGGTTACTTCCATAATCGTGCCTTCTGTAAGGTCTTTTTGGGAGACTGCCTGGAGAAAGTTAATAAATTTTGGATGGTTTTCTTTGAAAGCCAGGGCCTTTTTTTGAAGTCCCATCAGTTCTATTGGATTCATAAACAAGTCTTTCCTTTCTTTTTCTAATGTATCAGTGTTCGTATGATGTTGGGGTCAAAAGGCTTTTTGATCCCTGTGATACTGGATTGCTCCGCATTGCATGCTCCCACAATATTCCAAAATCCTCCTGCAAGAAAGCATTGGACTCCTGACCTTGGGCTCCAGTATTTTTATATTATACTACAGTTTTCCCGCTCCGGCTACAAGTTCAGGCACAGCCTGTCTGAAATTGTCATAAGATATATAAGAACAATGCAGAAATAGCTGCGAATAAAAAAGGAGGACAGGAGCATGAAGATCTGTTTAGATGCAGGGCATTTGGGCAAATACAACCAGAGTCCGGCAGAACCAGGGTATTATGAGTCGGAAATGGCATGGAAACTCCACTTGCTCCAGAAAAAGTATCTGGAATCTTATGGGATAGAGGTAGTGCTGACCAGGGAAAAGCAGCAGGAAGATAAGGGATTGTATGCCAGAGGAGCGGCCTCAAAGGGATGTGATTTATTTATTTCCGATCATTCCAATGCAGTGGGGAACGGAGCAAATCCCAACATTGATTACCCATGCGCCTATTGTACCATAAATGGCAGTGCAGACGGGATTGGAATGGCCCTGGCCCAGACAGTGGAAACGGTGTTAAACACCAGACAGACGGCCAGAATCGAGCATAGACGGGGGCAAAACGGAGATTATTACGGGGTTTTGCGGGGGGCAGCCGCAGTAGGAACGCCGGGATTGATTTTGGAACATTCTTTTCATACCAATGGGGCCATTGCCAGATGGCTTCTCAATGCGGATAATTTAGACAGACTTGCAAAAGCGGAAACAGCAGCCATTCTTTTATATTACAATATAAACCAGCCGGTACCGGAGAAAAGATGGGGGTGGTATCAGGAAGAAGGTGGATGGCGGTTTTATCTGGGAAATACCGGAGAACCAGTACGGAATAATTGGTACAAGGACGGAGAAGACTGGTACTGGTTTGACGGAGCCGGAATGATGGTCTCTAATACCTGGAAGACAGACTCGGCCGGAAAGTGGTATTATCTGGGCGAAAACGGGGCGATGAAAGCAGATACCTGGGTGGTCTGGAAAAATGAACTGTATCGTTTGGAAAAGGATGGCAGCATGTTTGAGGGAGCCATTTATCTGCAGTCAGATGAGAAGGGTGCGCTGATTCCAGGAAAGACTGAGGAAAAGAAATGGTTTTTCAATAAAAGAAAATCCAGAAAAAAGAAAGGTGCAAAATTCAGACAGAAAAGAGAACGAAAGGGTACTTGCCAACAGTGCGTCTTTCCGCTACAATAAGAGACAGAGAGTAAAAAGAGGAGAAGATACCTATGAAGAAAAATATAATTGTCGGCCAGTCCGGAGGACCGACAGCAGTTATCAACGCCAGCCTTTACGGAGTCATCAAAGAGGGAATAGATCATGGTGATGAGATTGGCAAAGTGTACGGCATGATTCATGGCATAGAAGGCTTTATGGCCGGCAGAACCATGGAACTTTCTGCTCTGGATGAAGAGGAATTGGAATTGCTAAAGCTGACTCCTGCCGCCTACTTAGGCTCCTGCCGGTATAAGCTTCCGGAAGATTTAAGCGACATCTGCTATCAGGAATTATTTGAAAAATTTCGGCAGATGGATATTGGATATTTCTTCTATATCGGCGGCAATGATTCCATGGATACTGTAAGCAAGCTGGCAAGGTATGCAGCTTCCAATGACATTGACGTAAAGGTGATCGGCATTCCAAAGACCATTGACAATGACCTGATTATGACCGATCATACTCCTGGATACGGCAGTGCAGCAAAGTATGTGGCTTCTACAGTCAGAGAGATTGTACTGGATTCTTCTGTGTACCAGCAAAAGGCAGTTACCATTGTAGAATTGATGGGACGTCATGCAGGGTGGTTGACAGCAGCCAGCGTTCTGGCAAGAAAACACAAAGGCGACAATCCGCTGCTCATTTACCTTCCGGAGACAAACTTTGACATGGAGCAGTTTGCTAAGGATGTGGAAGAGGCATTAGAGAAGCAGCCTAATGTGATTATCTGTATTTCAGAGGGGATTTCGGATGACAGAGGTCAGTTTATCTGTGAATATGCAGATGAGGCCAGACTGGATACGTTCGGTCATAAGATGCTGACCGGAAGCGGAAAGATTCTGGAAAATTTTGTCCGGGACCGTTTCGGGGTAAAGGTTCGCTCTGTGGAATTAAACGTAAGCCAGCGCTGTTCCGGTATGGCGGCTTCCCAGACAGACATTGAAGAGGCAGCAATGGCAGGCAAATGGGGCGTAAGAAAGGCCTTAGAGGGAGTAACCGGGCAGATGATTGCCTTTAACCGAAAGTCTGACAGCCCATATGAGATGGAATGCGTGACAGTAGATGTGAACCAGGTCTGCAATCAGGAAAAGAAGTTCCCGTCTCAATGGATTATCGGCAACGGCACAGATATCAGCGAAGAGTTTTTATCTTATGCCCTTCCGCTGATTCAGGGAGAACCGGAGAGAAAAATGGAAAATGGTCTTCCGGTATATGCATACCAGCGCTAGAAAAGACTTTACAACAATCATAGTTTTGTTATATACTATGGCCTAGAGGCGTTTTGCCTGTCAATACTGATAAAAAGGATGGATGATAGAGATGGCTATTTTAGATACCTGGAGAAATCTGGCTTACGGAGACGGCTTAGATGATAAAAAAAGAGAAGAACTGTGGACTGGTTATTTTACCATTGAAAAAGGAATTTATGAGCAGATTCTTTCTAACCCTTCAGAGGTTGTGACCGGTACAGTAAAGGAACTGGCTGAAAAGTACAATACAGAATTGCTAATCATGGTAGGCTTTTTAGACGGCATTAATGAGAGTTTAAAAGGATATGAAAATCCAATCGACACTATGGAAGAAGATACCCAGGTGCGGATTGAGATTGATCCGGAAAAACTTTACTACAACATGGTAGAGGCAAAGGCAAACTGGCTGTATGAACTGCCGCAGTGGGATGCTATTCTTTCTGAAGAGCGCAGAAAAGAGCTGTACAAGGAGCAGAAGGCTTCCGGCACGATTCGTAAGGGACATAAAGTATACCCCAACGATCCATGTCCTTGTGGAAGCGGCAAAAAGTACAAGAAATGCTGCGGTAAGAACGCATAAAATCGGGTGATGATTCTGCGGGAGAGCGGAGTCTGGATAAGGGGCTGCCTTTTTAAGGGCAGCCCTGTCTCTTTAGGAGGAAACATGGACGCTTATACAAGCTTTGCGGCAGTATACGATCTGTTTATGGATAATATTCCTTATCAGGAGTGGAGCAGGTATCTAATCAGCCTGCTGAAAGAGAGAGGAGTAAGAGGCGGACTGGTTCTGGATTTGGGCTGCGGGACCGGCAGTCTCACAGAACTTCTGGCAGCTTCCGGCTATGATATGATCGGCGTGGACAATGCAGAGGAAATGCTGGAGATTGCCATGGAAAAGAAGCTGGAAAGCGGCAGCGATATTCTGTACCTTCTTCAAGATATGAGGGAATTTGAACTTTATGGTACAGTAGCCGCAGTGGTCAGTATCTGTGATTCTATGAATTATATTCTGGAGTACGAGGAACTGGTCCAGGTATTTTCTCTGGTAAACAACTACCTGGATCCGGGCGGGGTCTTTATTTTTGATTTGAATACCCAGTACAAATACAAAGAAATGCTGGGGGAGTCCACCATTGCAGAAAACCGGGAAGAGGGCAGCTTTATCTGGGAAAATTATTATGATGAAGAGTCCTGCATCAATGAATACGGTTTAACTCTGTTTATCCGGGAAGACAAAGGAAATGAAAAGACAGATCCGCTGTACCGCAAATTTGAAGAAAACCATTACCAGAGGGCCTATTCAGTAGAGGAAATTAAACAGGCATTAGAGGAGGCCGGCCTGATATTTGAGACCTGCTATGATGCATTTACAAAAGACAGGATGAGGCCAGATAGTGAGCGGATTTATGTAATTGCCAGAGAACATGGAAAAAATCGGGATTAAATGTTGTATATACAACAAATAATATGAAAAACAAACAAAGAGAGGATGAACTATGTCTGATTATATAATTCGTGCAACGGCTGCAGAGGGTCAGATTCGTGCATTTGCATCTACTACAAAAGAACTGGTGGAACATGCCCGCCAGGCTCACAACACCAGTCCGGTGGCAACAGCAGCTTTGGGCCGTCTTTTGACTGCAGGCGGAATGATGGGAATTACCATGAAGGGGGAAGACGATTTGCTGACCTTAAAGATTCAGGGAGATGGTCCGTTAGAAGGACTGACTGTTACAGCAGACTCCAGAGGACGGGTAAAAGGTTATGCCTATAATCCTTCTGTCATGCTGCCGCCGAATGCAAAGGGAAAGCTGGATGTAGGCGGTTCTTTAGGAGTAGGAGTGTTAAGCGTCATTAAGGATATTGGATTAAAAGAACCTTACGTGGGACAGACGATTCTGGTGACAGGAGAGATTGCAGAGGATCTGACCTATTATTATGCCACTTCCGAGCAGACCCCTTCTTCCGTTGCATTAGGCGTGCTGATGAACAAAGATAATACAGTGCGTCAGGCAGGGGGATTTATGATTCAGCTTTTGCCGGGTGCATCTGATGAGATTATTGATAAGCTGGAAACACGTCTTGGGGAAATTACTTCCATTACCTCTTTATTAGATGCCGGAAATACTCCAGAGATGATTTTAGAGCATATTTTGGGTGATTTTGGCCTGGAGATTAATGAGACGGTAGAGACCAGCTTTTACTGCAACTGCACCAAGCAGAGAGTGGAAAAAGCCCTGGTAAGTATTGGAAAGAAAGAGCTTCAGGAGATGATTGACGAGGGAAAGGAAATAGAAGTAAACTGCCATTTCTGCAATCACAACTATAAATTCTCTGTGGAAGAATTGAAAGAACTGTTAAATCGTGCGTCTTAAGAGAGAATCCAAAAAGGGCCAGCGTCCAAGGACACTGGCTCTTGTTTGTAATCATTGAATCCAATATAACTTTATTTCAATTACATAAATATGCTCTATATGATTGAAAAAGGTACACTGCTGACTAGATGATTAGAAATTATAACTTGGTAACGTTGGTTGCCTGAGGACCCTTTGCTCCGTTGATTACATCGAATTCAACCTCAGCGCCTTCGTCTAAGGACTTGAAGCCTTCCATGTTTAATCCGGAGTAATGTACGAATACATCATTACCCTGCTCGTCGGAAATGAATCCGTAGCCCTTCTGGTTGTTAAACCACTTAACTGTACCTTTCATTATGATACCTCCAAAGAAATAAAAAAAATTGCACCACAACTTATTTTGCGGTTGTTCTAAGAATAGCACAGTTTTTATCAGGTGTCAAATGGTTTTGATACCAATTTCTAGCAGCAGTTCAGCCATGCAAAAACTGACACAAATTTGATCATGGGAACCTGTTCACAATGAACAAATTTTGTGTCAATTTTTATAGGCAGACGCCCGATATGAATAATTTGGCGGCCAAAGTAATTCACATTTAAAGGATTTTGTGGCATCCGCCAAATTATGAATGGCATGGATGAACGATTATGATTTGACGTTTGGAAAAAAGCTGTTATACTGAAACAGGAACCAAAAAATAAGCCTGCACAGAGGAAGATATAAGATGAAAATTTCAAATATTGCAAGACATTTTTATACAATTACCCAACATAAGTTTTTAGTAATGAGGTACTGCTTTCAGGTAGGATTGTACCGGCAGGGACTGCTCCATGATTTGTCCAAATACAGCCCGGAAGAATTCTGGACCGGCATGCGTTTTTACCAGGGAACCAGAAGTCCCAATGCGGCAGAGCGGGAATTGTTTGGCTTTTCCAAAGCGTGGCTTCATCATAAGGGGCGCAACAAGCATCACTTTGAATACTGGATTGATGTTTCTGTAAATAAGGAGGCCGGACTGGTCGGCAACCGGATGCCGCTGCAGTACGTGATTGAAATGGTGATGGATCGGATTGCGGCATGCAGGGTTTATAAAGGAAAAGAGTATACGGACAGCGCGCCCTGGGAGTATTATGAGAAAACCAGACAATTTATCACGATTCATCCGGAAACCAGAGCCCTTTTGGAGCGGCTTTTGTGGATGCTGAAAAAGAAAGGGGAGCGTAAAACATTTGCTTATATCCGAAAACTGCTGAAAAAAGGCGATTATTAGGAAAAATGGTCTGGCCGGTTGATTTTGGGACACAGCCGTTTAAAAATGCCGTCTAAGAATTTTGCGGAAAAATCGGGATCTGCAAATAAATCAGGGGTATAAGATAAAAAGGTCTGTCTGTCTTTATGGCAGGCCTTTAATGCCGGATCAAAAAGTGGGACAGGCTGGGGCAGAAAACGGCCGATCGTTTTCGTATAGCAGGTGGCAGCAGTAGCTTTTTTGCGGGCAGATCGATCCACAAATTCGCCCAGACTTTTGTGGATGGCAGTATCCTCCTGGGGCAGGTAGTAGTAATCTTTATAATCTGGATAGAAATATTTCAGTTCGCCTTCTATGAGAGGGACAGTGCATATCAGATGGTTGTGTTCGCAGGAGATAGAAAAGAACTCATCAGAAAAGGTCCAGCCATTGGGGACGAAGACTGGACTTTCATAGGTCAGGTCGCAGCAGGCTTCTGGGGTGCCGAAAATGTCATGCATGGTGCGGCACTCCTGGCTTACCAATGAAAAAGGTCCTTCCATCATATCACAGTAATTCAAAATAGGAAGAATCAGGGGCATTCCCTCCAGATCTTCTTTATTATGAAGCATCAGCATGTCATAAAGCCGGTCCTGACCGGTCATCAGATACTCCTGGTAGACCTCAATCAGCTGGCCTCCGGAATAAGGATCCGTGCGGAAAATGCCTAAAAAACGTTCAATAGCTTTTTGTTTCAGGCTTTCCAGACCCAGAAGGGTTTTGTACGGCTTGATTTTCCGGTAGATATCAATACTTGTGACGCCGGAAAAGTCATAAGGAAGCTGGTAGTGAAGGCAGCGCTTTAAGAGATAGGGAATGTCAAAACCGTCCCCATTAAAATGGATAACAAATGAGAAGTTCTTTAAAAATGAGAAAAAAGCTTCCAACAGATTGGGTTCTTCTTCTGGGGAGTCGGCAAACCACTGGTATAGTTCCCAGTTTCCATCCCGGCAGCAGGTGCAGCCGATGAGATACAGACTGGAAGTGTCTCCGGAAAAACCAGTGGTTTCGATATCAAAAAACAGCAGGCTGTCAAGTCTTCCGATCCGCTCTAACGGATAGGTCCGGGGCAAATCAATGTGGCGGTGAACTGTAATCATAAGTAAAAAACTCCTTATTATTCTGTAGTCAGCAATTATAGGATGATTGGGGGGCAAAAGGCTTGCGGCCCTGGTATCTTTATAATATTATACGGAAGAAGGGATGGAAAGTCAATGAAAAAAGAATGTTTGTTCGATTTGGCTTGCATTGACAAAGAGACTATGTTATGATGAAAAACAAAAGAGAATCAAAGGAGCAGCTATGATTTCTTATGTAAAAGGTCCTCTGGCAGAGGTGAGCGGGGACAGGATTGTGATAGAGACAGGAAACGTGGGACTGGAGATTCGGGTCCCTTTATCGCTTTTAGATGAACTTCCCAATATAGGGGAGGCAGTAAAAGTATATACATATTTTCAGGTGCGGGAAGATGCTATGAGTTTGTATGGATTCCTTCATCGCCAGGACAGGGAGATGTTTCAGCAGCTTTTGGGGGTAAATGGAGTAGGACCCAAAGGGGCTTTGGGGATTTTGTCCGCCTTGCGGCCAGATGATCTGCGTATGGCTATTTTATCAGGAGATGCCAAGGCGATTTCCAAAGCGCCTGGCATCGGGGTAAAGACGGCCCAGAGAGTGATTTTGGATTTAAAGGATACAGTATCACCGGAAGATTTACTTTCCGGCCTGGGAGAGCCTGGAGAGATGGAAGAGCCTGGCAGGGGATTTTCATCCGATGTGAAAGGCGATGCAGCAAAAGAGGCAGTACAGGCTTTGGTGGCTCTGGGATATTCCAATCTGGAGGCAGCCAGGGCAGTCCGCAAAGCAGAAATAACAGAGGACATGACAGCAGAGGATGTCTTAAAGGCATCTCTGCGCCATCTGTCATTTTTATAGAGGGGATAAGTAATGGAGCGCAGAATTATCACGACTGAAGCAACAGAAGAGGACAAAACAATAGAAACCAGCCTACGGCCAAAGCTTCTTCAGGAGTATATCGGACAGGAAAAGATTAAGACCACCCTAAAGATTTATATTGATGCAGCCAGATCCAGAGATGAGGCGCTGGATCATGTCCTGTTTTACGGACCTCCAGGTCTTGGAAAGACTACATTAGCCGGCATTATTGCGGCAGAGATGGGCACAAACATGAAAGTGACGTCAGGACCGGCTATTGAAAAGCCAGGCGAGATGGCAGCGATTCTGAATAATCTTCAGGAAAGGGATGTGCTGTTTGTAGATGAGATTCACAGGCTAAACCGGCAGGTGGAAGAGGTACTGTATCCGGCTATGGAAGATTATGCCATTGATATTATGCTGGGAAAAGATTCTTCTGCCCGATCGATTCGGTTAGATCTGCCGAAGTTTACTTTGGTAGGCGCCACTACAAGGGCCGGACTTTTAACCGCCCCTTTAAGGGACAGGTTTGGAGTGATTCAGAAATTGGAGTTTTATACTCCGAAAGAACTGACCACCATAGTTCTTAGGTCTGCAAAGGCGCTGGGAGTAGAAGTAGACGTTTCCGGCGCAGCAGAGATTGCCAAACGATCCAGAGGAACGCCCAGACTTGCCAACCGTCTGTTAAAGCGGGTAAGAGACTTTGCTCAGGTTAAGTATGACGGGAGGATTACCAAGGAAGTAGCGGATTTTGCACTGGATATTTTAGACGTGGACAGGCTGGGACTGGATCAGAATGACCGCAGTATTCTTCTGATGATGATAGAAAAATTTGGCGGTGGACCTGTGGGATTAGACACACTGGCGGCAGCATTGGGAGAAGATTCCGGAACCTTGGAAGATGTATATGAACCGTATTTGTTAATGAACGGCCTTATTAACCGTACCCCAAGAGGAAGGATGGCAACAGACCATGCTTACCGGCATTTGGGGATTGCAAAAGAGGGAGAATAAGCAGAATGCTGCAGAAAATTTAAATGTTTTGTAACTTTTCTTGAACGCGCTAGTGTGGTATAATATGATAACAGTTCAGCCATACAAAGATTTGGGCAGGAACAGACGCTGAAAACTTGTTTTCATAAGAATTTTTCTGTCTAAATGTTCATAGGGCAGACACCTGGCACTTTTTGTCTGCCGTAAGCGGGCAAGAAGATGCATGGCTGAACTGTTACATAATATGAACACTATATGAACACTTGGCATCTGCTATTTAGGGATGCTGTAAAAGAATAAACCAGATAAACAGGAGAATAGCCTTTATGGATTCCAAAAATTATGCGGAAGTGTTAATAGACGGCAATATATATACTCTGGCTGGTGCAGAAGAAAAAAGTTATTTCCAGAAAGTTGCCGCATATATCAATGATAAATTGGAGCAAATGAGACTGCAGCCTGGTTTTACCAAACAGAATGACAATTATCAGACTGTGATGGTAGAACTCAATATTGCAGATGATTATTTTAAGGCTGTTGACCGGCTAAAGGCCATGGAACGCCAGAAGGCGGATATGGAGCGGGAGATGTACAGCTTAAAGCACGAACTGGTCAGTACCCAGATGAAGTTAGAAGCAGCGCTGAGAAGTTTAGAAGACCTTCAGAAACAGCAATTCGCTGCCGCATCCCTGGAGACATCTGCTTTTTCTAAGACAGAGGAAACTCTTCATCAGGAGGAAACTCTTCAGGCAGAGGAAAAACAAGAGAGCCAGGAAGCAAAAGAAGAGCGGGAGAGAAAAGAAAACCAGGAAAAAGAGGCAGCAGTGGCGGCTGCGCTAAGCGCTGCCCACAGTGCAGGATTTGTTCCGCCTGCATCCCATATTCCCTCTTCTTACAAGGGAGGTCATGGGACCAGAAAGGGAAGACATTAATAGCACAGAGACTGCCGCAAAACCAGAGAATCTCGTAAGCGGGATTCTTTTTTAACATCTGCAAAGAAGGGAGAACGTTTGTGATAAAAAAGAAAAAGGTAGAAATTCTGGCTCCTGCAGGCAGCTTTGAGAGCATGAAGGCAGCAGTGGCGGCAGGAACGGATGCAGTATATATGGGAGGCAGCCGGTTTGGGGCCAGGGCTTATGCAGATAATCCCGATCAGGATAAGCTTCTGGAGGCCATTGATTATGTTCATCTTCATGGATGCAGCCTTTATATGACAGTCAACACGCTGTTTAAAGAACAGGAATTAGAAGAATTATATGACTACCTTCTTCCATATTACCGGCAGGGATTGGACGCGGTCATTGTGCAGGATATGGGGGCTTTTATGGAGATCCGCCGATTTTTTCCAGATTTGCCGGTTCATGCCAGCACCCAGATGACCATAACCGGAGTATATGGGGCCAAGGCGCTGTATGAACTGGGGGCCCAGAGAGTAGTAACTGCCAGAGAACTGTCTTTGGAGGAAATCAGAGAAATACACAGCCAGGTGCCGGTGGAGATTGAAAGCTTTGTCCATGGAGCGCTGTGCTACTGTTATTCCGGTCAGTGCCTGATGAGCAGCTTGATTGGAGGACGCAGCGGCAATCGGGGCAGGTGTGCCCAGCCCTGCCGGCTTCCCTATGAAGTGAAAGGAACGGGAAAATCGTTTCAGCAAAAAGAGGGAAATTCCTATGTGCTCAATCTGAAGGATTTGTGTACCCTGGATTTAATTCCGGATATCATCGAGGCAGGAGTTTTTTCCATGAAAATAGAGGGACGGATGAAGAGTCCTAGATATACGGCCGGTGTGGTAAGTATGTACCGCAAGTATGTGGATCAGTATCTGAAGTATGGAAGGGATGGCTATTTTGTAGATCCTGCGGATAAAAAAATGCTTTTGGATTTATTTGACAGGGGCGGTTTTTCTGATGGATATTATGAAAATCACAATGGACGCCGCATGGTAGCTCTAAAGGAGAAACCGGCATTCCGGGAAGTGAATCAGGAATTATTTAACAGACTGGACGAAACCTATGTTAATACAGAAGTAAAGGAAAAAGTTGCCGGATTTGTGCTGCTGGAAGAAGGCCAGCCCTCTGTTTTGTCCCTGACTTTTGAAAACAGGAGTTGGGATACGGCTGCAGTGACAGTATTTGGACAGATACCAGAAGCGGCTAAAAATCAGCCGATGACAGAGGAACGGGTAGCCAGACAGATCCAAAAGACCGGCGGTACACCTTTTGAGTTTTCCCATTTGGATGTTCAGGTAACCGGCCCGGTTTTTTTGCCGGTTCAGGCATTAAATGATTTGAGAAGAAGCGGTTTTGAAAAGCTGGAGCAGGAAATCTTAAGTCATTACCGAAGAAGGGATCCAGAGACGGTTCCGGATGTGAAAATGCACTGTCAGAAACCGTTTCAAAATAAAAAGAAAGCATCAGAAAAAAATCTGCCGTTTCGTTTGTCATTTGAAGAACCGGGACAGTTATCAGCCGCTTTGTCGTATCTTTGCCGGAATCAGTCTGCAGATGGGATTGCACCAGACGAGATCGCAGTAGACAGCACTGGTTTTTTAGCCGAAATCTGGCAGGAGACGGTTTTAAAGGTCCATGAACTGGGATGTTTATGTATGTTAATTTTGCCCCATATTTTCAGGACAGAAGCCAAAGAGTATTTTCGGGGAAATCTGGACAAATTAAAGACAGCCGGGTTTGATGGAGTGATTGTGCGGGCTTTAGAAGAGGTGTGGTGGCTGAAAGAGATAGGAATGGATCTGCCCATGATATTTGATGATACCATGTATACATGGAATCATGGGGCTGCAGCTGCCATGAAGGCCATGGGAGCCTGCCGGATTACCATGCCTTTAGAACTAAACGGCCGGGAACTGCAGAATACGAATTTTACGGATATTTCTAAGGAAATGGTGGTCTATGGCTATCTTCCCATGATGGTTTCGGCTCAGTGTATTAAGAAAACTGTGTCTGGATGTGATAAGAAGCAGGAAGTGATTCAATTAAAGGATCGAACCGGAAAATTCCTTTCAGTGAAAAATCACTGCCGTTTCTGCTACAATACCATTTACAATCCAAGTCCGTTATCGCTGTTAGGATGTGGAAAAGAGATCCAGGCATTGGGAGTTAATGGACTTCGCATAAAATTTACGATTGAGACACAAGAAGAGACAGAAGAAATTTTAAAGGCTTTTTTGGAAGGTGGATTGGAGGACGCAAAAGAAGCCATTGGAGATTTCACCAGAGGCCATTTTCGGCGGGGAGTTGAATAGAAAAAAGAATGACAAACCTGATTATTGAAATTTCAAAATATTTAATGATTCTTTTGATGGCATTTTATACGTATTTCAATTTTCGATTCTTTTCTTATGAGGATCCGGAGGATCAGAAAAGTGTTTGCCGTCATCAGAATCAGGCGATGTTTTTAATTCATCTGCTGGCGTTTTTGGTGATTTACTTAAAAAGTCAGGAAGAATATGTAATCGCGTTTTATCTGGTTCAGGCAGTGTTTTTTGTCTGTTATATCGGAGGATTCCGTCTGTTTTACCATAATGTATCCCGTCTGCTTTTAAACAATACATCCATGCTTTTGTGTGTGGGATTTATAATCCAGACCCGCCTTTCCATAGCAAAGGGGCAGACTCTGGCAGTAAAGCAGTTTGTGGTGGCGGTGACGGCAGCGGCTGTCTGCATGTTGATTCCGTTTGTTATCGACAGAGTGTGGCAGTTGGTAAAAATTCCATGGATTTATGGGCTTGGCGGACTGCTTTTGCTGGCAGTGGTATGGATTGGAGGAAGTACCAGCTACGGTGCCCAGTTATCTTTAAATCTGGGAGGAGTTTCCTTTCAGCCGTCTGAGTTTGTAAAGATTACCTTTGTATTTTTTGTGGCAGCCATGTTTTATCAGTCTACGGATTTTAAGACCGTATGTACAGTGACCGCAGTGGCAGCAGTCCATGTTTTGGTGCTGGCAGCGTCCAGAGATCTGGGAAGCGCCTTTATTTTTTTTATTACTTATATTTTCATGCTGTTTGTGGCCACTTCCAACTGGGCGTATTTGGGAGTCGGAATCCTGGGGGGAAGCGGGGCGGCAGTACTTGCATATTTTTTGTTTTCCCATGTTCAGGTTCGTGTGGAAGCGTGGCTGAATCCCTGGGCGGATATTGACAACCGGGGGTATCAGATTACCCAGTCGTTGTTTGCTATTGGAAATGGAGGATGGTTTGGAAGCGGCCTGTTTCAGGGAATGCCTGAAAAGATTCCGGTAGTAGAAAAGGATTTTATCTTTGCGGCGATTTTTGAAGAGATGGGCGGAATTTTTGCAGTCTGCATCCTGCTTATCTGTTTGGGATGTTTTATCCAGTTTATGATGATTGCAAACAGAATGCAGGCTGCTTTTTACAAATTAATCGCCTTTGGCCTGGGGACAGTGTATATTGTTCAGGTGTTTTTAAATGTTGGGGGAGTGGTCAAGTTTATTCCGTCTACTGGTGTGACTCTGCCTTTTGTCAGCTATGGGGGGAGTTCAATTGTTTCTACCTTTATTTTATTTCATATCGTTCAGGGGCTGTATATCCTAAAACGGAATGAGGAGGAATATGATGAGGCGTAACCCGAAATCTCCGGGATCTAACAAAAATATTTTAAGATTGACGTATTTTACAGCGCTGGTTTTTGCCCTGATGACTGGATACCTGGTCTGGTTTATACAGGTGGAAAGTGAAAATGTTATGAACAATTCTTACAATGCAAGGATAGGTCACCTGTCTGATCAGGTAATTCGGGGAAAAATTTTAAGCAATGACAATCGGATTCTGGCAGAGACCATTGTAGGCGAGGATGGAAAAGAGGTACGCAGTTATCCGTACGGCCCTCTGTTCTGCCATGCAGTAGGGTGGTCTACCAGAGGGAAGACCGGAATTGAGGAACTGGCTAATTTTTATCTGCTGACCTCCCATGACAGTCTGGCAGAAAAGGTGATTCGGGAACTGGCAGACGAGAAAGATCCGGGAGATGATGTGGTTACTACTCTGGATGTTAATCTGCAGCAGGCGGCCTATCAGGCACTAGGAGACCGAAAAGGAGCAGTGGCAGCAATTGAGCCGTCCACAGGAAAGATTTTGGCCATGGTTTCCAAGCCGGATTTTGACACCAATCAGATAAACGAGTTATGGGAGAGTCTGGTAAGCGGAGAACAAGGGGAGGGACTTTTATTAAACCGGGTTTCACAAGGACTCTATCCGCCCGGATCCACATTTAAGATAGTGACTCTTTTGGAATATATGAGGGAATACCCTGACGATTATCAGAATTTTCGGTTTGACTGCGACGGCATTTATGAACAGGATGGGTACACGATCCGCTGCTATCATGGAAATGCTCATGGGAGTCAGGACATAGCTCAGTGCTTTGCCAATTCCTGCAATGGAGCGTTTGCCTATATGGGAACGCTGCTTGACCGGGGCAGTATGAAGCAGACAGCGGACAGTCTGCTGTTTAACCAGGAACTTCCTCTTTCCATGCCCTACAGTAAAAGCGGGTTTGTGCTGGGTACGGCTTCTTCCCAGTGGGAAGTGCTTCAGACATCCATCGGCCAGGGCGGAACGCAGATAACGCCAATCCACAGCCTGATGATTACTTCGGCTATAGCAAACGGCGGAGTTTTGATGAAGCCTTATTTGATCGACTATGTGATCAATGAAAACGGCAAAGAGGGAAAACAGTTTTTTCCGGAGTCTTATGGTAATCTGATGAGCGCCAAAGAGGCGGCCGCTTTGTCGTCCATGATGGAGCGGGTTGTAACAGAAGGGACGGCTTCCGCCCTTCAGACAGATGCTTACCGGGCGGCGGGAAAGACCGGATCTGCAGAATTTGAAACCGGGAAAGAAAGCCATGCCTGGTTTACCGGCTTTGCCCCAGTGGAAAGTCCCCAAATTGCAGTAACCGTAATTGTAGAAGAAGGAGGATCCGGCGGCAGGGAGGCAGCTCCCATCGCAAGAGCCGTCATGGATGCTTACTTTGCAAAGCAGCAGCGCTGACAGATATCCTCTTGCAATACCTTCTAAAAAGAGTTATACTATGCACAGACAGAAGTACACACCAGCGACCAGGAGGGATTGCGATGATAGAGGCAACTAGCTGCGGCGGTGTGGTTATATTTCGTGGTAAGATACTCGTCCTGTACAAGAATTATAAGAATAAGTATGAGGGCTGGGTCCTTCCCAAGGGAACTGTAGAGCCGGGAGAAGAGTTTAAAGAGACGGCGCTGCGTGAGGTGAAAGAAGAAACCGGGGTCAGCGCTTCCATTATTAAGTATATCGGCAAGAGCCAGTATTCATTTAACACTCCTCAGGATGTAGTGGAGAAGGATGTGCACTGGTATCTGATGATGGCGGACAGCTATTACAGCAAACCACAGCGGGAGGAATATTTCATTGATTCCGGATATTATAAGTTTTATGAGGCATACCATCTGCTGAAGTTTTCCAATGAAAAGCAGATTTTGGAAAAGGCATACAACGAGTACCTGGATCTTAAGAGAAGCAATCTCTGGGGCAATAAGAAATATTTCTGATGCAGAAACATAAGACAGCAGATAGCCAAAAGGTTTATCTGCTGTTTTGTTTCTGCGAAAAAAGGTTGTAATATTACAGAATTTCATGTACAATGCTAATAAGCTGTCAGAGTATAATCGGCAGCAGGACAAGACGATAAGAAAGGGGAGTTATATAATGAAACAGTGGAAAAAAGCAGTTGTTTTGGCAGCGCCCATGACACTGGCCATGTCGTTTGGCGCATTTGCAGGTCAGTGGGAGGAAGCAGACGTGACCTGGAAGTATTGTCAGGATGACGGCAGTTATGCGGCAGATACCTGGCAGTGGATTGACGGCAATGGAGATGGGACTGCAGAGTGCTATTATTTTGATGAAAACGGACTTTTGGCCTTAAATACAGTAGTGGACAACTGGATTGTCAATGCACAGGGGCAGTGGACGCTGGGAGGCAATGTTCAGCGGTTGGATCTGGGAGCGACGGCAGAGGAGATCAGCGCGATTTATACGGCTGCCAACTTAAAAGCTGCCGCATTAACGGATTTTGACGCAGACGTAGATGCAGTGATGAAATTTACCATTGATGAGGAATCCCTGGATATGCTTCTGGATATGAATATGAAGATGCAGGGAGCTTATTCCGGAAACATGAAGATTCTGTATGACATGGCAATAAAGGCAGAAGGCGAGACCATGACCATGACCATGTTCTACGAGGACGGTTACATGTATACAGAGATGGACGGCATGAAGATGAAGATGCCGATGGATATGGATGAGATGATGGCGCAGACCATGGCAATAAGTTCCAGCCTTTCATTTGCTTCTGATGAGATGTATGGGATGACCAATTTAAAATTGTATCACAACGGCAATGCCAACGTGATTAGCTATGATTTAGATGCCGCCCAGTTAAATGCAGCAGTCAATGAAATATTTGGTCTGATGGGAACTGATTTTTCAGATATGGGATATGAATATCAGATAAACAGCGCCAGTGGAACCATTCACATCAATGAAGACGGCTATGCAGATAAGGAACGTGTTTCTATGGATATGTCCATGACTTTGCTGGGGATGACCATGAATATGGACATTGACATGGATGTAGCCATTAAAAATCCAGGCCAGCCAGTATACGTAACTCTTCCGTCCACAGAAGGCTACGCAGATCTTATGGCTGTAACTGAATGAGAATCAGATATTTGGGGGACACTCATGCTGTGAGTGTCCTTTTTTCTTCGGATAACTGCTGACACTAAGAAAGAAAAGGAGTAACTGAGCAATGAATGATGTATTTTTGCAATTAAAAAATAATTTAGATGAGGCAATGGCAATCCAGACAGCCCTGGTTTTGTTTGAGTGGGATGATGCTACACTGGCACCAAAGGCAGCAGGAGAACATACGTCCAGAGTGATAGAACTTCTGTCTGGACAGTATTTTAAAATCATAACAGGAGAAGAGACGAAAAAACTGGCAAAACAGTGCCTTCTGGATCCGTCCGGCTTAACTGAGACAGAACTGGCCCAAGTAAAAGAAGTAGAAGAACAGATTGAGCAGTTAGACTGCATTCCAAAAGAAGAATATCAGGCGTTTGCAAGGCTGTCTTCGGAATCTGTGCGGATTTGGGAAGAGGCCAAAAACAAGAATGACTTTAAGCTGTTTGCTCCCACGCTTAAGAAAGTTGTGGAATATCAGAAAAAGTTTGCAGGATATCGGGCAAAACCTGGACAGAGCAAATACGATGCTCTTTTAAAAGACTATGAAAAAGGATTTTCTACAAAAGAACTGGACGAATTTTTCGGCATGCTGAAAAAAGAGATAGTCCCCCTTTTGAAAAAAGTGACCGAGAGCTCCCGCTCAATTGAAGACGGATTTCTGGTTGGAGAATTTCCGGAAGAAAAGCAGGAAAAACTGGGACGTTTTCTAGCAGAGTATGTGGGATTTGACTTTACAAAAGGCGTGTTTGCTGTCAGCGCCCATCCATTTACCACCAATCTTCACAATAAAGATGTGAGGATTACCACTCATTACAATGACCATGTGGACAGTTCGGTTTTTTCTGTTATTCATGAAGCCGGACATGGCATTTATGAAATGGGGATTCGGGATGATTTGACCCAGACTGTCATCGGACAGGGAGCATCCATGGCCATGCATGAATCCCAGTCTCGTTTCTTTGAAAATATAATCGGGCGGAATAAAGATTTCTGGATTCCAATTTATGGAAAACTTCAGGAATTATTTCCAGAACCCTTTGAGAAAGTCAGTGTAGAGCAGTTTACAGAAGCCATCAACACCGTACATCCGGATCTGATTCGGACAGAGGCCGATGAACTGACATACAGCCTGCATGTCCTGATTCGCTATGAAATTGAGAAAATGCTGATAGAAGAAGATCTGGATGTGGAGAGACTTCCGGAAATCTGGGCGGAAAAGTATGAAGAGTACCTGGGAGTGCGTCCGAAGACGGATACAGAAGGAGTGCTTCAGGACATTCACTGGGCGCAAGGGTCCTTTGGATATTTTCCGTCATATGCTCTGGGAAGTGCATTTGGGGCCCAGCTATATTTCCATATGAAAAAGACAATGGACTTTGAAGGACTTCTTCGGGAGGGAAACATAGATGAGATCCGGGAGTATTTAAGAGAGCATATTCACCAGTATGGAAAATTAAAAACCAGCCGGCAGATTTTAAAAGACACTACAGGAGAGGATTTTAACCCAGAGTATTATGTTCGTTATCTGAAAGAAAAATACTCAAACCTATACCAAATCGGGAATTGAAATTTAAACAGGATTATGCTATAGTATTGCGCACAAAGGAGAAAATGACATGAAGATACGAGACATCCTGGCAGAGAAAAAACCAACTCTGTCCTTTGAAGTATTCCCGCCCAAGACAGCAGATAATTATCAGTCTGTAGAGACTGCTGCCTTAAAGATTGCCCAGGCAGGCCCGGCGTTTATGAGCGTGACTTACGGCGCAGGAGGCGGAACCAGCCAGTATACGGTACAGATCGCCTCTACGATTAAAAATAAGGGAAACGTAACGCCGTTAGCCCATCTGACTTGTGTGTCTTCCACCAGGGAAGGGGTAAAAGGGATTTTACAGGAATTAAAAGACAACGGGATCGAAAACATTCTGGCTTTGAGAGGGGATATTCCGGCAGAAGGAACGCCGGTCCATGACTACCAGTATGCTTCCCAGCTGATTTATGACATCAAACAGGCAGGAGATTTTTGTATTGGTGCTGCCTGCTATCCGGAAGGTCATGTGGAGTCGGCAAATAAGGAGGAGGACATTCTTCATTTAAAAGAAAAAGCAGACGCCGGCTGCGATTTCCTTACCACTCAGATGTTTTTTGACAACAATATTTTATATAATTTTTTATACCGGATTCGGGAAAAGGGGATTCAGGTTCCGGTAATTGCCGGAATTATGCCGGTAACTAATGCCAAACAGATTGCCCGCATCTGTAAGATGTCCGGTACTTACCTTCCGACGCGGTTTAAGGCTATCGTGGATCGCTTTGGAGACAATCCGGCTGCCATGAAGCAGGCCGGCATTGCCTATGCCACAGAACAGATTATTGATTTAATTGCCAATGGAGTCAATGGAATCCATGTATATTCCATGAATAAGCCGGATGTGGCCATACAGATCAAGGAGAGCCTGTCTGAAATTGTGTGAGAAGGGAATGTATGGAAGTAAATAGAAGAGAAATTTTCCGGTATCTGGGGTATAAAAATAATCAAGAAGATGATCGGATAAAAGCCCTTGCCGAGTCCTGTCTGGAAGAACTGGAAGAGATGGTAAAGCCGCAGAGCCTGGTTTTGGAATACCCTCTGACCTTGGGGGAAAATAACCGGATTGACGGTGTCTGTTTCCAGACAGAGAGCAAAAATCTGTGGAAAAACTTAAAAGACTGTGAAAAAATCGCAGTGTTTGCAGCTACACTGGGGACAGGGGCTGATCTTTTGATTCAGAAGTATTCCAGGCTTCTGATGAGCCGGGCAGTGGTGATACAGGCGGCTGCCACTGCCATGTTAGAGGACTACTGCGACAGTATCTGTCAGGGATTAAAGGAAGAGTATGAGAAAAACAGTCTTTATCTGCGTCCAAGGTTCAGTCCTGGTTATGGGGATTTCCCTCTGGAAAATCAAAAGAATCTTTTAGATGCTTTAGAAGCAGGAAAACGGATTGGGATTAAACTGACCGACAGTCTGCTCATGACCCCGTCCAAATCAGTGACAGCAGTAATGGGAATCAGTTCTAGACCGTACCACTGTCAGGTAAAGGGCTGTGAAGCGTGTCAGAAGACAGACTGCGCATACCGCCGTTAGATCCGGGGAACTTGCAGGATTAGACAACATAGGAAAAGGGGAATTTGCCATGCACAAATTGTTAGAAGAGATGAGAAAGCGCCGCCTTTTTTTTGACGGCGGTACAGGAAGCATTCTTCAGGAAAAGGGACTTGCTCCAGGAGAACTGCCGGAGACATGGAATCTTCTGCACCCGGAAATTCTGATTCAGCTACATAGAGAGTATCTGGAGGCAGGGGCGGATATTATCAAGACCAATACGTTTGGCGCCAACGGACTCAAATTTCATAAAGGAGCAGAGTTTGATTTAGAACCTGTGATACAGGCGGCTGTGAAAAATGCCAGACAGGCAGTGAAACAGTCTGGAAAAGACGGGTTTATCGTTCTGGATTTGGGACCCACCGGGAAACTTTTAAAGCCGTTAGGCGATTTGGATTTTGAGGATGCAGCAGCTTTGTACCGGGATGCAGCCCGCATTGGAGCGAAAGAAGGGGTGGACGGCGTTCTGATTGAAACGATGAGTGACAGTTATGAGATAAAGGCTGCAGTCTTAGGAGTAAAAGAAGCATGCGATCTCCCGGTTTTTGTTACCATGGTGTTTGATGAAAAGGGAAAACTCTTGACAGGAGGCACAGTAGAGTCTGCCACAGCAATGCTGGAAGGACTGGGGGTGGATGGAATCGGTGTCAACTGCGGATTGGGGCCGGTGCAGATGAAGCCCATTGTGGAAAATCTGTTAAAGGTGTCCAGTACTCCAGTGATTGTAAATCCCAATGCGGGACTTCCGAAAAGTCGGAATGGAAAGACGGTTTATGACATTGACAGCCATACATTTGCAAAGGAAATGGCAGAGATTGCCGCCATGGGAGCAGTGGTGGTAGGAGGATGCTGCGGGACTACCCCGGAGCACATTCAAAAGACGGTTGCTCTCTGCTCCGAAGGTTTGGTGCAGTGGCCAAAGGATAAGATGCGGACAGTAGTTTCTTCCTACAGCCAGGCAGTGGTCATTGACAAAGATCCCATTATTATCGGAGAGCGGATTAATCCCACAGGAAAATCCAAATTTAAACAGGCTTTGCGGGACCACGATCTCAATTACATTCTCCGGGAAGGAGCCGCCCAGCAGGATAACGGGGCCCATATTCTGGACGTCAATGTAGGACTGCCGGAGATTGATGAGCCTTCCATGATGGAAGAGGTGGTGCGGGAACTGCAAAGCATTACGGATTTGCCTCTTCAGATTGATACGGCAGATCCGAAAGCCATGGAAAAAGGTATGCGGGTCTACAATGGAAAGCCGCTGATTAATTCTGTAAACGGCAAAGAAGAGGTGATGGAAGCCGTATTTCCACTGGTAAAGAAGTACGGCGGTACGGTAGTGGCCTTATGTCTGGATGAAAACGGGATTCCGGATACTGCAGAGGGAAGGATTCGGATTGCCCGAAAGATTTATGAAAAGGCAGCCCAGTATGGCATTGGTGCGAAAGACATTTTAATTGATGGATTATGCATGACCATTAGTTCAGACAGCAAGGGAGCGCTGACCACTCTGGAAACCCTTCAGAAGATTCGGGATGAACTGGGAGGAAAAAGCATTTTGGGGGTATCCAACATTTCCTTTGGACTTCCTCAGAGGGAAAACATCAATGCGGCTTTTTTTACTATGGCAATGCAGAGTGGACTTAATGCTGCCATTATCAATCCCAATTCAGAAGCCATGATGAGGGCGTACTACTGTTACCGGGCGCTGGCAGGGCTGGATTCCCAGTGCGGAGATTATATCAATACTTACAGTGGACAGAGCACAGGACTGGGAGAGACTTTAAAGAAAAAAGCAGAGGGTAAGGAGATGGGGGCAGGGCATGACAGCAGCCTGTTTGATGCTATTTTAAGGGGATTTCGGGAGGAAGCTGCCAGTTCGGCTTTTGACTGGCTGAAGGAAAAACAGCCTTTGGAAATCATCAATGAGATTATGATTCCGGCCCTGGATTTTGTGGGAAAAGGGTTTGAAAAAGGCACGATTTTCCTGCCCCAGCTTTTGATGAGCGCAGAGGCAGCAGGAGCAGCTTTTGAGGTACTCAAGGCAGAGATGCAGAAAAACGGCCAGACCCAGGAAAAAAAGGGAAAGGTAATTTTAGCTACAGTAAAAGGCGATATCCACGATATCGGCAAAAATATCGTGAAGGTTCTGCTGGAAAATTACAGTTATCAGGTCATCGATCTGGGAAGAGACGTGGATCCAAAGATTATTGCAGACCGGGCAGAAAAAGAACACGTGCCGGTAGTGGGATTAAGTGCGTTAATGACCACTACGGTTCCAAGCATGGAAGCAACTATCCGTCTTTTGAGAGAGAGAACTCCCTGGGTAAAGGTGATGGTTGGCGGAGCAGTTTTGACCAGGGATTACGCAGAGACGATTGGCGCAGACTGTTACTGCAAAGATGCCATGGCTTCTGTCAATTTTGCAGAAACAGTGATTTGCCGCCAGGCAGCAGAAGACAATGTTTAAGATAAAAGGAGCAGTACAGTGTTATTTTCCAGCATGTCATTTTTAATCTTGTTTCTGCCGGTGACTCTGGCCGGATATTTCCTGCTGCCAAAGGTTTTCAGAAATCTCTGGCTACTAGCAGCCAGCCTGGTGTTTTATGCCTGGGGGGAACCGGAGTTTGTGAAGATTATGGCAATGTCCATTGTCATGAACTACGGATTTGGTCTGGCAGTGGACAAACTCCGCAGACATCAGCTGGGATGCCGTCTGTGTCTGGTTATCATGGCTGTCTGCAATCTGGCTCTTTTAGGATATTTTAAGTACATGAATTTTTTTGTGGAAACAGTCAATCAGGCAGCGGGACGTCAGATATTTGCGTCTGTTGATATTGCTCTTCCCATTGGAATTTCATTTTTTACATTTCAGGCCATGTCTTATGTGATTGATGTGTATCGGCAGCATGGGAATGTGCAGAAAAATATTTTAAATGTGGGGCTTTACATTGCATTTTTTCCTCAGCTCATTGCAGGTCCCATTGTCAGGTATGAGACGTTTTCCCAGCAGATTTACAGCCGGAAGGTGACGGAAGACGGATTTTTGGCAGGGGTTCACCGCTTTTTATACGGATTTATCAAAAAGATTCTGGTGGCCAACACTATGGCTGTGATCGCAGACTATATCTTTACCCTTCCGGCTGCAGGGGAACTGACCACAGGAGCTGCATGGCTGGGGGCGGTTTCCTACACGTTCCAGATTTATTTTGATTTTTCCGCATATTCGGACATGGCTATTGGTCTGGGACAGATGTTTGGATTCTATTTTCCGGAAAATTTCCGGTATCCGTATATGGCGGAATCTGTGACGGATTTTTGGAGGCGGTGGCATATTTCCTTAAGTATCTGGTTTCGGGATTACGTCTATATTCCATTAGGAGGATCCAGGGTGGATTCTAAATGGAAATTGGTGCGCAATCTTTTTGCAGTCTGGTTTTTGACTGGAATCTGGCATGGGGCAGGCTGGACCTTTCTTTGCTGGGGACTGTTTTACTTTGTCCTTTTAACAGGAGAAAAGCTGTTTCACCTTCCGGAACGGGCTAAAAGCCATGGATTGGGATGGCTGTATCGGATCCTTACCCTGCTGTGCATCATCTGCGGGTGGGTGCTGTTTAGGGCAGAAAGTATGGGAGAGGCAGTTCTTTATTTAAAGACCATGTTTGGTCTGGAAACGTCCCATCCTTCTGTGTCCTGGACTCTTTACTATGTGTGGGAGTACCGGTGGTACTTTCTTGCCGCAATTTTGGGGAGTACGCCTGCGGTTGGAAAATTTCTGACCTGGGCAGATGGAGAACAGGGGTCAGAACTGGGCCGTTTGGCTGTCCATGGGGGAGTGTTCCTCCTGTTTTTGCTGGCTGTTTCTGAACTGGTCATAGGAGCCCACAATCCCTTTATTTACTTTAATTTCTAGAAATCATTCAGGTTTGCCTGACAAGAAGATGCGCCGCCCTGAATGGGACCATCACAACATCAGAAAGAATAGGATTATGCAGATATTAAAAAAAATCAACCGATATGGCCTTACAATTGTCTTTTTGCTTTTTATTGCCAGTATGGGAGTGTGGAATCTGCCGGAAGCGAAAGAGGCTGTACAGAACAGCACAGAGAAAAGCTGGGCAGGGATTTCGAGATCTCTGGAACACTATTACGGTGAAGAGTTAAAAGGCCGGTATCGGTTTATTGAGGCCAATGGTCTGGCAAAACGTATGGCTTTTCTGCGCACCTGCAATGATACTGTGCGCTTAGACAATGGAGATTTAGAGCGTTTAAGCAATCATTTTGATGTGCAGGATACGGCAGACAGTCTGATTTTGCTTTATGAATCCTGCAAAGAACTGGAGATCCCCTTTTTGTGCGTATTTGCGCCATCTAAGGTCTGTCAGTATGATACTGGTCTGCCTGTTGGCGTGCCGGACGAAGTCAATCCGGCTGCCAGTCAGGTAATCGAACATCTCAAAAATGCCGGGGTTCCGGTTATGGACCTGCGCCAGCTCCTTCATGAGGAGGGACTTTCCCATGAAGATTTGTTTTTTCATACGGATCACCACTGGAATCTGGAAGGCGCTTTCTGGGGCTATCAAAAACTGGCAGAGCGGCTGAACGCAGAGTATGGATATGAGATTGCTCCATTTTTAACGGATCCGGCAAATTTCGACCAAATCAATTTTCCTAAGGGATTTTTAGGCTCTTATGGAAAGAGAACTGGAAAGTATTTTGGCGGAGCAGACGATATTTCAGTGATTCTGCCTGATTTTGAGAGTCACCTCCAGATGGAGGTGCCGGAGAGAAACCTTGTGCGGGAAGGCGATTTTTCACAGGCCCTTTTGGATTTCAGTCAGATTACAGACGCCAGGTATTATGATGACAGCCACATTCCCTATGCGGTTTATACAGGGGACGACTATAATCTGATGCGGATTACAAATGAAGATGCAGTAAATGACAAAAAGCTGCTGCTTTTAAAAGACTCTTTTGCCCGCCCTGTGGCTTCCTTTTTAAGTCTTGGCATCCGCCAGATAGAAGCCATTGATTTGCGGATAGAGCCGAAGATTTCTGTAAAAGAATATCTAAAAACAAACAGACCGGATACAGTCGTGGTGATGTATAGTATCTGGGCGTTAAAGGACTATAATCTGATTGATTTTGGATTGTAAAGTGTGCTATAGTGTAAGGCATCAGGGACATGAAAGACTGCCCCAGCTTAAGAGAAAAGAGGATGTAATCATGATTGATTTGGTTCAAAGACCGAGAAGGCTGCGTACTACCCCCCTTCTGAGAAAAATGGTCCGGGAAACCCGGATGGATAAGTCTTCTTTGATTTATCCCATGTTTGTAAAAGAAGGTACAAATATTAAAGAAGAAATCCCTACAATGCCGGGACAGTTCCGCTACAGCGTGGACCGTCTGCCACAGGCGCTGGAAGAGGTTGCAAAGGCAGGAGTTCCAAGCGTTATGCTGTTTGGTATTCCCGACCACAAGGATGCCTGCGGAAGCGGCGCTTATGCGGAAGACGGCATTATCCAGAAGGCATTCCGGAAAGCAAAAGAAAGCGTGCCGGATCTGTACTACATTGGCGACGTGTGTATGTGTGAATACACCTCCCATGGACACTGCGGTATCCTGGATGGTCACTATGTGGATAATGATAAAACATTGGAATATCTGGCAAAAATCGCTCTGTCCCAGGTTCAGGCAGGAGCCGATATGGTAGCGCCTTCTGATATGATGGACGGACGGGTAGCTGCCATTCGGGAAATTTTAGACGATAACGGATATGAAACCACTCCGATTATGGCTTATTCTGCCAAATATGCGTCCGGTTTTTATGGCCCGTTTCGGGATGCCGCCGGATCTGCGCCGTCTTTTGGGGACAGAAAGAGTTATCAGATGGACTATCACAACCGAAAAGAGGCATTGAAGGAGGTATTTTCTGATATCGAAGAGGGAGCGGACATTATTATGATTAAGCCGGCCCTGTCTTACCTGGATATTATCAGAGAGACTGCAGATGCCATTGACCTTCCGGTTGCTGCCTACAGTGTCAGCGGCGAGTATGCCATGATCAAGGCAGGAGGAAAGTTAGGCTATATTGATGAAGATAATTTAATCTGTGAGACTGCTGCCAGCATTTACCGGGCAGGATGCAATATTCTTCTGACTTATTTTGCAAAAGAACTGGCCAGATTTATGGATGAGGGGAGAATTGGGTAATGACAAAATCAGAGCAATTATTTAGTGAAGCAGTGAATTTGATGCCGGGCGGCGTAAACAGTCCGGTCCGCGCATTCCGGTCAGTGGGCAGCCATCCCAGATTTATTGAGCGGGCAAGAGGGCCTTATGTGTGGGATGTGGATGGTAACCGTTATATTGACTATATCGGATCCTGGGGGCCCATGATTTTAGGACACAATCATCCGGTTGTATACGAAGCAGTGGTAAAGGCTGCGGAAAAAGGACTGAGTTTTGGCGCTGCAACCGGAATTGAGATTCAGGTTGCAGAACGAATAAAGAAAATGGTTCCATCTATGGAAATGATGCGCATGGTCAACTCCGGAACCGAGGCCGTTATGTCTGCAGTCCGCCTTGCAAGAGGATATACCGGGCGCAGTAAAATTTTGAAATTTGCAGGGTGCTACCATGGTCATTCGGATTCCATGCTGGTAAAAGCAGGATCCGGAGCCATGACCAGCGGCGTTCCGGATAGTTTAGGCGTGCCTTCTGGCTGCGCCGAAGATACGCTGACAGCTGTTTATAATGATCCGTCCAGCGTAGAAGAGCTGTTTTCCCGGTATCCGGGGCAGATTGCCGCAGTAATTTTGGAGCCGGTTGCAGGCAACATGGGTGTAGTTCCTCCCCAGGAAGGATTTTTACAGGCAATGCGGGATATCTGTACCAGAGAAGGCGCACTGCTGATTTTTGATGAGGTGATTACAGGTTTTCGTTTAAGCAAAGCCGGAGCCCAGGGCCTGTTTGGAGTAACTCCTGATTTGAGCACCTTTGGAAAAATTATCGGAGGCGGCATGCCGGTAGGATGCTACGGCGGCCGTAAGGAATTGATGGAACTGGTAGCGCCTTTGGGAGGCGTGTATCAGGCAGGTACATTGAGCGGCAATCCGGTAGCTATGTCTGCAGGCCTGGCAGAACTTACCATGCTGGACGAGAATCCGGAAATCTATGATTATATCAATGGTTTAGGCGATTACTACCGGACCAGTGCAAAGAAACTGTTTGAGATCTATGAAAAACCATGGCAGGTAACCGGAGTTGGCTCATTAAGCTGCATTTTCTTTACCGATCATCCGGTTCACAATTATGAGGACGCAAAGACCTCTGATGTGACTGAATTTGGCCGTTACTTTAACCATATGATCACAAACGGCATCAGCATGGCGCCCTCCCAGTTTGAGTCTATTTTCATTTCCAATGCCCATACAAAGGAACTGATAGACATTACCATGGATATTTTAAGAGAGTATTTGGAAGAGCAGCAGTAAAAATGAGTTAAAACAGAAAAGCTTATCGGATCTCCCTTTTGGCGGGGCAGCCGATAAGCCTTTTTATTTTTTCTCGCTGTAAAAGTAATTAATTTCCGCCCCTAAAAACAGGGCGCAGATGCAGCAGTAGAGCCACAGCATCAGCAGGACAACGGCTGTTAAACTTCCGTAGGTGTAGGAAAATTTATTAAAATAGTGGAAGTAGATGGAAAATCCAAAGGAAATTCCGATCCAGCACAGAGTAGAGAAGATAGCTCCCGGCACCTGGTTGCGCCAGCAGAGGTCCCGGTTGGGGACAAAGGTATAAAGTCCGGTAAAACAGAAGATTAAGGTTCCCAGGGATAGCAGAGTCCGCACATTTATGATATACTGGGTAATAGGCGCTAAAAACGGAAATATTTTCAAAATAAAACCGCTCAGAGTATCGCCGAACACCAAAAGCACCAGGGAGAGGATGCAGACCAGGATAAAGACAATGGTGTATCCGGAACAGATGATACGGGTTATGATGTATCCTCTGTGCGAGTGATCTCCCTGGATGCGGTTTAACCCTTTTGCAATGCCCAACATCCCTTTGGAGGCAGACCATAAGGCAGCCAGAGCGGATAAAGACAGCAGGGCGGCCGGAGATTCTGTGTAAAGGCTGTTGATCAGACTAAACAGGATCTGACTGAACTGACGGGGGATAATGGGACCAAAAAGCTCCAACAAATCGTTCTGACTGATGCTGGGGATGACCTGGATAATGGACAGCATCAGCATGGTAAAGGGAAATGCTGCCATAATGATAAAAAAAGAAGCCTGAGCAGCATATACGGTGATCTCATCAGATATGTATTTTTTAATAATCCGCTGTCCGTACAGCAGGCAAGTCAGCATAAGAGACACTCCTTTCCGATTTTGCTGGTAAAAATATACCATGTCCGGGGAAAAATAACAAGGCCTATCAGGGAGACAAGTGAGTATGGAAAAAATGAAGTTGACAAAACTGGAAAAATATTGGATTTTGTATGATGTGGGAAATTCTGCGTTTATTCTTCTGGCATCCGCCATTATTCCCATTTATTTTAATGCTCTGGCAGAGCAGGCAGGACTGTCAGAAGCAGACTATGTGGCTTACTGGGGGTATGCGGCTTCTGCGGCAACCTTGTGTGTGGCATTTATCGGCCCGCTGCTTGGTGCTATGGCAGATACAAAAGGATATAAAAAGCCGCTCTTTACTATATTTATGCTGACAGGAGTCATTGGATGCGCATCTCTTGCCATTCCCCGGTCCTGGTTTGGATTTTTGGCTGCATTTGTGGCAGCCAAGGTAGGATATTCTGCCAGTCTGATTTTTTATGATTCCATGCTTTCCGATATCACAGAAAAAGAGCGAATGGATCAGGTCTCTTCTCATGGGTATGCATGGGGATACTTAGGAAGCTGTATTCCGTTTATAGTCAGCCTGGCCATTGTACTGTTTTATGATAAACTGGGACTTACCATGGCAGGGGCTATGGCGGCTGCCTTTTGCTTTACCGCATTGTGGTGGCTGGCAGTTACCCTTCCTCTTTTGCGCCATTACCGGCAGGTGAATTTTGCCGAAAAGTCTTCACAAAATGCAGTTTCCGTCTTTTCCCGTCTTGCCCATTCGTTTGGGGATTTAAAACAAAATCCCAAAATTTTGGTGTATTTACTGGCTTTTTTCTTTTACATAGACGGGGTTTATACCATTATTGACATGGCAACTGTTTATGGAAGCGCCCTGGGGCTGGATTCCCAAGGATTATTGCTGGCGCTTTTGCTTACTCAGATCGTGGCATTCCCATTTGCCCTTTTATTTGGAAGGGCAGCAAAAAACTATCCGGCAGGAAAACTGATTAAGTTCTGCATTCTCGCCTATATCGGAATCGCGCTGTTTGCCATCCAGCTTGATAAGCAGTGGGAATTTTGGGTACTGGCAGTCTGCGTGGGCATGTTCCAGGGGGCCATTCAGGCACTGTCCCGTTCTTATTTTGCTAAGATTATTCCGCCGGAAAAATCAGGAGAATTTTTTGGGATTTTTGATATATGCGGAAAAGGAGCCGCATTTTTGGGGACAGCTTTAGTGGGAATTATCAGCCAGGCTACCGGCAATCCCAGCATGGGAGTAGGAGTGCTGGCGGTTTTATTTACCATTGGCCTGCTTATATTCTGCAAGGCAGAGACCATGGATTAAAGTTTTGGAGGAAACAGATTATGAAACGGCTTTTGGGATATATGAAGCAGTACCGGAAGGAAAGCATTATTGCGCCGTTATTTAAAATGCTGGAGGCCAGCTTTGAATTGCTTGTGCCGCTGGTAGTGGCTAGTATGATTGATACAGGTATCCGGACTCAGGACGGCGCTTATATTTTAAAAATGGGCGGTCTTTTGGCGCTTTTGGCGGTCATCGGCATTACCTGTTCTCTGACTGCCCAGTATTTTGCGGCAAAGGCGGCCATTGGGGCAGGAACCGCTCTGCGCAATGATTTGTTTGCCCATATTAACCATCTTTCTTATGCGGAAATTGATGCAGTGGGGACTTCCACCCTGATTACCCGCATGACTGGAGATATCAATACGGTCCAGAACGGCGTCAATATGGTGCTGCGCCTGTTTCTCCGATCCCCATTTGTGGTATTCGGCGCCATGGTAATGGCCTTTACAGTAGACGTAAAAGGAGCCATGGTATTTGTCTGCGCAATCCCTCTCCTTTCCATCGTGGTATTTGGCATTTTGCTGCTCAGCATGCCGCTTTATAAAAGGGTGCAGAAGCAGTTGGATCAGGTGACTCTTTCTACCAGAGAAAATCTGTTAGGCGTCAGGGTGATCCGCGCCTTTAACCGTCAGGACAGCGAGATGAAGCGTTTTCAGGAAGAAAACAGTCTCCTGGTAAAGTCACAGGTATTTGTGGGGAAAATTGCAGCGCTGTTAAATCCTGTCACCTATGTTATCATCAATTTGGCCATTGTAATCCTTATCTGGACAGGGGCAAAACAGGTAGACGCCGGCGTATTGTCCCAGGGAAAAGTGGTAGCATTGGTCAACTATATGTCCCAGATACTGGTAGAACTAATCAAACTGGCCAATCTGGTGATTCTGATTTCCAAAGCCATGGCCAGTATGAAGCGGGTAGACGGCATATTTGAAATTGAGCCGGACATAAAAGAAGGGGAGCAGGAGAAAAACGTAAGCCCATCTGTCAGCTTAGAGGAATCTTATTCAAAAGCAGTGATTCCCAAAGTGCGTTTTTCCCATGTGACTTTTCATTATCAGGGGGCAAAAGAGCCGTCTTTAACAGACCTTTCTTTTACAGCAAATCCGGGAGAAACCATTGGAATCATAGGAGGAACCGGTTCAGGAAAGTCCACGCTGGTTAATTTAATTCCCAGATTTTACGACGTGACCGGAGGAAGCATCCAAATCGACGGGAAAGATATAAGGACAGAGACATTAGAAAAGATTCGCTCTCAGATCGGAATCGTTCCCCAAAAGGCAGTGCTGTTTAAGGGAAGTTTGAGAGAAAATATGCAGTGGGGCAAAAAAGATGCTTCTGATGAGGAAATCTGGCAGGCATTACAAATCGCCCAGGCCAGAGAATTTGTAGAGGAAAAAGGCGAAGGACTGGATTTTATGATCCATCAGGGCGGCCGTAATCTGTCAGGAGGACAGAGACAGAGACTTACCATTGCAAGAGCCCTGGTGCGAAGGCCCAAGATCCTGATTATGGATGACAGTGCGTCTGCTCTGGATTTTGCCACAGATGCCAGACTTCGGAAAGCGATCAAAGAAGATACAAAGCAGATGACGGTATTTCTGGTTTCCCAGAGAGCGGCAACTATAAAACATGCAGATAAGATTCTGGTACTGGATGACGGCAGGCTAAAAGGTGCGGGAACTCATAAAGAACTGTTCCAGTCCTGTGAAGTTTATAGAGAGATTTGTCTGTCCCAGCTTTCAAAAGAGGAGGTGCAGTAGCATGAAAGACAAAAAAAATCAGGAAACTATAAAGCGCATTCTTCTCTATATCCGCCAATATAAATGGAGAGTCGGACTTTCTCTGTTTTTGGCTCTTTTAATCGTTGCCCTGACCCTGTATGTGCCCATTCTCATCGGACAGGCAGTGGATTTGATTATAGGTCCCGGACAGGTGGGATTTGCAGGATTGACAGAGATCCTTGCAAAAATTGGCGCAGCAGTGGCGGCAACAGCCCTGGCTCAGTGGCTGATGAACCATATCAATAACCAGATTACTTATCAGGTGGTTATGGATATCCGTACCCAGGCATTTGAGCGTTTGGAACATCTTCCCATCAGCTATCTGGACAGCCACACGTCCGGAGACGTGTTAAGCCGCGTGATTACGGATGTAGATCAGTTTTCAGAAGGACTCTTAATGGGATTTACCCAGCTTTTTACCGGAGTGATGACCATTGGGGGAACTCTGTTTTTCATGCTGTCAGTCAATCCCTGGATTACCGCAGTGGTGGTGATTTTAACGCCTTTATCTCTCTTAGTGGCTGGATTTATTGCAAAAAAAACATACACCATGTTTCAGCATCAGTCAGAGACCAGAGGGGAACTGACCGGACTGGTGGATGAAATGTTAGGCAATTTAAAAGTGGTTCAGGCATTTGGCTATGGAGAGGAAGCGCAGAAAAAATTTGAGACAATTAACGAACGTCTTGCAGGCTACAGCTTAAAGGCAACCTTTTTTTCATCCATTACCAATCCGGCAACCCGGTTTGTCAACAGCATGGTCTATGCTGCAGTAGGGCTGACAGGATCCTACGCGGCGATTCAGGGAATGATTTCCATTGGACAGCTTACCAGCTTTTTAAGTTATGCAAACCAGTATACCAAGCCGTTTAATGAAATCTCCGGCGTTGTGACCGAACTTCAAAATGCTCTGGTATCCGCATCCCGCGTATTTGCACTGATTGATCAGGAGTTGGAGCCGGAAGACAAAAAGGACGCATTGGATTTAAAACAGGCGGAAGGAAGAGTGGAGCTTGAGGATGTGGAATTTTCTTATACACCAGAGAAAAAGCTGATCGATCATTTTAACTTACAGGTGGAACCGGGAAAGCGGATTGCCATTGTAGGTCCTACAGGATGCGGAAAGACCACAATCATCAATCTTTTAATGCGGTTTTATGATGTGAACAGCGGAAAAATTGCAGTAGATGGACAGGATATCCGGGATGTTACCAGAAAAAGCCTGCGTTCCAATTATGGTATGGTACTTCAGGAGACATGGCTGAAGTCCGGCACAATCCGGGAAAACATTGCCTATGGAAAGCCGGATGCTTCTATGGAAGAAATTGTAAAGGCAGCAAAAGAAGCCCATGCAGACAGTTTTATCCGGAAGATGCCACAAGGCTATGATACGGTAATCAGCGAGGACGGAGGCAATCTTTCACAGGGGCAAAAACAGCTTCTCTGCATTGCCAGGGTTATGCTCTGCCTGCCGCCTATGCTGATTTTGGATGAGGCCACGTCTTCCATCGATACCCGTACAGAGATACGGATTCAGAAAGCATTTTCCAAGATGATGAAGGGACGCACCAGCTTTATTGTGGCCCACCGTCTGTCCACCATTAAGGAAGCAGATATGATTCTGGTGATGAGAGAAGGACATATTGAAGAACAGGGAAAACATGAAGAGTTGCTGGCAAAAGGCGGATTTTACGCCAGTCTCTACAACAGCCAGTTTGCGGTTTCCTAAAAGCTTAGGGTCCCACGTGTTCTTTTAACAGCTGGATTTCCCTGCCATGTCCTTCTAAGTCCTGAGGGGTTTCCAGGATAAAGGGAAGATGTTTTAACTTTGGATGGTTTAAAATGGCGCAGATGCCGTCTAATCCCAGATGGCCCTCCCCGATAGAGGCGTGGCGGTCCTTTCTGCTGCCGAGGGGGTTCTGGCTGTCATTTAAATGAAAGGCTTTGACTCTGTCAAGGCCGACAACCGAATCTAATTCTTCTAAAATCTTATCTAAGGACTCCAGCAAATCGTATCCGGCATCCCAGATATGGCAGGAATCCAGACAGACTCCCAGTTTAGGGGCAAGAGAAGGATCGGTTTTATCTAAAATAATGGCTAGTTCTTCAAAGGTGCGGCCAATTTCAGTGCCTTTTCCGGCCATGGTTTCCAACAGCACAGTGGTTGGCTGGTCAGGGGTCATGGCAGCATTCAGCATCTGGACGATATAGTCCGCGCCAACGTCAAATCCCTGGCCTAAATGACTGCCGGGATGAAAATTGTAATAGTTGCCCGGAATATAACTCATTAGTGTTAAATCCTCGGCAAACATTTGGGATGCCAGTTTTCTAAGACCGGGATCTTTGGAACACGCATTTAAGGTATAAGGGGCGTGGCCCACAATAGGGGCAAATTGATGTTCCTGCAAAAAAGAGGAAAAAGCCGTTAGATCCGGAATATTTAAAGGTTTTGATTTGCTGCCTCTGGGATTTCTGGCAAAAAACTGCAGGGTATTAGCGCCAATAGAAAGCGCGTCTTTCCCCATACGCAGATATCCTTTGGCAGAGGAAACGTGTGTACCAATTGAAAACATAAGAAACTCCTTTCAGCCACAGTATAAACGGTTTGAAAGGGCATGTCAATAAAAGGAAAGGAGAGAGAGATGGACAGGGAATTAAAAATTGCGATTTTAATTGATGCGGATAATATTTCAGATAGATATGTAAAGGTGATTTTAGATGAGACCGCTGCCAAGGGGGTGGCCACTTATAAGCGGATTTACGGGGACTGGACCAGCACCAAGCTGGGCGCCTGGAAAAAAGTACTGCTGGAAAATTCCATTATCCCTATTCAGCAGTACAGCTACACAACCGGGAAAAATGCCACAGATTCCGCCATGATCATTGACGCCATGGATATTCTTTATTCGGGAACTGTAGACGGATTCTGTATTGCTTCTTCGGACAGTGATTTTACCCGGCTGGTGGCAAGGCTGAGGGAATCCGGCATGTATGTGCTGGGAATGGGAGAGAGTAAAACGCCTCTTCCGTTTGTATCTGCCTGCAATGAGTTTAAATATCTGGATTTGCTGTTAAATGCTATTTTAAAAGAAGAAAAAGATCAGGCGGAAAGCGGCATCAGGGAAATGGAAACAACGCTGTCAGAGAAAAAGAAAATGCTGGAGGTGACTGTGGCAGCAGCTTCCAAGATGAAAAAAACGGTAAAAGAGGTAAAAGAATCTCCGGGTTCAAGAAATACTTTGAGTCTGAAGAAGTTTAAGAAGGAAGTACGCAGCATTGCAGAAAGCTGCTCCGATGACGACGGATGGATCTTTTCCGGCGAACTGCGCAATCAGCTTGCAAAACGCTTCCCGGATTTTGACGTGCGAAACTTCGGACATTCCAAATTTACGCCCTTTATTGAATCCCTGGGAATCTTTGAGGTGAGAAGAGAAGCGACTACAGCGGGAAACCGCGTAAAACTGGTTTATTTCCGCTGTAAGTCTTAAGCTGCGGGGCATCCGAAAAAGCTGCCAGCGGCAGGTTTTCCTGGTATATATGGGGAAAACCTGCTATTTATAGTAAGAACCGGAACGGCTGCATGATAAATCCTACGATTGTCCATGCGGCCTTTTTCCATGCTGGTACAGAGGCAATAGTGATATGCTCCGGGATTTCATAAGTGCCATCTTCTAAGAGACGGCGGCAGTCTTTGTGGTACTGTTCCATATATCCGGTTAGCTGTCTGGCTAGATCCGGACTTTCAATAGCAAGCATCAGCTCTGTGTCCATATAGGTGCTTCTCAAATCCAGATTGTAAGATCCGATGAGGGAGAGTGTATTGTCAATCACCAGAGACTTTCCATGGTAGGAAGTGCCGCCGTCATATTCGTAAATGGGGATGCCCAGACCGGCCATCCATTTTTTGCGCCGTATGTAATCGCTGGAGGCGAAGAAGTTGTCACCGTTTTCTACTGAGTTAATCATAATTTTGATGTCAGGAACGTGTTTTCCCGCTGCCTTTAGGGTGTCATACATGTAATCATTGAGCACGATATAAGGCGTATGGAAAATTACAGAAGACTGGGCGTTTTCAATTAAATGGGTAATGGCGGAGAACACAACTGGTTCTTTTCCATATAAATGAGTGGGATTACTTAGAAGGGTGATTTTTCCAGCTTCAAAAGTATTGTCCAGATAGTATTGGCGGATAGAGGTCTCGTCTGACTGGAAAAGATCAGGGCGGGCATCAGAAAGAGTCTGGTAGCGCTTTGTCAGAGTTTGGCGCTCTTTTTGTACTCCTTTTCTGCTGGCCAGCTTTTCTGAGTCATGGAAAATCTTGCAGTCGGGAAGATTCCATACAGATTCAAAGTAGGCTCTTACCTGTAAGAGTCCGTCTCCAGGACCATTTTGGGGCTGGGGATTGTAAACCAGGACTTCCCTGTCATAACTGCGGCTGTTAGTGGGATAATCGCCGATAAAGTAGTCAAAGGTATTGCGGCCGCCTAAAATGAAAACGGAATTGTCTACAATTACATATTTATCATGCATTCTGCCCTGAGTCTTCCAGGGGAGGAAAGGATTCATGGGATTGTAGATTTTGATTTCCACATTGGGGTGGCTGGATAAGGCGTAAAACAGGCTGCGGCCTTCCATCCGGACCAGGCCGGAAAAACCGTCTACCAGGATTTTGACCTTTACGCCTTCGTCCGCCTTGTGAAGAAGAAGGGAGAGAATGTCTCTTGGAGCTTCTCCATCGCGGAAATCAAAGGTGGAAAGAATGATTTCTTTCTGCGCCAGCTGTATCATGCGCATACGCTCTTCCCAGGCGCTCATGTTGGTCTCTAAGAGCATAACCCGCTCGCATCCTGGTGTTCCTTGTACGTATTTGGCAGAATGAATCGTTTCTTCTGTTTTTTCGGAAAGGGGTTTGTAGCGGAAGAATGGCGCGCAGGCTCCGATAATCAGATACAAAAAGAAGAAAATTAAAAGAATCGGGACAACGTGGTACTGTTTTAGAAATTTTATAAAGTTCATTTTATCACACTCCATACCCACAAGTATAGCGAAGACAGGGGATTTTGTCCATAGGACAGGGACTGGGAAAAATAAAGAAATCATAAAGAAAAAGTAAAGAAAAAAGTTTGGCTCGAAATTTAGGGAAAAAAGTTGGAAAAGGTATAGACGAAAAGACGATTTTGTGAGAAAATAGAAACAAGTATGATGTCAAAAAATAAACAATCCATACTACTGCTTTTTACGAAACTACATATTTGAAAGGAGTTTTAACATGATTTATTCACATGAAGTAGAAAAGATGTGTACAGTAGCACAGGGCGTTAACCATGGCGCTGCTCCGATTCCGGAAGAAGCAAAATGGGTACAGTCTAAGCAGATCTCCGACATCTCTGGTTTAACCCATGGCGTAGGCTGGTGTGCTCCTCAGCAGGGTGCATGTAAGCTGACCTTAAATGTAAAGGAAGGCATTATTCAGGAGGCGCTGGTTGAGACATTAGGCTGCTCCGGCATGACTCACTCCGCAGCTATGGCAGCAGAGATTCTTCCTGGCAGAACCTTACTGGAGGCATTGAACACTGACTTGGTATGTGATGCAATCAACACCGCTATGAGAGAGCTGTTTTTACAGATTGTATACGGCAGAACTCAGAGTGCGTTCTCCGAAGACGGTCTGCCAATCGGCGCAGGTCTGGAAGATTTAGGAAAGGGCTTACGTTCTCAGGTAGGTACTATGTACGGAACCTTAAAGAAAGGTCCTCGTTACCTGGAAATGGCAGAAGGATATGTAACTGGTATTGCTCTTGACAAAGACGATCAGATTATCGGCTATCAGTTCGTAAACCTTGGCAAGATGACCGATTTCATTAAGAAAGGCGACGACGCAAACACCGCATATGAGAAGGCAAAAGGCCAGTACGGCCGTGTTGCTGATGCAGTGAAGATCATCGACCCCAGAGTAGAATAATAGTTAGCAAACCAATAATTGATAGACGAATTAAAGGAGGATCATTGAGTCATGGCATTATTTGAATCTTATGAGAGACGAATTGACAAGATCAATTCCGTATTAAATAGCTACGGGATCGCTTCTCTGGAAGAAGCTGAGAAAATCACAAAAGACGCAGGCCTGGATGTATACAATCAGATCAAAGGCATTCAGCCAATCTGTTTTGAAAATGCCTGCTGGGCATACATTGTAGGCGCTGCTATCGCAATCAAGAAGGGCTGCACCAGGGCAGCAGATGCAGCAGCAGCAATCGGCGAAGGCCTTCAGGCATTCTGTATTCCCGGATCCGTTGCAGATCAGCGTAAGGTTGGTTTGGGACATGGAAACCTGGGCAAGATGCTTCTGGAAGAAGAGACTGACTGCTTCTGCTTCTTAGCAGGCCATGAGTCTTTTGCAGCAGCAGAGGGCGCAATCGGTATTGCAGAAAAGGCTAACAAAGTACGTCAGAAACCTCTGCGCGTTATCTTAAACGGCTTAGGCAAGGATGCAGCTCAGATTATTGCAAGAATCAACGGATTTACCTTCGTTGAAACCCAGTATGACTACTACACCGGCGAGTTAAAGGAAGTAAACCGCATTGCTTACTCCGATGGCCCGCGTGCAAAAGTAAACTGCTACGGCGCTAACGACGTTCGTGAAGGCGTAGCGATCATGTGGAAAGAGAACGTAGACGTTTCCATTACTGGTAACTCTACCAACCCAACCAGATTCCAGCATCCAGTTGCAGGTACCTACAAGAAGGAATGTATCGAAGCTGGCAAGAAGTACTTCTCCGTAGCATCCGGCGGCGGTACCGGACGTACTCTGCATCCAGACAACATGGCAGCAGGCCCGGCTTCCTACGGTATGACTGATACGTTAGGACGTATGCACTCTGATGCACAGTTTGCAGGTTCTTCTTCCGTTCCGGCTCACGTTGAGATGATGGGTCTGATCGGTGCAGGAAACAACCCAATGGTTGGTATGACCGTTGCAGTTGCAGTTTCCATTGAGGAAGCAGCTAAGGCTGGTAAGTTCTAAGGAATTTGTGCATAATTATTTGGAATAGAATATGATAAAAATGCCGTATTCACAAAAGAATACGGCATTTTTTGAATGAATAAAAAAGTATGTTTTCGGCATTTGTCTGCAAAGATAAGTTTAAGAAAAAACGATTTGGCAGCCACCTAAAACAGGTTGAAATTGTTAACTGCAGGAATCATTTTTGGGCAATTCATCATATTGATTCGAGAATAGATAAGAATAAATTGTTTATGTACACTGATGCTAACATTACTTATTGACAGAGAGGTAAATCCGACCAAAACTGTTGAGGGATTAACTGAGATTAAAGTGCAAAAATTAGAAATTATCGAAACCGAAAAAGTTATTGAAACAATAAAATATTCCTTGAATTAGAAAAAAATAATGTTAAAGAGGGTGTCCCACTACCTATATCCCAAAGGTGGAACATTAAAGCTTAGTGGAGAAGTATCTTGTCAAGTCATACCCCGGCAGAGCAGGGAACCAGTTATAACAAGGATGGACTGGCGAATCCGGCTTGGCGGTGCCATAGTATAGAGCTGGCCGTCAATCAGTTCAGCACGTTCTTTTTCCGGCGGTGCTGTTTTTCCAGTCAAGCCGGATTATTTGCATTTGCAGAAAGGTAACATGATGACAATTACAGAGAAACAAAACGCATTGTTTGAAGAACTTCGGAAAACCGTTCCGGAGGCGGTTTTAGACGGCGTAGTGGAAGAGGGAGAATATTGTTCTACCCCTATGCGTCTGATGTTTGTTTTAAAAGAAGTAAACGGAAAAATAGTTCTGGATTTGTGTGATTTTTTAAGAAAAGGCGGAAGGCCTCAGACTTGGGACAATATTGCCAGATGGACAGAAGGAATTTTTCATTTGGAAAAAGACTGGTCGTGGGAATACTGGGAGCAGAACAATCAGTCCCGCAGGGAGCGGATGCTGAAAAAAATATGTGCAGTAAATGTGAAAAAAACGGCGGGCGGACATACCTCAGACAGAAAACAGGTACAGAAAGCGGCGGCAGACAATGGGCAGATTCTTTGCAGGCAACTGAAACTTTATAATCCGGATCTGGTTGTCTGCTGCGGAACCGACCAGGAATTTGTCAAAGCCTGTTATCCGGATCAGCCTTTGGAGTGGAAACAGACGACCCGCGGAATCTGGTATTTTAAAGCAGATGGAAAAATTGTTGTTTCTTTTGTGCATCCAGAGGCAAGGGTAAAAGACAGTATTTTGCATTATGCCCTGATGGATGCGGTGCGGGAAATTATGCAAAAAAAGTTCTCTGAATTGACACAGGATGCAGTACAGTAGTATAGTTACAAGAAAGCAGTATTGCAAAACTATAAAATGTAAGACAGAGAGGACAATATGGGAAAAAATGAAGAAGATAAGCGCCGTTATGGCCTATACTGTGAAATGATTGATCAGCTGGATGAGGGGTGCCGTTTGATTAATGAATACGATGCCATTCCCCACGATTACGGTACGGCTACCTTGTATCAGGCAGAATCCCAGCTGATTCATCTGGTGGGGGAATATCCTGGGATTACGGCAGTGGAGATTGCTTCTATGCTGAAAAAAACGCCCAGCGCCTGTTCCCAGCTGATCCGGAAGCTGCGGAAAAAAGAATGGATGGAGCAGGTGAGAAATGAAGAAAACAATCGGGAATACCGGCTGTATCTGACAGAAAGCGGATGGGAGATTTTTAAGGGGCATAACCGGTTTGAGCAGGCTTGTTACCGGAGAAGTTATGGAAGTCTGGCAGAATTTAGTGAGCAGGATTTTCAAACTTATATTGAGATTCAAAAACGTCTGAATAAAACTTTTGCCCTGGATGTGGAAGAAAGCAGAAATATTACAGGACAGTCTGAATGAAGTATAGAAAAATCGACTAAAAAATCCGAAATCTAAAAAGAAATATTGACAAAACTGGACAATAAGTGTATGCTGTATCTATAAAGTTAAGTAGCTTAATGATTAAAATGCTTTACGTTAGAAAGGAGGGCAAAAACAGCAGACGCGGGCAGGCACATCATTAGGCAGAACGTGAAAAACACATAGGTACAGAGGTGGCAGAAAGATGAAAGAAAAGAAAAACTGGGGAATCATGGCGTTTTTCCCTTTTGTGGTATTGATTGGATTAGTTTTAGGAAACGTAATAGTGAATATGATTACTGGCACTCCCCAGTCACAGAATGGAATCCCCGTGCTGGCAGCTACTTTTTTAGCAGTTATTACGTCCTTCCTCTATGGAAATGGAACTGTAAATGACCGCCTGGATGAGTTTACAAAATCCGCGGCAGATTCTTCTACCATGATGATGATTCTTATTTTCCTTCTGGCAGGCGCATTTACTTCTGTCAGCAAGGCAATGGGTGCCGCAGACGCACTGGTAAATATGTGCCTGAACTTTTTGCCTGGCAGCATGATTTATGCCGGCATTTTGATAATTTCCGGCTTGATTTCCCTGGCAATCGGAAGTTCCGTAGGTACACTGACAGCCATGGCTCCGATTACTGCAGGACTGGTTGCCCAGACGGGATTAAATATTAACATCGCCCTGGCTGCCTGTGCTGCAGGCGCCATGTTTGGCGATAACTTGTCCATGATTTCTGATACTACCATTGCAGCGACCAAAGGAATGGGATGTGAGATGAAGGATAAGTTTAAGATGAACTTCCTCATGGTACTTCCGGCTGTCCTTGTAGTGTTTGTTATTTATCTGATTATTGGTATGAAGGGCGCACCAGGCGCAGTAGAAACCGGATCCTATTCCATTATTAAAATCGTTCCGTATGTATTTGTAATTGTTGCAGCTCTTGCAGGCTTAAATGTTGTTCATGTACTCCTTGCAGGGATTGTAATTTCTGCTATAATCGGATTTGGATATGGCGATTTCAATTTTGTAGGGGTAATGAACGCAGTTTCCAATGGTTTAGCAAGCATGGCAACTGTCAGCTTTACAGCGATTCTGGTAAAAGGTATGATGGGGATTATTACCTTTAACGGTGGAATAGACTGGCTGATTCAGAAGCTGACCAATAACATTAAGAGCCAGAAAGGCGCTCAGTACAGCATTGCAGCATTAGCCGGCCTGATGGGAGCACTTCTTAGAAGCACAACGGCGATTATTGTCGCAGTACCGCTGGCAAAACAGATCAGCGAAAAATATGACATTGATCCAAGAAGAACCGCCAGCCTTCTGGATATTTGTACAACCGCGGTTAATGGCCTGGTATTCTGGGATGGTGTAAACCTGGTAATTACCCAGTTGGCCGGAGCAGGAAATCCGATTACCCTGGTAAGCTGTGCTTACTATTCCATGGCCATTCTGGTGGTGCTGTTCATTACCATCCAGTTTAATATCCAGGTAGGATTAAAGGACAGAAAGAAAAAATAAAACGTGTGAATGACAGTTAGGAGGTTTTCAACGTGAAATACGATTTTACTACGATTATGGAGCGTCGGGGAAAGGACGCCATTGCATTAGACGCATTAGGAGAGCCGGGGCTGCCTGGTCTTCCAAAAGAGGGATTTGATCCGATTCCTATGTGGATTGCAGACATGAACTTTGCAACTGCTCCTTCTGTCTGCCAGGCTATGGCAGACAGAATTGCTCATCCGGCATTTGGATATTTTGATCCGTCTGAAAGCTACTATAATGCGATTATCTGGTGGCATAAAGAGAGGAAGCAAGTAGAAGACCTGACAAGCGAAGCAATTGGCTATGAAAACGGTGTATTAGGCGGCGTGGTATCTGCAGTCCAGGCATTTTCCGCCCCAGGAGACGCAGTCCTGGTACACAGCCCTACTTATGTGGGATTTACCAAGTCTTTGACCAATTGCGGACGTCGCCTTGTACATAGCCCGCTGGTGCTGGACGATCAGGGCGTATGGCGAATGGACTATGAAGATATGGACGCAAAGCTGAAAGCAGAAAAAATTCATCTGGCTATTTTCTGCAGCCCTCACAATCCATGCGGACGCGTCTGGGAAAAGTGGGAAATTGAAAAGGCCATGGAGGTCTATAAAAACAATGACTGCGTAGTCATCTCCGATGAAATCTGGTCGGATCTTCTGTTAGACGGCCACACTCACATTCCAACCCAGTCTGTCAGTGAAGACGCCAAAAACAGGACCATTGCACTGTATGCACCGTCCAAGACCTTTAATCTGGCCGGATTAGTGGGATCCTATCACGTAATTTACAACCCGTATTTAAGAGACAGGGTCAGGTCCCAGTCTGGAAAATGCCATTACAACCAGATGAATGTGCTGAGTATGCACGCTTTAATCGGCGCATACAGCAAAGAAGGCGCAGAATGGGTAGATGAGCTGTGCCAGGTATTAAGCAAAAACGTTTCCGATGCCTGCGGGTATATTGCTGAGAACTTTAAAGGTGTACAGGTTGCCCATCCGGAAGGTACCTATATGCTGTTCTTAGATTGCAGTGAATGGTGCAGGGAACATGGAAAGAGCATTGATGAAGTGCTGCAGGCCGGCTGGGACGTTGGCGTAGAATGGCAGGATGGACGCAGATTCCATGGCGCCTGCGCTATCCGGGCAAATCTGGCGCTGCCAAACAGCAGACTGATGGAAGCATTAGACCGTATGAAAAAGTACGTATTTGTATAAAGATTGTGAGAGATAAGGTGACACTTCAAACATTCTTGAGAAGAAAGTGTAAACGAATATTGACAATATCAATGCGTCCCTGGACGATCAGAAAGTAGCGGCAGAAGGGAACGCTTCCTCATCATCTGGATGAAGAAGCGTTCCCTTACATAATGTAATAAGCAGAAGATTTATGCTTCCAGCCGTACGGTCACCTTGGATGGATAGTTTCCGCCATGGTGGATGGTGTTGTGGGCAACTACGGTATCAGGGCTGTTGTAGCCGCCTTTGGTGTTGCTGTTTGGGAATACGAAATTCTTTGCGCTGGAAGTAATGGTAATCCGGATTTTATGCCCCTTTTTGAAGCAGTTGGAAATCTTGGTTGTCCGGATTTTCAAGTTTACCACTTCTCCAGGGGTTAAAAACTCTGCATGGTCAAATCCATTCCGGTAACGGGCGCTTAAAATGCCGTCTGCCAGTTTAATGGAACGTCCGTTTTCATCCACATCGGTAAGCCGTACCATAAAATCGGTGTCAGGAGCATCAGATGAGATGTAAAGGGATGCTGTAAGGTCGCCGGTGATGACCACGTCTTTTTCAAGTGGAGCGGAAGTGTAGCAGAGCATATCCTGCCGGAGCTCTTCTTTGGTATAATCTTCCGGAACCTCGATTTCATTTTCCGACATATCGATAATGTGGGTGGAAGGATTCTGCGGATCGTAGTCATAACTGTCGGTTCCTTCTTTTTCAGGAAGATGGAAGGAAAGGGTTCCGTTACCTAAAGAGGTATTGGCACTTCCTTCACTGTCCAGGAAAATATCGGTTTCAACAGTCTCTGGAACAGGCCAGTTAGAAGCGGTTTTCCAGGTATCCTGGCCCACGGTATAGTATTCCACTGGAGCGCTCTTGTCGATGCCGTTTTCCACGCCTTTCAGATAGTGCTCAAACCACTGGAAATAAAGATAATCTAAATCAAAGCGGAGAGCCTGGCTTCCAAAAGACACGCCGTGCATATCGTAGCGGCTGTTTCCACTGTGCTGCCACGGACCGAGAATGACTTTTCTCATGCCTTCCGGGAAGTCATGAACAATTTCTAAAGCTTCTGTAGTACCCATACCGTTATCATCAAACCAGCCAGACTGGATCAGTGCCGGAATCTGGGCTTTTTTCGAGCGTTCCTGCCAGTTGGACTGACGCCAGAAATCATTATAATCGCTGTCTTCCAGCCATTTACTGAGGAACGGAACCGGATAGCCAAGGGCTTTTTCTGGAATGTCTTTTAATGGACGGATATTTAAAACGTCTTCCCAGTCGTCCCGTTCCATTAATTCCGGATGGAATTTTTTCTGGGAAACTGCAAATGCCCATGCCAGCATACCAGAGGTAAAGGAACCGCCGCGGCGGGGAAGGTCAACAAAGGCACTTCCAGCACAGACTACGCTGATCAGCGCTTTCAAATGTGGATTTTTGCTGGCAGCAGCGGCCCATTGTACATAGCCAAGGTAAGATCCGCCAACCATTCCAACGCTTCCAGAAGACCAGGTCTGGTCTGCAATCCAGTTTAAGGTATCGTCGCCGTCTTCTACTTCGTGGTAATTGGGCAGCCATTCTCCTTCACTTAAATTGCGGCCCCGGACGTCCTGGATCACAACTGCATATCCCCGCTGTACATAGCGGTAGTAAACCTCGCATCCATCCTCTTTTCCGTAAGGAGTACGGACAAAGACAGCAGGAACTGGTTCTGTGATGCCTTCCGGCAGATAAACGTCCGTAGACAGATGAATGCCGTCCCGCATAGGAACCAGAAACGTTCCTTCATGGCGTACTCCGTAAATGGTTTCATCCGGCCAGGTTTCCCGCCATAATTTTAAGACGGTTTTGTCTTCCTGTCCTTCCAGAACCAGAAGGGAAATCATTTCCCTGGCAGAACAGCAGACTGCAATCAGATGGCCGTTTTCCATTAATTTATTGTTTGGAAACTTAATATCTCTTTGAAGATACCAGGCTCCATCATCGCTGGTGTAGCGTTCCGGACCTTCCGGAAGAGAGGCAAAACATTCCCCTGTGCCGGAAAGTCCCTGCTCATAGTCAGAGAAATACTGGGACAGTTTCAGTAAATCAATTTTGGTAAAGGTTTTATAAAACTGGTTGTCAGCTTCTGTAAGGGGTTCCCAGGGACATAAAGTTCCAGTGGAAATATCCAGTTTGCTGACAGAAACCGGATCTGTATCAAACTTTACTTTTCCGTAAAGGATTCCAGATACATATAAGTGATAAAGCTTCATGTTTTCCTCCTGATAGGTGTGAGAGTAAGAAAAGCTTTTGCATCCGAACGGAATGGATTCCGGACGATACAAAAGCTCCCCAAGTTGTATAGCGGATTAGAAACCAAGGATGCCCTTGATGGCATAGGCAACGGAGATTCCCAGATAATTGCCTAGAGCGCCTGCCAGAACACCCATTAAAAGACCAGTAGTAATTAAAGTTTTCCACTGTGCGCTGGATGCGATTAAGGCAGCAGTAGGACCATCAGAGATACATGCTACAGCAGAAAGCAGTACGTACTCAAATTTTACCTTTAACAGTCTGGTAACCAGCAGATGAAGGATAATGCAGGATGCGATTACACAGAAGCAGAACAGGGTAATATAGAAGGTAGAGCCGAAGAACTGCTTTAAGTCTACTGCAAAACCAATAGTGGTCAGGAACAGCAAGGCAACAAAAAGTCCTAAGTCAAAGTTTCCGCGAAGTTTGCGCACTGCCGGAACCTGTGCAATAATGATAGAGAATGTGGTGATCAAGAGGATTCTTCCAGCGCTGCGGAAACCTGGATCAAAGACTTTGTTTGCGACTGCAGTTGCTGCCCATACAGTGCCAAAACCGATAGCAAGGAGCCATGCGATTTCCTGAATGGACCATTCCTTGGAAGCCATCAATTCTTCGTGGTCGCCATTTCCTTTTAATTCTGCATCTGTCATCTCGTAGGGCCATAATTTTTTCAGCTTCTTGGAGTTTTTATAAATGGCAGGAGCTGCAAACATGGCAATCAGAGTCGGGATGCCCACTACATAATCGGCTGCATTGGCAGAAGCAATAGTGTTTTTGGATGCATCCAGTCCTACCGCGATTGCGGTTAAGTTGGAACTTCCGCCAGTATAGGTTCCTACAAACATGCCGGCAACCTTCCAGCCTTCGTCGATTTTAGACGCAAAGAAGATACCGAATACCAAAGCCATCAGGCAAACGCTGAGAGCGGCCGATACCAGAGCAATGATAGAGTTTCGGTTCAGTAATTGCTTCATCTGTCTTAAATCCAGACTTAACAGGCAGATGGAAACAGAAAGAGGAACACAATATCCTGTGATTGCATCATAGGTGGGACTGGAAACAGGAACTACTCTTAAGTTTGAAAGAATAATACCAGTAACGATTACTGTAAGAGCGGGTCCTAACATTTTAAATACCTTATAGCGCTGAAGCCAGAAGCCAACCGCCACCATAAGGAACATGACTAAAAGCAGAGCGCTTTCTGAAGAAAATAACGTACCTTCCATAAATAAATACCATTCCTTTCTAATATGTTTCTGTAGCAGATTACGGGATTAGAAATCAATGTCCAGACCAAGACCAGGTTTCTGGGATAAGGTGTAGATGCCGCCGTCTATGGTGAAGCCGCCTGGCATACCCATTTCCGGATCTACGGCATACATGAAACTGTCGCAGTCTGCCTCGGTGATGTTGCTCTTTGCAGCAACTAAAGCAACGCCTGCGGCAATGGCAACTTTGGTTTCCAGCATACAGCCCACCATACAATTCACATGGTTTGCCTCTGCAATGGCATTGATCTTTTCAGCCGGATAGAGGCCGCCGCATTTCATCAGCTTGATGTTTAAAATGTCAGCAGCTTCCAGTTTGCAGGCTCTGGCAGCATCAACAGGAGAGTGGATGGATTCGTCTAACATAATCTTTACATTTACTTTAGAGCGGACAAACTTTGCGCCGTCCATATCCCACCATGGCAGACACTGTTCAACTGCTTCCACACCGATTTTTTCAAATTCTTTTAAGGTGGAGACTGCATCGCTTACAGTATAACCCTGATTAGCATCTACGCGCAGCCGGATGTCATTGCCAACTGCTTCCCGGATTAAGGTTAAAGCCCGAATGTCGTCGGCTGGATTAATGCCTGCCTTTACCTTTAAAATACGGAATCCATCACGCTCTACCCGCTCTTTGGCTTCCTGGGCCATCAGTTCAGGGGTATCAATGCCGATGGTCATATCAGTGATAATCTGATCCTGGTATCCGCCTAAAACCTTATAAAGAGGCTGATTCATCACTTTTCCTTTTAAGTCGTAAAGCGCAATATCAATGGCGGCTTTTGCAGAAGTATTGCCGGAAATCAGACGATCCATCATCAGATGGATTCCTTCGATATTCATTGGATCCATGCCGATAAGTCCCTGCTTAAATAATTTCAGGACTTCTAAAACAGTTGCGCTGTTTTCACCAGTTACTGGTTCAAATGGCGCGGCCTCACCGATTCCGTAAAGTCCCTCGTCGGTCATAATTTTAACCAGTACGTTTACAGAATGATCCTGAACTGCAAATGCAATCCGGAACGGCTTTTTCATTGGGATTTGAATGACTTCAACTTTTACATCTGTGATCTTCATAAGTGCCTCCTGTTAGAAAAATTTTAATATAATTTTACTATTTCTAAAATTTATAGTCAACCTTTTGCAAGGATAAAAACGAAAAACAGGAAAAATGATGAAAAATCAGATAAAATTATGTGAAAAAAGACGAAAGAACCGAAGAGTATTGAAAAAAATTTTATATATATAAAAAAATATGGTATACTAAAAAATAAAAAGATTCAAATAAGACAGGGCAGGGGGATAAGATTAATGCTAGGAGAAAATGTACGAAGTGTTAGAAAGTCCAGAGGGATTACCCTGAAAGAACTGGCGGAAAAAACAGGTCTTTCTATTGGCTATATTTCTCAGATAGAGAGGGATTTGACGGCTCCGTCACTGGCAACGCTGAGAAAGCTGAGCGGAGCGCTGGACGTACCAACTTATCTTTTTATGGGAGGAACAGAGACAGAAAGCCGCCTAACTACTCGGAAAAATGAGAGTATTATTTTGTCTCAGCCAAACTCAAGCATCCGATATCATTTGCTGACTCCAATGCCATCTGCTGAGTTTGTTCCCCAGTCTCTGATTATCCGGTTTGAACTGGAACCCCATTCCAAAGATGGGGAACGTCCGGTCATTCATCCGAGTGAAGAAATTATTATGGTAGAGTCGGGAAAACTGGAAGTTCTGATTGGTACGGAAAAAATCCACTTGAATTCGGGGGATTCGACTCTTGTGCGTTCCAATCTTCCTCATATTGTGATGAATGAGGGAGATGAAATGGTAATCGGACTTGCGGTATTTACACCAGCAATCTGGTTTCCGTTTTCTAAACGTACGGTGTATGAGGAAAGTTCAGAAGCTTCTGGAGAGGTGTATAGGGGATGAAAAAAATACTGATAGTTGAGGATGAGGCTGTTGTCAGAGAAAAACTGCTGTTGGAAATTGAATGGTCAGAGGAAATTGATAAAGGAAAAAAATCCCTATATTGGTAAAAATCAATATGATAAAACGGGAAGGCTTTTTATTGAAATAAAAAAAGAAAAATTTTTAGGAGCATTGGAAACGACAGAAACGTCAGATGTGGAATTTTCTGTAACAGATAGCAAGGGAAGATATATAGCGGGTACGAATCGACAAAAAGGATGGAAATTGGTTAGCAGCAAGAAAATTTCTGGAACGGATTGGCTTATGACAACAAAGGTAAATGAAAATATATTGGGGGAATATTGTGATCGGATTCATGCTTTAAGAGAATGTCTGATCCGCGAATTGAAGGGAGCTTTGGAGGGATACTCAGATGGAAAAAAACTAAGTATCCGCACCAAAGGAAAAAATTATCTGGGGGATATCTAGAAAATTGTCATGCTCAATTAATAAAGAAATTCCGCACTGCTAAGGCGCTGGCCCCCACAGCGCCATCTTCTGGCCGGTAGGGAAGTATTTCGATATTGCTGGTATAGGTACGGCCGATAAAAAGCAGCTGCCGGTCAATATAATCTAAGAGTTCACTTCGTATGGTCTCATCATCTAAAAACTGTCCATGAAGGAAAAATTTTCCCGGATTCATGGTAATGGCGATATTGGAAGCTGCAATTCCCAGATACTTTAACGCGTCCCGGATGTACTTGCAGATAAGGGGATCTCCCATGGAATAGGCGGTAATTACGGTTTCTATCTTAATTTCTTCTTCATTGGCAGCCAGATTCCGAAGCAGGGTATCGGGTGAATTCTGATAAACCAGTCTGGCATTTTTTAATAGCCAGGTTTCGCTGGCATAGGTCTGAAGACAACCGTATTTCCCACATTCGCATCTCCTGCCGTTTTCATTGACAATGGTATGGCCGATCTCGCCTGCCATATAATTATTACCTAAAAAAATTTCGCCGTCCGCTACATTGGCGCAGAACATTCCCAAACCTATGTGAAAAAACGCAAAGCTGTCCGGACTGTCAGCAGGACGGAACAGGTACTGGGCAAGTGCCATGCAGCGGACGTTATTTTCGTATGCAATCGGCAGGGGGATATGTTTCTCCAGTTCCTTTGGAGAAAAGTGGGACCAGGTTTTTCGATTGGTAATTAAGTTGTCGGAGTCTGAATTAATATGTCCTGGGATAGCGATTCCTATGCCGATGATTTGTTCCCAGGAAATCCCTGACTGGGCAACAACGGTCTGGATGCCATTAATGAGCCTTATGGTAATTTCACGAGCCAGACGATCGCTGTAAGGGGAAGAAATACATTGGATAGTAGTTCCCTTTAAGTCTGTCAGACATATGACCAAGGCCTTTTGCGTAAATTCGGCTCCGATGCTGTAGAAAGCAGTCGGATTAATATCAATGGGAACTTTTCGGCGGCCGGTAGAAACTTCATCAATCACCAGATCTTCCGATTCTACAACAATGTGTTCGGCCATGAGTCCGGCTACAATGGTAGTGACTGCAGCCGGAGTGATTTCTGTCATTTCTGCAATTTCTGATCGGGCAACTGGGGCATTTCGGAAAATACATTCCAGAATCCGCGCCCGGTTAGATGGCTGGTTTTTCTTTCCGCGGTACATGGCAATCCTCCATAGAGTGTATTACAAAGTGTTCTTAAGCGGCTCTTCCAGTAAAAATCCAGTATATTTGGTAGACACTTCTGATACGCGGTATACATCCAGACAGGACTGGAACGAGGATTCATTTTGGCAAATCCAGTTCTGGAAATCATGCCAGACCTGCTGAGCCGCATCTGTTTCTCCTTTGGATAAAAGAAGGAGAGCTTTTCCTAATTGTAAACTATATTCCCTGTGGTAATCAAGATGTTTCCAGAATAAATTTTCTGGTTTGTCCGTATGGGTACGGGAGGGTAAATCCTGTCCAAAGCTGGCGGCCCGCTTAAGGAGCAGTTCCATATGCTCGGCAGTAGAAGGACTGATCCGTTCCCCTTTTCCATTAAAATAATCACAGCTGCACAGGTTGGAAAGATCGGTCAGATAGGAGAGGACTTCTTCCCAGCCATGGCCGTAGGCGGCGGAAAAATATTCCTGGACTAATTCCTGAAAGGAAGCGGTTTCATCAAACAGCGTGTATCCCATAACGTAATTGGGAAGGAAGTTGGGAAAACCGCACCGCAGTTCCTGACAGCTGATATAGCCGTTTAACCCCATAGAGCGGATTTTTTTAATATCCTCGCTGATAATGCGGGAAATGTGAATGTAGCCAAAGTCTCCGTAATGTGCCCGTCCAAGGGGGTAGTCGTATATAAAACTGTCTCCGGAAAAAATATTCTGCCATGCTTTTAAATGGGCCAGATTTTCCTCTAAACTGGTAGGAAGAGAAATACGGTTTCTCTCATACAGAGGAAGAGCCGGGAGGTGATCCGAATCCAGAGAAGAGTCCTTTGTCTGGTAGGAGGCATCAAATGTCCGGCTGATGGGGGCGAACATTAAAAGAAAGCGGTCCGGATTGCGGAATCTGGCATGTTTTGGGGCCCAGAGCAGTTCCTGATAAAGGAGAAACACAATTTTTACAGGAGAATGAAGACGGGTCAGGGCTTCATCTATATGGTTCAGCAGTTCCACATATTGATCGCTGGGGGTTGTCTTTTGGCAGTCCGGGCATTCGCAGATATTGTTTGGCTCATCTGCCAGCCACACATGAAGGTAGTCCACAGAAGGGTGCGCCAAAATGTAGTCTGTGACCTGACGGGTGAAACTGTCTATGGCATCCGGATTGGAATAGCACAGATTGGTATTCATGGGGATGCCATGGAAAAGCTGCCGTTTTCCGTTTAAAAGAGCCAGTTTGTTTATCTCTGCCGGATCTAAAGGCTTTTTTAAAGGTTTCCAGTCGCAGGAATTCTGACCGATAGCTCCTCCGGTCCAGCCATGTCCGACCTGGTGGAGTATGACGCCTCTTAAATCCATTGCCTTTGTGACTTGTTCGGTATAGGAAAGGGCCGTTTCCTTAGAAAACTCTTCAGGAGCGAGCAGAGGATTCATTTCGTGATGATACCAGCGGGCCATGAAGGTATAGGGAATCTGAAACTGGAGAAAAAAACAGTTGTAGCCCAGTTTTGGCAGCCAGTCTACAAAATCCAGGATATTTTCCAGGGAACTGGATCCTTCGAGGCAGACGCCTCTGTGGCGAAGAGAAGCCGTTCGTTTACAAGAACAGAACAGTTCCTCTTTCTTATATAAAGGAGGAATCGACTCAAAGGAGGAGCCGGGGGCCAGAAAGCGGCATCCTAAGGATCTTAAATAATGGTAGACTCCTAACAGGACACTTCTGGGGTTGGAGCCGGCAATCACTCCCTGGTTATCTGTAACGGAAATCACATATTGGTCATCAAACTCCGGATTATCCACTGGATCCATGCCGTATTCACAGCATAAATCTGCTGTCTTTAAGCAGATAGTCAGATCAGGGTTCGGGAAATTGGATTGATTATTAATTGAAATTAATGAATCTGCCATCATTTCACCGAGATAGCGGGCCAGTTCTTTTGCAGAAAAGTCAATAATCTGGCTATTTGTCTGGGAAAAGTTAATATTGATCTTCATATTTCCTCCAAGTCTATTATAGAAAAATTAATTATAAATCGTAATTATTATAACAGAAGGGAGGATGGAAAATATATATACAAAATAGACAAAAAATAAAAATGTAATTAGTAATTATAAACTATTTTTGAGTCTGAGTTAAAAAAATATTGTAAAATCTCTGGCTTTATGCTAATATAAACTCATCGAGCAAATCGAAATATTGATTATTTTTTGTAATTAAATAAACGGGAAAGAGAGGATGAGATTGTGAGTAAACCATCGTCTGCCGTTCCTTTTGGGGCAGCGCTCCGAAGAAAAAGACGGCGCATTAATCTGTGGTGCTGGGTATTTATGATGCCAACGCTGATTTTATATATCCTGTTTCAGGGATATCCTATTTTATCCAGCATTTTTTACTCTACATTGGACTGGTCAGGGATGACCTCCAACGCGCTTTTTGTCGGGTTGGACAACTTTAAGGAACTTTTGAAGGATAAGTATTTTTTTAATGCGGTACTCAACAGTTTCAAATACATGATTATGGCGGTTCCCATTCAGCTTACTTTATCCCTTGCTCTGGCTTACATATTCAACAGTATTATCAAAAGAGGAGCAGCCTTTTTCAGAACCGTATTTTTCCTGCCGGTTATTACCACAGCTTCTATTGTAGGAATTATTATGATGTTTATTTTCGGCGGTACTGGCTCTATCAATCAGCTTTTAGCGATTTTCGGTGTGAGAGGTCCCAACTGGCTCGGAACTGCCCAGACTGCCCTTCCGGTAGTCGTGCTGATTGGTGTCTGGAAAGATGCGGGCACCTATATGATTTACTGGCTGGCAGCTCTTCAGAGCGTTTCTCAGGATGTGTATGAGGCGGCAACCATAGATGGGGCCAATAAGTGGCAGACCTTCCGTTATGTGGTATTTCCGCTGATTCTTCCTATCGGCGGAGTGATTGCAGTTTTATGCACCATTAGTTCTCTGAAAGTATTTGATCTGATTCAGACCATGACCAACGGAGGTCCGTTCTATGCAACTGATGTGGCGGCAACTTTTGTATACCGGACAGCTTATGCAAATTCTTCCGGTATGCCAAGACTGGGATATGCCAGTGCGGCAGCCATGATGTTTGGAGCGCTGGTGGTCTGCATTGGAATTATCGGAAATTCAGCAAAACAGCATTTTCAGAAAAAGAGATCCGTTTAGGAGGAACTATGGGAAAGACATCAGTATTTAAAAAATTTGGAAAAGTTCTTCTGTATATGATTCTTGCTGTAACAGCATTCCTTTGGATTTATCCATTTTTGTGGATGGTTTCTGCATCTTTCAAAACTCAGAATGAATTTTTCGCAAGCGGATTGAAACTGATTCCAGAATCATTCCGTATGGATAACTTTGTCAGAGCATGGAACAATGCGAATTTTGGAGTGTATTTTAAAAACTCCATTATCGTTACTGTATCCGTAGTGGTAATTGTACTGCTCAGTACATCTTTAGCCGGTTATGTCCTTGGCAGATACAGTTTTGTGGGAAAAAGCCTGATCATGAAAATCTTTATGGCAAGCATTACCATTCCTCTGGTATTTACGGTAATTCCCATCTATGAACTGTTAAAAAACATAGGGCTGTCCCAAAATCTGCTGGGACTGATTCTGGCAGAGTCCGGAGGCGGCCATGTAATCTTTTTAATGTTATTTTCCAGCTTTTATGCATCTCTCCCAAAAGAGATGGAGGAAGCGGCAACCATAGACGGAGCAAACTTTGTGCAGACTTATGGAAAAGTAATGTTTCCTCTGGCAAAGCCGATTATGGTGACAGTGGTAATCATGCAGTTTATCTGGACCTGGAATTCCTTTTTGCTGCCTTTGATTATTACATTAAACAATCCTTCTATCAGAACTCTGGCTGTAGGTCTGTATGCTCTGAGAGGGGAAAATGTGGTAGACTGGACCGGAATTGCAGCAGGAGCCAGTATTGCCATACTGCCTGTGATCTTTATTTTCGTTGTCCTGCAAAAATACTTTGTAGACGGTATTGCAGGCGCGGTAAAGAGCTGATGCTATATTAATTTCTAAAAGGAGGACGAAGATGAGAAAGAGAAAAGGACTGTTAGCTGCTGCTTTGGCAGTTGCCATGATGGGAACTGTATGCGGATGCGGCGTCAATGTGACAACTGAAAATTCTGCTGCCGGGACAACTAAGGCAGAGACTGCAGAGACTTCTGCAAATGCTTCTAATACGGCTGCAGCAGAAAGTGAGAAAACAGATTCTGACGAGCAGATTACATTGCAGGTAATCGACTGGAGCGACACCACCAAGGCCAGAAGAGAGGAGTTCCATAAGAAATTTATGGAAGAAAATCCCAATATTACCATTGAGTATACGGTATTGGCAACGGATCAGTTTAAGGAAACCGTTATTTCTGCCATTAAGGCAGGAAATGCGCCGGATCTGTTCCCGATTCCGTCTGGAATGAAACTCAGCACGGTATTGACTGAAAACTGGTTTGTGCCATTAAACGATTATATGCCAGAGGAATTTTTAAATTCCTTTGCTGACGGCGCTTTAAATGAAGGAATCACGACCATGGACGGCAAAGTATACGTTTTGCCGGAGTCTGCAAACATTATCAATACATTAATGTTCTACAACAAGACGGTTCTTACCGAGGCAGGTGTGGATGTAGAAAACCTTCCGACCACATGGAGCGAGTTTATTGATGTCTGCAAGCAGGTAACAGAAGCCGGAAAAGGCAGATATTATGGAATTATTGACAGCGGCGCTCAGGCAAATCGTCTGGAACTTGCCATTCGCTCTCTGGCCAGCTTAGATGGAGCAAAGTGCAGCGACATTTCCCAGATGATTTTGGTAGATGGACAGAATACCATGAATTCCCAGGCTATGCAGAATGCATTTGAGTTCTATGATACTCTGGTAAAAGAGGGATGTTTCCATCCAAACTCTGTATCCATGAAAGCGCCTGAGGCAAGAGCTCTGTTTGCACAGAATCAGGCTGCATTTATCATTCAGGGCGCATGGTGCATTTCTACCTGGCGTCAGGAAAATCCAGATTTAGATTTTGGCGTAATGGCTCTTCCGGTTCCAGACGATGGCATGAAGGGCAAACTTCCTTACGTCGGCGCTCAGCCATGGATGGGAATTTCTTCTCAGTGTGAACATCCAGAAGCAGCAGCTAAATATTTAATGGCGTTGTATTCAGAAGAGTATCAGGCAGGTCTGGTAGAAGACGGCGGATTTGTTTCTGTTATTGATTCTTTAAACAAAGAGCATATGACCGATCCGGTTATGTTAGAGTATTACCAGATTAACAACGAGCAGGCGGCTTTGGCTCCGGATCCAATTGTGGCAAAGCCAGATACGGCTGCTGTATATGCACAGGCTGCAGCAATTTCTCCAAACTTAGGTGAGATTGCACAGGGAGTGCTGGCTCAGAACATCGATTACAAAGCAGAACTTCAGGCTTTGTCAGAAAAGACTCAGGAAGAGTGGATGCGCGCGATTGATGCCGCAAAGACAGCAGGCGCAGACGTAAGCCCAGAAGATTTTGAGTTTAAGAACTGGGATCCGATGGAAAATTACACAAAAGATTTATATGAGGCGAGATAGTCTGTAAAACAGGGGGGCTGCGCACTTTTTACGAGTGCGGCAGTCCCTGTTTTTGGCTGATATGAAATTTTTCTGGAAGATACAGGCGATAGTAAGCGCCTTTAGAGGGATGGGACTGATTTCCGATTTCTATAGATCCTCCGAGATAGTGGATGGCAGACCATACAACAGAAAGTCCGATTCCTGTTTTTCCGCCCTTTCCTTTATAAAAACGTTCAAAAACATGGGGAAGATCTGCATTGTCAAATCCAGGACCATCATCTTTGATGAGGATGACAGCCATATGCTCCTTCTGTGTGATATCCACTGTGATTTTTGTATCAGCATAACGCAGGGAATTAGAGAGCAGATTTTGAAGAATTCGATTCAGCAAATCCGGATCAGTTTCAATACAGATAACATCTGGATCAGTGGTTAGAATAAGAGAACAATCCATGTTGATTCCCTGCATAGACTCCATACATTCATCTGTAAATTCCACCAGGTCCACATCTGTAAGATGCAGATGCAGATTTTGATTGTCCATTTTTGTTAAAGACAGAATACTTTCGATTAGAGAAGTCATTCGCAGGCTTTCAGACAGGATAATCTCAGCTGCCTTTTTATGATCTTCAATAACGCCGCAGGAAATTCCCTGAGCATAGCCGGTTATGGATGCTAAAGGTGTTTTCAGATCATGGGATACATTTTGGAAAAATCGATTTTTTTCTTCCTCGCTTTTTTGGATACGCTGTTCCATTTGATTGTAGGAAAGTTTTAATGACTGCAGTTCGGATAATGAAAAATTTTCATCAATTGGATTCAGATATCCATCTCCTAATATCTGAATCCGTCTGCACAGTTTTTGTAAAGGCATGGAAATGCTTCTTGAAATTAGCCAGGCAAGAACAGATGAAATACCGGAAGCTGTCAGTAAAACAATCCAAAATCGTTTTTGGGTATAATTCCAGAACGCGGACATATCAGGAATGGGAACAGCGGCGATAAAATATTTTGCCCGTACTGAGTAATCTGTTTTTAAAGTAAAAAATTTGAGATACCATTTTTGACGTTCGGCCTGTATGATTCTGCTGTGGACGCTTTCTCCGGCTTCCTGCTTTATGGCAGAAGAGCAGGCGGACGTCAGCAGATCGGATATTTCATTGTTTTGAAATGCTTCTGGATAAACAAGGTCATATTTGGAATTAAAAATAAGAAGTTTTCCATTAAAAGCTTCTGTTTTAATGGTTTCTTTTACCTTTTGCAGAAGATCTTTGGAATATGCGCGGGCCTTTTCCGGCGAATATTCCCTGATATCTGCAGAATCATTTTTTACGATATCAATAATAGCAGAAGCATCGCGTTCTGCTGCATACTGAACATACCAGCTTGAAGAAACAGAAAAAGTCAGACCGGCTCCCAGTGTAAGAAAAAGAATAACCAGCAGAACCAAAAGAAAAATCCGGGTATGAATGTGTTTTCCTATCATTTCAGCCGTTCCTTTCTGTGATTCGATACCCATATCCCCAGATGGTTTCAATGCGTGCAGAGGATTCATAGGCATTCAGCTTTTTTCTGAGGCGTTTCATAAGATCATCCGGCATTCTCTGTTCCTCTTTTGAATAGCGGCACTGCCATACATGTTCCAAAAGCTCGATTTTTGATACAGCAGTTTCCTTGCGTTTAATTAAATACAGCAGAAAATCAAATTCTGTGGGAGTTGCCGGAAAAATCTTTTCTCCAGCCAGGATGCGCCGCTCCTTGACATACAGGGAGAGGTTTCCGCATTGATATAGATTTTCCGGCTCATGAGCAGGGGCATCTTCGGAAGAAAGCTGAACTCTGCGGAATAATGCTTTTACACGAGTAATAAATTCCAGGGGAAGAAAAGGTTTGGTAATATAATCATCACTCCCCAGTGTGATACCAGTTACTCTGTCTAATGGACTGTCTTTGGCAGATACAATGATAATAGGAATGTTGCTTTTTTTGCGGAAAAAGGTACATAGACTTAATCCGTCTTCTCCGGGCATCATAATGTCCAGAATAATCATATCTGGTTTTTGGGTCAAGACAGCCTGGCGGATACTGGCACCATCCTCAAAGGTCTTTACTAAAAACCCTTCACTTTCAAGAAATGTTTTCATCATAAGACGAATATTAGGCTCATCATCTGCAATATAAATCAGCTTTTCCATTTTTACCTCCAGAAGGTCCAAATATCTTTAAAATTATCATAACATGGAAGAATAAAATCGTAAACATCTGCCACATTTTTGCCACATAAAGTGCCTTGAATGACCAGTAGGAAAAATGCTACAATAACTTCACAAAAAGAAAGAAGAGGAAAAGGCATGAAAAAATTATTATTAGGAATATTGGTTGCTGGGATGCAGTTGAGTGTTGCTTTTTCGGCTTATGCCGGACAATGGGAACAGGACGAATATGGCTGGAGATATGAAACAGATGATGGGATGTATGCTCAGGAGGGATGGAGACAAATCAATGGAAAATGGTATTATTTTAAGTCGAATGGATACATGGCACGCAATACTATGACACCAGATGGATATGTAGTCGGGAGTGATGGCAGTTGGATTGAGAATCTGGGAAAAGAAAGGGATCAGGCGGTATCTCCCTGGGTTTACCAGTCATTGCTTGGGAAAGGGATGGACGTTACCTGGTCTGAATTTCCAAAGCAGACAGCTACTTATAATCAGCAGATGGTAAAAGATTTTAAAGCGAAAGGAGTCAGCCATGTTCGCATTCGGGTGAAAGATGATATTACGCAGGAATTGCTGAAAAATCTGGACCAGCAGATAAAGGATTGTCTGGATAACGGGATTATTCCGGTTCTTGCATACCAGGCTCATGAATTTAAGGAAAATCCCTGCCAGCAGACAATGGATCATGTTGTACAGTGGTGGAAAACTATGGCAAAACATTACAGAGATTATTCTCACCTTCTGTCTTTTGATTTGATGATAGAGTCTTCAGATGCTGTCAATAAAATGCCGGAAGTACTGAATGAACTTTATGAGCAGACGGTATCTGCAATCAGGCAGTCTAATCCGGAGCGGATTATTATGATTTCTCCAAGACTGCGTTCCGATCCTTATTATCTGCATGAATTGAAGATTCCATCCGCACATAATGGATATTTGATGGCAGAGTGGCATTTTTATGCTTCAGGACCAGATAAAGACAACGAAAAGAAAAAATGGACAACAGGAACGGATGCAGAAAAGAAGCTGATTACAGACAAAATTGCAGCAGCACTGGAATGGCAGAAGCAGACAGGCATTCCCACCTGGGTTGGAGCATGGATGCCTGGTAATTACAACAAGGGAAATGTATATACGGTAGAGGAACAGGCGGAGTTTGCTTCTTATATGACATCCGCACTGACATCCTCAAAAATTCCCTTTGCTGTCAATGCGGATACAAAATTTTATGATGCTAAAAATAATCAATGGATTCCATTTATGCTTTCTGTTGTAGAAACCATTTATGCAGAATAGGATTTAAAACGGGAGAGTTTGCAATTTGTATAAGTTGTAAACGCTCCCGTTTCTACCAGCTTATGCCTGCCGATCCTCCACCACCAGAGTACGGATTGCGTCCCTGGAAGAATTCCAGTTAAAGATGTAAAGCGTATAAGAAGTGCCCGGACGCACATACAAAGAAGAAGATACCAGAGAATTGCCGGTAAAGGAAGGATTATTAAATACCTGAACTAGATAGGAACCCATGGGCAGATAGACGGCTCCTGTGATCTGTTTGTAGCTTAATCCCTGGAAGGTGACGTAATTGCGGTTTAAAGAGACATTGAGACTCTGATTGGTGACAGAAAGATTGCAGGCTCTGAAGCAGCCAGTTCCGGTTCCTGCCTGGCAGGTATTGTCAGTAATCTCCATTAAATCCAGGCCGTTTGCTGTGTTAAAGATGGCAACTGTCATGGCCTGACCGGAGCGGACCGTAATAGATTTCTGGATGTACACATACCCGTTTTGCCCGGAAACCGTAATGGTCTGTCTTCCAGCAGAGACTCTGCCATACTGGCTGATCTCGGCATTTCCCAGGGAATTGACTACCAGTTGATTTCCGATATAAATTAAAAATGGATTGTAGCCAGAGGCTGCATTTAAAAACCGGACTGTTCCGTACTGGGTGGAATTGCAGAAGTAACAGGGGATAATGGGGCGCGGGATAACAGTGATAATGGAGCCCAAAATTCCTCCGCTGCTGTTGGTATTGCCGCCGGAGACCGGTCCGCCTTCACCAGGATTTGGCAGGGGAATCATAGGAGTATTCCCATTATTTTCCGGAAATGGGGGCAGAGGACCGCCTTCGCCAGGATTTGGAAGAGGAACCACTGGCGTTCCTCCGTTATCCGGATTGGTATCCGGAGGAAAATCAAAGTCCGGAATCGGTCCGCCTTCACCAGGATTTGGCAGAGGCGGTACGGGATACCCATCCCCAACTGCCATAGCTGTATAAATAGACTCAGCCATAGAAAAACCTCTCTTTTATTAGACGTTATAATGTATGGTATAGAAAAATAGCCGGCTTTGTGCCTGTACACAGAAAAACAGTCATAAAAAATGAGTAGACAAACTTCAAAAAATCTGCTATAATTTAATTAAATTAATAAAATAACTATTTAAAACAGGTGTTTGCAGACCCTTTAATGGGAATGAGCAGGGAAGAACTGATTGAATTTTTGAAAAAATACCCTATCGGAGGGATTCCGTTTCGGGCTGCCTTGTTTGGCAATGAAAGGACTCAAAAGATTATGCCGGATCTGCAGGAGCGCGCCAAAATCCCTTATCTCTATATAATTACACCAACCATCTGATTGACGTATCCAGAGTTCCGGCATTTATCAATGCCTATAACAACCGTCCGGATACCATTGAAGAAACCATTAAAAAAATCGCAGGACTGGAGCCGTTTGAAGGTCAGCATGAGGAATCAGTATGGTGCGGTACCTGGGATACCAGATTTTAGAAAACAGGAGGGAGCAAATTGAGAAAACAGCCTCATATTATTATTTTTAATCCGGATGAAATGCGCTGGGACACCATGGGACATATGGGAAATCCCGCGGCAGTGACTCCGTTTTTAGATGAATTTTCAGAAAAAGAAGGTGTATCTTTTTCCCATGCCTTTTGTCAGAATACGGTCTGCGTTCCCAGCCGATGCAGCTTTTTTACAGGACTGTACCCTCATGTCCATGGCCACAGAACCATGAGCTATCTTCTTCATCCAGGAGAGAGCAATCTGTTTTCAGAACTGCGGCAGGCAGGATACTTTGTGTGGATGAATGCCAGAAACGATTTGTTTGCCGGACAGATAGAGGGCTGGGCAGAAAGTAATGCGGATGAGATTTTTTATGGCGGAAATGTGGAGGAAGCGCCGGGGCCTGTCCATCCCGCTGACCATTTGGGAAAAGATCGTTACTCGCATTTTGAAGGACAACTGGGGCTTGATGAGAATGGGCGTAATTACAGCAGCGATGATGAAGATGTGGACAAAGCGATTCAAAAAATTCGGGACTATGACGGAGAAAAACCGTTATGTATGTTTCTGGGGCTGAATTATCCTCATGTGCCTTACCAGGTAGAAGAGCCGTACTTTTCAGCCATTGACAGAGAAAAACTTCCCCAAAGAATCGAGCATGAGCAATGCACGAATAAAGCGCAGATGCTGGATCAGATCCGCCAGTATCAGGATATGGGAGAGTACACAGAAAAGGATTGGGATGAACTTCGGGCCACTTACCTTGGAATGTGCTCTAAAATAGATGAACAATTTCGCCGTTTATGTCAGGCATTAAAGGACAAAGGAATGTATGACGACTGTCTGATTTTCTTTTTCAGCGATCATGGAGATTTTGCAGGAGATTACAGCCTGACGGAAAAGGCACAGAATACGTTTGAGGATTGTCTGACCAGAGTACCGCTGTTAGTGAAAGCGCCAAAAGAGAATGTTTCCCATGCGCTGGGCATAAGCGATGCGCTGACGGAACTGATAGACTTTTATGCCACAGCCATAGACTATGCAGGAGTCAAACCAAATCGGACACATTTTGGAAAAAGCCTGAGGCCGATTCTGGAAGGACACACATCAAAGAACCGCTTTTATGTATTCTGCGAAGGGGGACGGCTTTTAGAGGAAACCCACTGCGATGAATTTCACGCATCTGGTCCGTCCGGTCCGCCAGAAAGCTTTGTATACTGGCCGAAAATGAAAGCTCAGTCAGATGGAAACGCCCATGCCAAGGGGACGATGATTCGGGATGAAAGGTATAAATATGTCAGCCGGATAACCGGGGAAGACGAGTTTTATGATATGGAAAAAGATCCGTCTGAAATCCACAACCGGATTCAGGACCCTTCTTATAAGGAAACGATTGTCAGGATGCAGATAGAGTTAATGAAGTGGTATCAGAGAACCTGCGATACAGTGCCTTATGCTTACGACAGGCGTTTCACCAACGAGATGCTTTGGGCCAGAGTAAAAGCGCTTTGTCCTCCTGAACATGAAGAAGAGGTAAAGCAAAAAATTCAGGACGGTATTAAACAGGGGATTTTAGTGCAGTATCTGCAGGGACTAAAGAAATAAAAAAGCAAAAAATCCGAGCCGGATTCTAAAAGAAAACGGACTCGGATTTTCTGACCTGTCAAACATGGAGCATATGGGATTCGAACCCACGACCTTTTGAATGCCATTCAAACGCGCTCCCAACTGCGCCAATGCCCCGTAAAAATATTGAAATTTACCAATTCCCTAAGTTCGACAAAACCCTACTAAGTGGACAGGTATCTATTCTCATTAGTGAAGTACCTAGTCAAGTGAGGATATTATACCACAAAAAGCAGAAAATAGAAAGACCTAAAATGCAGAAATTTTCCAGTTAGTAACAGTTCAGCCATGTCTCTTCTGGCCTGCTTGTGGCGGACAAGAAGCGCCTGGCGTCTGCCCGATGAAGATTCAGCCAGGAAAACTCTTATGAAAACAAGCTTTTAACATTTTTCCTGGCTGAATCTTCGCATGGCTGAACGGTTACTCCAGTTAAGGAAATTGTAAGACAATGTAAGAGGATAGAAACTTTTCTTTTTCCTGTCCAGACAGTATAATAAATGCGGCGGGCAGACTAAAATGCCCGGAATAAGAGGAAATAAGGAGGCAAAGTTTTGACAACAAGAATGATAGCGAGGGTAAAAACAGCAGTCTGGATCCTTTTAGCAGCCGTTTTGTGCCTGTTTCATGCAGGCGTTTCCTATGCGGATGCAGAAGGCGGTCAGGCCACAGAGAATGTTCAGATTACCTCGTGTGAGATTACAGATGATGGAAACGTCAGGGTTACTGCAGTTGATACAGGAGCGATCTCAGGGGCAGACAATCATTTTTACCTGAAGGAATTAAAGCCTTATGAGGACTCTGTACGGACCAGAGGATATGTGCAGGCAGTGGACAAGGCAAATGAAGTGACCTTCACTTTTCCGTTAAATGCTGGTACAGCAGACAGCCGTCTGTATTCCAAGTTTGTGGTAACGGTATGGGATGGATCCAATTATGTGGCAGTCAGCCAGCCCCATTATATTACCAATCCGGAAAAAATTGCCAAAAACCAGAAGCCGTTTCACGAGCCTTTAAGCAAAAAGGGTCTGCTGATTGAGCACGATATGCTGAACGATGCCTTTGCTTTGGGGGTAAAGCACACCATTGTCAACATTCCGTTTCAGGCTATGTTAGGCACTGGCATTGATTATGAGTACGAGGGGAAAACCTATCATTTCAGCAAGGAATTTTTTGATATTTACGATAAGACGATTTTTGATTTTTCGGCAAAGGGGATTTCTGTTACAGCAGTAATTTTAAATAGCTGGAATGACACGACTCCGGATTTGATTTATCCGGGAACTAAGAAAAATGCGTCTGCAAATTACTATATGTTTAATGCGGCAACCGAAGCCGGATATGAGGATATTAAGGCCATGGCTTCCTTCCTGGCAGAGCGCTATGACGGCACTCATGGAAAAATTTCTAACTGGATCATCGGCAATGAGATTAACAATCAGCAGTGGAATTATATCGGTCCCATGGATGTGACCAGGTATATGACCGAGTTTGAGAGAGCGTTCCGGGTATTCTATACAGCCATTAAGAGCACCAATGCCAATGACCGGGTATATTTTTCCCTGGACTACAACTGGAATAATGAGATTAACGGGACGACCAAGTATGGCGGAAAGGAAGTAGTGGATACTTTCAACAATCTGGTGACGGCAAAGGGACAGATGGATTGGGGCCTTGCATATCATCCGTATTCCGTTCCGCTGACAGAGCCGGAGTTCTGGGACGACAGCCAGACTGGACTGATTACCTGGGATTACAATTCTCCGATTATCAATTTCGCCAACCTGGAACTTTTGACCAATTATTTTAGTCAGAACCATCTGTTAGACAGCAAGGGAGAAGTCCGTCCCATTATTTTATCCGAGCAGGGATTTACTTCTAAGAGTGCTACCAGAGGAGACTGTGAAGAGCTGCAGGCAGCCGCCTTTGCTTATGCTTATTATATTGCGGACAGCAATCCGCACATTGACGCCTTTATCATGAGCCGCCAGGTAGACGCCATATCAGAGACAGAACTTTCCTGTGCGTTTGGACTGTGGAGCTGTGACATGAAAGCCGGTAACCGGGTGGTGCCCACCGGGCAGAAAAAGATCTGGGAAGTATACCGCTATATTGACAAGGTAAATGAAACCCTGGAAGTAACAGACTTTGCCAAAGGGATTATTGGTATTGAAAACTGGGGAGATGTTATCCCAAACTTTAAGTACCGCAATAAAGAAAAACGCAGATAGGTTGTTTTGGAGAGAAGAGAATGCCAAGGGTATCATATTCAGAAAAAGAACGGGAGCAGATTCGGACGCGGCTGATTGAGACCGGACTTAAGTTGATGGCAAAACAGGGGATTCAGCACACAACTGTTGAGCAAATTTATAAGAAAGTTGGCATTTCGCGAACATTCTTCTACACGTTTTTTTCGACAAAGGAAGATTTTGTTGTGGAAACTCTTTACTTTCAGCAGCCCCAAATTCTTTCGTATGCCAAAAGTCTTATGGAGGATGAAGGACTAAACTGGAGAGAGGGTGTCAGGAAGTTCCTCTATTCCTGCTGCTATGGAGAAGAAAATGGAATTGCTGTTTTAACTATAGAAGAACAGCAGCTTATTTTTAGGCGTCTGTCCGGAGAGAGCTGCCGTATATTCCGGGAAAAGCAGGCCTTTCTGTTCGGCCGGATTTTAGAGATATTCGGCATAAAGGCAGACAGAAAACGGGTCAGCCTGTTTATCAACTTGAGCCTGACAGTGCTGATTGTCCGAAGAGCTATCCCAGATACCCTTCCGCTGTTTGTTCCGGAAGCTGCAGATGATACAGTCGATTTTCAGATCGAGGCAATCATTGATGTGCTGGAATCTTTTAAATAGGTACTATACGAATTGATTGAAAAGTTGTAAAATGTAAGAAACAGAAATCCGTCTCATGTTTGAAACGTCTGATTTGGGCGGATTTCTTTTTAGACAAAATAAAGATAAATTTTAAAAATTGTCTTTATATAAAATAATTAGGAGGAAATGATTATGGGATTTTTCAGCAAACTTTTTAAAGGACCTGAGGTGGACATGGAAAAAAGCAATGCCAATCGGATTAAGATGCGGGCGCTGTTTAACCAAAAGGTGGAAAATGGGGATGATTATCAGCTTCTTTTTGGCTATACAGAAGATGTAAGCCGTTTTAATTATGGATTTGTCCATGGAAGCAAAACGAAAATCGGCAATTTGATTGTGGGATGGAAGGAAACAGAACCCACAGTGGCAGTGGTTCCGACAGTCCCGGATCTTTCTGCATGCGGTGAGGCTGCTTATTATCGGAAAAGTGAGATTTTAAAGGCATACCGGAACAAATACCCGACCGATGCATTTATTATTTATCCGGATAAAAAAGGATATATTGGGATTAATGCCTATGAGTGGCTGGAAGATGAGAAACTGTATGTGTATGTAGAGCAGAAAGAAGAACTGGAAAAGTTTACAGACTTTTTTATGAACTGCTTTGCAAAAAAATAAGAAAGCAGACAGGTGAAAAAAAGATCTTCATACCATCTTGAAAAAATACGAAATATAGTATATCATATTGAGTCTAAGCGCAATATGTGGAGGTGGCTATGCAGATTAGAAAACGAAGCGGCATATTAGAAAATTATGCACCCAAAAAGATTACAGCAGCAATCAGCAAATCCTTTGCCAGTGTGGGGGAAACACCGGATGAAGCCACGCTGGCAGGACTGCTTTTGGCTGTGGAAAGCAGATTTGACGGCCCGGAAGCCGCAGTAGAGGAAATACAGGACCAGGTAGAGAGAGTCTTGATGGCAAAAGGGCATTATGATGCAGCCAAAAGTTATATTCTCTACCGCCAGAAGCGGACAGAACTGCGTCTGGCCAGGGCGGATATTGCCTGCCAGTTTGAGGATGACGGGATGGAAGCCTGCCTGACAGAGATCCAGAAAGAGTTTGATCCCATACTTTATCCTATCAGCACTCTGGCTTCCCAGTTTTCCGGTTTTGTAAAACCCGGAATGGAGATAGAAGAGCGGATTGCTGTTTTGACAAAGGCAGCCATTGAATTGACCAGCCCGGAATCTCCGGATTGGGAAAAGATTGCAGCCCGTTTTTTAAATTATGGATTTCGCAGACGGATGGCAATGGAACTGGAACGTCTGAATATTCACAGTTTTTATGAAAAGATCGAATACCTGACAAAGGAGCATTTGTACGGGGATTACATACTTACCGCTTATTCCAGACAGGAACTGGAACTGGCCGCCTCTTTTATAGATGACAGCAGGGATCAGAAGTTTACCTGGTCCGGTTTGGATCTCCTTTTAAAACGCTATGTCATTCAGACACGCAGACACGAGCCGTTAGAGACACCTCAGGAGATGTTTCTTGGCATTGCCCTTCACCTGGCCATGAATGAAACAACAGACCGGATGAAATGGGTCCAGAAATTTTACGATATGCTCAGCCTTCTTCAGGTGACTATGGCAACCCCGACTCTTTCCAATGCAAGAAAGCCGTATCATCAATTATCCAGCTGCTTTATTGATATGGTTCCGGACAGTCTGGAGGGAATTTACCGCAGCATTGACAATTTTGCAAAGGTAAGCAAATTTGGCGGAGGCATGGGAATGTACTTCGGAAAGGTACGTGCAACTGGCAGCACCATCCGGGGATTTGAAGGCGCAGCCGGAGGAGTAATCCGCTGGATTAAACTGGTTAATGATACAGCAGTGGCAGTGGATCAGTTAGGAGTGCGCCAGGGCGCGGCGGCAGTGTATCTGGATGCATGGCACAAGGATCTGCCGGAGTTTTTGCAGCTTCGGACCAATAACGGGGATGACCGGATGAAGGCCCATGATATTTTCCCGGCAGTGTGCTGGCCTGATTTATTCTGGAAACTGGCCCGCACAGATCTGGATGCGGCCTGGTATCTTATGTGCCCTCATGAAATTCTCACCGTAAAAGGGTATGCTTTAGAAGATTACTGGGGAGAAGAGTGGGAGCGCAGGTACTTAAGCTGCGTAGACGATCCCCGCATTACAAAGAGAAAGGTGACAGTCAAAGAGATTGTCCGTCTGGTTTTAAAAAGCGCAGTAGAGACCGGAACTCCGTTTACCTTTAACCGGGATGCGGTAAACCGCGCCAATCCTAACAGCCACTGCGGGATGATTTACTGTTCCAACCTCTGTACCGAGATTGCTCAGAACATGGCTCCGATAGAGACGGTGAGTACGGAAATCCAGACAAAAGAGGGGGATACGGTTGTCGTGACTACCACCAGGCCAGGAGACTTTGTAGTGTGCAATCTGGCTAGTCTTTCTCTGGGAAATCTTCCGGTTGAAGATGAGAAGGTGATGGAAGATGTGGTTGCTACAGCTGTTCGGGCATTGGACAATGTAATTGATTTAAATTTTTATCCTATTCCCTATGCAAAGATTACCAACCGCTGCTACCGCAGCATCGGCCTTGGCGTCAGCGGTTACCACCATATGCTGGCAAAGCGCCGAATCCGCTGGGAGAGCGAGGAACATTTAACATTTGTAGACAAAGTATTTGAAACCATTAATTACGCTGCGATTTCGGCAAGCTGCCGTCTGGCAGAGGAAAAAGGCTCCTACAGCCGCTTTAAAGGAAGCGACTGGGACAATGGCTCTTATTTTGAAAAGAGAGGGTATAACAGCCCTAAATGGAAGAAACTGGAAGAAATGGTTCACCAGTGCGGAATGCGCAATGCATATCTGCTGGCGGTAGCGCCTACCAGCAGCACCAGTATTGTGGCTGGTACAACTGCAGGGATTGATCCGGTTATGAATAAATTTTTCCTGGAAGAAAAGAGAGGCGGCATGCTGCCCAGAGTAGCGCCGGATTTGTCTCCAGAGACCTTCTGGTATTACAAAAACGCCCACCTTCTGGACCAGAGCTGGAGCGTAAAAGCCTGCGGCATCAGGCAGCGCCACATTGATCAGGCCCAGAGTATGAATCTGTATATTACCAATGAATACACCCTGCGCCAGGTATTGGAATTATATCTTCAGGCATGGGAGCAGGGAGTAAAGACCATTTATTACATCCGCAGCAAATCCCTGGAAGTGGAAGAATGTGAGAGCTGTTCCTCTTAAAAAAGACCGATGATAGAAGGAGAAGTCCAGATGGCAACACTTGTAAAAAAACCTTTATTTAACCCAAACGGCGATACGGAACTTATTAAGCGCCGGATGATTGGTGGGAATACCACCAATTTAAATGACTTTAACAATTTAAAATACCCATGGGTCAGCGACTGGTACCGGCAGGCGATGAATAATTTCTGGATACCGGAAGAGATCAATCTGTCCCAGGACGTAAAGGATTATCCGGGACTTTCCCGGCCGGAACGGACGGCATATGATAAAATCTTAAGTTTTCTGGTATTTTTAGATTCTCTGCAGAGCGCCAATCTGCCCAATATCAGTGCCTATGTCACTGCTAATGAGGTGAATCTGTGCCTGTCTATCCAGGCATTTCAGGAGTGCGTTCACAGCCAGAGTTACAGCTATATGCTGGATACTATCTGCAGTCCAGTAGAGCGCAACAACATCCTGTACCAGTGGAAAACAGATGAACACCTTCTGCGCCGCAATACCTTTATCGGCGACCGTTACAATGAGTTTCAGAACGATCAGACGCCCCAGAATCTTTTAAAGGTTCTGATGGCTAATTATATTTTGGAAGGCATTTATTTTTACAGCGGTTTTATGTTCTTTTACAATCTTTCCCGCAATGGAAAGATGCCTGGTTCTGCCCAGGAGATCCGCTATATTAACCGGGATGAAAATACCCATTTATGGCTGTTCCGCAATATTTTGCTGGAACTTAAAAACGAGCAGCCAGAGTTGTTTACAGATGAGATGGTGGAAGTGATGAAAGAGATGTTAAGGGAAGGCGTCCGCCAGGAAATTGCATGGGGTCATTATGTAATTGGAGATGAGATTCCAGGCTTAAATAAGCAGATGATAAACGATTACATTCATTATCTGGGCAACCAGCGCTGGTCCAGCTTAGGGTACGGCTTCCTTTACGAAGACAATCAGGAAGAACCGGCCAGCATGGCCTGGGTCAGCCAGTATTCCAACGCCAATATGGTAAAGACAGATTTCTTTGAAGCCAAGAGTACGGCTTATGCCAAGAGTACGGCTCTGATTGATGATCTATAATAACCGTTCAGCCAGGCACAAGATAGACTTGACAATTCCGGTATTAGTGATTAGAATGTTAAATAGTTTATAAAAAAGGCTGTGAATGTGACAGTAAGCCCTTATTTTTCCCACAGAGAGAGGAAGCCACCGGCTGTAAGCTTCCTTGGGTTCCGATAACTGGCCGAATTTCCCACAGGAGCCGCACTGCTGAAACCTGGTATGAGACGGAAGTCTCCTGGCGCTAGGCAGTGACGTTTCGTACACGTTACGTATAGGATGAGAGCCTGTTCAGACAGGAATCAGGGTGGTACCGCGAAGTTTAAGCTTCGTCCCTTCGTTTTGGAGGGACGGAGCTTTTTTTTACCAAACTCCCCAGCAATACCTCTCCAGAACCCGCTGCAAAAAAACAAGAAAAGGAGATATTATGAAAGAGCAGTTAGAGAAAATCAAATCAGAAGCCCTGGCAAAGCTGAATGCCGCTGACAAGTTAGACCCATTAAATGAAATCCGTGTTGCTTACCTGGGAAAGAAAGGCGAGCTGACCACCGTATTAAAGAGCATGAAAGATGTGGCTCCGGAAGATCGTCCAAAAGTAGGACAGATGGTCAATGAAGTAAGAGCTGTCATTGAAGAAAAAATAGAAGAAACCAGAGCAGCTCTGGCAAGAAAGGCCAGAGAAGAGCAGATGGCAAACGAAGTGATTGACGTAACCCTTCCAGCTAACAGAGGCAGAATGGGACACAGCCATCCAAACGCCATTGCATTGGCAGAAGTAGAACGTATTTTTACCGGAATGGGCTATGAAGTAGTAGAAGGCCCGGAAGTCGAGTATGACAAGTATAACTTTGAAAAACTGAACATTCCAAAGGGACATCCGGCAAGAGACGAGCAGGATACCTTCTACATTAACGAGAATATTCTGTTAAGAAGCCAGACTTCTCCGGTTCAGGTCCGTACGATGGAAAACCGCAAACCTCCGATCCGCATTATTGCTCCTGGACGTGTATTCCGTTCCGATGCAGTCGATGCAACCCATTCTCCATCCTTCCATCAGATCGAGGGTCTGGTAATCGATAAACACGTGACCTTTGCAGACTTAAAGGGTACCCTGGCTGAATTTGCAAAAGAGCTGTTCGGACCAGAGACAAAGGTAAAATTCCGTCCTCATCATTTCCCATTTACCGAGCCCAGTGCAGAGGTAGATGTAAGCTGCTTTAAGTGCGGCGGCAAGGGATGCCGGTTCTGCAAGGGATCCGGCTGGATTGAGATTTTAGGCTGCGGCATGGTGCATCCAAGAGTTCTGGAAATGTGCGGCATCGATCCAAATGAATACTCCGGCTTTGCATTCGGCGTTGGTCTGGAGAGAATTGCCCTGTTAAAATATGAGATTGACGATATGAGACTGCTGTACGAGAATGACGCCCGTTTCTTAAAGCAGTTCTAGGCAAGGATGAGAATGGAAGAAAAGGAGATTAGATTATGAATACAGCATTATCATGGATTAAAGCATACGTCCCGGATTTAGACGTGACAGCTCAGGAATATACCGACGCCATGACATTGTCCGGAACCAAGGTAGAAGGTTATGAGTGTCTGGACAAAAATCTGGAAAAGATTGTAGTCGGACAGATTAAAAAAATTGAAAAGCATCCGGATGCAGATAAGCTGATTATCTGTCAGGTAGACGTAGGAACCGAGACCATCCAGATTGTAACCGGAGCTCCTAATGTAAAGGAAGGAGACAAGGTTCCGGTTGTATTAGACGGAGGAAAAGTAGCAGGCGGACATGACGGCGGTCCTCTTCCAGAAGATGGAATCCAGATTAAAAGCGGCAAATTAAGAGGCGTTGACTCTTACGGTATGATGTGTTCCATCGAAGAACTGGGTTCTAACAGGGATATGTATCCTCTGGCTCCGGAAAGCGGTATTTACATTCTTCCGGAAGATGCCCAGGTAGGTGCAGACGCAGTAGAGGTGCTGGGTCTTCACGACGTGGTATTTGAGTACGAAATTACTTCTAACCGTGTAGACTGTTACAGCGTGCTTGGCATTGCAAGAGAAGCAGCAGCTACCTTTGGAAAGCCATTTGTTCCTCCAGTTGTAACAAAGAGCGGAAACAATGAGGATATTCACGATTATTTAAAAGTAACGGTAGAAAATCAGGAACTTTGCCCAAGATACTGTGCAAGAATGGTAAAGAACATTAAACTGGCTCCTTCTCCAGAGTGGATGCAGAGACGTCTGGCTGCCAGCGGCATCCGCCCAATCAATAACCTGGTAGATATTACCAACTACATTATGGAAGAATACGGCCAGCCGATGCACGCATTTGACTATGACCTGCTGGCAGGCCATGAGATTGTGGTAAAATGTGCAGAGGACGGAGATGAGTTCCAGACATTAGACGGACAGGTAAGAAAGCTGGATCATACCATTCTGATGATTAATGACGGGGAAAAGGCAGTCGGCATTGCTGGTATTATGGGCGGTGAAAACTCCAAGATTACCGATGATGTCAAGACCATGGTATTTGAGTGCGCCTGCTTTGACGGCACCAATATCCGTCTGTCTGCCAAGAAGGCAGGATTAAGAACCGACGCTTCCGGCAAATTTGAAAAGGGACTGGATCCCAATACTGCCATGGAAGCAATCAACCGCGCCTGCCAGTTAATCGAAGAGCTGGGAGCCGGAGAAGTAGTAGGCGGCGTTATCGACGTCTGCGCCGGATTAAAGGAGCCGAAGAGAATCCCATTCCATCCGGAACGCATTAACAACTTACTGGGAACCGACCTTTCCAAAGAAACCATGTTAAGCTACTTTGGCCCTCTGGAGATTGGTTATGACGAAGAGACAGGCGAAGTGATTGCTCCAACCTGGAGACAGGATCTGGAGAGAGAGGCAGACATTGCAGAGGAAGTAGCTAGATTCTTCGGCTATGACAAGATTCCAACCACTCTTCCGGCAGGAGAGTCTACCACCGGAAAGCTGTCTTACAAGCTTCGGATCGAGGAAAAAGCAAGAGAAATTGCAGAATTTTCCGGTTTCTCCCAGGCAATGACCTATTCCTTTGAAAGTCCTAAGGTATTTGACAAGCTGTTAATTCCCGCAGACTCCAAGCTTCGCCAGACCGTTGTGATTTCCAATCCGCTGGGCGAGGATTTCAGCGTCATGCGTACCCTGCCGTTAAACGGTATGCTGACTTCTCTGTCTACCAACTACAACCGCAGAAACAAGGATGTCCGTCTCTATGAGATGGCAACGGTTTATCTGCCAAAGAGCCTTCCTCTGACCGAACTTCCAGACGAACGGATGCAGTTTGTACTGGGAATGTACGGAGACGGCGATTTCTTTACCATGAAGGGCGTGGTAGAAGAGTTCTTTGAAAGCGTTGGCATGACCGGACGCCTTCACTACGATCCAAATGGGGATCATCCGTACCTGCATCCGGGAAGAAAGGCAGATATTGTATATAACAATACCGTAATCGGCTATTTAGGCGAGATTCATCCGGATGTGGCAGACAATTATAAGATTGGGGAAAAGGCTTATGTGGCAGTGGTAGATATGCCGGCTATGTTAGACTTTACCACCTTTGACAGAAAGTATGCCGGACTGGCAAAATTCCCTGCAGTAAGCAGAGATTTAAGTATGGTGGTTCCGAAATCCGTACTGGCAGGCCAGATTGAAGATATGATTGTCCAGAGAAGCGGAAAGATTCTGGAAGAGTGCAAATTGTTTGATATTTACGAAGGAAGTCAGATTAAGGAAGGATATAAGTCTATGGCTTATTCCATTACCTTTAGAGCACAGGATCATACCCTGGAAGAAAAAGAAATTACCAGTGTAATGAACAAAATTTTAAATGGCCTTCAGGGAATGGGAATTGAACTGAGAGCATAAGAGGTAAGAAAGCGGCGGCATAGTTCGCCGCTTTTGGTTTATTAGCTTATAGGGAAAATAGAGGAGGAGTTTTATGTTTGCAGATTACCATGTACATACAGAATTTAGTGATGATTCCATTTATCCAATGGAATGCGTAGTCAAAGATGCTGTTGGATTACAGATGGATGAGATTTGCATTACCGATCATGTAGATTATGGAGTAAAGGACGACTGGGATAGTGGGAACGAGATTTTATACCGGAATGGGGAACCTTTGGCCAATGTAGATTACCCTCGCTATATGGAGGAAATAAGCCGCATTCGGAAGCAGTATCAGGAGAACATTACGATTAAAACAGGTATGGAATTTGGTGTACAGACGCATACGATACCGAAGTTTCAGGAATTATTTGACCGTTATTCCTTTGATTTTATTATTTTATCCATTCATCAGGTGGAGGATAAAGAGTTTTGGACCCAGGAGTTTCAAAAAGGAAGAACTCAGAATGAGTACCAAAAACGCTATTATGAAGAAATGCTGAGGGTAGTCCAAAATTATAAAAGCTACAGCGTTTTGGGTCATATGGATTTAATCAAGCGCTATGACAAGGCAGGAGAATATCCATTTGAAAAAGTGAAACCCCTGATTGCCGAAATTTTAAAGATTGTAATTGCAGATGGAAAAGGAATTGAAATCAACACTTCTTCCCACAGGTACGGGTTAAAGGATTCTATGCCATCTGCAGAGTTATTAAAGCTGTACCGGGATTTAGGCGGAACCATTATTACCATTGGCAGTGACAGCCACAAACCGGAACATTTGGGAAGGTATATTCAGGAGGCAAAGGAGCAGTTAAAAGAATTAGGATTTCGTTCTTTCTGTACATATAATAAGATGGAACCGGAGTTTCATAGTCTGTAACCTTTTAACTGAAAATACAGAAAAGAAGAGCTCCATCAGGAGGAAATCGTTTCCATGAATTATGAGATTATCAGAAGCAGCCGGAAAACCCTGGCCCTGGAGATTAGCCGGGACGGACTGTTAAAAGTACGGGCTCCTTATAAGGTTTCCAGAGAAGAAATCCAGAACTTTGTAAAATCAAAAGAATCATGGATTTTCAAACATTTAAAGCGGATCGAGGAGACAAAAGCAGCTCAACCGGACCCCTTATCCGCAGAGGAGATTGAAAAACTGGCACAAAAAGCCCTTCAGGTTCTTCCGGAAAAAGTGGAAAATTATGCCAGGATGATAGGGGCAACCTATGGAAGAATTACCATCCGCAACCAGAAGACCCGCTGGGGAAGCTGCAGCAGCAAAGGAAATTTAAATTTTAACTGTCAGCTGATGCGTCTGCCGGAAGAACTGCAGGATTATGTGGTGGTACATGAATTGTGCCACCGGAAAGAAATGAATCATTCCCCTAATTTCTGGAAAGAAGTGAAAAACATCATGCCGGATTACCAGGAGAGGCGGACACGTCTAAAGCAGGTACGCTGCTGACAGGAATGGATTTAAAACTGGGCAGATGGGGTATCTGCCAGCTGTTCACAGCAAAAATGGTAAAAATTGATTGCTGCCTGGGAGTTCCACCGGCATTTTGGCATAGACAGATAAGCGTACCTTTGGGGATTGGGCCGGGAAATACGCAGCAGTGTCAGGTTCATGGTATGCAGAAATGGGTGTTCATGACGGAAGAAGTATTTGTGAAAAAGTGATGAATCACAGTGCAAATACAAGAAAAATATCGCTTCTTGTCGAATGTATTTTAATGTAAGATAAAAATAGTTGGTAAAAACGCATAAAATAGATAATAAAAACACTTGAACAAATAATAAAAGTGTGGTATAGTGATTTTATCAGATTGGAAACGTTACCGATAACGTTGCCGGAACAAGCTGCAAGACAGGTTGTCTGGTTCCGATAATGTTGCGGTAAAGCAAACATTCAAAGAAGGGATGGGCTTATTATGAAATTAAAAAAATTGGCAGCAGTATCGTTATCAGCAGCTATGGTAGTCGGAGCAATGACCGGATGCGGCAGTTCTGAGCAGAGCGCGCCGGCAGAGACTACGGCAGGACAGCAGACAGAAGCCGGGACAGAGACTGAAACAAAGGCAGAGGAAGAGACTGCAAAAGCAGAAGAGGCAGCCGGAGACGGGGAGGTTTATTATTTAAACTTTAAGCCGGAGCAGGCAGACCAGTGGGTAGAGCTGGCAGCAGCTTATACAGATGAAACCGGCGTACCGGTTACAGTTGTAACGGCAGCATCCGGTACTTATGAACAGACCTTAAAATCTGAGATGGCAAAGAGCAATGCGCCTACCTTATTCCAGGTCAACGGTCCGGTAGGTCTGGCATCCTGGAAAGATTACTGCTATGATTTAAAGGACAGCGCAGTGTATAAAGACTTATCCAGCGATGATTTTGCATTGATTGATGAATCCGGCGCAGTAAAAGGCGTTGCATATGTAATTGAGACTTACGGTCTGATTTACAATAAGAAGATCTTAAATGACTACATAGCCATGGACGGGGCAGTGATTTCTTCAGTGGATGAGATCAACAACTTTGAAACTTTAAAGGCAGTGGCAGAAGATCTGCAGGCCAAGAAAGACGATCTGGGCATTCAGGGAGCGTTTACTTCCGCAGGATTTGACGCATCTTCGGACTGGAGATTTAAGACCCATCTGGCAAATCTGCCGCTGTACTATGAGTATCAGGCTGATGGAATTACCTCTACCGATGCAGTAAAGGGCACTTACTTAGACAATTACAAGCAGATTTTTGATTTATATATCAATAATTCTACCTGCGAACCGACTATGCTTTCTGGTAAGACCGGAGAAGACGCTGCTTCTGAATTTGCATTAGGCGAAGCAGTATTCTATCAGAACGGAACCTGGGCTTACAACGACATCAAAGACAATGAAGTTGCAGATGAAGATTTGGGAATGCTTCCAATCTACATTGGTGCAGAAGGTGAAGAAAAGCAGGGACTCTGTACTGGATCTGAGAACTACTGGTGCGTAAACAGCAAAGCTTCTGAGGAAGATATCAAGGCAACTTTAGACTTCTTACAGTGGGTAGTAGAAAGCGAGACAGGACGGAGAGGTCTGGCCGATATGGGATTTGTAACTCCATTTACCACCTTTACAGAAGAATACTTACCAGAGAACCCATTAGTGGCAGCAGCAGATGAGGATGTAAAGAAAGGCAATACTGTTGTTACATGGAACTTTACTACCATGCCGTCTGAGGAATGGAAGAACCAGCTGGGCAGCGCGCTTTTGGAGTATGCGCAGGGCACCGGTGACTGGACTGCAGTAGAAACGGCATTTGTAGATGGATGGGCATCTGAATATCAGGCAGCAAACAATTAAAACCGTAAAGCAAACGGGGTGGGTGAATTTCACCCGCCCTCCGTTTTTTTCACAGGAAACAGGAGAGGGATCATATGGAAAAAGCAATTAAACGGTATTTTCCAATTTTTGTGCTGCCCACGCTGGCAGCATTTACGATAGGATTTATTGCCCCGTTTTTAGTAGGGGTATACCTGTCCTTTTGCAAATTTACAACGATTAATGACGCAGTGTTTGTGGGGTTTTCCAACTATACCAGGATTTTTTCAGACGGCACCTTTGTACACGCTCTCTGGTATACCGCATTATTTACCATTGTCAGTGTGGTATTTATCAACTTTTTTGCATTTGCCGCTGCAATGCTTTTAACCAGAAAGATTCGGGGAACCAATCTGTTTCGGACTGTATTTTTTATGCCGAACTTAATCGGCGGCATTGTTTTGGGATATGTCTGGAATCTTTTGCTCAATGGCATTTTGCAGTTTTTCGATAAGACGCTTACCTTTTCTTCTGTGTACGGATTCTGGGGACTGGTGATTTTAATGTGCTGGCAGCAGATCGGATATATGATGATTATCTATATTGCGGGAATCCAGAATATTCCAGGGGAATTAATAGAAGCAGCAAAGATCGATGGGGCAGATAAATGGGCGCTCTTAAAGAATGTTACGATTCCCATGGTAATGCCATCCATTACTGTCTGTACATTTTTGACTCTTACCAATGGCTTTAAGCTGTTTGATCAGAATCTGGCCCTTACCAACGGAGAACCGTCCAATATGTCGGAATTGCTGGCATTAAATATTTTCAATACGTTCTATGGCCGTACCGGATGGGAAGGTGTAGGACAGGCAAAAGCAGTGGTATTTTTCCTGTTGGTAGCAGTGATTGCCGTAGCTCAAAACTGGCTGACAAGAAGGAAGGAGGTGCAGCAGTAATATGGCAACAAAGAAAAGAAGAATGGATCGGATTCTGACTGTGATTTTTTCAGTGATTTCTGTCATTTACCTGGTTCCGATAGCGCTGGTGGTGGTTAACTCATTTAAGAAAAAGGCATATATCAGTCGCTATCCCTTTAAAATCCCAACAGGGAAAATGTTTGTGGGACTGGACAATTATATAAACGGCATTAAAAAGACCGCATTTTTTGAGGCCTTTGGCTGGACGTTATTTATTACCGTTGCATCGGTGGCAGTGATTATTCTGTGTACCTCTATGTGCGCCTGGTATATCAGCCGCGTAAAAAATGCAGTCACCTCCACGATTTACTATCTGTGCCTGTTTTCTATGATTGTGCCCTTCCAGATGGTGATGTTTCCGCTGTCTAAAATTGCAGACATGCTGGGGCTGACCACTCCCTGGGGATTAGTAATTGTCTATCTGGGCTTTGGCGCCGGACTGTCGGTCTTTATGTTTACCGGCTTTGTCAAGTCGATTCCGTTAGAAATCGAAGAAGCGGCTATGATGGACGGATGTACGCCGGTGCACACCTTTTTCAGAGTGGTGCTTCCCGTCATGAAACCTACCTGCGTGACAGTGGCTATTTTACAGGCGATGTGGATCTGGAATGATTACCTGCTTCCATATCTGATTCTGGACATGACAAAATATAAGACGATTTCTATTGCAGTCCAGTATTTAAGAGGCGGCTACGGATCCATTGATATGGGCGCTATGATGGGCGTTCTGGTACTGGCAATTATTCCAATTGTGGCATTTTACCTGTCATGCCAGAAATACATTATTGAAGGCGTTGTAGCAGGCGCAGTAAAAGGTTAAAGGAGATGAACATGATGCGTAAAGCAGGGATACTGCTTCCGGTTTTCAGCCTTCCTTCCCCATACGGAATCGGATCATTTTCCAGGGAAGCCTACGAATTTGTGGATTTATTAAAGGCGGCAGGGCAAAGCTGCTGGCAAATTCTTCCCATGGGACCTACAGGGTACGGAGATTCTCCCTATCAGTCTTTTTCTGCATTTGCAGGAAATCCTTATTTGATTGATTTGGAGGAACTGATAGAGGAAGGGCTTTTAACCAGCGAAGAATGCAGCCAAACAGATTTTGGAGCGGACGAGAGCCGGATTGATTACAGCAAACTCTATGAAAATCGTCAGGCAGTGCTTTACAAGGCGTTTTTAAGGTGGCTGGATGGTTTTTCGGATTCAGGAACAGCTAAAGAATGCCTGGAGACGGGGCTGGAAGAAGAAACCAGGAATTATTGCCTGTACATGGCGATTAAACGCCATTTTGGAGAAACCTGCTGGACCAAGTGGGACGAGGAGATCAAGTTCAGAAAGCCGGGGGCTGTAAAATACTATGAAGAAAAGCTGGAAAAAGAGATTTTGTTCCATGAATTTCTGCAGATGGTTTTCCTGAAACAGTGGAGAGCGTTAAAAGAATATGCGCACAGCCAGGGGATTCGGATTATTGGCGATATTCCCATCTATGTGGCGTTTGACAGCGCAGATGCCTGGGTCCACCCGGAGCTGTTCCAGTTTGATGAAAACAACATGCCAGAAGCAGTGGCCGGCTGTCCGCCGGATGGTTTTTCTGCTGACGGACAACTATGGGGCAATCCGCTGTATCGGTGGGAATATCATGAAAAGACCGGATACGCCTGGTGGATGCGGCGGATGGCTTACTGCTTCCAGATGTATGATGTAGTCCGGGTGGATCATTTCCGGGGATTTGACGAATACTATTCCATTCCGGCAGGAGAAAAGACAGCAGTGCATGGCCATTGGGAAAAGGGACCTGGACTGTCGCTTTTTGGGAAAATGCAGGAAACATTTGGAGAGATAAACTTGATTGCGGAGGATTTGGGCTTTGTAACAGACAGTGTGCAGAAGCTGGTGGAATACACAGGATTTCCAGGTATGAAGGTGCTGCAGTTTGCCTTTGATTCCAGAGAGGAGAGCAACTATCTGCCCCACTGTTATCCCCATAACTGTGTGGTATACACAGGAACCCATGATAATGATACAATCCGGGGATGGTATGAAGCGCTGATACCGGAAGACAGGAAGATGGCGGTCTGCTATATGAATAGTCAGAGAACGCCCGGGTCCGAGATTCATTGGGATTTTATCCGCCTGGCCTTAGCAAGCGTGGCGGATCTGGCAGTGATTCCTCTTCAGGATTATCTGGGACTTGGAAGCGAGGCGAGGCTCAATACGCCTTCAACGCTGGGGGGAAACTGGACGTGGAGAATGCAAAAAGGGGCGTTTACCCAGGATATTGTAGAAAAATGTCGGTTTATGGCTCAAATATATGGAAGAATCTGATACCATAAAAACTGCTGCAAGAAGAGAGGACTTGAAATGGATACACTTAATATCAAAGACATTGCAAAAATATGCGGCGTTGGCGTCAGCACAGTATCCAGGGCAATCAACAATCACCCGGATATTAATGAGGAGACGAAAAACCGTATTTTAGAGGTAATCAGGGAAAACCATTATATTCCTAATAACAGCGCCAGAAATTTAAAACGTTCTGTTTCCAGAACCATTGCGGTATTAATTAAGGGAATTGACAACCCGTTTTTTTACAGCATGATTCGGATCTTTGAAGAGGAAATTCAGAAAAAGCGGTATTCGTTTTTGCTTCACAGGGTAGAAGAGGCAGAAGACGAGGTGGATGTGGCCATTGAACTGATTAAGGAAAAACGGCTGAAGGGAATTATTTTTCTGGGCGGACATTTCTGCCAGAATAAAGAAAAATTAAAACAGTTGGAGATTCCTTTTGTCTTAAGTACGGCTTCGTGTACAGGTGCGATGGAGAACGAATTTTTGTCCTGTGTTTCAGTAGATGACTTTCAGGAAAGCTATAAGATAGTGGATTATCTGTGCAGTTTGGGACATGGCCAAATAGGGATATTGGCGGCGACTCCCCAGGATGAGAGCATTGGACGTCTGCGCCTGGAAGGGTATCGGCGTGCACTGGCGGATCATGGAATCCAATCTGAACCGTCCTGGTGTTTTTACAGTCCGGAAAATGTAAACTGGTATACCATGGCCAATGGATACGGACTGATGAAAAAGCTGATGGCTTCCAAACCAGAACTGACAGCAGTCTTTGCTATTTCAGACAGTATGGCCATTGGTGCTTGCAAAGCAGTGTTTGATGCAGGAAAATCAGTGCCAAAGGACTACTCGATTGCCGGATTTGACGGGCTGGATATGGCCCACTATTACAATCCGGCCATTACCACCATCCATCAGCCGGTAGAAGAAATGGCTTATGAGACGATCCGCATTTTGTTTGCTCAGATTCGGAGCAAGAATCCGGAGCAAAGGGTGAGTCAGCAGAAAATTTTTCAGGCCAGACTGGTAGAAGGCCAGTCAACCAAAAGCATTGAAACCGAAAATCATTAAGAAGAGAAATGAGGAAGAATGAGTCTGATTAAAAGCGGATTCATTCTTTTTTTGATGGCCCCAGTTCAGAGTAGAAGAAAAAATAAAATTTAATTGACAAAGTACTGTTTTTCATGTATAACTGTATTAAGCAATTAATACAATGATACAATAGAACAAGGAGAAAATATGGAGTGGAATATTGCAGATGACCGGCCGATTTGGATTCAACTGTCAGAGCAGCTGACTGCCCAGATTGCATCTGGTATGTATCAGCCGGGACAGAGACTCCCCTCTGTCAGGGAGTTTGCCGCTGATGCAGGGGTAAATCCCAATACAATGCAGAGAGCCCTTGCTGATTTAGAGGGCAAAGGACTGATTCTAACCAATCGGACTGCAGGAAGGAGCGTAACCCAGGATATGGAAGTTATCAAACAGCTAAGGACCAATCAAGCCATGGATAAGGTGCGCCAGTTTCTATCCCAGATGAGGGAACTTGGCTATACGAAAGAAGAGATTGGAATTGTGCTGACACAGGCGTTAAAGGAGGAAATGTAAGGATATGAGCCGGGAATTATTAGTTTGCAGCAATTTAACCAAGCAGTTTGGCCGCAAAGAAGCATTAAAGGATGTGACAATCAGACTGGAGAGCGGAAAGATTATCGGTCTGTTAGGCCCTAACGGATCTGGCAAAACAACGCTTATCAAGCTGCTCAACGGACTTTTGCAGCCCAGTGGGGGAACTATTCGGATAGATGGAAAAAGTCCTGGAGTTTCCAGCAAGTCCATGATTTCGTATCTTCCGGATAAAGCATATTTTGCAGATTGGATGAAAGTAAAAGATATTGTAAAGATGTTTGAAGATTTTTATCCGGATTTTAGAAAAGAGACAGCTCTTGACATGCTGAACCGGTTAAATATCCATCTGGATGACAGGATGAAAACTTTGTCAAAAGGAACCAAAGAAAAGGTGCAGTTGGTACTGGTAATGAGCAGAAATGCAAAGCTTTACATTTTGGATGAACCGATTGGAGGCGTGGATCCGGCAGCCAGGGATTTTATTCTCCATACAATTTTAAGCAATTATTCAGAAGACGCATCGGTGCTGATTTCTACTCACCTGATTTCAGATATAGAAAAGGTGCTGGATGAAGTAATCTTTCTGAAAGACGGGCGTGTGGTGCGCCAGGACAGCGTGGATCGTATCAGAGAAACAGAAAATCTCTCTGTCGATCAGTTGTTCCGCCATATTTTTGCAGTTACACAATCAGACACAAATCAGACAGAAGAATAAAGGTAACCGTTCAGCTATGCGAAGATTCAACTAGAAAAAAGTGTTGAAAACGTGTTTTCATAAGAGTTTTCCTGTCTGAATCTTCATAGGGCGGACGCCCGATGCTTCTTGTCCGCGTAAGCTGGCAAGAAGATGCATGACTGAACTGTTACGAATAAAGAAAAAGGAGTATCAAATATGTTCAGAAAATTAGTAAAATATGAGTGGGCAGCCATGATACGGACCATGTTTCCCATGTATGCTGCAGTCATTGTCATTTCGCTGCTCAACGCCCTGTTTGCAAATGTGGGAATTGGCAGCAGCAGTCCGCTGTTTGAACTCTGGGACTGGATTAACTATTATTTTGGAGGAATTGCCGTACTTCTTTATGTAGCAATTTTAATAGGACTGGGGGTATTTGCTTTTGTAGTCATTGCCCAGAGGTTTTACAAAGGACTTTTAGGGGAAGAAGGATATTTGATGTTTACCCTTCCAGTAAAGGTATGGCAGCTGGTATTTTCAAAAGCCCTGGTTTCCTTTCTCATTGGAATCCTGTCTGGTGCAGTAGCAGTGCTGTCTATTGGAATTTTAGGAGGAATTGAGTTTTTCCAGGCGCTGTCCATGATTCCGTCTCTTATAAAAGAATTGTGCATCCAGGCAAGGGCATACGATAAGGAATTGCTTGTTCAGATGGTGCTGTTTGGCATCGAAGTTCTGGCAGCTCTTATCATCAGTGGTTTTGCATTTATTTATCATATATATTTTGCCGCCAGTCTGGGGCACTTATCCAGAAATCATAAGGCAGCGCTGGCAGTGGTGTGGTACATTGTTATTAATACAGCAGTGGGCTTTTTTACAATGTGTATGGCAAGCGGTGTGCTGGGACTTCCCATCTCCATTTCTCTGCCAGAGGATTCTTACTGGGGAATTCATATACTGGGAATGACTTTCCTTCTTGGCGAACTGGCAAAAACATTGATTTTTGGTATTGGGACTCATTATATTTTAAAAAATAAGCTGAATCTGGAATAGCGGCATTTGAACCCCATATTTTTCACAAAAAAGCATATACTATTAGCCAAACCTAATGGACAAGATAGGAGGACAAACAGGTGAAATGTGAAAAATATGAAATTGTTTCTGTACGGGGTCGGGAAATTTTGGATTCCAGAGGCAATCCTACCGTAGAGGCAGAGGTAGTTTTAGAGTGCGGAGCATCCGGGAGAGCTTCCGTTCCGTCCGGAGCATCTACAGGAACCTTTGAAGCAGCAGAACTTCGGGATAAGGAAAGCCGGTATCTGGGAAAAGGTGTTTTAAAAGCAGCAGAACACGTGAATACGGTTCTGGCAGAGGCGCTGATGTTTGAAGATGCGCTGGATCAAAGAAAGATAGACAGGATTTTACGGGATGCAGACGGCACAGAAAATAAAGGAAAATTGGGAGCCAATGCAATTTTAGCCGTTTCCATGGCTGCTGCCAGAGCAGGGGCCAATGCCTTAAAGATTCCCCTTTACCGATATTTGGGAGGGATTAACGCCTGCAAAATGCCAAGACCCATGATGAATATCTTAAACGGAGGAAAGCACGCTGACAATACAGTGGATTTGCAGGAGTTTATGATTGCGCCATGGAGGGCGGGATCGTTTTCAGAAGGACTGAGAATTTGTACAGAAGTTTATCATACGTTAAAGAAACTGCTGATAGAAAAAGGATATTCTACCGGAGTCGGGGACGAAGGAGGATTTGCGCCTGACTTTAAAGATGCCCATCAGGTGCTGTCTTTTCTTACAGATGCAGTCATTTCGGCTGGGTATGAGCCGGGAGAGGATATCCGGTTTGCCATTGACGCCGCATCCTCAGAACTTTATGATCCTGAGAGCGGATACTACCTGTTTCCCGGAGAGAGCAAAATGAAAGGAAAGCAGGTGCGCCGATCTTCTTCTGAAATGATTCAGTATTATAAAGAACTGACAGACCAGTACCCGGTTTTTTCCATTGAAGATGGACTCTGGGAAGAAGACTGGGAGGGCTGGAAGATGCTTACGTCAGCGTTTGGAGAGTCAGTGCAGCTGGTGGGAGACGATCTGTTTGTTACCAATACCAGGCGTTTAAAAAAGGGGATTGATATGGGAATCGCCAATGCCATTTTAATAAAGGTAAATCAGATAGGCACACTGACCGAAAGTCTGGAAGCAGTCCAGATGGCAAAAGAGGCCGGATATGCGGCTGTTATTTCTCACCGCTCCGGAGAAACAGAGGATCCGATTATTGCAGACATTGCAGTAGCGTTGAATGCAGGGCAGATTAAAACCGGCGCCCCCTGTCGTTCGGACAGAGTGGCAAAATACAATCAGCTTTTGCGGATCGAAGAGGAATTATAGACTTTTTTTAGATACAAGGCAGGCGAAAGGCTGTTAAACGTTGACAAATTCGGGACATAGACTTATAATCCTGTAATGACGATGACATCTAAAGGAATACTTGTAAGGGAGTTATAATACAATGTTATAGAATCATGAGGAGGATCAGGTATTATGGCAGCACCGAAAAAGACAACCAAAACAGCCGCAGCTAAGTCTGTAAAGGAAGAGACAAAGGCAGTTGAGGTAAAAGCAGCCGAGATAAAGGCATCTGCTCCGGCAGCAGAGGAAGTTAAAAAGGCAGCAAAGCCGGCGCCCAAAAAGGCAACAGCAAAGAAAGAGATGAAGGCGACCGTTGTATTCCAGTATGCCGGTAAAGAAGTAGTTGCAAAAGAAGTTTTGGCAAAGGCCCAGGCTGATTATGCAAAAACTCATAAAAATACAGAGATTGAGAGCATTGAACTGTATGTAGTAGCAGAAGAAAATGCTGCTTACTATGTAGTGAATGGTGAAGCAAATCCGGAGTTCAAAGTAGAGTTATAGAAAATACCGGATGAGAGGCTGCTGTGAAATGAAACAGGGATTCATTTTGCAGCGGCTTTTTTCGTTGCAGGTATCTTCATTGCAGACATCAGGAAAATCTGCTGATGGCGGGTTTTCTAAGGAGAGATTCAATTTATAAAAAACATCAGGAGAAGACAGATGATGGAATTGCCCCAGGCATTTACAGTACGGATGAAGGAACTGTTAGGTCAGGAAGAATATACAGCTTTTATAGAAAGCTATGAAAAGGAAAGAACCCAGGGACTCCGATTCAATCCGTTAAAAACAGAAAACGGGTTTGATTTGGCAAAAACATATTTTCAGCTGAAGCCAATTCCCTGGACTGAGGATGGATACTATTATCCGGGAAATGAAAGACCGGGAAAACACCCTTACCATGAAGCTGGTTTGTATTATATTCAGGAGCCAAGCGCTATGGCAGTGGCGGAATTTGCCGCTCCCCTTCCAGGAGAGTGGGTTCTGGATTTGTGCGCGGCTCCAGGCGGGAAAAGCACCCATCTGGCAGGAAAAATGGGAGGAATGGGCGTGCTGGTGTGCAATGAGATTCACCCGGCGAGAGCAAAGATTTTGTCCCAGAACATAGAGCGTATGGGGATCGGAAACAGCATTGTCACTAATGAAGATTCTGGAAAACTGGCACAAAGGTTTGGGCCAATTTTTGACCGGATTGTTATTGACGCTCCTTGCTCTGGTGAGGGAATGTTCCGAAAAGATGAGGAAGCCAGACTTCAGTGGAGCAGGGAGCATGTGACTGCCTGTGCTGTCAGACAGGCAGAAATTCTGGATAATGGGGCGGCCATGTTAAAACCAGGCGGCCGTCTGGTTTATTCCACCTGTACCTTTGCTCCTGAAGAAAACGAAGAGAGTATCCGGGCATTTTTGCAGCGCCATCCGGAATTTGAGATAGAAAAGCCGGAGATTTCCTGGGAAGGATTTTCTCCAGGAAATCCTTTGTGGACAAAAGATCCAAAACATGCAAAAAGTGTTCATGTAGAAGACACGATCCGCATCTGGCCTCACCGGATGGGAGGAGAGGGGCACTATCTGGCAGTGCTGAAAAAGAGAGGTATCTGTGAAGAGACGGGGGAAAGAGAATCCCAAAATTCCAAAAAAAGACCATTATCCATCAGACAAAAGGGCGGATTGGAGAAACTTAAGAGACAGACGCTGGAACGCTTCTTGAAAGAAACTCTGACAGAGAAAGCGGCAGAAACATTCCTTTCTCATCTGTCAGGAGACTGGGCGCTTTTTGGAGATCAGCTTTATCTTCTGCCCCAAAAGTGTATGAGCCGGATGGGTAAACAAGGGCTGGACGGCCTGCGGGTAGTGAGGGCAGGCCTTCACCTGGGCACTTTTAAGAAAAACAGGTTTGAACCTTCCCATGCCTTGGCCCTCTTCCTTCATCCAGAAGAGGTAAAAAGCTGCAAAAGCCTGTCCTTGTCAGACCATTCCCAGCGGGAAGAAACCGTATCCTATTTAAAAGGGATGTCTCTGGCAGCGGGAAATGAGAAGGGTTGGACGTTGGTTGCTGTTGACGGATGTAGTCTCGGCTGGGTGAAACAGGCAGGAGACGTTCTCAAAAACCATTACCCCAAGGGACTTAGATGGGTATCTGAATAAGAAGGAAACAGTGATTTCATATCATCAGGCATCGGTGCAGTTATATGCATGGGTGCCTTTGTAATTGGGTGGAAAAAGTGCAGTTTCCAAGAGTGAAGGGCCTGCCTGGAGATTCTGGAAAAATCCGGATGGTAGAGAAAATCTCCGGGAAGGGGATGGCCCATATAAAGAAAGTGAACCCGGATCTGATGGGTCCTCCCAGTCTCCAGCCGGACGCGGGCCAGGGACAAATCGGATACAGGATCATAGAGAAGCCGGTTGTAGTGGGTGCGGGCCGGATCTCCCTGAAGCGGATCAGCTGTCCGCTCAATCACAGAGTCATTTACCCGGCGGATAGGGACGTCAATGGTGCCAAAGTCCGGAATGTATCCACAGGCAGCGGCCAGATACTCTTTTTCAATCAGTCCGTCCGCTGTCTGCCTGGAAAGAAGACAGGCGCTGGCAATATGTTTGGCAATCATCACAAGGCCGGTGGTATCTCGATCCAGGCGGCTGATGGCCCGAAATACAAAGTCCTCCCCGTTTTCTTTAAAATACCAGGAGAGCCCGTTGGCTAATGTGTCATCCCAATGTCCCATGGAAGGATGGACCGGCAGTCCAGCCGGTTTATTTAAAACCATGATGTCTTCATCTTCATAGAGAATAGACAGATCCATAGGAGTGGGGACAATTAAGGAAGGCGGGGCAGAATCTGCAATGCGGACCGTAAGACAGCTTCCCTCCGGCATCAGGGTGCGGGCAGGAATGGGACAGCCGTCTAAGAGGATAGCATCCTCCTGCCGTTTTAAATCCACCAGAATACTGTGGGAAAATCCCTCCTCTCGCAAGAAGCGTTCTGCAGAGAGAAAGGCGTGCTGGGAATCAATGGGATAAGAAATCGTTCGGATCTTCATGGGCGCTCCTGTCATGATTTAAGTGTTTTTGTTTGCCGGAGGCATGATCGGCGATGGCGCTGCTGCTTAGAAAGCTGGCCCGCTTAATGCTGTCCACGCCAAAGCGGGAGCGGATCTGATCAATGGCCTTTTCCAATTCCCGCTTTTTCTGATCGCTGGCTGTATCAAAAAGGCTGAGCTGTCCGCTGCCGTCTTCTGCGATTTTGGTGGTCCGTACTCCAATGAGACGGACTGGGGTTAGATCCCAAAATTCCTCTAAAATCCGGCAGGCCTGCTCATAAATCCGGGAAGTGGAATCAGTGGGAGAGAGAAGCGGGGCCTGATGGGACTGAGTGCAGAAGTCCCAGGTCTTTAACTCTACGCAGACACAACTGCACAGCACATGGGCGGCCCGCAGCCTGGCGCCCACAGTCTCACAAAGAGATAACAGTACCTGTTTGGCGCTTTCCAGATCGGATATGTCTCTTGAAAGCGTTAAACTGTTGCCGTAGCCTTTGTTGATGGGCTCCCGTTCTCCTACAGGAGAATCGTCAATACCATTGGCGTATTGGTGAATCAAAACCGAATATTTATCTCCCAGGTGGGGCTTTAAAAACCTGGGATCACAGGCAGCAAGCTGGCCAATGGTGTGAATGCCTAAAGAGGCCAGACGTTTTTCGGCAGAACTCCCTACAAAAAACAGATCCCGCACCGGAAGCGGCCAGAGCTTTTGGGGAATCTCCTGGGTGTAAAGAGTGTGGCACCTGTCCGGTTTTTCAAAGTCGGACGCCATTTTTGCCAGCAGTTTATTGGGGGCGATCCCGACATTTACAGTAAACCCCAGTTCCTGATAGATGCGGCGCCGGATTTCATCTGCTGTGTCTAAAGGCGAGCCAAACAGGTGAATGGTTTCTGTCATATCTAAAAAGGTCTCGTCAATGCTGAATTTTTCATGAGCTGGCGTATACTGGGACAAAAGCTCCATCATGGCATTGGAACACTGAATGTAGAAATCAAAGCGGGAGGGGACGACTGTCAGTTGGGGGCATTTTTTATAAGCGGATGCCAGAGGCTCTCCGGTGACAATGCCGAAACGTTTGGCAGGCGTGGACTTTGCAAGGACAATACCATGCCTGGACTTTTCATCGCCGCCTACAGCAGAGGGGACAGTGCGCAGATCCAATGCATCCTTATTATGCTGCAGGCGGTAAACAGATTCCCAGCTTAAAAAAGCAGAGTTGACATCAATGTGAAAAATCAACGGTTCTCGATTCATAAAACCGCCTCCTTGCTTGTGGTTCTTTTAGTATAGCAGAACATACGTTCCTTGTAAAGCCATAAAGGAATAAAAAAAGAACTTACGAATAAAATGCAGTAAGAACGTATCAGGCGGAGCAAATGAGACGCAGAAAAACAGGATGGGTGTGGACCGCATGGATGATGGCGGCGATTTTATTTCTTGGGGCAGGTACAGACAGTACGGGCAGTCCCTTTGTTCCGGCTAATCAAACAGTAGAGGAAGAGGCCAAAAAGCAGGAGCCGGCTCAGAAGCAGGAGCCGGATCTGGGACTTCATTCCCAATCAGCGGTTTTAATGGATGGAAAAACCGGAAGAGTTTTATACGGGAAGGAGGAGAAACTGCAGCGTCCCATGGCCAGCACAACCAAGATCATGACTTGCATTCTGGCTTTGGAAAAAGGTGATTTAGGCGACCTGGTAAAAGTTTCAGGAAATGCTGCTTCTCAGCCCAAAGTACATATGGGAATGAAAGAAGGAGAAACTTATTATTTAGAGGATCTTTTGTACGCCTTGATGCTGGAATCCTATAACGATGCAGCGGTAGCCATAGCGGAACATATTGGGACAACAGTAGAAGGGTTTGCTGATATGATGAATGAAAAAGCAAAGAGCCTGGGGTGCAGACAAACCTGTTTTATTACGCCCAACGGATTGGACGCAAAGGAAGAGGGAGAAGATGGAAAAACAAAGATTCATTCAACTACGGCAGAGGATTTAGCCAGAATTATGGCTTACTGTGTGCTGGAATCTCCGGAAAAAGAGAATTTTCTTAAGATTACCAAAACCAGAAATTACAGTTTTTCAGATACTCAGAAAACGAAACAGATAGCCTGCGTCAACCACAATGCTTTTTTGGACATGGATAAGGATTTGCTGTCAGGAAAAACCGGATTTACAGGGGGAGCTGGATATTCTTATGTGGCGGCAGAGGAAACGGATGGAAGACTTTTTACCATTGCCCTCTTAGGGTGCGGATGGCCGCCGGATAAAACCTGGAAATGGGCGGATGCCAGAAAACTTTTTGAGTACGGCAAAGAAAACTTTTTTTACCGGGATGTGTATCAGAAGACAAAACTTCCGGAAATTCCGGTTAAAGAAGGGATTCCCCAAAGCAGCAATCTGACAGAAACAGCAGCGGTTTCTCTTTTTTCAGAAGGCAAAGAAGAATTTCAAGTGCTGTTAAAGGAAGGAGAAGAGGTGGAAATTACGTTGGGCCTGCCTCAAACGCTGTCTGCGCCGATAGAAGAGGGGATGCAGGTGGGAGAAATTCTTTATACCTTAAATGGGAAGATAATACGAAAAGATCCAGTGAGGACAGCGCATTCGGTAAAAAAAATCACGCCTTTCTGGTGTTTTTTATGGGTTTTGGGGCAATATATCCTGTAAAATATGGCAGTTTCAGGACATTCAATCCAGAAGAAGAGGCGTTTTAAGCGGAATTATAGAAAAAGTGAGCAGATAGACAGAAAAAATTTGTTAAAATTTCTGTTATCTTGCTCACTTTTTTCTTAAAAAACCTTGAAATTTTTGGCAATCCGTTATAAACTTAAAATTGGCAGAAATTTTGGTTTACTGGTTTGTTGTTTGTTATTTAACAAACTTGAAAGCCATGAAAATATTTAAAAATGGAGGACTGCAAAATGAGTAATTCAGCACAAACTTCAGCAAGTAACAGAATCACCCGTTTACTTGATGAAAACAGTTTTGTTGAAATCGGCGCATATGTGACTGCCAGAAATACAGATTTCAACATGACTGCCAAGGAAACACCCGCCGATGGCGTAGTGACCGGCTACGGCACCATTGACGGCAATCTTGTGTATGTATACAGCCAGGATGCTTCCGTTATGGGCGGATCTATGGGCGAGATGCATGCAAAGAAGATTTCTGATACCTATGCACTGGCCATGAAGATGGGCGCTCCTATCGTGGGCCTTATCGACTGCGCAGGTTTACGTCTTCAGGAGGCAACCGATGCGTTAGATGCTTTTGGCAAACTTTATCTGAACCAGACAATGGCTTCCGGTGTAATTCCGCAGATTTCTGCGGTATTTGGCACCTGCGGAGGCGGCATGGCAGTTTCATTAGGCATGGCTGATTTCACTTTTATGGAAGAGAAAGGGGCAAAAGTATTTGTCAATTCTCCAAATGCATTAGACGGCAATGATGGGACAAAGTGCGATACTGCTGCGTCCAAATTTCAGAGTGAAGACACCGGACTGGTTGATTTTGTGGGAACCGAGGAATCCATCTTAAAGGATATCCGGACTCTGGTATCCATTCTTCCGGCAAACAACGAGGATGATATGTCCTATGATGAGTGTACAGATGATTTAAACAGAGTGTGTCCGGACCTGGAAAACTGCGCAGGCGATACGGCAATGGCTCTGTCCTTTATTTCCGATGATCATTTCTTTATGGAAGTAAAGAAAGCATACGGCCCGGAGATGGTTACCGGATTTATCCGCTTAAACGGCACTACTGTAGGCTGTGTGGCAAACCGCACAGAAAGCTATAATGCCGAGGGCGAAAAGACCGGCGAGTATGAGGCAAAGCTTACCTCCAAGGGATGCGATAAGGCCGCAGATTTCGTATCTTTCTGCGATGCATTCAGCATTCCTGTGCTGACTCTGGTAAATACCACAGGCTACAAGGCTGACAAGCACACCGAGAGAAAGATAGCAAAGGCAGCAGGCCGCCTGACCTATGCATATGCCAATGCTACCGTTCCGAAAGTTACCGTAGTAACCGGACAGGCTTATGGCAGCGCTTACCTGACCATGAACAGCAAGTCTGTCGGCGCAGATATCGTTTACGCATGGCCGTCCGCTTCCATTGGAATGATGGATGCTTCTGCAGCAGCAAAGATTATGTATGCAGATGAGATTGCCGCTTCCGACAATGGCGCAGCCCTGATTGCAGAAAAGGCCGCAGAGTACGGGGCTTTACAGTCCAGCGCTCTGGCAGCAGCAAAGAGAGGGTATGTAGATGACATTATCGAAGCCTGTGACACCAGAAAGCGTGTGATTGCGGCATTTGAGATGTTGTTCACAAAGAGAGAGGATCGTCCTGACAAGAAACATGGCACGATTTAATAATGAGGTGACAGGTATATGAAACAATTTATGAGACGGGCACTTGCAGTACTCTGTCTGACAATGGCCATGCTCTCTCTTACGGCCTGCGGCAGTTCCAAAGCAGCAGAAGAGACCATAAGCGAGCAGGAAAAAACTTATGTGGCCCAGATGGCGGACAGCACGCTGCGGACCTTTGATATGATGAGCCAGGAAGAACTGGCAGCTACCTTAAAGGCTGCGGAAAAAAGCAAAGATACCGTATTATCTGCAGCGATTACCTCTTGGATGGGGGTAAAGGAGGATCTGGGCGCTCTGGTTTCTATTGACAATATAGAGGTGGCTCTGGCAGATGACGGTTACGGCGCCGACATTGATGCAACCTTTGAAAAGAGAAAAATGAGCGCTTACATTGCCATCGATGAAGGCAAGACCCATTACACTGCTATTTCCTTTAATCCGGCATACACTACAGGTGAGCGTTTAAGCAAAGCTGGTTTAAATACTTTAATGGGTATGGGAACCGTATTTGCAGTTCTGATTTTTATTAGTTTCCTGATCAGTTTGTTTAAGTACATTCATGAGTGGGAAGAAAAGAACAAACAGAAAAACGCTCCTGCACCTGCAGCGCCTGTTCCGGCTCCTGCTCCAATAGAAGAGGAAGAAGAACTGGTGGATGACTTAGAATTAGTAGCAGTAATCACTGCAGCAATTGCTGCTTCTGAAAATACGCCTGCAGACGGTCTGGTAGTCCGCTCCATTAAGCGCGCGCCGGTTTCCAAATGGAAAAGAGCATAAATCATTAGGAGGATTTTTAATATGAAAAACTATACAATTACTGTAAATGGCAATGTTTATGAAGTTACTGTAGAAGAAGGCGCAGGCACAGCAGCACCAGCACCAAAGGCAGCGCCTGCACCGAAAGCAGCGCCGGCAGCACCAAAAGCACCAGCACCAAAGGCGGCAGCAGGAGCACAGGGAAGCGTAACAGTAGCAGCTCCTATGCGCGGCAAGATTCTGGCTGTAAAGGCAGCTGCTGGACAGGCAGTAAAGAGAGGCGATGTTTTAGCAGTTTTGGAAGCCATGAAGATGGAAAACGATATCGTAGCACCTCAGGACGGTACGGTAGCAAGCATTAATGTAGCAGCAGGCGAGACAGTAGAGACCGGTGCAACCATCGCTACATTAAACTAATAGGTGCAGTGATTTTGTATCCTACATGGAGGGATTAACATGGATTATATTACAACAACCTTGGGTAATCTTCTTCAGCAGACCGCATTTGCGAACCTGACCTGGGGCAATTTCGTCATGATTGGCGTGGCCTTCATCTTCCTTTACCTGGCGATTAAAAAGGGATTTGAGCCGCTCCTTTTAGTACCGATTTCCTTTGGTATGCTTCTGGTTAATATTTATCCGGACATCATGCTGTCAGTTGAAGATTCATCAAACGGGATTGGAGGACTTCTTCACTATTTCTATCTGTTGGATGAGTGGAGTATTCTGCCGTCTCTGATTTTCATGGGCGTAGGCGCTATGACGGATTTTGGTCCCCTGATTGCAAACCCCAAGAGCTTCCTGCTGGGCGCTGCTGCTCAGTTTGGTATTTACGGCGCTTACTTTTTAGCAATTTTCATGGGCTTTAATGATAAAGCTGCTGCTGCCATCTCCATTATCGGCGGTGCAGACGGCCCTACTTCTATTTTCCTGGCAGGAAAGCTGGGACAGACCGAGTATTTAGGCCCAATTGCTGTTGCCGCATACTCCTATATGGCGTTGGTTCCGATTATCCAGCCGCCGATTATGAAACTTCTGACCACAGAAGAAGAACGTAAGATTAAGATGGAGCAGCTTCGCCCGGTTTCTAAGCTGGAAAAGATTCTGTTCCCGATTATCGTAACCGTAGTTGTTTGTATGATTCTTCCTACCACAGCGCCGTTAGTTGGTATGCTGATGTTAGGAAACTTGTTCAGAGAGTCCGGTGTTGTGGGTCAGCTTGCTGAGACTGCTTCCAATGCACTGATGTACATCGTTGTTATCGTATTAGGTACTTCAGTAGGTGCAACTACCAGTGCAGAGGCATTCTTAAAGGGAACCACCATTAAGATCGTAATTCTGGGTCTGGTTGCATTCGCATTGGGTACAGCCGCCGGCGTTATCTTTGGTAAGATTATGTGCAAGGTTACCGGAGGAAAGGTAAATCCGCTGATTGGTTCTGCCGGAGTATCCGCAGTTCCTATGGCTGCTCGTGTATCCCAGAAAGTCGGATCGGAAGCAGATCCAACCAACTTCCTGCTGATGCATGCAATGGGCCCCAACGTAGCAGGTGTTATCGGTACTGCAGTAGCAGCCGGTACGTTTATGGCAATATTCGGGGTTAAATAATAACGGTTGCGTTGAATAAAAGGAGGAAATAAAAATGGCAGAGGTAAATAAAAAGCCAGTAAAGATTGTGGAGACTGTCCTTCGTGATGCCCACCAGTCTTTGCTTGCGACACGTATGACCACAGAGCAGATGCTGCCGATTATTGAAAAGATGGACAAGGTAGGCTACCATGCAGTTGAGTGCTGGGGAGGAGCTACCTTTGATTCCTGTCTGCGTTTCTTAAAGGAAGATCCATGGGATAGACTTAGAAAATTAAGAGATGGATTCAAAAACACCAAGCTGCAGATGCTGTTCCGCGGACAGAACATCTTAGGCTATAACCACTATGCAGATGACGTAGTAGAATATTTTGTACAGAAATCCATTGCAAACGGTATTGATATCATCCGTATTTTTGACTGCTTAAATGATATCCGCAACCTGGAGACTGCAGTGAAAGCTACCAATAAGGAAAAAGGCCATGCGCAGATTGCGCTGTGTTATACTCTGGGTGATGCCTATACGCTGGATTACTGGAAGGATATTGCAAAGAGAATTGAAGATATGGGCGCAGATTCCTTATGTATTAAGGATATGGCCGGACTTCTCACCCCTTATCAGGCAGATGAACTGGTACACGCATTAAAAGAAGGAACCAGCCTTCCGATTGATCTGCATACTCATTATACATCTGGTGTTGCTTCCATGACCTATATGAAGGCAGTAGAAGCAGGCTGTGATATTATTGACTGTGCAATGTCTCCGTTAGCTCTTGGTACCAGCCAGCCTGCTACCGAGGTTATGGTAGAAACCTTCAGAGGAACTCCTTATGACACCGGTTATGATTTGAACTTACTGGCTGAGATTGCAGCTTACTTTGCTCCAATCAGAGAAGAAGCATTAAAGAGCGGCCTGTTAAATCCAAAGGTTCTGGGCGTAAATATTAAGACCTTGCAGTATCAGGTACCGGGCGGTATGCTTTCCAACCTGGTAAACCAGTTAAAGGAAGCCGGCAAGGAAGATAAGTACCAGGAAGTTCTGGAAGAGATTCCAAGAGTAAGAAAAGACTTCGGCGAACCGCCGTTAGTAACTCCTTCTTCTCAGATCGTTGGTACTCAGGCAGTTATGAATGTACTGGCTGGAGAGCGTTACAAGATGGTTCCGAAGGAATCCAAAAAGATTATGTTAGGTGAGTTTGGCCAGACCGTTAAGCCATTTAATGCAGAGGTTCAGAAGAAGATTATCGGCGATGAGGCTCCGATTACCTGCCGTCCGGCTGATTTAATCGCTCCTCAGCTTCCTCAGTTTGAAAAGGAATGTGCACAGTGGAAACAGCAGGATGAGGACGTTCTGTCCTATGCACTGTTCCCGGCTGTAGCAAAGGAATTTTTTGAGTACAGAGAAGCCCAGCAGACCAAGGTAGATCCGGCTGCGGCAGATAAAGAAAATAAAGCATACCCTGTATAAGCGGGATGAATTGGGGGACTGTGCGCTAAAACGCGCCGGTCTCCCTTTTTCTTACAACTTCTTTACAAAATTCGTAAATTGCGTGAAGTTTTTTCTGATCTGGTTGACAGAGGAAACCCTTTTTCATTATAATAAGTTTGTTGTACGTTTGCACATATCGGTTCAGCGCTGTAAATCGTTTTTGATTCAGTCTGCCGAAGCTAGGAGATAAACATGAAAATAAACATAAAGAAAAGGGGAGCTGCCCTTGGGCTGAGTCTTTTGATGGCATTTCAGACACCTGAGGCGGCGTTTTTGCCGTTTCTGCCATTAAATCCAATGGCAGAGGTCTATGCCTATACAGAGCGCAGTGCAACCATCAAAGCCACATCTCTTAATATACGAAGTGATGCCGGGACAAATGCCAGTGTAGTAGCCAGGCTGCCTTATGGAACCGCTGTTACTGTGATCGGAGAAAAGACTGCCGGTGACGGTGTTTTGTGGTATCAGGTGCGTTTTTCCGGAAATGGAGGAGGGACGCAGACCGGGTATGCATCCAGCCAGTACATAAAATTTCCGGTATCTTATACAGCAGACTCGGATTTTGAGGCATACTTAAATGCTCAGGGATTTCCAGAGTCTTATAAGCCAGGGCTTAGAGAACTTCATGCCCAGTATCCCAACTGGGTATTTACTGCCCAGCACACAGGCGCTGATTGGAATTCAGCCATTGAAAATGAAAGCGTCATTACCCGCAATCTGGTGGCAAACAGCAGCATTTCCTCCTGGAAGTCTACGGCAGACGGCGCATACAACTGGGACACCAGTACCTGGAATGGATTTGATGGGGCATCCTGGGTACAGGCATCACCGGATATTATTCGGTATTACATGGATCCCAGAAATTTCCTGAATGAAAAATACATTTTCCAGTTTCTGCTTCAAAGTTATAATGCCAGTGCCCATACGACTGCTGGTTTGGAAAGCATGGTAAAGGGAACCTTTTTGGAGAGTTCGGCCAGTGGAAACAGCGGGACGTCTTCCAGCCCATCCGGATCGGATTTGAATTCAGGGACAGAAGGTGGTCCTGGCAGTGCTGGAAATTCACAGACAGAAGGACCGGGGGGCGGGGATGTTACCACAGCTCCACAGAATTCAGGAGGAGATTCTGGAAACAGTTCTGGCCCTGGAGGGTCCGGCGTAACCTTTGAAGGGCCGTCCGACACAGGAAAGGGAGACGGCAATGTTTTTCTAGAAGGACCCCAGGCATCCATTTCGCCCAAAAGAACAGCACTTCTTGCGGAGATTGGCCCGGGAGTTGGTTTAGAGGGACCCTCTGGCGGCGGAGTGATTCATGCAGGAGAAGAGCAGGGGCCGGGAGGAAGTTCTTCTGGTTCAGGCACCGGAGACAGTTCTTCTGGCGGTGTTCCTTCTTCCGGCAGCCGCTCTTATGTAGATATTATTATGGATGCAGCCGTTCAGTCAGGAGTAAATCCTTACGTTTTGGCAGCCATGATTATTCAGGAGCAGGGCAGCCAGGGCACCAGTCCTATGATTTCAGGAACCGTAACCGGTTATGAGGGAATTTATAATTTCTTTAATGTAGAAACGTATGAGACCAGCACCATGAGCAAGGTGGCAAAGGGACTTTCCTATGCAGCTCAGTCCGGCTCCTATAATCGGCCATGGAATACGGTAGAAAAGTCGATTATCGGCGGTGCTGTCAATTATGGGGAAAATTATGTAAAAGCCGGGCAGGATACGTTCTATTTGAAGAAATTTAATGTACAGGGAAGCAATATGTACAAGCACCAGTACATGACCAATGTGCAGGGAGCTGCTTCAGAAGGCGCAAAGATGGCGGAAGCCTATACCGAAGATGTGAAGCAGACCGCACTGGAATTTAAAATACCAGTTTACAATAATATGCCGGAGCAGGCCTGCGCAAGACCGACAGGAGATGGAAGTCCTAATAATAAACTGTCTTCTCTGGGAGTTTCAGGATTTTCCATGACGCCAGTTTTCGGAAAAGACACCCATACATATGATGTAATTGTAAACTCTTCAGTAACCAATGTAGAGATTTCGGCATCTGCCATTTCCAATACAGCAACAGTAAGCGGAACTGGAAATATTGCATTAAACGGCGGAACTACGGAGGCTAAGATAAAGGTGCAGGCGCAAAACGGAGATATAAGAGAATATACCATCCGCATTGTTCAGTCTGCAAATGGTCCTATGCCTAATGCCGGTTCAGGCAGCAATAGCCAGACTGGTACAGGAAGTCAGGGTCCGTCATCCGGCAGCTCGAATCCTTCAGACAGTGCCGGTTCCTCAAATGGAGGTCCCGGAGTGCCGGATTCGTCAGGAGGACTTACGGAAGGGAATACAGATGGTCCAGGGGGAAGCAGCGTTACGGTAATTAATTAGACTGGAGAGAGATAAGGAAATGAATAAAAAGATAAAACAGTTATTTGCCGCTTTGACAATGGCCTGCATGATGAGCATGTCTCTTCTGCCGGGCATGACAATGACAGCTTTTGCGGCCAATGGAACTATACAGTTCAGCGATCCGTCTGCATCAGCAGGCAGTGAACTGACAGTCAATTTAAAAGTGTCTGCATCAGAGGGGGCTGCTTTAAGCAAAGCGGATATTGCCCTTGCCTATGATGCCAATGCTCTGGAATTTATCAGCGGAAACAGTGTAGAGGGCGGAAGCGGCGCACTGCGCGCCCATGGAAGCCCGGATGCCAACAACCCGTCAGTGATTGTGTTTGCCATGAAATTTAAGGCAAAACAGGCAGGAACTTCCCAGATTACAGTGACGTCTCAGGAAGTTTATGATGCTGATTCCCAGATGGTAACCATGAGTCATGTAGGCAAGTCAACCGTTACCGTTCAGGCATCTTCCAGCGCCTCAAACAATGCATCCCTGTCTTCTTTGCAGGTGTCTCCCGGAACGCTGTCTCCGGAGTTTTCGGCAGATACGGATGCATATAGTGTAAATGTCGGTCTTGATGTGAGCCGCCTCACAATTAGTGTGACCACAGCAGATCCCAATGCTTCCTATGCAGTGACCGGCAATGAGGAACTGCAGGAAGGAGAAAATACCGTAGTCTGCAAAGTTACTGCCCAGGATGGAACCACAGTAAAAGATTATACGATCACAGTTTTGAAAAACGCGGAAGGAGCCAGCCAGGATGCTGGAACAGAAGGATCTGGGGCTCCTGCGGAGAGCGTCAGCTTAGAGGCAGCCGCAAAGGCAATTTCCATTATTCCGCTGGAAGAGGGCGTAGCAGTGCCGGAAGGATTTTCCGAGACAACGATTAATATTGATGGCCATAAAGTAACTGGATGGGTATGGGCATCTGAAAGCGAACCTCAGTATTGCGTATTTTACGGTATGAATGCAGCAGGAGAAAAGAATTTCTACCGGTATGATTTGACAGAAAAGACAATTCAGAGATATTTCAGCGATCCGGCGGTTGACACAGGCGTAACTCAGGAAGAACATGCCCAGGTAATTAATCAGTACAATGAACTGCTGAAAGACTTTAAGGTTCAGCGGATTATTATGATTGTTTTAATCGCAGTGGCGCTGGTGCTCTTTATTATCATGGTGTATCTGATTGTAAAAGGGAATGGAAGGAGCACGCCTTCTAATCCAGGCAGAGGACAGGGCAGCAGAAGAGCCGGTTTTTCTGAAGAAGATGAGTTTGATTCGCTTGATGAGGATCTGGCCAGCCCCCAGATAAGAAGAGAAGAACCAAGACATCAGCCAGTGGTCAGAAGGATTCCGCGCTCGGAGATGGAGGAAACGCTTGTGCGTCCGGCAAATACCAGACAGCCTTCCAGACCGATCCAGGGTGGAGATGATACCAGGCAGCAAGTGCCAACCCGCCCAGTGCAGGTACGCCAGGAACCAGAAAAAGCCCCAAGACGGACCAGTGTTTCGGGACAGGAGAATGGAGGAAGGCAGGAGGCAAGACCAGTAAGGAGCATTCGTCCTGCAGGAGCGCCGCAGCCATCGCCTTCCAGTTACAGCCGCCCACAGAGGCCGGCCGCAGAACCAACTCGCCCGGCAGTGGATTTGGGTGATGACGATGATTTTGAGTTTTTAGACATTGATGATGAATAAGTATCTGTATACAGGATGCTGAAAAAGGATTGCCGTATGAAAGCGGCAATCCTTTTACGCAAATGCCGGTATCCAAAAAGAAAAGGGGAGCAGGATATGGAGATTTCTTATAAGCTGGAGCATTTTGAAGGTCCGCTGGATCTGCTGCTGCATTTAATAGAGAAAAACAAGATCAATATCTATGATATCCCGATTGTGGAGATTACAGAGCAGTATTTAGACTACGTCAATCACATGGACAAAGAGGATTTAAATGTGGTCAGCGAGTTTCTGGTGATGGCGGCTACCCTGCTGGATATTAAGGCCCGGATGCTGCTTCCGGCAGAGGTGGATGAAGAGACGGGGGAAGAACAAGATCCCCGTTCTGAACTGGTGGCCCGCCTGTTGGAGTATAAAAAATATAAATACATGGCATTGGTGCTTCAGGATCGGGAAGAGGATGCCGGCCTTATTTTTTACAAGAATCCTACTGTTCCGAAAGAAGTGGCAAAATACGAACCTCCTGTGGATTTAGACGATCTTTTAGACGGTTTAACCCTGGCAAAGCTGCAGAAAATTTTTGAGCAGGTGTTAAAGCGCCAGGAAGACAAAATTGATCGGGTCCGCAGCAATTTCGGCGTGATCCGAAAAGAGCCGGTCAGCCTGGAGGAAAGAATCGTGTCCGTTATGGACTATGCCAGAAAGCACAGAAAGTTTCGGTTCCGGCAGATGTTAGAGAAACAGACAGACCGGCTGGAACTGGTCGTGACGTTTCTTGCCATTTTAGAATTAATGAAAATTGGAAAAATCAGTTTAACCCAGGAACATCTTTTTGATGACATGCAGATAGAGACGCTGGAGCCAGAGGGAGAGGAAGAAAGGCTTTCTCTGGAAGATCTGGGAGATTTAGGAAACTGACAGAATGGAGAAATGAAGATATGATGGGAAAAAAAGAACAGGAGGCAGTAGTGGAAGCTGTTCTTTTTACAATGGGGCAGTCAGTAGAAGTAAGACAGCTGGCTGCAGCTTTGGGAGAGGATCGGGAAACTGCAAAACAGGCAGTGACAAGGCTTCAGGAGAGATACCAGAAGGAAAAACGGGGAATGCAGATTATTGAACTGGAAGATGCGTACCAGATGTGCACGAGAGCAGAATATTACCCAAACCTGATTCGGGTGGCATCGGCTCCTAAAAAGCAGGTGCTGACAGAAGTTGTCCTGGAAACCCTTTCCATTATTGCCTATAAGCAGCCCATAACCAAGATGGAGATTGAGAAAATCAGGGGAGTAAAGTCTGACCATGCAGTCAATAAATTAGTTGAGTATAATCTGGTATACGAGGTGGGAAGGCTGGACGCACCTGGAAAGCCGGCCCTATTTGCCACCACTGAAGAGTTTTTGCGCCGGTTCGGTGTTGGGTCCACAGAAGATTTGCCGGATTTAAATCCGGAACAGGAAGAAGAAATTAAAATCGAAGTAGAAGAAGAACTGCAGCTTCGGATGGAAGAACTGGAGACATCAGGAAAGGAAATAGAGGATGGAGAGAGTCGGGAAATTTGATAAAGTAAGTTATGAACAGTTTGTAAAAGACTGGACAGATACCTTTGGGAAAGAGGAGAAACAGGCAGGGCAGATTTATGAAACCATTTGTCTGCCAAAGCGGGCAACTTCCGGATCCGCCGGTTATGATTTTTACCTGCCTCTTGCCATCTGTTTAAAGCCTGGAGAGAGCATAAAGATTCCTACCGGCATCCGGGTGAAGATTCATGAAGGATGGGTGCTTCAGATCTATCCACGCAGCGGCCTGGGATTTAAATATCGTCTTCAGCTGAATAACACAGTGGGAGTGATTGACAGCGACTACTTTTATTCGGACAATGAGGGCCATTTATTTATTAAAGTGACCAATGACTCCAAAGAGGGAAAAGTTGTGGAACTAAAAGAAGGTTCTGCCTTTGCCCAGGGGATTTTTTTCCAGTATGGAATTACGGAAGATGATAACTGTGATGTGGTAAGAAACGGCGGCCTGGGAAGTACGGATAAATAAGGTTTTGGGATTAAAAGAAGAAAGGTCTGGATATACTATGGGACAGAGAAAAAGTGCCTTAAGACGGGGATGGATTGCCGGAATGATAGTCCTGACCATTGGGATGACAGGCGGATGTGCTATGGGAAGAAAAGCAGAGCAGGAAACTCTGCGGATGTCTGGTATTGAAAAATTAGAAGCCGGAGATTATACAGGAGCGATTGCGGATCTGGAGGCGGCGCTGAATCTGGGAAAGGGAAGAGTCAGCGCTGTAGAACTGGATATTTTAAAATACCGGGCAGAAGCAGAATACAAGGCTGGAGATTACGGCGCAGCTGCCCATACTTATGAGGTTTTAAGACAGGTAGAAGGGGAAAAGCCGGAATATGCAAGACTCCATTGTCTGCTCAGTATTCAGGCGGGAAATGTGGAACAGGCGTTGGCGGACTACCAGGAGATCTACAAAGAATATCTGAGCACAGAAGCTGGAAAAGCAGATGAAGCTGTAAAAGAGGAAATGATGGGACTCCTTAAGGATATGGGCAAGGCTTTGGAGAATGCGGGACAGACCGATACTGCGCTGGAACTCTACACACAGGCAGAAACCGATGGTCTGGCAGATTCCGTTATCTATAATCAAAAAGGACTTTGCTATTTAAGCAGGGGGGATTATCTGGCAGCGGGCCAGGCTTTTGAGACAGGGCTTTCCGCACCGGATGGGGCGGCAAAAGCGGATCTCTCGTTTAATTATGCAGTGGCGTTAGAATATCAGGGCGAATATGCAAAAGCTCTGGAAGCCTTTGAATCTTATGTGGCCCAGTTTGGAGCAGACGATCAGGCAGAACATGAAATTGCTTTTCTAAGAACCAGGTAGTATGGGAGAGTGTATGGCAGAATTAATTGATTTAAAAGAGGTCAAAGAGAGAGTGATTCTCATCGGCGTCAGTCAGGGAGATGGAAGCGATGCCGAGCAGTCTTTATCAGAATTGGAAGAACTGGTAAAAACAGCCGGCGGGGAAAGCGTGAGAATGGTCATCCAGAAACGGGAACAGGCCCATCCGGGAACTTATCTGGGAAAAGGAAAGCTTCAGGAGGTAAAGGACTTTTTATGGGAACTGGATGCCACAGGTGTAGTCTGCGATGACGAACTTTCCCCTGCCCAACTGCGCAACATGGAGCAGATACTGGACACGAAAGTGATGGACAGGACCATGGTAATCCTGGACATTTTTGCTGCCCGGGCCCGCACCAGGGAGGGAAAGATTCAGGTAGAGCTGGCCCAGTTAAAATACCGGGCAGTACGTCTGGTGGGAATGAGAGACTCTTTATCCCGGCTGGGAGGAGGAATCGGCACCAGAGGACCAGGTGAAAAGAAGCTGGAAGTAGACAGAAGGCGGATTCATGATCGGATTGGCCAGCTAAAGAGAGAACTGGAGGAAGTAAAACGCCACCGGGAAATCCAGAGAAAACAGCGGCAGAACGGCCAGGTGCTGACAGCAGCGATTGTGGGATATACCAATGCCGGAAAGTCTACACTGCTAAATACCCTGACAGATGCTGGGATTCTGGCTGAAGACAAATTGTTTGCGACGCTAGATCCCACTACCAGAGGGCTGATACTTCCGGGGGGAGAAAAAATGCTTCTTACAGATACAGTGGGATTTATCCGAAAGCTTCCCCACCACCTGATTGAAGCATTTAAAAGTACCCTGGAAGAAGCAAAATACAGTGATGTGATTCTCCATGTGGCAGACTGTTCCAATCCTCAGATGGAAGAGCAGATACATGTGGTTTATGATACTCTGCGTCAGCTTGAAGTGACTGGAAAAACTATTGTGACAGTATTTAATAAAATCGACAAGGCGCCAAAGGACGTAAGATTAAGAGATATCCAGGCCGATTATCAGGTGCGGGTTTGCGCAGTGACAGGACAGGGACTGGAAGAATTAACAGAGATTCTGGAAACGATTGTGCGAAGCAGCCGCGTGTATCTGGATAAGATTTACCCGTACCAGGAGGCAGGAACGGTTCAGAAAATCCGGCAGATGGGCACACTGATTTCCGAAGAATATGAAGAAGACGGCATTCACGTAAAAGCCTACGTGCCCGCAGAAGTGTTTGGACGGCTGTTTTGATACTGGATTGCTCCGCATTGCATGCTCTCGCAATTCTCAAAAACATTCGTAATTCGCTTTTTTTGTAGAAAAAAAGGCTTCTTACTCATGTTTTTGACCTTGGAACCCTGGTATTATCAGATATTTAAAAACACAATATTTGGATTTGACAATATTTCACTTCCCAGATATTGTGTTTTGTTTTGCTTTCTGCTATAATGGGACCCGTAGCGACCTTATCCCCAGTCTGCAGAAGCGGGTTTTATGAAGGCGCTTTGTCTTTTTTGCCCGCATGCAGCAAGGGATTGAAACGCCTGGATGTGCCAGGCCATATAAGCATCAGGATATAGGGAGAATACGCTGTTCAGATATTTAAAGAGCGTATTGTGCCAGTATGCAGGCGCCTTAGAGAATGAAGTGATACAGGATGAGTGAAAGGAGTCATGGGTAGGATGATTAAAGTAGTAAAACGTGACGGAGAAGTAGCGGAATTTAAGCTGACGAAGATTACAGAAGCGGTCAAGAAAGCTTTTAAGGCTACCAAGAAAGAGTACAACAATGAGATTCTGGAACTATTGTCTCTTCGGGTAACCGCTGACTTTCAGCCAAAGATGAAGGACGGAACCATCAGCGTAGAAGAGATTCAGGACAGCGTAGAGCATGTACTGGAACAGACTGGATATACAGATGTAGCAAAAGCGTACATTTTATATAGAAAACAGCGGGAAAAAATCCGCAACATGAAAAATACCATTTTAGATTACAAGGATGTTGTAAACAGCTATGTGCAGGTAGAAGACTGGCGTGTTAAAGAAAATTCTACGGTCACCTATTCTGTAGGCGGACTGATTTTAAGCAACTCCGGCGCAATTACTGCCAATTACTGGCTGTCCGAGATTTATGATCAGGAGATTGCCAACGCTCATCGCAATGCAGACATCCATATTCACGATTTGTCCATGCTGACCGGATACTGTGCCGGATGGTCATTAAAGCAGCTTCTTTTAGAAGGATTAGGCGGAATTCCGGGAAAGATTACTTCTTCTCCAGCAAAGCACTTATCCGTTTTGTGCAACCAGATGGTAAACTTTTTAGGAATCATGCAGAATGAATGGGCTGGCGCTCAGGCATTTTCTTCTTTCGATACCTACCTGGCTCCATTTGTTAAAATTGACAATTTATCCTATCCGGAAGTAAAGAAATGCATTGAGTCTTTTATTTATGGCGTTAATACTCCAAGCCGCTGGGGAACCCAGGCTCCATTCTCCAATATTACCTTAGACTGGACTGTTCCAAACGATATGGCAGAGATGAATGCCATCGTAGGCGGCAAGGAGATGAATTTCAAGTATAAAGACTGTAAGAAAGAAATGGATATGGTCAATAAGGCGTTTATTGAAACCATGATCGAAGGCGACGCCAATGGCCGCGGTTTCCAGTATCCGATTCCAACCTACTCCATTACTAAGGATTTTGACTGGTCTGACACCGAAAATAACCGTCTGCTGTTTGAAATGACTGCAAAATATGGAACTCCTTACTTCTCCAACTACATCAACAGCGATATGGAGCCAAGCGACGTCCGCTCCATGTGCTGCCGTCTCCGTTTGGACTTAAGAGAACTGCGCAAGAAAACCGGCGGCTTCTTTGGTTCTGGAGAGAGCACCGGTTCAGTGGGCGTTGTGACCATCAACATGCCAAGACTGGCTTATCTGTCAAAGGATGAAGCAGACTTTTATAAGAGACTGGATGATATGATGGATATTTCCGCCCGTTCTCTTCACATTAAGAGAGAAGTGATCAGCAAGCTGTTAGACAATGGCCTGTATCCTTATACGAAGCGTTATCTGGGAACCTTTAATAACCATTTTTCTACTATTGGTCTGGTTGGCATGAATGAAGCCGGATTAAATGCAAAGTGGCTGGGTGTGGATATGACCCACAAAGAAACCCAGGAGTTTTCCAAAAATGTGTTAAATCATATGAGAGAACGGCTGAAAGATTACCAGGAGCAGTACGGCGATTTGTACAATCTGGAGGCGACTCCTGCAGAGTCCACCAGCTACCGTCTGGCAAAGCATGACAAGAAGCGTTTCCCGGACATTAAGACTGCAAACGGAGACTGCGGTACTCCTTATTACACCAACAGTTCCCATCTTCCGGTTGGATTTACCTCTGATGTATTTGACGCATTAGATATCCAGGATGAACTGCAGACTCTTTATACTTCCGGAACTGTATTCCATGCATTTTTAGGTGAAAAGCTTCCGGACTGGAAGGCGGCCGCCAAACTGGTGCGCACCATTGCAGAGAATTACCGCCTGCCTTACTACAGCATTTCTCCTACCTACTCAATCTGTAAAGATCATGGCTACTTGTCAGGAGAGCATTTCAGCTGTCCGGTGTGCCAAAAAGAGGCGGAGGTTTACAGCCGTATTACTGGCTACTACCGTCCAGTTAAAAACTGGAATGAAGGCAAGATAGAAGAGTACAAGGCGCGCAAGACCTATGATCCGATTCACTCCAGATTAAAGAAAAGCCATGGAGGTTCTCATGCAGAAGCGGCAGCTGCCACAGAGCATGCAAAAAATGCAGCAGAGGAAGGCAGCGGTATGTACCTGTTTACTACCAAGACCTGTCCCAACTGCAAGGCAGCAAAGGAATTTTTAAAGGATGTGGATTACCAGATTGTCGATGCGGAAGAAAATGAAGAGATGTCTGACAAATACGGCATCATGCAGGCGCCTACCCTGGTAGTGGTAAAAGACGGCCAGGTAACCAAGTACGTAAACGCCTCCAATATCCGCAAATTTGCAGAAGAGAACAGATAATTGCCTATTACGATTAAGATGTCAAAAGCCCTGGTGAAAAAGCAGCGAGTGTACTGTCTCGTATTTCAATCAGCCTTTTAAAGCAAAAATCGTGTTCAGAAGAATCTTCCACGATTTTTAAGTCTCATTTCCATGGTGCAAACGGTCACTTATATCAATTTTTTGCGTCATTTGCCAAATAGCATTCATTGAACGGGCTTTTGACACCCTAATTCTATTACATAAAAAAGGAGCGCTGCTTCACAGGCAAGAGATTGCCCATAGAGTGGCGCTTCTTTTAAACAAAAATATAGTTATGTTTCGTTATATTGATACTTTTTTAATTTCTTACCTGCAGTGATACAAATTATACTTCCACTGACTCCAAGTACAAACATCATCAGTGCTGCACCGGAACCTTTTCCTGAACCAAAAAGTGTTTTTAGAATTGATAAATCCCCATATGCGGCCATAAGTGGTTCGCATATATGATCTACCATAAAACCACCCAAAAACAATCCAATCGGGATAGTAAAAAACTGAAGCGTATTACGACACGCATAAACACGTCCCTGCAATTCTACTGGAATGGTGCTCCTAAGAATTACATCCAAATTAGCACTCATAACAGGTACAAGAATCCATCCAATGATCTGTCCAACGCACCATAATATCGGTTCTCTGCAAAAAGCCAATAAAAAATTTTCAGTCCCTAACGAAAACAACATTGTTAAATAGATGACTCTAACCCTATCCTTTGGCTTAGGCAAAATTGAAACAATCAGACTGCCAATAATCATAGCCACACCGGAACAAGAGGTAACAATTCCAAGAACAGACTGACCACCTTTAGGATTCGGAAGCACATAACCCGGTAATGCTGCATCAAATGCGGAAGCCACCAGATTCACACCTGCCATAAATAATATCAGCATCATAATCATTGGGTTGTCTTTCAAAAATCCAATTCCCTCTTTAGCAAGAACAAGTACCCGTTCTTTTCGTTCACGATTGCTTTCCGGAATATTAATGAAAAACTGCAGCGCTGCAAATGCAACTATAAAGCTGCCGATATCTGCTGCTATGACACCATTAAGTCCTATAAAAGAATACAATGCTGTAGCAATCAGAGGATTTAATATGGATATCAGCGATCTTGATAAAGAACGAAGGCCACTTGTTTTCTGATAATATTTTTCGGGAATGATAAGCGTCATAGCAACTTCTGATGCCGGCTGCTGCACTGTATTCATTAATCCCGAAATCGCATTTAAGACATACAAATGCCATACCATCAAACGATTTGTACTAAATAACCCCAATACTGCTATGGTACAAAATACTGCAAGCACATCGCAAACAAGCATTGTCTTCTTTTTGTCAAATCTGTCTGTTAACGCTCCGGCAAATATACTCATTAACACATATGGTGTATAAGAACATATAGTAAGTGCTGCAGTGCTTAATGAAGAACCCGTCTTCTCATACAACCATAAAGTTAGTGCAAATGCTGTGATACTGCTGCCAAGCTGAGATACACTCTGGGTACTCCAAAGAATCAAAAAGTCTTTCAACTCGTATAATTCAATTTTCTTTATATGATTCATTTCTTTGCTCCTTTTCATATCTACTATTTCTCGAAACAGAAGCAAAGCCTGAGGATATCAGCTTAATGCTATTCCTCCATGCAGTCTCCTCAGACTCTGCATGGAGCTGCTGCAATGCAAAGTATCATTTTTTGTCACCTTTCTTTTTTCCAATTTTTTGCTTCATTCAACTTCCAGCTTACTCTGCCAAGCCATAGGCTTTAAGGGTTTTTGTGGAATTGAACATTTTTATAGATGCTTCAAGCATTTCTTCTATATAATCGCCATCCCCCATTGTAGCAAAAAATAGAATGTCTTCTCTTCTAAACCCATTCTTTTCAAATATTTCTTCCGGAATCTCCTTAATATTCTTTTCTAATACAGAAAGCAGGGTTTCGGCAAAATTCCACTTTTCATCGGACGGCTTGCAAAAGTCAATTTCTTTGTCAGCTTCAACAATATCAACAAGTGGCTGATATAAGAAATCTGGATAACTTCCGTTTTCCCACTCAAAATACTCATCTATCTCAGTACTGTAATCCCATGCTATATAAAAACCATAAAAGTCGTCAGTAGTGATAAAACTAATGGCACAGGCTTTTTCGCTTTCTGCTTTTTGAAGGATTTTGTCAATTTCCTTTGGTAATTCTTCAGAGCATTTTTGACTAAACTCTTTAAACACTGTTATATCCATTTTTTATGTTTTTCCTTTGTATTTTTATATCTGTCAATTTCGATTTTTGCTTTTCCCAACTCCCGCTAACTGGGAAGTTCGTGATTACCAGTCTCTTTCCCGAATAGCCTCCTCTATATCAATGGGAATGTCAAACCATTCTAAGATGTAATCAACAGTTTCTCCGATACAATCACGAGCAACAGTTTCGATTTCACTGTCATTTTCATCAAACTCATCTTGTAAGTCGTTGATAGCACAGACTGCCTCGTCCAGCTTCTCCTGTACAAGTTCAGTGTCGCTTTCGCCATGTTCCAACAGATCGATGACCTTTTGAAGTTCATCCTTTATTTTGTCTACTAAGAAGTTAGGGAAATATTCGTCTTGGTACATCTCTTTCAATAACTGGTAATTTGCGTCAAATGCTTTCAATGTTTCTCCTTTCAAATTTCCGATTTTTTCTTGACTTCATTATACTTTATCCGACCACCAAAGTACAGCCGGATTTTTAATAAACTATATGTGTGAAAAATTTTAATACTTAAATTGCTGTTTGCAGAAAAAAATACGGATACGGCCTTTTAGTGGAAATGTCACAAAAAAGTAATGATTTTTTTTAAGTAAAAGAAGGCACATTATATCCACTTCTATATAAGTTAGAGGAAGATGGTTTAGTAATAAGAGAATGGGAAATGCCACATAATAAAATGAGAGCCAAAATTTTTTGACAGAGGATGATGGCCATGAAAAATGATTTAGAATGCTATATTAAGGACATTAGCAAAGATTTACGTTCGCCTTCTAAAATAAAAAAATACATAGAAGCAGAGTTATTGTCAGAAATTTACGGTAGACTAGACAATGGAGAGGAACTGGAGTCTATTTTGACATCTATTGGAACTCACCAGGAGTTAGTTGATGAATTGGAAGCAAGCTATGAATATGAATATGTACAGTTTAAAAAAGGAAGTATTTTAAAATTAATTATTTATTCTATAATTGCTTTCGATGTTTCTGCACTTATTGTATATTCTGCAATTGTTATGATTTATCCTCCGTTTATTCTTCCGACAATAATAGGTGGAGTTAATGAAAGTACTGCTGTTTTTGTTGCATATAAATGGTCTGCAAATGAATGGTTTATTGGGTAATTATACAAATAATTATCCTTATTTTTTCAATATTACAAATTGTAAGGATGTTCAGTTTACTTAAAATTAAAAAGGGTGTGCCTAAGAAAAAATAGGAGGACGATGCTATAAAATAAAAAAATGGACGAGTTTATTAATGTCTGTGTGCTTATTGGCAGGCGCAAATTGTATAACAAGTTTTGCGAGTGGCAGTGTTACTTCTGAAACTTTACACTCGGTTTTGCCAGGTGTTTTTCCTTTTATTGAGGAAGAAAAAAGCACCTGACATTTTCAAAATGAAAACGGCAAGTGCCTGTTACGGCTCCATATTCTGCTGTTTCTGCTGTGGAGATTTCCAGATCCAGAAGCCAGCAGGATTGCTAAAAGCTGGAAAATTATTCAAATATATACGCAAGATTAAATGGGATATAGCCAACCATACAGGCTAAAAACACTTACAATTATGATAATTCATCACAGTTTATCATGCTGTTGTACACTGTTCATTTTCCGAATCTTGCTGAACCATTTAAAATAAATCAGAAACAGGACAGAGGTGACAGTCCAGGTTAAGGGATAGCTGAAACAAATGGTTTTGATATCCGGATACAAAGGGACGGCCACGACAATCCAGACAACGCGGAGGAGACAGACTCCAAGGGCAGTCATAATCATTGGAATCCAGCAGTCGCCAATGCCCCTGAGGGCGCCGGAAAGAATTTCAATACACACATAGGTGATAAGGGTGGGAACCAAAAAGTGAAGGATTTCCACCCCTTTTTCTATGACTGCAGCATCTGTGGTAAACAACAGGTAAATATATTGGCCGAAGCTGTAGAGAATGACGGACAGAAAAATCGTGGCTCCTGCGCTGATGGCAAGACAGACGCGGATGCCTTTATACACCCGGTCAAATTTGCCTGCGCCGAAATTTTGTCCTACAAAAGTGGTAATGGAAATGCCAAAGGCATTGATAATGGTCCAGTAGATAATATCAATTTTGCCGTAAGCAGTCCAGGCAGCCACGATATCTGTTCCCAAAGCGTTGACATTGGCCTGAATAATAATATTGGACGCAGAGTACATAACAGATTGAAGTCCTGCCGGAAGCCCTATCTGGATAATGCGCACCAGCATGTCCGGATGGATCCGGATTTGTCTGAAAGAGAGACGGTACATATCATCGGTTTTTATAAGCGTTACAATTACCAGAACTGCTGATACCAACTGGGACAGAATCGTTGCCCATGCAGCTCCTGCAACCCCCATTTTGCAGAAGAGCACCAGCACAATGTCTAAAATAATGTTGGTCATACATCCGGCGATTAAAAAGTAAAGCGGGCGTTTGGAGTCTCCGATTGCCCGCAAAATACCAGCTCCCATATTGTAGAGAAGGTTTCCAATCAGGCCGAGGAAATAGATGCGCAGGTATAAAATGGAATCGTCCATGGTCTCTGCCGGGGTTCCCATAGCTTTTAAAGCAGCTGGGGCACTGATTAATCCCACAGCCATAATTACCAGTCCTCCTGCAACGGAAAATGCCACAGCAGTGTGGACAGCCTGGGACACTTTTGCCTTTTGTCTGGCTCCGTAAAACTGAGAAATAATAACCGTAGCGCCGGAAGATAAGCCGATGAAAAAGCCAACTAAAAGGTTAATAATCATGGCAGCAGAGCCGCCTACTGCTGCCAGACCTTCTTTGCCTACAAATCGGCCTACAATAATAGCGTCTACCGTATTGTAAAGCTGCTGAAAAAAAGTTCCGAACAGAATGGGAAAGAAAAAGAGCAGAAGCTGTTTCCAGATTACGCCCTCTGTGATTTGATTCTGTAATGAAATAGAAGATTCTCTTTTGTGACTCATACCGCCCTCCATAAATGAACAAGATTCCTTGAAATAAAATCATTATACTGCCTTTTTGGGAAAAAGCAAAGGGAAACTAAAAAGAACATTTGTTCTAATTTTCCTCTATACATTTGCAAAAAGTCATGTTATAATTTCTAGTAAGCGGAATCTGCTTTTGCTTTTGAAAGGGCTGTTTCCACCGCGTTTAAGAGTACCTGGCAGGTGTAGCGGGAGTCGCTTTCATAGGTAATGTGTTCCAGACTCTGATGTTCCAGAATTTGCGTTTCCAGATTCTGCATAGAGGGTTCTATGAGAGGATACATGGTGGCAATGGATTCGTCCAGTGTTACCAGAGAGACGGATGTAATCTTGTCGGCATCTACGGCGACTTCTACATTGACAGTCTGACTGCCCAGGGAAACGGAGGCAGAGTAGACCCCTGGTATGTAAGAAGTCTGCAGTTCCTGCTTAGGGACGGCAGAACCGTTTTGCGGGGAATCCGTTTTTTTGGCGCCAAGCATAAACAGAAATAAAATAATCAGCAGGAGGGCCAGGCCAATAAAAATGGCAGTATAAATAATTTCTTTCATTCTAAGTACAACGATTTTTGTGCGGGAACTCATAGAAAGACCTCCAAATAAGTTTACTACAATCTATTAGAAACCAGGATAAATTATGATAAAGAAAGAGGGGCGTTATGGGATTACAGTTTGTATTCGGAAGTTCCGGATCCGGAAAGACTCACTATTTGTATAAAAAAGCAGTAGATACAGCAGCGGCGGATCCGAAGGCCATGGTATTATTTATGGTTCCGGAACAGTTTACCATGCAGGCGCAGAAAGAGATTATCACCATCCATCCCAGTCATGGAATGATGAATATAGACGTGCTCAGTTTCCGGCGTCTGGCATATCGGGTGTTTGAGGAATTGTCTGTAAAAAATCTGACAATTCTGGACGATATGGGAAAATCCATGGTGCTCCGCAAAGTGGCAGCAGCTAAAAAGGCGGAATTGGGACTGTACCAGAGCCATCTAAGTAAAAACGGTTTTATCAATCAGTTAAAATCCATGCTGTCAGAACTTTATCAGTATGGGATTACCAGAGGACAGCTGGAAGAACTGTTGGAGCAGGCGGATCGTCCCCTGCTGCGCCATAAGCTTCAGGATATGCTGGTGATTTACAAGGGATTTCAGGATTATATTGAGGACCGGTTTTCCACAGCAGAGGAGATTCTGGAAACTCTGTGCACAGTGCTCCCAAAGTCCGAATTTATTAAAAACAGCAGCATCTATTTAGACGGATATACCGGTTTTACACCGATTCAGTACCGAATTATCGGACTGTTGCTGCAATATACAAAAAATGTTACAATCAGCATTACCATTGATCCGAATGCGGATCCATATACAGAAGAATCGATTCAGCACTTGTTTTACATGGGAAAACATACGGTCAGTCGGATTGAAAAGCTGGCTGAAAAAGAGAAGATTTTTAAGAAAAAGGATTTCTGTCTGAAGGGACATCCAAGATTTCGTCATGCTCCAGCCCTTGCATTTTTGGAAAAAAATCTGTTCCGAGGGTTTGCGCCCTTTAGGGAGCAGGAAGGAGAGCGCCCAGTTTCGGATCAGATCTGGATCTACAAGGCAGTCAGTCCGGCAGAAGAAGTTCAGTTTCTGGTAAGTCAGATTCAGCAGTCTGTGAGAAAAGAGGGACTGCGTTACCGGGACATCGGTGTGATTACAGGAGATTTAAACGGATATGGAAAGGAGATTTCCCATCAGTTTAAAGAGGCCGGCATTCCCTGCTTTATTGATGATAAGAGAGACATTACAGAAAATCTGCTGGTGGAGTGGATTCGCTCCTTGCTGGCTGTGATCAGCGAAGATTTTTCCTATGAAAGTGTGTTCCGATATTTAAAATGTGGTCTGTCAGAAAGTACATTGGAAGAACCTGCTCTTGAGACATCAGAGGATGAAGAATCGCCCTTTTCTCAGACGGACCTCTGGGATGCCCGGGTTGTACCCTGGAAAGATTCTTTTATGGTCGATCGTCTGGAAAACTATGTGCGGGCGCTGGGAATCCGGGGATACAGCCGGTGGAATATTCAGTGGGAGTGGACCTACCGGGGAGCAGCAAACATTAATTTAGAAGAACTGAACCGATTCCGGGAGGCAGTGCTGGCTCCTGTTTGCTCCTTCCGCCAGGCTTTTCTGGAAGAGGGGGCTACAGTTGCATCCATTACAGAGCGGCTTAAGCAGTATTTGGAAGAGTCGGGAGTCAGAGAAAAGTTAGAGTGGTATCAGAGACAGTTTGAAAGCCGGGGACAGGAGAGTCTGGCAAAGGAGTACAGCCAGGCATGGGATCTGGTGGCGGAACTGTTTGAACGCCTGACGGCCCTTTTAGGGGAGGAGAGGGTAAGCAGAAAAGAATATGCAGAGATTTTGGATGCAGGTTTTGAGGAAATTCAGGTAGGGGCCATACCGGCTGTGATCGATCGGGTAGTAGTGGGAGATATTACTAGAACCCGCTTAAATGAAGTCAGGATCCTGTTTTTCCTGGGCGTAAATGAGGGGATTATTCCCCAAAAAAAGGAAAGGCAGAGCATTCTGACAGACCAGGACAGGGAGTTTTTTGCGGCCCACAGTCTGGAACTGGCTCCTACAGCCAGAGAAGACGGGTGTATTCAGAGATTTTATCAGTATTTGATTTTGTCAAAACCTTCTTTCCGGCTGATATTGACCTTTGCCTGCCTGTCCCCGGACGGTCAGGCAAGAAGGCCTTCTTCTTTACTTGGAGATGTGCGCCATCTGTTTCCACAACTTAAGATTCTGGAAAAGGAGGACGTTTCCTGGCCGATTCAGTCTGAGAGAGAGGGGATTCGCCGCCTGATAAAAGGACTGACTGACAGTCAGGAGACAGGGGAAAAGAAAGAGACACTCTTCAGTCCGGAGTTTCTGGAACTGTACAAATGGTTTCTGTCTGATGAACACTGGCAGGAAGCGGTTTACCGGATTACAGAAGCGGCCTTTACTTCTTATGAGGAAAAAGGGATTGGAAAGGCGGCTGCAAGGGCGCTGTACGGCACGATCCTTCAGGGCAGCGTCACCAGGTTTGAGCAGTATGCCTCCTGTGCTTATGCCCATTTTCTCAAATACGGGCTGGAACTGATGGAACGTCAGGAGTACGAAGTGGCGGCTTCTGATATGGGCAATCTGTTCCACCAGTCCATAGAACTCTGTTTTCAGACAGCCAGGGATCAAAATATGGACTGGGCAAGGCTTAGCGATAAAGAGCGCAAAAACCTGGTAAGGGAGTGCGTCCGGCAGGTAGCAGAGGAGTACGGCAATACAATCTTAAAAAGTTCTGCGCGCAACGCCTATCTGACGGAGCGGATTGAGCGGATTACGGACAGAACCATATGGGCGCTGGCAGAACAGATTAAAAAAGGAGATTTTATTCCGGTTGGGTTTGAAGTATCTTTTTCTGCCATCGACAATCTGAAGGCCATGAAAATTTCCCTGTCGGATGAGGAAGAACTCCACTTAAAAGGCAGGATTGACCGTCTGGATCTGTGCGAGGACGAAAACCATGTATATGTAAAAATCATTGACTACAAATCCGGCAATACCAGCTTTGATCTGGCGGCTTTGTATTATGGCCTTCAGCTTCAGTTAGTAGTGTACATGGATGCAGCAGTAGAACAAGAAGAAAAAAAACATCCGGACAAAGAAGTGGTTCCTGCTGGTATGTTTTATTACCATATCAATGATCCGGTAGTGGACTGGGATCCGGATGAAGAGGACGAGAGCATTGAGGAAAAAATCTTAAAAAAACTCCGGATGAGCGGGTTGGCAGACAGTGAGCTGGAAGTCATTCGCCGCATGGATCGGGAGATAGAAAAGGAGTCGCAGGTGATTCCGGTAGCTATGAAAGACGGGCTGGTTGCAGAGGGGAAATCTTCTGTAGCAAACCGCAGGCGTTTTCAGGCGCTGAGGCAGTATGTGCATGAAAAACTAAAGACAGCAGGGCAGGAAATTTTATCCGGAACTGTTCCCGTAAATCCCTACAAGCAGGGAAACAGGACCGGATGCGACTACTGTCCTTACCATGCAGTCTGCGGATTTGACAGGAAAACCGCTGGTTATGGATATCGGCGCCTTCGCTCTTTAAAAACCGAAGACATCTGGAACAAGATAGAAGAACAGCAGAAAGGGGAGGAAACATGCCAGTAGCATGGACCAAGGGGCAGCGCCAGGTAATTGATCACAGAAACGGAAATCTTTTAGTCTCTGCGGCTGCCGGCAGCGGAAAGACTGCAGTTTTGGTAGAGCGGATTATCGAGATGATTACAGATAAACAAGCGCCGATGGACATCGATCATCTGCTGATTATGACGTTTACCAATGCAGCCGCGGCGGAAATGCGGGAGCGCATCCGGGATGCCATTGACAGAAAACGGGAGGAAGACCCTTCGGATAAACATTTAGAACTCCAGTCGATTCTGGTTTCCAGGGCGCAGATTACCACTATTGACAGTTTTTGTATGGGACTGATCCGGGAATACTACAACTGTCTGGATTTAGATCCGGCATTCCGAATAGGGGATCCGGGGGAACTTTCCCTTCTGCAGGGCGATGTAATGAAAGAACTTTTGGAGCAGTGGTACGAATCTGGGGATCCGGCATTTCTGCATTTTGTAGAAACTTATGCCCTGGGCAAAAGTGATTTTGGCATCGAGGATATTATTTTTCAGGTGTGGCGGTTTTCTCAGAGCCATCCATGGCCGGCTGAATGGCTAAAGCAGTGCAGAAAGGAACTGGAGGAGACTTCGGCAGAAGCCGTAGAGCAGAGTGAATGGATGCAGTTTTTAATGGACGATATCCGTATGCAGGCGGAGGAGATGAGCAGGCATTTATTGTTGTGTGCCAGGGTCTGCGAGGAAGAAGATGGTCCCTCTGTTTACCGGGATACCATTTTGGAAGAAGGGGATATGGTAGGGCAATTTGCCCGGATAGAAGATTATGAGCAGTTTCTCCAGCTTCTAAATCGCTGCTCCTTTGGAAAACTTCCGGCTGTGCGCAGTAAAGAAGTGGATCCGGAGAAAAAAAGTTTTGTCACCGGTTTTAGAGACAGAGTCAAGAAAATTGTAAAAGGCTGGAAAGACCATTACAGCAGGCAGCCGTTTGAGATGGTGATAAAGACCCTAAAAGATACCAGGGAAACGACAGAACTTTTGCTGCAGCTGGCAGAAGAGTTTTCCAGCCGGTTTCAGGATGCAAAAAGGGAGCGGAATCTGGTTGACTTTAATGATCTGGAGCATTTTTCCCTGAAGGTACTTTGGGAGATCAAAGACGGAAAGCGGATTCCATCTCTGGCTGCCAGTGAGATTGGAAGCCGGTTTGAAGAGATTATGGTGGATGAGTACCAGGACAGCAATCTGGTGCAGGAGACTTTGATAAAAGCCATTTCCAGGGAAAAAGAAGGACATCCCAATGTGTTTATGGTAGGGGATGTAAAGCAGAGCATATATCGGTTCCGTCTGGCCAGGCCGGATCTGTTCCTGGAAAAATATAACCAGTATCCGACCGGACAGGGACAGTACCAGAAAATAGAACTGCGCCAAAATTTCAGAAGCCGGGCTTCGGTTTTAAACAGTATAAACGCAGTGTTTTACCAGATTATGATCAAAAATCTGGGCGGGATTTCCTACACAGAGGAGACGGCTCTTTATCCGGGGGCGGAGTTTGCCGATCCGGGAGAAGATAAGAGAGACCGGACCGATACGGGTACAGAACTTCTCATCGTTCCAACAGACAGCCAGGTTTTAGAAGGTTTGGAGGAAGATGCAGCGGATTATACGGAAAAAGAACTGGAAGCCAGGATGATTGCAGAAAAGATCCGCAGCCTGACAGATAAAGAGACAGGACTTGTGGTGTGGGATAAGAAAAAAGAATCGTACCGGCCGGCAAAGCTGGGGGATATTGTGATTTTGCTTCGCAGCGTTACCGGCTGGGCAGAGGTTTTGGTCAGCGTACTGATGAATGCCGGGATTCCGGCGGCTGCCCAGACTCAGACCGGATACTTTGACACTGTGGAAGTGGAAACCATGTTAAGCCTTTTGGCAGTTGTGGATAATCCGTTTCAGGATATTCCTCTGGCCTGTGTTTTAAAGTCCCCTATTATTGGGATGAGCGAAGAGGAGCTGGCATGGCTTGCGGCTAATTATAAACAAACTTCCAGAAAAAACAAATATGGAGACAGAGGACTCTACAGTGCGGTCCGCCTCTGGCTTTCAGAAGATGAGAGGACAGCAGGAAAAGAGACTGATACAGCAGACAGAAATCAGAAGATTACGGACAAACTGAAAAAGCTGGAAGAAATGCTTTTGGAATACAGGCTGCTTGCCACCTGGCTTCCGATTCATGAACTGATTTACCAGATTTACCAGCGCAGCGGCTATTACGACTATGTTTCCGCTATGCCGGCCGGCCGTACCAGACAGGCCAACTTGGATATGCTGGCGGAAAAGGCATCTTCTTATGAAAGCACCAGCTATAAAGGACTGTTTCACTTTATCCGCTATATTGAAAAATTAAAAAAATTTGAGACAGACTTTGGGGAAGCATCTGCATTTGGAGAAAATTCAGATGTTGTGCGGATTATGAGCATCCACAAAAGCAAAGGTCTGGAATTTCCTGTGGTGATTCTTGCAGGAATGGGAAAACGGTTTAATAAGCAGGATTTGACAGGCAGAGTGTTAATCGAGCCGGATCTTGGTATTGCTGCAGACTATCTGGATTTGGACAGGCGGGTAAAGATCCCTACTTTAAAAAAGCAGGTATTAAAACGCCGTATGGATATGGAAAATCTGGGAGAAGAATTGAGAGTCCTGTATGTGGCCATGACCAGGGCCAAAGAAAAGTTGATTTTGACAGCCTCCGAAAAGTCTCTGGAGAAAAAACTGGAAAAATGGGGTTCAAAAGGAGAGGAAAGTCGGGAAGAACTTCCATCAGCAGTGCTGTCCGGCGCATCTTCCTATCTGGATTGGATTTTAATGGCATTTCCAAAGGTAAAAAGGGCAGGACTGATTACCATGGATGTGGTTCCGGTTTCCAATCTGGTGGGGGAAGAGGTTTTAAGGCAAATTGACCGGAAAACTGCAAAAGAGGATTTATTGGGACTGAACTGTGCGAAGACTTATGAAAAAGGACTTCAGATTCTTTTAAAAGAACAGCTTTCTTACCAGTACCCATTTGGGACAGATACCAGTCTTTATGCCATGCTTTCGGTATCCGGGATCAAGCGGCAAAGGCAGCTTCTTGAGATGGAGGAAGAGAATGGAGAGAAAGATGCAGAGGCAAAACTTTTCCAGGAATCGGAAGAATTTTGGGAGAAGCCAGGCAGAAAGGTTGGCGGAGCCGCTTTGGGAACCTGCGTTCATCGGGTGTTGGAACTGCTGCGTTTTGGGGACGTTTCACCGGAGATGACCAGAAACGATCTGGACCGGTTTGTGTCTGCATTCATAAAAGAACTGGAGGACCAGGGAAGGATTCAAAAGGAAGAGGCAGAGTGGATTGATAGTTCCAGGCTGGCCGGACTGCTGCTAAGTCCCCTTGGGCGAAGGATGGAAAAGGCAGATAGAGAAGGACGGCTTCACAGAGAACAGCAATTTATGGTAGGCATTCCTGCAAAAGAAATGGAGATTGCCCAGTCGGACGAACTGGTGCTGGTTCAGGGAATGATCGATGCCTGGATAGAAGAGGACGATGGCTTGATTTTAATTGATTATAAGACGGATCGGGTAGGAAAAGGCGGAGCAGAGAGTCTGATTGACCGCTACCGGATCCAGTTAGAGTATTATAAACGGAGTCTGGAACAGATAACCGGAAAACGGGTAAAGGAATCCCTGATTTATTCCTTTGCTTTAGGAAAAGAAATCCGGCTGTAAGAGTAAACAACGATAAGGAGTATAGACAGATGATTCAGTTAGAGAGAACAAGTGTTATGAACCTGGAAAATGCCATGAGAGGAGCCAGAAATCCAATGAACAGCTGGTCCAGAATGGACAGCCGCTATGATGAAAATGGACAGTATGTATTAGGGCCCAATGATTTAGGGCTGGCAGTCCGCCTTCGCAAGGCCGGAAGCGATCACCGCAAATTCATCCGCCAGATTTTTGTATCCGTAGATATTACTGCTCCGCTGTACTGGTGGAAAGAGTATGATACCTATAAAGTGGCAACAGTGGCAAACTCTACCAGCACCATGCACAAGATTCACAGCAAACCATTTGAACGGAAGGATTTCAGTACAGATCACATGACAAAGTCTACGCTGGATTTTATGGATCTGATAATTGCCAGGCTGGAAGAAATCCGCTGCCATTATCTGGAGACAAAGGACAAGGCAGACTGGTATGATATGATTCAGCTTCTCCCGTCCAGCTATAATCAGATGCGGACTTGTACTTTTAATTACGAGACTCTGGTAAATATATACTATGCCAGAAAGAATCACAAGCTGGAAGAATGGCATACGTTCTGCGACTGGATTTCTTCCTTGCCTTACGCAAAAGAGCTGATTATTGCAGAGGATAAGGAGGAATAGGAGAAATGAATCTGATTGTGGCAGTTGACAGGCACTGGGCCATTGGAAAAAAGGGCCAGCTTTTGGTTTCCATTCCAGGAGACCAGAAAATGTTTCGGGAAGAGACATTGGGGAAAGTAGTAGTCATGGGGAGGAAAACTCTGGAAAGCCTTCCCGGAGGCCAGCCGTTATACGGCCGTACCAATATAGTGCTGACCCGCGATCCGTATTATTCTGTAAAAGGGGCTGTGATGGTTCACAGCCTGGAGGAAGCATTAAAAGAATTGGAAAAATACCCGTCAAAGGACATTTATATTGCAGGAGGGCAGGAAATCTATGAAGAGTTTCTGCCTTACTGCGACACTGCCCATGTGACCTGGATCGACTATGAATATGATGCAGACACGTATTTTCCAAATCTGGAACAGGACAGTCAGTGGATATTAGAGGCAGAAAGCGATGAGCAGACCTATTTTAATTTGTGCTATGAATTTCGGATGTATAAAAAAGTATTGCCATAAAGCAAGAACAATGGTAAAATTAAAAGTACTGCACAAGTTAAAACTTTAATGTACTACAATGTTATCAAGACAGAGGACAGGGAGGAAAGAGATGTACAGGATTTTAAAGGCAGAACAGCTTGCTGATAAAATATACCTGATGGATGTGGAAGCGCCCAGAGCAGCAAAATCATGTCAGCCAGGCGAGTTTGTGATTGTAAAGATCGATGAGGAAGGGGAGAGGATTCCTCTGACCATCTGCGATTTTGACAGAGAAAAAGGAACCATTACCATTGTATTTCAGACCGTAGGCGCTTCTACTTACCGGATGGCATTTTTAAAGGAAGGAGACAGTTTTCAGGACATAGCGGGCCCATTGGGAAATCCTTCTGAATTTGTGACCGATCCCATAGAGGAAGTACGGAAAAGAAGATATTTATTTGTGGCAGGCGGTGTAGGCGCGGCTCCGGTCTATCCTCAGGTAAAGTGGATGAGAGACCATGGAATCGAAGCAGATGTGATTGTAGGATCTAAGAACAAGGATTTGCTGATTTTGGAAAAAGAGATGGAGGCAGTGGCTGGAAATCTTTATGTTGCCACAGATGACGGTTCTTACGGGCGAAAAGGTATGGTAACATCTGTTATTGAAGATTTGGTAAAAAATGAGGGGAAAGTTTATGATGTCTGTGTGGCCATCGGTCCGATGATTATGATGAAATTTGTCTGTCGTCTGACCAAAGAACTGGGCATTCCCACCATTGTCAGCCTGAATCCGATTATGGTAGATGGTACAGGAATGTGCGGTGCGTGCCGGGTTACTGTAGGAGATGAAGTGAAATTTGCCTGTGTAGACGGGCCGGAGTTTGATGGACATTTAGTGGATTTTGATCAGGCTATGAAGAGACAGCAGATGTATAAGACCCAGGAAGGCCGGGATATGTTAAAAGTCCAGGAGGGCGCGACTCATCATGGCGGATGCGGACATTGCGGAGGTGATAACTAATGGACGGAATGAAGAGAGTTCCCATTAAGGAACAGGATCCAAAGGTAAGGGCAGCAAATTTTGAAGAAGTCTGTCTGGGTTACAGCGAAGAAGAGGCAGTTGAAGAAGCAAAGCGCTGCCTTCAGTGCAAAAAGCCTTTGTGTGTTCAGGGATGTCCGGTTTCCATTGATATTCCTGCATTCATTAAAAAAATAACCGAAAGAGATTTTAAGGGGGCTGCAGAGGTGATTGCTCAGTCCTCCGCCCTTCCTGCTGTGTGCGGACGGGTATGTCCCCAGGAAACCCAGTGTGAAGGAAAATGTATCCGGGGAATCAAGGGAGAGCCGGTTTCCATTGGAAAGCTGGAGCGGTTTGTGGCAGACTGGTCCAGAGAAAATGGATTTGTTCCGGAAACGCCGAAGACAACCAATGGCAGAAAAGTTGCTGTAATCGGTTCTGGTCCTGCTGGACTTACCTGTGCCGGAGATCTGGCCAAGATGGGTTATGAAGTTACGATTTTTGAGGCGCTTCATGAGCCTGGCGGTGTGCTGACTTATGGAATCCCGGAATTTCGTCTGCCGAAAAATACAGTAGTTCGTTCCGAGATTGACAATGTAAGGAAACTGGGAGTGAAAATCGAGACAAATGTAATTATCGGAAAGTCTGTTACCATAGACGAATTGATGGATGATGAAGGATTTGAAGCAGTATTTATCGGATCCGGCGCCGGACTTCCGAAGTTTATGGGAATCCCAGGAGAAAATGCCAACGGGGTATTTTCCGCCAATGAGTATTTGACTAGAAACAACCTGATGAAGGCATTTCGCAAAGATTATGATACACCCATTGCCGCAGGCAGAAAAGTGGCAGTAGTAGGAGGCGGCAATGTAGCCATGGATGCAGCCAGAACAGCCCTTCGCCTGGGGGCAGAAGTTCATGTGGTTTATCGTAGAAGCGAGGCAGAACTGCCTGCCCGCGCAGAAGAAGTTCATCATGCAAAGGAAGAGGGTGTGATTTTTGATTTGCTCACCAATCCGGTGGAGATTCTCACTGATGAAAACGACTGGGTAACCGGTATGGTAGTCCGCAAAATGGAATTGGGAGAACCGGATGCGTCCGGCAGAAGACGCCCGGTGGAGATTCCAGGATCGGATTATACAATTGAAGTGGATACGGTGATTATGTCTTTGGGAACGTCGCCCAATCCGTTGATTTCTTCCACAACAAAGGGTTTGGAGATTAACAGGCACAAATGTATTGTGGCTCAGGATGACAACGGGCAGACCAGCAGAAAAGGAGTATTTGCCGGCGGTGATGCCGTCATTGGGGCTGCTACGGTCATTCTGGCAATGGAGGCAGGAAAGGCCGGAGCCAAAGGAATTGATGAGTATTTAAAAAATGTAACAGTTTAGAACAATACGGACTGCACATTCGGATTGGAGGCTGCTGCAAGGTGAAAAAAGGATTCTGTTTTGTCAGAGAGTCCGGATTTTATCCTGCGGCAGTCTTTCATTTCATGGAATATAGTGTTTGGATGCAGGAAAATTTACCGGAGAAGAGATAGATGAGATATAAATATGAGGAAACAGAAGAAGATATACTGGATAAGATTTTTATCTCTACTCTGCCATGGATTTCCTATACAGCCCTGATCCAGCCGGTTCCAGTTCCGGCAGATAGCAATCCCAGGATTTCCTGGGGAAGATATTTTGTTCAGGATGGAAAAACGTTTCTTCCTGTAACGGTACTTTGCCATCATGGGCTGGTTGATGGAATCCATATTGGGAATTTTTATCGTCTTCTGGAAAAAAGATGGAACTGTTTGGAAAGGGGCAGGGATGAAAATAGAAAAGGACAGAATCATAATCCGGATTGCAGATGAAACAGATGCCGGAAAGTTATTGGAAATTTACGCTCCATATGTGGAAAGGACAGCCATTACCTTTGAATATACAGTTCCTTCTCTGGAAGAGTTTCAAGGCAGAATCAGGGAAACACTGCAGAAATACCCTTATGTGGCAGCGGAAAAAGATGGAGAAATTTTAGGGTATGCTTATACGGGACCATTGGTAAAACGGGCAGCCTGCAATTGGGCAGCGGAGACCAGCATTTATTTAAAGGAGAACAGGCGGCAGATGGGAATTGGGAGAAAACTTTATGAGGCATTGGAGGAGATTTCAAAGTCCCAGAATATTTTAAATCTAAATGCCTGTATTGCCTGTCCTCAAAAGGAGGATGCCTATTTGACCAGAAACAGTGTCCAGTTTCACGAACACATGGGATACCGATTTGTCGGAGAGTTTCACCAATGCGGCTACAAATTCGGGACCTGGTACAATCTGGTTTGGATGGAAAAAAATCTGGGAGATCACATAGACAGCCCAGGGGATGTGATCTGGTTTCCTGAATTGTTAAGGCAGGGTAAAAATCCGCTGCAATGAGAGGGAGAAAGGAGCAATGATGGATCAGATTCTTTTATACCTGACTAAAAAATATAGGCCAAAAGCCATTTTGGTATATGGATCTTACAAAGATGGATCCAACAGCAAAGACAGTGATTTTGATGCGCTGGTAATTTCAGAAAACAGTCCCTTTACTCACGATATGTCCGCTGTAAATGGGGTAGAGCTGGATGTATTTGTGTATCCAAGGGCAGAACTGAAAGAAATGCCGGACTGGGAGAAGTTCATTCAGATTTATGACAGCAGAGTGGTGCTGGATACGGAAGGGATTGGGGAAAATCTGCAGAAACAGGTTATCCAGTATGTGGACAGAAAACCTTTTAAAAGCAAAGATGAAGTAGATGCAGAAATAGCATGGTGCAGGAAAATGGCGCTGCGGACTAAACGAGAAGATGCAGAGGGAATGTTTCGATGGCATTGGGTGCTGATTGACAGTCTGGAGATTTTTTGCGATGCAGCAGGATGGCGGTATTGGGGGCCGAAGAAAACATTAAGATGGATGGAATGTCAATATCCGAATGCGTTTTTTAAATATCAGGAAGCGCTTTTTAATATTTGTGATGCAGCACTGGAAAACTGGATTGCCTGTCTGGAAGAGACGGCATCCGCACAGGGGAGAAAAGCATGAATATCATAATTCTGCATGGATTGGGACAGATGCCAAAAGATTGGGAAACAGTAAGGAAAAGGCTGGAAAAAGACAGCAGCGATGTTGTTCTTTGCCCTGAAATAGCGGACTGGATTAGACAAAAAGATCCCTGTTATGACAGATTGTATACAGAATTTGAAGCATACTGCGAGCAATTAAATGGGATGTTTCATTTATGCGGCCTTTCTCTGGGCGGAATTTTAGCCCTGCAGTACAGTGCCAGACATCCGAATCGGGTCGGCTCACTGATTTTAATTGGAACCCAGTATAAGATGCCTAAGCGGCTGCTTTGGGTACAGAATAAAATATTCCAGCTGATGCCAGATGTTGGATTTTTAAGCATGGGAGTTGAGAAAAGACAGCTTATTGACTTGTCCAAGTCCATGATGGATTTGGATTTGACAGCAGAGTTACAAAAGATAACCTGCCCTGTGCTCATTCTCTGCGGAAAAAAGGACTGGGTAAACTGGCCGGCTTCTAAGAGATTGAAAAAGGCCATTCCTCACGCTAAGATAGAGCGGATTGCTCAGGCAAGTCACGAGGTAAATAAAGATAATCCTGATGCTGCAGGAGAGAGAATTCGGAAGTTTTTGGAGACTATGCAGTGAAAATTGCGGGAGGAAAGGAATACTATCTATTGAGATAACGAAAGATGATTTGGAGTGCAAAGATGACAAAGAGAAAAACAAGAAACATTGATTTATTAAATGGTCCGATTTTTACTTCTTTAACCAGCCTTGCCATGCCGATTATGGCAACGGCGCTGGTGCAGATGGCCTACAATCTGACAGATATGGCCTGGATTGGAAGAGTCGGATCAGAGGCAGTGACAGCAGTGGGAACAGCAGGTATGTATACTTGGCTTTCCCAGGGAGTTGTTATGTTTGCCCGGATGGGAGGACAGGTAAAGGTAGCCCATTCGCTGGGAGAAGGAGACCAAAAAGAGGCAGCCAGATATGCAGGGGGAGCGCTGCAGTTGGGGATGATGCTGGCGATTTGTTATGCGGTGATTTCCGTAATTTTTGCAGAACCGTTAATCGGATTTTTCGGATTGGAAAATCAGCATACGACTGAAGAAGCGGTTCTATACATGAGAATTACCTGCGGGTTCATTATTTTTATGTACCTGAATGTGATTTTTACAGGTATTTTGACAGCGGCAGGCGACAGTAAAACGTCTTTTCAGGCCAATGTAGTGGGATTGATTGCCAATATTATTTTAGATCCTTTACTGATTTTCGGCGTGGGGCCATTTCCGGCTATGGGAGCTGCCGGAGCTGCAATTGCGACAGTAACTGCCCAGGCGATTGTAACCCTGGTATTTTTAATCGTTATCCGTAAAGATAAAGTGATTTTTGACAAGGTAAAGATTCTTTCCAAAACGCCTGCAAGATACTTTAAAACCATGGCAAAAATCGGTTTTCCCGCTGCCGTACAGGAACTGATCTACTGCCTGATCTCCATGGGAATGACCAAACTGGTGGTCAGATGGGGAGATACCGGAGTGGCTGTTCAGAGAGTTGGAAGTCAGATCGAGTCCATTTCCTGGATGACAGCAGAAGGATTTGGAGCAGCAGTCAATTCCTTTATCGGACAAAACTATGGTGCGCAAAGATATGACAGGGTGAAAACGGGGTATCTGACAGCAATTAAAACCATGACAGCCTGGGGCGCTTTTTGTACAGCCTTGCTGGTGCTGCTTCCAGGGCCGATTTTCAGACTGTTTATTACAGAGCCGGACGTAGTGCCTCTGGGGATTGACTATTTAAGAATCATCGGCTGTTCTCAGTTGTTTATGTGTATTGAACTGTGTACGGTCGGCGCATTCTGCGGATTAGGGAAAACCCTTCCTTCTTCCGTTTTAAGTATTATTTTTACATCCGCCAGACTTCCTATTGCCATGCTGCTTTCTTCTACTGCACTGGGAATCAACGGTGTGTGGTGGGCATTTGCAGTCACCAGTGTGATAAAAGGCGTAGTATTTTTTGTCGGATTTCTGGCTGTGCTGCGGCGGATGGAAAAGAGACGGGTATGAGGATGAGAAAAACGGTTGCCTTTCCTCAAAAACTGTGGTAAAATAGATATGTTTAACCGTAGGAGGTGGATTGGATGGCAACTTTAAAGATTGTTTTAACTGTTATTTTTGTTCTGTTAGGTATTGCAATTTCTGCAATTATCCTGATGCAGGAAGGCAAGTCTGCAGGCTTAGGCGCTATTTCCGGCGTTGCCGAGAGTTATTGGGGTAAAAATAAAGGACGTTCCATGGAAGGCAACTTAGAGAGATTTACCAAGTGGGGATGCATCCTGTTTTTAATTCTTGCAGTGGCTTTAAATGTCCTGCACTAAACAATAGCCAATGATAAACACTCTTGGAGACAAGGGTGTTTTTGCTTTATTTGGCAACAGTTCAGGCACCCGGCGCTTCTTGACTGCTGCAAGCGGGCAAGAAGATGCATGGCTGAAGTTACTTTATTTCGTATATTTTAATCGTGAATCAGACAGAATATTTTAAGAAGAGAGGAAGTATGGACGAGACAAAATTAAAAGATAGAAAAGCAATGCTAACTGCCTTGTTTGAGGATAAGGCATATGTGCCCATGAAGGCGAAAGAACTGGCAGTTTTATTAAATATTCCCAGAGATCAGAGAGGGGAACTTCAGGAAGTGCTGGATATTCTGGTAGAAGAAGGAAAAGCGGGACTTTCCAAAAAAGGAAAGTACGGAAAGCCAGAGACATTTGCTGTTCAGGGTATTTTTTCCGGGCATCCCAGAGGATTTGGATTTGTTACTGTGGAGGGAAGAGAGCAGGACATTTTTATCCCTGAAGATAAGACCGGCGGGGCCCTTCATGGGGACAGAGTTCAGATTACAGTGGAGCACGAACCTTCCGGAAAGAGGGCAGAAGGGGCTGTTATTCGGGTTTTGGAGCATGCCAATCAGAGGATTATCGGCTATTATCAGAAAAACAAAAATTTTGGCTTTGTGATACCGGATAATCAGAAAATTTCCCAGGATGTTTTTATTCCCCAGGGAAAGGATATGGGGGCAGTAACCGGACACAAAGTAGTGGCGCAGGTGACGGACTTCGGCGGTTTCAGGAGAAAACCGGAGGGGGAAATTATAGAGATTATCGGCCATGTAAATGACCCTGGAACCGATATTTTATCTATTGTCCGGGCCTATGGACTGCCAGAAGAATTTCCGGACGAGGTCATGAAAGAGGTGTCATATATCCCGGACGAGGTGGATGAAGCAGATAAAAAGGGCCGTCTGGATCTGCGGAATGTACCCATGGTTACGATTGACGGAGAAGATGCGAAAGACTTGGATGATGCGGTCAGTTTAAGCAAAGAAGACGGGATTTACCATCTGGGCGTCCACATTGCCGATGTCAGCCACTATGTAAAGGAAAACAGCTTCCTGGATCAGGAGGCGTTAAAGCGGGGGACCAGCGTGTATCTGGTGGATCGGGTGATCCCTATGCTTCCACATAAATTAAGCAATGGCATCTGTTCCCTCAATGAGGGCTGTGATCGGCTGGCCTTAAGCTGCCTTATGGAGATTGATGAAAAGGGTACTGTATTGGGACACCGAATCGCGGAAACTCTGATTCGGGTAGACAGAAGGATGAGTTACACATCTGTTAATAAGATTGTCTCTGAAGAAGACGAGACAGAGATGCAGGCTTATGAAGAGCTGGTTTCCATGTTCCAGTTGATGAAAGAACTGTCCGGGATTCTGCGGAAAAAAAGAGGCAGGAGGGGCGCCATTGATTTTGAATTTCCAGAGAGCAAAATTATTCTGGATGACAGGGGGAGACCTCTGGAAATCAAGCCCTATGAGCGCAATGCGGCAACTAAGATAATAGAGGATTTTATGTTGGCGGCCAATGAGACAGTGGCAGAAGACTTTTTCTGGCAGCAGCTGCCCTTCCTTTACCGGACCCATGATAATCCGGATCCGGAAAAGATGAAACAGCTTTCTACCTTTATCCACAATTTTGGACTGTTTTTAAAGACTTCTCAGGGAGAAATTCACCCAAAAGAGATTCAGAAACTTTTGGAAAAGACAGAGGGAACGCCGCAGGAAGCGCTGATTAGCCGTCTGACACTGCGCTCCATGAAGCAGGCCAAGTATACAACCCAGTGTACTGGACATTTTGGACTGGCCGCCCAGTATTATACTCATTTTACTTCTCCGATTCGCAGATATCCGGATCTCCAGATTCATCGGATTATAAAGGAGAATTTAAAATCAGGCCTGGGAGAAAAGCGAATCGCCCATTACGATCGGATTTTGCCGGAAGTGGCGGTAAAGACATCTGCGCTGGAGAGACGGGCAGATGAGGCAGAGCGGGAGACAGACAAACTGAAAAAATGCGAGTATATGTCCCGCCATATTGGAGAGTGCTTTGACGGAGTCATTTCCGGTGTGACCAACTGGGGACTTTATGTAGAACTTCCCAATACAGTGGAAGGTATGATTCGGATGACAGTTCTGGATGATGATTACTATATCTTTGATGAGCAGCGCTATGAACTGGTTGGGGAACTGACTAAAAAGACCTATAAGCTGGGACAGCCCATCCGGATACAGGTTTTGTCTACGGACAGGCTGTTAAAAACCATTGATTTTATTCCTGCGAAAGATGAAGAAAGGGAGGAATCCTGATTTGAAAGATGTCATAAAATTAATAGCCAATAATAAAAAGGCGTATCACGATTACTTTATTGACGATAAATTTGAGACGGGAATTGAACTTTACGGTACAGAGGTAAAGTCTATTCGTATGGGAAAATGCAGCATCAAAGAAGCATTTATCCGGATTCAGAACGGCGAGGTCTATATTTATGGAATGCACGTCAATCCCTACGAAAAGGGCAATATTTTCAACAAAGATCCTCTGCGCCCCAGAAAACTTTTGATGCATAAGGCGGAAATCAACAAACTGGCTGGCAAAATTGCAGAAAAGGGATTTACACTGGTACCTTTGCAGGTGTATTTTAAAGGCAGTCTGGTGAAAGTGGAGATTGGTCTGGCCAGAGGCAAGAAACTCTATGACAAGAGGGAAGACATTGCAAAGAAAGACCAGAGACGGGAACTGGAAAGAGAATTTAAAGTCAAAAATTTATATTAATTTAAAGGCAGGACCATCATGGCCTGCCTTTTTAAGATACATTTAACAGTAAATCATAGCATTGCCAAAATCCAGGCTACAGCCACATTAGGTTCTGGCCATGCCGTCTACGCTTAATACCACTCCGGTGATGTAGGAAGCTTCATCAGAGGCCAAAAATACAAAGGCATTGGCAATATCTTCCGGCTGTCCCAGACGGCGAAGAGGAATCTGGCTGATAAGCGGATCGATAACTTCTTTTGGAACCGCTTTCATCATATCTGTGGCAGTAATGCCGGGAGCTACTGCGTTGACGCGGATGCCTTTAGGGCCAAGTTCTCTGGCCAGAGAAACAGTGAGACCATTGACTGCAAATGAGGAAACCATTGCGGGGCTGAAAGAAATCGTGCTGGTTATCCGTGACCGGCAGACAAGGGAGGTTGTGGAGAGCACCATCCGGAGGCTGGATGCCATCCCGGAGCCGGAGTGCCGCCGGTTTATCGCTGATACGAAGCAGCGGTTTATCCAGAAGCGGGACAATTCCATCCGGTGCAGGCTTGCCAAAGCCAAGGCACAGGCGAGGACGGAAAAGCCACATCCCAAGAGAAAAGAGCCAGACCGGGAACGGTTATAATCACTTTCAGAGTCGCAGTCCGTGGACTGCCCCTCTGAAAGAGGGCACAACTATACACCACCTGAAGGTAGTGCGTTGTGCCCTGCCGGGGGATTCCTGCGGAAAGCGGATGATTGCCAGCACACTTGCGGTTGCCTCCAATCATCACAGGGGACGCTACACCATCTCCGCTCCGCTTCGGTCGGTGCAGAGCAAACGTCCACTGGACGTTTTGCACCCCTGCGCTGGCTGCGCCAGCTACCCCTCCAAACATGAAGCCCAGAAAGTTAATAAAATCCCACTATACTTATCTGCTTGAGTAAAGTATCATAAAATCAATAAGCTTTCAAGGGAGATCAGGTAATTATGAAAAAAGTGCTTGTTACTGGCGGAACTGTGTTTGTAAGTAGGTATATTGCGGAGTATTATGTTTCAAAAGGCTACGATGTATATGTACTCAATAGAAATAGTAAAGAGCAATCTAAAGGAGTTAACCTTATTCAAGCGGATAGGCGCAATCTTGGAGATATTCTTTGTGATTTTTGGTTTGATGTTGTTATTGATACCGCCTATAATTCACATGATGTCGAAACATTACTATCCGCCTTGGGAGGTTACAACGATTATATTTTAATCAGTTCAAGTGCAGTGTATCCTGAAACTGCTACGCAACCTTTTACGGAAAGCACGCCTTTGGCTTCCAATAAATTTTGGGGCAAGTATGGAACTGATAAAATTGAAGCAGAAGCTACCCTATTGAAAACAAACCCTAACGCTTACATTGTTAGACCTCCGTATTTGTATGGACCGATGAATAATGTATACAGAGAAGCCTTTGTATTTGATTGTGCTCTATCCAACAGAAAATTCTATCTCCCCAGAGATGGTGAAATGAGACTGCAATTTTTTTATATTGGTGATTTGTGCAAGTTCATAGATGTGCTGCTAGAAGTTAAACCTTTCCAACATATTTTTAATGTTGGAAATAAGGAACCCATATCTGTTCGTAAATGGGTTGAACTTTGTTATCAGGTAGTCGGTAGTGAAGCAAAGTTTAAAAATGTATATATGGACATTGAGCAAAGGAGTTATTTTAGCTTTTATGATTATGAATATTACCTGGATGTTTCTAAGCAATATTTACTAATGCCCTCAGTAACTCCGTTGTTAGAGGGATTGCAGAAATCATTTGATTGGTACAAACACAACACAGAAAAAGTTGTCAGGAAACCATTTTTGGATTACATTGATAACAATTTGCCCTAACAATGTTTCTGTAACTTTTAAATCGAATAGTCCGTACCCCAAGCAGGAAATCAGAAACGGTTTCCTGCTTTTCTTTTGCCCAAAATGAGGTGGCAAACCAAACCACCACCTCATCCAATTAACCACAGGAAGGAGGAAGCCATTATGACCTGTCCCCACCACGATATAAAAATCGTCCAGCACAGCAACCGCCAGTCAGCCGTAGCCGCTGCAGCTTACCAGAGCGGTGAACGGCTGTTTTCTGAGTACGACCAGAAGCAGAAATACTATTCCCATAAAAGTGAAATCGTCCCCACCGAAATCATGCTGTTGCCCCATGCCCCGCCGGAGTACGCAGACCGGAATACCTTGTGGAACGCCGCCGAATGTAGTGGTCAAGCATTTTTGTAACGCTTTGTTTGAAAAAATTACCCAGCATATCTAGCTTTAATGTATTGTAGAAACGTTCCATTGGTGCATTATCATAGGGACATCCTGCTTTACTCATGCTTTGACAAATTCCATTGCTTTCACAATAATGGATAAAATCCCATGAAGTAAACTGGCAGCCCTGATCACTATGTAAAATTAATCCTTCTGCAGGGTTTTCGGCTATTAGAGCCTTCTGAAATCAATAATGGAACAATTATAACGCATTTTCCCATTTCCTATACGGATATAGGTGAAGTCCATACACCAGATTAGATTTGGTTTTGTACAATGGAAATTTTGCTTTAAAAGATTTGGGAAAATCTTATTTTTTGTTCCACGCATATATGACGGTTTCTTTCTCATAACGATTGCATGAAGCCCTAAAATCTGGTTCATATATTTATGGACGGTGGTCTTACTGAGAGAAATTCCTTGTCTTCTCAGAAAAATTCTCATAGGTCTGTGTCCTAAAATCCGGTTATTATTATAGTAAATCCTTTTCATCTGTTACAAAATTTTTTGTCGCTGTTCCTGAAAGGATTTCTTTCGATTTTTACGGTAGTTATAATAAGCATTTGGGTAAATATGAAAATGCTTGAATAACCAGCGAAGCCCAAAGAAATCCTTATGTTCATCAATAAATCGATAAGCCTCTAATCGATTTCCTTTGCAAAGAATGCCGCTGCTTTTTTTAAGAAAAGATTTTCCTTTTCCAGTTCGTGGATACGCTTCTGAAGCTCGTGAATTTCCTTTGCATTTTCTGAAAAAGAGGGAGAGGTTTGTGGCTTTGTAAACTGGCATTCTTCGCTGTATTTTTTTACCCATCCTACGAGGGTGGATTTTGCAACATGGTATTCTTTTGAAAGTTTTGGATAGCTGGTACCTTTTAAATATTCCTGTACCATCTGCTTTTTAAATTCCTCGTTGTACTTTTTTGTCATGATGAGTTCTCCTTGTTCGTTCTCTTCTATATTTATCCGAACGGAATGTTACAACTTTAGTATACCACAACAGACTATGGTGCATCTGCAAATGAACTCTTTTTTCCTGATACTCTGAACGATGTACTGGAAAAGCAGCTCCGAAAGGGAGATTTCATTGACGCAATTTTCTACTGTCCTTACGACATCCATGAACTTGTAACGGACTTGTAACGGAAGAATACCTATCCAAAATACTCTGGGAATTGAATGAGGAACACAAGGAGCTGCTCTTTCTTTGCGCTGTCCGGCTGTTTAGCTCAACAAGGAGCGCTAAAATACGGAATCAAAGCGACCGGAATATCCGCAAGGTGCGTGGCACAATGCTCAAAAAAATACGAAAAGAGCTGCTTCCTGCACTTTTGGATAAGGCAGAAAAGCAGCAGCCAATGACCTTATTGGAGAAATATTTTTTAGAAGAAAATATGACGAAGATTGATTCCGGGGAAAAGAAATTGTATAATGGATAATATAAATCAGAGTTATTCAGGTTACAATACATAACGGAGGGTTTTGTATATGAAGAACCTTTTTGAACGCACCAGTTCTAACTGGGTGCGGTATAGTGAATATGAATGGAGGGCGGCAGAGGACGGAACTCTGTACCTCACGCCCGCTAAGACAGCACAGCCGAGTATCTATGATCCGCTGTCAGAGTATCAAAGGATCGTGCTGGATGCCATCAACATAGGACGCATGGGTATGAGCAAAAAGTCGGATGTCGAAATTCAAAAGGCTATCCAGCAATTTGCGGTGAAATACGGCTTGTTTGGACTGATGACTGCGTTACCTACCACACCAAACTTTATGGAATATGAGGCGGTGTATCTGCCGAAAAACCACTTTATCAAAAAAGAAACTATGTCCACGGAAAAATATCTGGCACTGTTCTTTCCATTTGACAAATTGGATGTGATCAAGCGTGGTATCGAGTCCATGTGGAACATCCAAAATGACCGTGTTATGATGGCACTGGCTTTGACCATGACAGATAAGCCGATGGCGGTCAACATGAGCTTTCAGCGGGAATATGCGGAGCGATATGAATGGATAAAACAGCAGTTCATCGACTGGGCGTTTACCTATATCAACAGTTTCCTTTATTATGAGGATTATGATACACTGAACGATGAAACCCGGCAGATGATGCAGCAGAGCATGGTGGCTTTCGGCGGCATAGCACCGACTTACCATATCGCCCTGTTGGATAAGCCGACCATCGTTTGGGACTTTCATTCTCTGCTGCTGGGTATTCAGATGACGTTCAGCTTTATGCTGACCGACAGCGAAAACCCGATTAAGCTTTGCAGGCATTGCACCAAAGCTTTTGTCGCAAGTAGACCAAGCGCTGTATTTTGCAGCCCTCAGTGCAAGAACAAGCATAATGTTTACAAAAGCAGAGCGAGAAAGAACAGCTCCGATAAGGAATGATTGGATGGTGATACATAATGGCTGACAACAAGAATACAAAGTTGCAGATCCGAAACAGCACGGTGGATTTTCTTGTATTTACAAAGGATGCCCACGAGGACGGTATTGAAGTTCGTGTTCAGGATCACGATGTATGGCTGACACAAAAAGCGATTGGGCAGCTTTTCGATGTAGACAGGAGCGTTGTCACAAAACATTTGAAAAACATCTATGAAAGCGGCGAATTGTCCGAGAAATCAACTTGTGCAAATTTTGCACAAGTTGCAGATAACGGAAAAACCTATCAATATAAGTTTTATTCGCTATCTGCTATAATTGCTGTTGGCTACCGTGTCAACTCCGGCAGGGCAACACAATTCAGGCAATGGGCAACAAAAGTGCTGGATACCTTTGCAAAACAAGGGTATGTTTTAGATAAGAGCAGATTGATTAACGGTCAAATCTTCGATGAGGATTATTTTGAACACTTAATTTCTGAGATACAAGAGATTCGAGCCAGTGAGCGCCGTTTCTATCAAAAGATTACAGACATCTATGCTACTGCCGTCGATTATTCCTTTGATAGCCAAATCACGAAAGATTTCTTTGCGACAGTACAGAATAAGATGCACTATGCCGTTCACGGAAATACCGCAGCGGAAGTTATTGTAGCAAGAGCAGACCACACAAAAGAACATATGGGATTAACCTCATGGTGCAACGCTCCTGATGGAAAAATCGTAAAAGCAGATGTGTCGATTGCAAAGAATTACTTATCCAAGGGTGAAATACAAGAACTTAACGAGATCGTTACGATGTATTTGGACTACGCTACAAGACAGGCACGGCGGCATATTCCCATGACGATGGCAGATTGGGTTTCCAAACTGGATGCGTTCCTGCAATTCAACGATGCGGAAGTCTTGCAAAACAAGGGTAAAGTCACAGCTGCAATCGCAAAAGCCTTTGCGGAAAGTGAGTTTGAGCAGTACCGTATCATTCAAGATCGTCTGTATCAAAGTGATTTTGACCGTCTTGTTGCCACCACAGAAGAAAAAAACGACTAACGACAGAAAATCCCGTTATCAGCCATATCATAGCCGATAACGGAATTTCGTTTAAGCATATACAAGTTCAGTCAAAACAATTTCTTCCGCTCTGTTGCGGATGCTGTTCATGGAGCACACCCATGCCATTTGGTCAGCAGCTTTCAGGGTTTCCGTGACACCCTCTTGCTGCATCATGGCTTTTTGAATAATTTCCAGCCGCTCCCAACAGGCGTTGTTGATTTCCTCCAAGTGGGGAAACAGCTTTTCGGTAAGAACGAGATCACTATACAGCATAGGCAGATGCTCTTTTAAGTAGGCTCGGCGCATTCGTCCATATTTCCCTATGCGATATTCTTTCGTATCCGATAACGCAAGGTTAGGAATGAGATAATCGCCCATTTGACGGTATGTACCGCCCATTTCTTCAAAGATAGATTTCATAAAGTTCAGCTCCTTTTGTGTTGATTTTCAGCGGTTATAAGGCTTTTTCGACTCCTTTCTTACAACTGCTTTTCAATTCACCACAAATGAGCCGCAGTCATATGTATTAGATGGCAGAAACCACCCTTTACATATTAACTCTTGATTAACAATGCTGTTGCTGTCGCCGTCCAGTGCGTCCTCTTGACTAAGACGGGCGTATAATGCGGTTATCTGTTCGAGCTTATATGTATTTGCTGTCATGTTCATTCCTCCTGTAATGATTTTCTTATTTCTTACTACGGGAAAGTTTCAGAAATGCCAAATGTGAGTAAAAGAAAAACGCCGCAGATTGCGACGCTTCAATCAATTCTGTATGAAAGGTAAGATATTTGCAGAAAGAAATCCAACTGTTCTAAAAAATTTTTCCGCTGTTTTCTCTCCCCCATTGACACATGCTTTCCATAATAGGGAGTAGAGAATGTCCTTTTTCTGAAAGGCTATATTCAACTTTTGGGGGAATTTGAGGATATTCCTTTCGGATAATCAGACCATCAGCTTCCATTGCCTTTAATTCCATACTTAAAGTTTTGTATGTGATTGTTCCAACCTTTCGTTGCAATTCATTAAAACGAATGATTCCATATTCGACAAGCCAATATAAAATAACCAATCGCCACTTTCCACCAATCATGGATAAGGTGTAACCAAACGGCGTATCAGTTAAAGATAAAATTTTCTTTTCAAATTTCTCCATGCTCATAGTAGACGCTTTCCTTTTAGATAGTATTTGTCAAAAAAGTGCGTATTTTTCTTTTTGACATTTCTTTTATACAATAACATAAAGAAACACATCAAGCAAGAGGAGAGAAACTTCTATGAAAAAAGTAAAAATAACCATTTTGGAAACGACGTTAAATGATGAGCTTGCAAAGGAGTATGGAGTAGACGGATTGCGACCAGTAATTATGAAACTTGAAGCAACCGAAGAAGAAACAGAAATCAATTATGTACCAGTCAGATAGGAAAATCAATCAGCCGCAAGATGAAGAAACTATATCCACCATTGTAAAATGCGAATGGGTACGCTGTCCTGTTTGTAGGAATAAAACAAGATTGCGGATACGAGAAGATACAGAACTGAAAAATTTTCCACTGTACTGCCCAAAATGCAAACAGGAAACTTTAATCAATGCGTATAAATTAAATGTATTAGTTATCAAAGAGCCGGACGCATAGACGCAGAGCCGATAGCACATAGGGAAAATCCTTATGGTTATTGGTTCTTTTCTTTTGCACAAACAGTCAAAGCCGCTGTTTTCCTTTTTAGACAAGAATACGGAGGACTTATTATAAGGCATAGCGGCATAAAATGCTTGAAAGTATTGGAGGTATCGCCATGTCCTTTTTGTTACTTGAACTATTAAAAAAATCCTTTTTTCTGTTACGGCATATCACGTCTATAAAGATGAATATATATATCATATAGTATGTCTTAATAACTCATGTTATTCAAACGCTCATGTGGATTTATTTCGCATGGGCGTTTGTTGTAATTGCCTCCACTGGGAAGAAAGGGGGTGATGAGAAATGAGTTATTCCGAAGAATACAAGGAGCATATCGCGATTTTGGACGAAAGCAGAAACACAGCGAACTACTGGAAATTAGCGTCTTTGAAAAAAATAAGAAAGAAATTGAAGAAAACAAACTATGAGAAATAAGAAGCTGATACCCTTTGAAGTCATTGAAAAAGCTGTCGCCGGAGAGCCAGAAGCGGAGCGGTAGACGCGGTACTACAGCATTATGCCGGACATATTAAGTATTTGTCTACTTATAAAGGATACATCAACGACGATATTCAAGAACGTTTGAAAGCGCAGCTTATCAAAGCTATCCTACAATTTTGTTTTGACAAATAGGAAGTAGCAAAGCCAGAAAAAGCCGTCAAGGATAAAATACATGCGTACACGTCCTTGACGGTTTTCCCTGTCTTTGCTGTTGAGCAATCAAGAGAGCGCAATCGGATAAACCGCTCACACTCTCAATTCATTATGGAATGTTACGCGGTAGAGGGTAAAAAACGCTTAATTTATGCGGCTCGCAGGGCGTGAGAAACGCTTAGATGATACTTTATACTTCTACCCTCAAAAATGACGTTCTATTGCGTAACAGAGGGAAGATAGAAAAGCAGAGAGCCGACCACCATTGAAAGTGATTCGCTCTCTGTTTCTGTTTGCACCCCGACTGTCAGCGTTAGTGATAAGTTGTTGTGAATACTTCCTTATCAGCGTAAAACTAAGGAAAATCGGGACTTCACAATTTTTTCACAAAAGAATTAGCACTCACCTATTGACAGTGCTAACAATGCGTGGTATAACGTAGTCAGAACAAAGGAAAGAGAACAAAAGCAAGGAAAAGAAAGAACTTTGTGAGTTCTCCGAAACATCCCGGTTCCAAAGAAACAAGGTAAAAGCACATAGAAAAGGAGAGATGATTTATGTTAATGCCTAGTATTTTTGGAGAGAATATGTTTGATGATTTCATGAGAGATTTTCCGTTCTTTGACGACAGCGAGCTGAGAAAAACAGAGAAAAAGCTGTATGGCCATCATGCAAAAAACATAATGAAGACTGATATTAAAGAAGTAAAGGGCGGGTATGTACTGGAGATGGATCTTCCTGGTTTTGCAAAAGATGAAGTTCAGGCATCTTTGGAAAACGGCTATTTGACTATCAGCGCTGCTAAGGGACTGGATCAGGAACAACAGGAAAAAGAAAGCGGCAGATATATCCGCAGGGAGCGCTATGCCGGAGCATGTGAACGTACTTTTTATGTAGGCGAAGATTTGACAGAAGAAGATATTAAAGGCGAGTTTAAACATGGAATTTTGAAACTGTTTATTCCCAAAAAAGAAGCCAAATCCGCAGTAGAACAAAAGAAATATATTTCCATTGAAGGATAAAAATGATGAAGAATAAAATGGCTCATTGAAGGAATGAGAGACAGGGACTGCTGTTTGAGGGGCATGGATGTGTTCGCTCCTGGGACGGCAGTCCCATTGTGTTAAGATACTGACAGAGCAGACAGCCAACAGATTTATCGCTATTATGCCAAAAATGACATGAACAAGTGGTGCACATAATATAAAGGTAAGTCGGTGACATTTAAATAAGCTTTTGAATAAACATGCAGAAAAATTTTCTGAACTTCTTAAAGAATGTTAGAAGCCAAATGGCAAGAATTCTAAAAGATACTTTTCTAGAGTATTTTAAGAAGATTACGGCATGTCTGCTAAAGAGTATCAAATTTTTATGCCATTCCGATCAGCAGGCTTTTTAGTTCTCTGCGGATCATAAGCTTTAAATATTCTTCTGTAATATTCATGGCTCTTGTCTCAGTAGCAGACTGTTCAGCTTTAATATTTTTGTACAAACTCATAAGAGATGCAGAAGAATTGCAGTTAATAAAGCCAATATACTTGTTTACTTCATCAACGTTTCCGTTCTTTCCACGCACTGTTTCCAGAGCGCTTCGTATAGCACGCTCAACGCGGGACTCTGTGGTGTTGTTCATTTTACCAACAGTGTGATATAAAGCGGTCCACTTCGGATCTTTCCAATCGTCCTGATCTAAAAGCATGATTGCATCGACTATATAGCGAAATCCTTTTACAGATCCCGGAATCCCCATCTTTAGTAAAGTCATTTCGATTTCGTTCTGATTCATTGTGTTTCCCCTTTTCATTTATATTACTATCCCATAATTTACCGTATTTCGATAATATAGTCAATCTAAACTGTGGTTTTTCGTTGAAATTACAGTTTTTCTGTGATATAATTTAAAAACCCCACGAAAATTACAGTTTTAGGGAGTGAAAATGGGATTTAGTGAACGATTAAGAGAACTTAGAAAGGGAAAGAATTATTCTCAAAGCGAACTGGCCGGTTTGGTAAATGTGTCGGTCAATGCCATTGCAAATTATGAAAATGGGGTGAATTATCCAAAATTTCCTGTACTGATAGATTTAATGAACGTGCTGGACTGCGATGCCAATTATTTTTATCAGGACTATATTTCTTTGGACCACACAAAGGAGATGTCAGAGGAGGAAAAGCAGATTATTACCAAGTTCCGCAAATTGAATACCCATGGAAAACATGTGGTAAAGGTGATTCTGGAGGCAGAATATCAGTGCGCTGCAGAATGGATCAGCAATGGAAAACTGAAAGATATTGCAATGTATACGCCGGTAGCCAAATCCAAAGGCTATGTAATGGCTCCAAGGCCGAAGCATATTCAAATTGTTCCAACGCCGATCAACCAGCAGGCGGAATTTTGTGTAAAATTAGTTACCAATTTAGGAAAGCCTATGTTTCGGCTGGGAGAGGTGCTGCTGTTTCGGAAAGAGCCGGTTCCCCACAATGAGATTGGTCTGTTTCGGGTAAATGGTATGCTTCACATCAAAAAGCTGTTTTACGTGGACGGTAAAATGATGCTCATGCCGTTTAATGCCTCCTTGGATCTAATTCCGATTGAAGATTCAGACAAATACGAAGTGCTGGGAAAATATATTGGAAAGCTGGAGCGCAATTATATTGAGTAACTGCAAAAGTCGGATAAGCAGACAGTTCTTGACAGAGGGCATGTTTTCTGCTAGAAGTATAGATAAAAGCGGACTGTTAAAGCCTGCAGGAATTTATACAAAAGGGAGGGGCAGATATGCCGCCGCTGCAATTATTGATAAAGCCTGCATCCGGGATGTGCAATCTTCGGTGCCGGTATTGCTTTTACTATGATGTAACTCACAACCGGGAACAGGAAAATTATGGGCTGATGTCGCTAAAGACGCTGGAAAATGTGGTAAAAAAAGCGCTGGATTATGCAGAGGGAACCTGCGGATTTGCATTTCAGGGGGGAGAGCCTACTCTGGCCGGACTGGATTTTTATAAAGAGTTAATTCGGTTTGCAGATCAGTATAATACCAGAAAGGTTCCGATTTCTTATTCCATCCAGACCAATGGCTACTGTCTGGGAGAAGAATGGGCCAGTTTTTTTGCAGAGCACAATTTTTTAGTAGGGGTGTCTTTAGACGGCGTAAAAGCGACCCATGATGCGCTGCGTCTTTCCGCCAAAGGGGAAGACAGCTTTGCAGAAGTTATGAAGACGATTGAACGGTTTAACAAACATAAGGTGGAATATAATATTCTGACAGTTGTAAATGCCAGAACAGCAGGAAAAATCCGGAGGATTTACGAGTTTTACAAGAAAAACGGATTCCATTATCAACAATATATTGCCTGTCTGGATCCTTTAAATGAAGAACCTGGAAGCAGGGATTATTCTTTGACTCCGGAGATCTACGGACAGTTTCTAATGGATTTGTTTGATTTGTGGTATCTGGATTTGCAGCATGGCACTCAGCCTTATATCCGTCAGTTTGAAAATGCAGTGGGAATTTTGGCCGGTTATGCCCCGGAATCCTGTGAGCAGAGAGGGATTTGTTCTGTACAGCACGTAATAGAGGCAGATGGATCCGTCTATCCATGTGATTTTTATGTGTTGGATCAGTTCCGTCTGGGCAATCTGAATGAAGCGGGATTTGAAGAAATTGATCAGGCGCCGGAGGGAGAGGCATTTGTAAAAGCCTCTCTGGATCGCTCAGAAAAGTGCCGTCAGTGCCGGTATTTTGCGGTATGCCGCGGGGGATGCCGCAGACATCGGGCTCTGGGGGATGGGATGATTATGGGAGACAATTATTTCTGCAAATCTTATGAGATGTTTTATGATGCTGTAATGCCCAGGATGGAGCAGGTAGCGTCTGTACTCCGAAGAAGGCGGTAGGCGTTCAAATTTCTATTGACATTATATAGGAGATCCGCTAAAATAAAGTCGCTGTGAATAAGCAAATCAGAGCTATCCAGCAAATATTTTCTCTGACCACTCTATTTTTAGGGTTAAGGCCATACGGACAGCCGGGTCAACTGCCGATGGGCAGCAGATGCTGCCATTATTGATTGAGCAAAACGCTCAAATTTATAAGTTGGTTACTTTATAACCAGGCGTCTTAAAAGGCACCCACAACTTGTAAACGGTCAATAAGAGTAGTAAAAGTAAGTATTTGCTATATAGACTCTGGGATGTATAAATGTTTAATTGACGAGAGAAAAGCAAGTATTGTGCGTGTGCATGGTGCTTGCTTTTTTATTGCATAGGAAATTGTTTTCTATTTTATACAAAGCAGACTGCCTGAGGTGGAAAGAAAGGATTTAGGCATGGGGGAAAAATTACAGCTTTACGGATTTAATAATTTAACCAAAGCCTTGAGCTTTAATATTTATGACGTTTGTTACGCGAAAACGGCAAGAGAGCAGAAAGACTACATTGCTTATATTGATTCCCAGTATAATTCTGAACGGTTAAAGACCATTTTAACCAATCTGACCGATATGATTGGAGCGAAAGTATTAAATATTGCCATGCAGGACTATGAGCCTCAGGGAGCGTCGGTAACCATTCTGATTGCAGAAGGTTCCATGATACCGGCAGGAGATACGATTTTAGCCCATCTGGACAAGAGCCATGTAACCGTCCATACTTACCCGGAGTATCATCCGGAAACCAGCCTGGCTACCTTCCGGGTGGATATTGACGTGGCTACCTGCGGGGAGATTACGCCGTTATCTACGCTGGATTACCTGATTGGATCCTTTGATTCCGATATTATTACCATGGACTACAGGGTCAGGGGATTTACCAGAAATGTCAATGGGGAAAAGGTATTTCTGGATCATCCGGTAACCTCTATCCAGGATTATATTTCCAGGGATATTTTAAACCGCTATGATGCAGTGGATATTAATGTATACGGCGCAAATATGTTCCATACGAAGATGATGGTAAAAGACATTAATCTTCAGGATTATCTGTTTAAGACTGATGCTTATGAGCTTCCGCCGGCTCTCCGGCTGGAGATTATGAATAATTTACGAAAAGAAATGATAGAGATTTTCAGCGGACGAAATGTTTACTGAGGTCTGGATTTGGAGGAAATGTTATGAGATCCTTATCTCAGGAGCGCGCTCCAATCTATGAAGCGCTGGAAGAATTTAAAAAGATGAGAGTCGTACCCTTTGACGTGCCGGGACACAAAAGAGGGCGGGGCAATCCAGAACTGACCAGGCTTCTTGGGGAAGCCTGCGTATCCATGGACGTCAATTCCATGAAGCCTCTGGACAACTTGTGCCACCCCATTTCCGTAATCAGGGAAGCGGAAGAACTGGCTGCCCAGGCATTTGGGGCCGCCCATGCATTTTTAATGGTAGGAGGAACCACATCTGCCGTACAGAGCATGGTTCTGTCTACGGTAAAACGGGGAGATGAAATTATCCTTCCCCGCAATGTCCACAGAAGCGTAATGGGAGCTCTGGTGCTGTGCGGAGCAGTTCCCGTATATGTAAATCCCGAATGCGACGAACGGCTGGGGATTCCGTTGGGAATGAGCGTTTCGGCTGTGGAAAAGGCAGTAAAAGAGCACCCGAAGGCCAAAGCCATTCTGGTCAACAATCCAACCTATTACGGCATTTGTTCGGACGTAAGAACCATTGTAAAAATTGCCCATGACCATGGAATGCTCTGTCTGGCAGACGAGGCCCATGGAACCCATTTTTATTTTGGAGAAGGGCTTCCGGTTTCTGCCATGGCAGCAGGAGCGGATATGGCGGCAGTGTCCATGCATAAGTCTGGAGGAAGCCTGACCCAGAGTTCCCTTCTTCTTACCGGCCCGGCTATGTCAGAAGGCCATGTGCGCCAGATTATCAATCTGACCCAGACCACCAGCGGATCTTATCTGCTGCTGTCCAGTCTGGATATTTCCAGAAGAAACCTGGCTCTTCGGGGAAAAGAAGCCTTTGGAAAAGTAATTGAGATGGCAGAGTATGCCAGAAAAGAAATCAATGCCATTGGCGGCTATTACGCCTATTCCAGTGAACTGGTAAATGGCGACAGCATCTTTGATTTTGACGTAACAAAACTGTCGGTCAATACCTTAGATGTGGGGCTTGCAGGGATAGAAGTGTACGATTTGCTGCGGGATGAATACGATATCCAGATTGAGTTTGGAGATCTGGGAAATATTTTAGCGTATCTGTCTATCGGGGACCGGCCAAGGGAAATTGAGCGTCTGGTCTCTGCTTTATCCGAGGTACGCCGCCGGTTTGGAGGCGCTGGAACCGGCCTTATGAAGCAGGAATACATCGACCCCAAGGTGGCGGTTTCTCCCCAGGAAGCGTTTTACGCAGAAAAAGAATCCCTTCCGATACGGGAAACGGCAGGACGGGTGTGCAGTGAATTCGTTATGTGTTATCCGCCTGGAATTCCCATTCTGGCGCCGGGAGAACAGATTACAAACGAGATTTTAGACTATATTTTATATGCCAAGGAAAAGGGCTGTTCCATGACTGGTCCGGAGGATGCGGGGATTGAACGGCTGAATGTGTTGAAAACAGGCTTTTAAAGGAGAAATGCAATATGGATTATTGGTTTTCAGAGTTTCAGACTCCAAATGTGAAGCTGTCCATCCGCATTGACAAGCAGTTATTCAGCGGACAAAGCGAATTCCAGCGGATTGACGTGTTCGATTCACCGGAATTTGGGCGTTTCTTAGCCTTGGACGGCTATATGATGCTGACGGAAAAAGACGAATTTATTTACCATGAAATGATTACCCACGTCCCGATGGCAGTCCATCCAAAAGTGAAAAACGTACTGGTAATCGGAGCTGGAGACGGAGGCGTTATCCGGGAGCTGACCCGCTATCCGGAGATTGAAACCATTGATATGGTAGAGATTGATCCTCTGGTAGTAGAAGTCTGCAAAAAATACCTTCCCCAGACTTCCTGCCGTTTAAACGATCCAAGACTGTCGATTCATTATGAAGACGGACTAAAATTTATCCGTACCTGCAATGACTGCTACGATTTAATTATTGTAGATTCCACGGATCCGTTCGGACCGGGAGAAGGGCTGTTTACCAGGGAATTTTATGGCAACTGCTACAAAGCGTTAAGAGAAGACGGCATTATGGTCAACCAGCATGAAAGTCCATTTTACAATCAGGACGCGGCAGCCTGCCAGCGGGCACACAAGCGCATTGTGGAGTCTTTCCCAATCAGCAAAGTGTACCAGGCCCACATTCCTACCTATCCGTCCGGCCACTGGCTGTTTGGATTTGCTTCTAAAAAATACCACCCTCTCCGGGATTTAGATGAAGTGCGCTGGAACATGAGAAGCTTATCCTGTAACTATTATACGACTACACTGCACAAAGGGGCATTTTATATCCCTGCATATGTTGAGGAGCTTTTGAAAAATGTTGAACAGGAATATTGAAGTTTATATGGGCTGTGAAGCGGATTTTGACGAGGCAGATACGGTGCTGTTTGGAGCGCCCTTTGATTCGACTACTTCGTATCGTCCGGGAACCCGTTTCGGAGCAGGCGCCATCCGCCATGAATCTTATGGAATCGAGTGCTACAGTCCCTATCAGGATAGGGATTTGGAAGATGTGTCTGTCATGGACAGCGGAGATTTGGAGCTTTGTTTTGGAGATGCCAGAAAGGCCCTGGATCAGATTAAAGAACGGACAGAAGAGATTTTATCCGCAGGCAAGCGCCCCTTTATGCTGGGGGGAGAACACCTGGTAACTCTGGGAGCGTTTGAGGCAGTATATAAAAAGTTTCCAGACGTCCATATCATTCATTTTGATGCCCATGCCGATCTCCGTCAGGAATATCTGGGCGCAGAACTTTCCCACGCCTGCGTGTTAAGACGGTGCTGGGATCTGGTGGGAGACGGAAAGATTTTCCAGTTTGGAATCCGTTCCGGAGATAGGGAAGAATTCCGTTGGGGAAAAGACCATGTTTTTACTAATAAATTTAACTTTGACGGATTAAAGGAAACTCTGGAACAGTTAAAGGGAAAACCGGTATATTTTACGCTGGATTTAGATGTTTTAGATCCTTCCGTATTTCCAGGAACCGGAACGCCGGAGCCGGGAGGCGTCAGCTTTGACGCGCTGCGCCAGGCCGTAACGAGCGTATGTGAAACTGCGGACATTGTGGGCTGTGATGTCAATGAATTAAGCCCCCATTATGATCCAAGCGGAATTTCGACAGCAGCAGCCTGCAAGATTGTACGGGAAATGCTGCTTGCCTTACACAAATTAATGTAACAGTTCAGCCATGCATCTTCTTGTCCGCTACAAGCGGGCAAGAAGCGTCGGGCATCCGCCCTATGAAAATTCAGACAGAAAAATTCTTATGAAAACAAGCTTTCAACGCTTTTTTCTGTCTGAATCTTCGCATGGCTGAATTGTTACCAAATCATAATAATCAGGAGGAAATGAAAATGGGAAAAGTATTAATTATCGGATGCGGCGGCGTTGCCTCAGTAGCAATTCATAAGTGCTGCCAGAACAGCGATGTATTTGAGGAAATCTGCATTGCCAGCCGTACCAAGTCCAAATGCGACGCATTAAAAGAAAAATTAGAGCCAACCACCAAGACCAAGATTACCACAGCGCAGGTAGACGCCAATAACGTGGAAGAGCTGATCGCATTAATCGAGAAGGAAAAGCCTCAGGTGGTATTAAATCTGGCCCTTCCTTATCAGGATCTGACCATTATGGACGCGTGCCTGGCAACCAAGACTCATTATGTAGACACCGCCAACTATGAGCCGGAAGACACTGCAAAGTTTGAGTACAGCTGGCAGTGGGCATACAGAGAGCGTTTTGAGAAAGCGGGAATTACCGCTCTTTTGGGAAGCGGCTTTGATCCAGGCGTTACCAGCGTATTTTCCGCTTATGCATTAAAGCATGAGTTTGATGAAATCAACTACATTGATATTTTAGACTGCAACGGCGGCGACCATGGTTACCCATTTGCGACCAATTTCAATCCAGAGATTAACATCCGGGAAGTTTCCGCAAAGGGATCTTACTGGGAAGACGGTCATTGGGTAGAGACAGAGCCAATGGAAATCAAGAGAGTATACAACTTTGAAGAAGTAGGGGAAAAGGATATGTACCTGCTTCACCATGAGGAAATCGAAAGCCTGGCGTTAAACATTCCTGGCATTAAGAGAATCCGTTTCTTTATGACCTTTGGACAGAGCTATTTAACCCACTTAAAGTGCCTGGAAAATGTAGGCATGACTTCTATCGAACCCATTATGTTTGAAGGAAAAGAGATTATTCCGCTGCAGTTTTTAAAGGCAGTTCTGCCGGATCCTTCTACCTTAGGCCCAAGAACCAAGGGAAAGACCAACATTGGATGTATTTTCCAGGGCAAGAAAGACGGCAAGGACAAGACTTATTATCTGTACAATATCTGTGACCATGAAGAGTGCTACAAAGAAGTGGGATCCCAGGCAGTTGCCTATACCACAGGCGTGCCGGCCATGATTGGCGCAATGATGCTTCTGACTGGCGTATGGAACAAACCAGGCGTTCACAACATTGAGGAGTTTGATCCGGATCCATTTATGGATGCATTAAATAAGTGGGGACTTCCATGGAGAGAGAGCCACGATCCAGTGCTGGTGGACTAATGGGACAGACCGGACAGATTGCCACCCCTTATTTTCTGGTAGATGAGGGGCGGCTGATTCATAATCTTGAGATTTTAAAAGAGGTGGCAGAGAAAAGCGGATGCAAGATTTTGCTGGCCCAGAAGGCATTTTCCATGTTTTCCTGCTATCCGCTGTTAAAAAACTATCTGGCAGGAACGACAGCCAGCGGCCTGTATGAGGCAAGGCTGGGCTGGGAAGAGTTTGGCGGGGAAACCCATGTGTTTTCCCCGGCCTATCAGGAAGACGAGTTTGAAGAACTGCTTTCTTATGCAGATGATTTTGTGTTTAACTCTCCCGCCCAGGTAAAGAGGTACGGTGCCATGGCAAAGGCGGCTGGAAAATCCATCGGCCTTCGGGTCAATCCGGAGTGTTCTACCCAGGAAGGCCATGAAATTTACGATCCCTGCGCCTTTGGTTCCAGACTTGGCACGACAGCGGCTAATTTTGACGAGACCATCCTTCCTATGCTGGACGGACTTCATTTTCATACGCTGTGCGAGCAGAATTCCGATGCATTAGAGGTAACGGCAAAGGCCTTTGAAGAAAAATTCGGCCTGTATTTAAAGGGAATGAAGTGGTTAAACATGGGCGGCGGCCACCACATTACCAGGGCAGACTACGATATTGAAAAACTGGTTTCGGTTATCCGGCATTTTAAAGAAACTTACGGCGTAGAGGTGTATTTAGAACCGGGAGAAGCAGTGGTGCTCAACGCTGGATTTTTAATTGCAGGAGTGCTGGAAGTGGTGCACAACGGCATGGATATTGCCATTTTAGATACCTCTGCCGCCTGCCATATGCCGGACGTTTTAGAAATGCCTTACCGTCCTCCTGTAATGGGAAGCGGACAGCCCCAGGAAAAGGCGCACACCTACCGGCTGGCCGGCCCCACCTGCCTGGCAGGGGATGTGATAGGAGATTACTCGTTTGATCAGGCGCTGGAAGAGGGAAGTTATGTGGTATTTGAAGATATGGCGTTATATACCATGGTAAAGACCAATACCTTTAACGGGATGGCGCTTCCGTCCATTGCGTATCGGGACCTGGAAGGGAATATCCGTCTGATAAAAAAATTCGGCTATAAAGACTTCAAGGACCGCCTGTCTTAAAAGGCGGTCTTTCTGGTTTTTTTTGGCCTGACAGAAAGTTGTAAGAAATTCGTCGAAAATTCGGGTTTCCGGCTGGAGTAATTTATGGTATACTTTCTACTATGTGCAATGAGATTTACGGACGAGATGGGAGAACGATGAAATGATAAAGTGGAAGCGCATAGTCTGCCTGGGAATGGCAGCGGCCATGATATGGAGCAATGCTGTTTACGGCAGCCAGGTTTTAGGATTTACAGGTCCGGAAGGCCAAACCAGCGGGAATTATACAAATAACGCAGGGGGGCTGGGAGGCGGTCAGGCAGTGTCGCCGGGACAGCCAGAAGCTCCGGGGCAGACAGTCACCCCTGGTCAGGGAAATACTCAGCCCATCACTCCCGGCCAGACGAAGCCCAATGCATCTGTCCCCAAACCCACTATATCTTCTGAGGGGGCGGTGCTTTTAAATGCCAATACCGGAGAGGTGTTATTTGAGAAAAATGGGACATCCCGTTTTTATCCGGCCAGTATTACTAAGCTGATGACGGCTCTTCTTACAGTGGAAAATTGTGCCTTAAATGATACGGTTACATTTTCCAGGACTGCCACTACCAATTTAGAGTCCGGAGCTGTGACCTTAAGTCTGACAGAAGGGGATAAACTGACAGTGGAGCAGTGTCTGTACGCGCTGCTGTTAAAATCTGCCAACGAGGTGGCCAACGGACTGGCAGAACATATTTCCGGCAGTGTTCCGGCTTTTGCAGATAAGATGAATGCAAGAGCAAAGGAGTTGGGATGTACAGGTACCCATTTTGCAAATCCCAATGGACTAAACAATGAGCAGCATTATACGACTCCAAGGGACATGGCTCTGATTGCGCGGGCCGCATTTGGAAACCCTGTTATTATCAAAGTGGCGTCTACTCTGTCTTATGAGATTCCTGCTACAAAAAAGGCGGCGGCAAGAACTATTTCCATGGGACATAAGATGCTGTATCCCAACGATTCCAGATACTATCAGGGAATTGTGGCAGGAAAGACTGGCTATACATCCAAGGCGGGAAATACGCTGGCTACCTGTGCAGAGCGAAATGGAGTTCGGCTTATTGCTGTAGTGATGAAGGGAAAGCAGACCCATTATACAGACACAAAGGCATTGTTTGACTATGGATTTGCGCTGGCAGACGCAGGAATTCTTTCCGGTTCTTCCAATAGTATGGTTCCAGGAAATCCTTCTAATAACGGCGGACCGGGAACCAGTATCCAAAGCGGCTGGCAGCAGGATGGCAATGGCTGGTATTATGTAAAGCCAAATGGTTCCAGGGCAGCCAATGAATGGCTAACCATTAACGGAAAGGAATACTGGTTTGATTCCAATCAATACATGGCCACTGGCTGGCGTCAGTTTGTAGGCGGTATCTGGTACTATTTTGAAAATGACGGTTCTCTGGCAAAGAACAAGTGGGTTCAAAACAGCCAGGGTCAGTGGTTTTACGTAGGTACAAATGGAGAAATGCTTAAAAATACGACCGTTCCAGGAGGATTTTATGTAGATGCCTCCGGTGCGTGGGTACAATAACAGAAAAAGGGCTTTGACATACTTCACATGGAGCGGTCAAAGCTTTTTTCATCTCAAATGAAAGGTGGTAAAAAAGTGTTGTTAAATCATGAAAGAATATGGATAGCAGGAGCAAAAGGACAGGTAGGAGGCGCATTTGCACAATTGCTGGATACAGAAGAACTGGATGTTCTGCTTACTGATAAGTCAGAGGTAGATGTTGCCAATATGGACGAAGTGCGCAAGTTTGCAGAACTTCACCGCCCGGATGTGATTATAAACTGTACCGGAATCGGCGGGATTGAGTACTGTCAGGAGCACAGCGATCTGGCTTATAAAGTAAATGCCATTGGCGCAAGAAACTTAAGCGTTGCAGCGCGCAGCGTGCATGGAAAGATGGTACAGCTGTCAACCGATGATATTTTTGATGGAAAGGCAGCAGAATCTTACAATGAATTTTCTATCCCTGCGCCGGTCAGTATTTATGGAAAATCTAAACTTGCAGGAGAAGAGTTTGTAAAAACCATTGCGCCCAGATATTTAATTATACGCAGTTCCTGGGTGTATGGAGATGGGGAAAATTTTGTTACATGGCTTTTGCAAAAGGCCAGGGATTTTGCAGAGATTGAAGTGTCAGAAGAACAATTCGGCTCACCGACCAGTGCAAAAGAACTGGCAAAAGCCATTTACCGTCTTTTAATGGAAGACGCCTATGGGCTATACCATGTGGTCTGCCAGGGAGTATGCAGCCGAAAAGAGTTTGCCGAAAAAGTTCTTTCCTTTGCAGGAAAGTCTAATAAAATCGTTCCGGTATCCGGAAACAGGAAAATACAAGACGGCCGGCCCGCCTATGCGGTTCTGGACAATCTGATGCTTCGCCTGGAGGAAATGGAACTTCCTAAAAACTGGGAGGAAGCGCTGAAAGAATATATGATGGAAAGGTAGGAATCGGAAACCAGTATGAAAAAACGGAAATTCAGTTTGACAACGATTATTTTTGCAGCACTTTTGCTGGGGGCCATCACAGGACTCATATTCAATCTGTGGATTCCAGCCGGTTTTATCCGGGATCAGGTTTTTGTGGAAGGGATTTTTTATGTAGTTGGTCAGGGCTTTATCCGCCTTATGCAGATGTTAGTGGTACCTCTGGTATTCTGCTCTTTGGTGTGCGGAAGTATGGCCATTGGAGATACCAAAAAACTTGGAAAAGTCGGGGTGAAAATTCTGGGATTCTATCTGCTCACCACAGCAATCGCGGTTTCCGCTGCAATATTTGTCGCCTCTTTGATCAATCCTGGAAAAGGGCTGAACATGGGCGTTATGGAGACAGCAGAGACAGCAGTCATAGAAAAAACAGGATTTGCGGATACGATTTTAAGCATCATTCCCACAAATCCAATGGCAGCGCTGGCAAATGGAGAGATGCTGCCGCTGATTTTGTTTGCCCTGATTATAGGGGTAATTCTTGCACACCGCGGTGAACGGGCAGATACGGTTGCCAGCTTTTTTTCTCAGTTTAATGACATTATGATGGATATGACTACAGGCGTTATGAAGCTGGCTCCGGCAGGAGTTTTCTGTCTGATAGCCAGAACGTTTGCAGGGCTGGGACTGGATGCATTTATTCCTCTGCTCAAGTATATGGCAGCAGTCCTGCTGGCATTGGCAGTACAGTGCCTGATCGTATATCAGATCTTTTTGAAAACAATGACCGGGATAAGTCCCATTAAATTTTTGAAAAGTTTTGCTCCGGTTATGGCATTTGCGTTTTCGACTGCAACATCCAACGCAACCATTCCTCTTTCGATTGAGACTTTGTACCGCAAGGTGGGAGTATCCAAAAAAATTTCTTCTTTTACCATCCCTCTGGGGGCGACCATTAATATGGATGGCACAGCGATTATGCAGGGAGTTGCAGTTGTGTTTGCAGCCCAGGCTTTTCATATTGGGCTGACAACAGCAGATTTTCTTACCGTTATTGCAACGGCAACACTGGCTTCCATCGGGACGGCCGGAGTTCCAAGCGTAGGACTGATTACCTTATCCATGGTATTTAATTCTGTTGGTCTGCCAGTGGAAGCCATTGGATTGATTATGGGGATTGATCGAATTCTGGATATGACAAGAACCGCAGTGAACATTACAGGAGACGCGGTGTGTACGACCATTGTGGCAAAACAGGAAGGGGCGTTAGAGCCAGGAAAATTATAAGGCAGAAAACTGCAGCAGACAAGCTGCATCCCGGACCGGGATATGCTTGACGGCAGTCCTGACAGAGTGTATGATGGAGTAATAACAATTCAGGTTCAGGAACCTGAAAAAAGGGGCTGACACATGAAGGAAAAACTATATACTATTGAGGTAATGGATGCAGTAAAAGCAGGAGATGAGTGCCCCTGCTGCTATCTGGAACGGAAACTGGAGCAGGACGCAGTCAGTTTTGCACTTGGATCTTCTTATATGGAAGACGATATACGGGAGGAGACGGATCGGATCGGCTTTTGCAGAAAGCACACCAAGATGATGTATGATTATGGCAATTATCTTGGAAATGCCTGGATTTTAAAGACCAGAATGAAATATTTACGGGATCATTTTAAAGAATCTGTGGAAAACGGCGGTTTCAAAGCCGCATCTTCTAGGGGCGCTCTTTTTGGCTGGATGAAAAAGAACTCTTCCAGGAATGAGCAGGCAGATAAACAAGAAGACTGCTACATCTGCCAGAAAATCGAGGACACATATGAGCGAATCCGCAATACATTTGTGTACTTGATGAAGACGGAGCCGTCCTTTGCAGAATTGCTAAAGGAGTCCAAAGGTTTTTGCCTGCCTCATTTTTATGATGTGCTGGATAGCTGCCGGGAAAAATTAAAACCAGAGGAGGCGCAGCAGATGAAAGAGATGCTGTGCGGTCTGATGGAGAGAGAATTAGCCAGGATTCAGGAGGATATTGACTGGTTTGTAGAAAAATATGATTACCGCAATCAGAATGCTGACTGGAAAAACTCAAAAGATGCGGTGCCCAGAACCATGCAGAAAATTACCGGCGGCTATCCGGCTGACCCGGTATTTAAGCAAAAATAAGAAAGGCTGGTAGACTTATGGAACTGTGGGATGTGTATGACAAAAACCGGAACAAAACCGGAAAGACCCATGTCAGAGGCGTGTCAATGGCAGAGGGAGAGTACCACATTGTAACAGACATTTGGACGATTAACCTGGAAGGAAAGATTCTCCTTACCAAACGCCATCCGGATAAGACGTTCGGACTCTGGTGGGAGTGTACAGGCGGATCGGCTCTGGCGGGCGAGAGCAGTCTGGAAAGTGTCTTAAGAGAACTTTCGGAAGAAGTAGGGATTTTTGCAGATCCGGGGGACGTCCATTTAATCCATTCCATCATGCGCCCGGATCGGTTTGTAGACACCTATGTGACGGTTCAGGATGTAACAGGAGCGGATCTGCGCCTTCAGAAAGAAGAAGTGGTAGATGCCGTATTTGCGACATTTGAGGAAGTCTGCAGTTTGTGGGAACAGGGGAAAATGCTTCCCAGAGAGCGATTTCCCATGTACCGGGATCTGTTGTTTCGGGAAGTAAATCAGGTTTTAATGAAAACAAATACAGAAAAGAAGGAATGAGCCAGCCTGCAGCCGGGTATACTAAAAGGGAAATCCAGGAATATTTAAAGGAGGAACCTTACATGACAGAATTTCAAAACAGCCAGACCATGCAGAATTTAATGCGGGCATTTGCAGGCGAAAGCCAGGCCAGAAACCGGTATACCTTTGCGGCAGATATGGCAAAACAGCAGAAGCTTCCAGCTCTGCAGGCTGTATTTTTGTACACAGCCAATCAGGAAAAAGAACATGCAGAAATTTTCTACAACTTTCTTCAGGAGATGAATGGGAAAACCATTGAGATTGACGGCGGATATCCGGTGGATTTGGATGAGCACACTCTGGCTCAGCTTAAGAAGGCCGCCCACAATGAAAATGAAGAGCATGATGTGGTATACCGTTCGTTTGGAGACATTGCAGAGCGGGAAGGTTTTTTAGAGATTGCCCAGAAGTTTCGGATGATTGGCAAGATAGAAAAAACTCACGCAGAGAGGTTTGAGATGTTTGCCAGTCTCATGGAGACAGGCAAGTTATTCGCATCAGAAGTGGAGACAGGCTGGGTCTGCTTAAACTGCGGACATGTCCATTACGGCAAGGAAGCGCCAGCCAAGTGCCCGGTGTGCAGCCATGAGCAGGGATATTTTATCCGAATGAGCCTGGCGCCATGGACCAACGGGGAGACAGCGTAACGGTTCAGAAATTCACAAGAGGATCATACAGATGAGAAAATGTAAGACAGCAATAGCAGCAGGAGTTTTGGCAGCCGGTATGGGAACAGCTTTCGCGGCCAGATCCGAGTACGAAAGGGACTGTCTGTCAGCAGAGGAGATTTCGGTAGTCTCTTCCAAAATACAAAATCCCAGACGGATGGTTTTTTTGTCCGATCTTCACAATAAGGAATTTGGCCCCGAAAATCAGCGGCTGATTCATGCAGTTAACCAGATAAAACCGGATGGGGTTTTAATCGGCGGTGACATGATGGTCAGCAAGGGCGAGAGCCGGACAGAAGTTCCCCTAAAACTCATGAAAAAACTGGCCAGCCATTATCCCATTTATTACGGTAACGGCAATCACGAAAACCGTATGGTCTGGGAACGGCATATTTACAAAGATCAGTACGAAGCTTACCGGGAACAGTTAAAATCCATGGGAGTGATCTATCTGGAAAACGAGTCCTGCAGGTTTGGAGACGATATGGTGATAAGCGGTGTGGATTTGGACAAAAACTATTACCGGAAACTTTTTTTTGAAAAACCGGAGCCGCTGCCGGACCATTATCTGGACCATCGTCTGGGAAAAGCAGATGCAAGCAGATTTCAGATTTTATTAATCCACTCCCCAATGTACTGGCAGGAATGCGCTGCATGGGGGGCGGATTTGACTCTTTCCGGCCATTTTCATGGAGGAACGATCCGCATTCCGGGGCTTGGGGGAGTGATGACGCCTCAATACCAGTTTTTTCTGCCATGGTGTGCCGGGACCTTTGAAAAAGGCGGGAAAAAGATGGTGGTCAGCAGAGGGCTGGGCACGCATTCTATCAATATCCGGATCAACAACAAGCCCCAGCTAATCGTGCTGAATTTAAAACCAAAAGAAAGGTCAGATAACACAAACGTTTGCCTAAAACTTTCTTGATTTTCATAAGAAATTTGCGTAAAATAGAAGCAATCGGCGGCCGAAGCCGCCACAACAGGACAGACCAGAGAAAGCGATTCATATTACAATAATCATACCAGGAAGGTATTTCTATTCTTTAAAAGAATGGGCTGCTTTTCTGGTACTTTTTTTGCAATATTATATGAGGAGAATCAGGATGAAAATAAAAAGAATGAAAACAGCTGTTCTGGCAGCAGTTATGACTGCGGCTCTGGCAGGATGCGGCAGTCCGGAACAAAGTACAGATGGACAAAGTACAGAAGCGCAAAATACAGAAGCGCAGAATACAGAAGCGCAGAATGCAGAAACACAAAATGCAGAAGCAGCGGCAAAAGACAGCGTAGTGGTAGTGATGACGCCGAATTCCGAGCCAGAGGCAGGATTTGATCCGGCTTACGGCTGGGGTGCCGGAGAACATGTTCATGAGCCGTTAATCCAGAGCACTCTGACCGTTACTACAGCCGATTTGTCTATCGGGTATGATCTGGCAACGGACATGACATGCAGTGAGGACGGACTTCTATGGACTGTAGACATTCGCAGCGACGTATCTTTTACCGATGGGGAAAAGCTGGATGCAGAAGATGTGGCCTTTACATATAATACCCTTCGGGATACCAGTTCAGTCAATGATTTTACCATGTTAAAAGAAGCAGTGGCAAAAGATGAAGACACTGTGGAATTTCATATGAACCGCCCTTATTCTATCTGGCCTTATACGATGGCAGTTGTGGGGATTGTTCCGGAACACGCCTATGGGCCGGAATACGGACAGAACCCGGTGGGTTCTGGAAGGTACCTGCTGAAACAGTGGGATAAGGGACAGCAGGTGATTTTTGAGGCCAATCCGGATTATTATGGTGAGTCTCCGAAAATGAAGAAAGTAACGGTCCTGTTTATGGAAGAAGATGCAGCTTATGCGGCAGTGATGTCAGGACAGGCGGATTTGGCTTATACAGCAGCTTCCTATGCGGAAAGTCCGGTAGAGGGCTATCAGCTTCTGGATTGTAAAACCGTAGACAACCAGGGGATGAACCTTCCGGCAGTGCCTGTACAGACACTGGAAAACGGGCAGGAAGTAGGAAATGATTTAACCTGTGATGTAAATGTGCGGCGAGCCATCAACCTGGCAATTGACAGAGAGACGTTAATTGCCAATGTGCTGGACGGTTACGGGACTCCGGCATACAGTGTGTGCGACAAAATGCCTTGGTATTATGAGGGAAGTAAAGTAGAGCATGACTTAGAGCAGGCAAAAATGCTGATGGAGGAGGCCGGATGGCTGGAAGGAAGCGATGGGATTCGGGAAAAAGACGGAGTAAAAGCAGTTCTTACCATCGGTTATCCGTCAGGAGATTCTGTCCGTCAGGCTATGGCGTCCGAGACAGCCAATCAACTGAAACATCTGGGGATTGACGCATCTACGAAAGGACTTAGCTGGGATGAGGCGTATACCTTTGCCTATACACAGCCGTTAATGTGGGGATGGGGCGCCCACACTCCTATGGAACTTTACAATATTTACCATACGGATCCGGAGACTGGAACTGCTCAGTATTCTCCTTATTCCAATGAGACGGTGGACCAGTACATGGATGAAGCTCTGGCAGCGTCAGACTTGGAAGAATCCTATGAATTATGGAAAAAAGCGCAGTGGGATGGATCTTCTGGAATTACGCAGGAGGGAGACATTCCCTGGATTTGGCTGGCGAATGTAGACCATCTTTACTGGGTGCGGGACGGACTTACTGTGGCAGAACAGAAACTCCATCCCCATGGACATGGCTGGTCCATTGTAAACAATGTTGATTTGTGGAGTTGGGAAAATTAATGAGACAGAAGCAGATATATGCAGGAGTGAGGGGAATTCTCAGGGTCATTTTTTTGGTGTTTGCAGTCAGCGGGGCGGCATTTTTTCTTCTTGCCATTTCCCCCATTGACCCTCTGCAAAGCAATGTAGGTCAGGCGGCTTTAGGGGCCATGAGTCCGGAGCAGATAGAAAAACTGCGGGCATACTGGGGAATGGACGTTCCTATGCTGGAACGGTTTTTTACATGGGTTTCGGACTTTATCCGGGGAGATATGGGGACCTCTTTGCTGTACCGCAGGCCGGTTGCAGAGATTATCAGGGAAAAAGCGGTCAGCTCTCTGGGGATGATGGCAGCAGCCTGGCTGATTTCCGGCGTGCTTGGCTTTTTTCTGGGGATCTGGGCAGGGATGAACAGAGGAAAATGGCAGGATAAGGCAGTGACAGGATACAGTCTGTTTATGGCCAGTACTCCGGCCTTTTTCCTGGCCCTTCTGCTCCTGATGGTATTTGCTGTATGGCTGAAACTCTTGCCGGTGGGATTTGCAGTTCCCATCGGTCAGGAAGCCGCCCAGGTCAGTTTGAAAGAACGGGTGGTCCATGCCATTCTTCCGGCGGCGGCCTTAAGCATTACGGGGATTTCCAACATAGCCCTTCACACCAGAGAAAAAACCATTGAAGTATTAGAAAGTGATTATGTGCTCTTTGCCCGCGCCAGGGGAGACAGCCTGAAAAGAATTGTAAGGCGTCACTGCCTGCGCAACATTGCCCTTCCTGCAATGACGCTGCAGTTTGCATCCATCAGCGAAATTTTCGGCGGCTCCGTATTGGTAGAGCAGGTATTTTCCTATCCGGGGCTGGGCCAGGCAGCAGTTGCCGCCGGTCTGGGAAGTGATGTTCCTCTGCTGCTTGGGATTACCGTATTCAGCGCAGTAATTGTATTTGGAGGAAATGCCCTGGCAAACTTCCTTTATGGAGTGATTGATCCGAGAATCAAAAGGGGGGAGAGGCGATGAAACAGAACCGAAGGGCAAGAACGATTGGCTGGCTGATGGTTTCGCTGGTCTTTTTGTCTCTGATTACTGTGCTGGGATTTTTGTGGAAAGAGGAAGCCCTTGTAACCGATTTTTCCAGAAAAAATCTGGCTCCCAGCAAAGAATATTTATTCGGTACAGACTTTATGGGCAGGGATATGTTTGTTCGGACCATTACCGGACTTTCCTTAAGTATCCGCCTGGGTGTCATCACTGCAGCGGCCAGCGCCGTATTTGCAGGAATTCTTGGAATCTGCGGAGCGATTATGGGAAAATGGACAGATGCTGCCATTACCTTTCTCATAGACTTGGTAATGGGAATCCCCCACATCCTGCTGCTGATTTTGATTTCCTACGCCTGCGGCAAGGGATTTTGGGGTGTGGTGATTGGAATTACGCTGACTCACTGGACTGTACTGGCCCGCCTTATCAGAGGGGAAGTCATGCAGCTTCGCCAGAGTGTTTATATTCAGATTGCATCCCATTTGGGCATAAACAGATTTCAGATAGCCATAAAACATATGATTCCCCACCTGCTGCCCCAGTTTTTTACCGGACTGATTTTACTGTTTCCCCATGCCATTCTCCATGAGGCCAGCATTACCTTTCTGGGATTTGGACTGTCTCCGGAAGAGCCGGCAATCGGTGTGATTTTATCAGAGAGCATGAAGTACCTTGCCATGGGAAAATGGTGGCTGGCTCTGTTTCCAGGAGGAATGTTAATGCTTTGTGTAGTGTTATTTCATATGCTGGGGGACAGTATCTGCAAGCTGCTTGATCCGGCAAGTGTCCATGAGTAGCAAAAAAGACTGGGGATTTTAAAGAAAGAGGAGACAAGGATTATGGAAAACGGGGCATTGCTTCAGGTCAATCATTTGTCGGTTTCCTTTGAGCAATATACCAGAGGACTGAAAAAAAGAACGCTTTCTGTGATAGAAGATCTAAATCTGACAGTAAAAGCAGGAGAGATGACAGCAGTAGTGGGAGCCAGCGGATCCGGAAAAAGCCTTCTGGCTCATGGAATTTTAGGACTCCTTCCCTATAATGCGTCTATGTCCGGACAAATTTTCTATGAAGGATGCGAACTGACAGAGAAAAGAAGAAAACAGGCTGTGGGAAAGGAAATTGTCCTGGTGCCCCAGAGCGTTTCCTATCTGGATCCGCTTATGAAAGTCGGCGAGCAGGTGCGAAACGGCGATCGCTCTTTAGAGGCAGAACGCAGGTGTTCGTCTCTTCTTAGCCGATACGGTCTGGAAAAAGAAACAGAAAACAAATATCCCTTTGAATTATCAGGGGGTATGACCAGACGGGTTTTGATTTCTTCCGCTCTTATGGAACAGCCCAAACTGATTATTGCGGATGAGCCGACGCCGGGTCTTCACCTGTCTGCTGCAAAAAGGGTGCTGGGGCATTTCAGGGAGCTGGCGGATCAGGGCGCCGGAGTGCTTTTAATTACCCATGATTTGGAACTGGCGCTGGAAGTGGCAGACCGAATTGCAGTGTTTTACGCGGGAACTACAGTGGAAGAAATGCCGGCTGCCTATTTTCAGGAGGAAAAGAAGCTGGCCCATCCTTACAGCAGGGCTCTGTACCGGGCAATGCCGGCCAATGGATTTAAAGTCCTTAGCGGTACGCAGCCCTACGTGACAGAGAGGGGGACAGGCTGCGTATTTGCATCCCGGTGTCCTGGTGCAGACGCAGAGTGCCAAAAAACATCCATTCCCATAAGAAAAACAGAGGATGGCTGGGTACGGTGCAGAAAGGGGAATGACGTTGAAGCTTGAAGCAAACAATATTTCATTTCGCTATCACAGCGGAACCAGACAGATTTTAAATCAATTTTCCCTGGAACTGGAAAGCAGAGAGAGGGTAGGATTAATTGCACCCAGTGGTTTTGGAAAAACCACATTCTGCAAGATTCTGGCCGGCTATGAAAAACCAGATGCCGGAGAAGTGCTGCTGGATGGAAGATCCCTTAAAGAATACGGGGCTTACTGCCCGGTTCAGATGATCTGGCAGCATCCGGAACTGGCCGTCAATCCCAGACGGAGAATGAAAACAGTTCTGGAAGAGGGAGACGGGATATCTGATTCGATCATACAAGGACTGGGAATCGAAAAAGACTGGCTTAATCGGTTTCCGGGAGAACTTTCAGGAGGGGAACTTCAGAGATTCTGTATTGCCAGGGCATTGGGAGAAAAGACCAGATTTTTGCTGGCAGATGAGATTACCACAATGCTGGATCTGATTACCCAGAGTCAGATTTGGCAGTTTTTACTGGAAGAAACCAGTCGGAGGGAAATTGGCCTTTTGGCAGTTAGTCACTCTCAGCCGCTGATAGATAAGATTTGTACAAGAAAGGTGGAAATGGAAGCATGGACGTAAGACAAATGCTGGAAGGTGTGAAATCCGGAAGGATTTCCATAGAAGAAGCAGAAGGACAGCTAAAAGATCTTCCCTATGAGGATTTGGGGTATGTTAAGCTTGATCATCACAGAAGTCTCCGCTCCGGTTTTGGAGAAACTGTATTCTGTCAGGGAAAGCCGGATGAATATCTGGTCTCTATTTATCAGAAACTGGCGGAACGGGATGGGGAAGTTTTGGGAACCCGCGCCACAAAAGAGCAGTATGAACTGGTAAAACAGGCAGTTCCCCAGGTCACTTACGATCCAGTTTCCCGCATTTTAAAATTGGAAAAAGAGGGGAAAGAGCAGATTGGGCTGATTGCAGTGTGCACAGGCGGCACAGCAGATATTCCAGTTGCGGAAGAAGCGGCGCAGACAGCCGAGTTTTTCGGGTGCCGGGTAGATCGGATTTATGATGTGGGAGTGGCCGGAATCCACAGGCTTTTGTCAAAGCGCCAGCAGATTGTAAAGGCAAACTGTGTCATTGCGGCAGCCGGAATGGAAGGCGCTTTGGGGACAGTGATCGGCGGACTGGTAGAAAATCCGGTGATTGCAGTTCCTACTTCGGTAGGATACGGGGCCAGTTTCCATGGTCTGTCAGCCCTTTTGACCATGATAAACTCCTGCGCCAACGGCATTTCGGTAGTTAATATCGACAATGGCTATGGAGCAGGCTATATTGCAACACAAATTAACAGATTGGCGGTGAAATAGATGAGAGAACATGAGAAAGAGTATAAGAAAGAACGGATTTTATATTTGGAGTGCAATTCCGGAATCAGCGGAGATATGACGGTAGGGGCATTGCTGGATCTGGGGGCAGATAAAGAAAAATTAGAAACACTGCTGGAAAGTCTGGGGGTAGGCGGCTACCATCTTCACTTTGGAAGAAAGAAAAAATGCGGCATTGATGCCTTTGATTTTGATGTGCATCTGGAAGAGGACTGCGGGCATGACCATGATCGCGCACACCCCCACACGCACCCTCATGGCCATGCACACCCTCACGACCATACTCATGACCATAATCACGACCATACTCATCCTCATGAGCACCGCAATCTTACAGATGTTTTATCTATTATTAATCGGATGGATGGAGCCAAAGAGATAAAGGATTTGGCAGCAAAAATGTTTCGGATTGTGGCAGAGGCAGAGTCAAAGGCCCATGGCATTCCTATAGAAGAGGTCCATTTTCATGAAGTAGGGGCCATTGACTCCATTGTGGATATTATCAGTACTGCATTCTGTATTTATGATTTAAAGATTGATAAAGTGATTGTGTCTCCCCTTGCAGAAGGCCAGGGGTATGTGCGCTGTCAGCATGGGGTGATGCCGGTTCCGGTGCCGGCTACTGCCAACATTGCATCTGCCTGGAATCTGAAGATGAAAGTGACAGACAATGAGGGGGAGATGGTGACTCCAACCGGAGCAGCTATCGCAGCAGCCCTTCACTGCGGTCAGTCTCTTCCAAACCATTATCAAATTGAAAAAATCGGAATCGGCGCAGGCAATAAAGACTTTAAAAATGCCAATATTCTCAGGGCCATGCTGATTTTGGAAACGGATGAATCCCAGGCAGAGAAAGTGCAGGAGACCAGCAGTTCTTCTAAAGACAATGGGGAGAGAATGGTAAAATTAGAGACGAATTTAGATGACTGTACAGGGGAAACCTTGGGATTTGTTATGGAAGAATTATTTGATATTGGAGCTGCAGATGTCTGGTATACCCCGATTTTCATGAAGAAAAACCGCCCGGCTTATCTTTTGTCTGTTTTGTGTACAGAAAGCATAAGAGAAGCGGCGGAAGAGATTATTTTTACCCATACAACAACCATAGGCATTCGCAGAAGCTTTATGGAACGCACTGTGCTAAAGCGGGAATGCCAGACCATAGAAACCCGGCTTGGGACGGCTGCCGTCAAGGTGTGCAAAGTGGGACAGAAAGAGAAAATCTATCCAGAGTATGAGAGTGTGAAAAAGATTGCAAAAGAACAGCATCTTTCTTTTTCAGAAGTCTGCCATGAAGTAAAACAGGCAGCACTTAGACAGTAAAACAGAAAGGGACAAGCGAATGGAAGAAAGAACCAATACAGAATTATCAAGGATTCGCTGCTGCCTGGAGAAACAGATGGAGGAATACGCAAAAAAGGATGTGGCAGTGGCATTTTCCGGCGGCGTGGATTCCAGCCTGTTGTTAAAAGTATCCTGTGAGGCGGCAAAACAGACTGGCTCAAAGGTTTATGCAGTGACGTTTCACACCCGTCTTCATCCGGCCTGTGATTTGGAAATTGCAAAGAGAGTGGCAGGGGAATTAGGAGCGCAGCACCAGATTATTGAAGTGGATGAACTGGCCCAGTCAGAGATCCGAAACAACCCGAAAAATCGCTGCTATCTGTGTAAAAAGGGATTGTTTGAGCGCTTAAGGGAGTTTGCGGCGCAGAACGGTATTTCAGTGATTTTAGAGGGGACCAATGAGGACGATCTCCATGTTTACCGGCCTGGGATTTTGGCATTAAAAGAACTGGGGATTATCAGTCCGCTGGCAGATTTAGGTATTACAAAAGCCCAGGTAAAAGCGCTGGCTTCCTTTTATGGAATTTCGGTGGCATCCCGCCCCTCGACCCCCTGTATGGCTACCAGACTTCCCTATGGGGCAGAGCTTAATTACGATTTGTTAGACAGAATTGCCCAGGGAGAAGAGTGGCTTAGAGAAAAGATAGGGGGAAATGTCCGTCTGAGAGTCCATGGCCGGATTGCCAGATTAGAACTGGACAAAGAATCCTTCAGAAAAATAATGGAAATTCAGGATGAGGCAGCAGCCTGCTTAAAAAGACTTGGATTTGGCTATATTACCCTGGATCTGGAAGGATTTCGGTCAGGAAGTATGGATGAGGAATAGGAAGTACAGGAATAAGTTGCACAACTTGGAAAAGTGGAAACACGAATGAAAAGGAATCTCGCAAGTGAGATTCCTTTTCATTCGGTGGGTCGCTACAGTTTAATCGGTCTGTTTTCCCTGGAAGACTGGTAAATGGCAAGAACGATTTCCAGTGTTTTTTTTGCGTCTGTTGGATCCCAGGGGACAAACGTTTCCGTTTTCAGGCATTGATAAAAGTCTTTAATCTGCAGATAATGGCAGCTTCCCCAATAATTTTTTCCGCTGCTGTCCGGACAGTCTTTTTGCACAATGACCTCTTTTTGGCCATTTGCCCACTCAATGGTTACTGTCTGGTAATCCAGGTGAATAGAGCCGTTTTCACAGCTGATTTCTACCTGGATAGGGCGGTTATTGGTATAATAGTTGGTGGCAAAAAACGAATAGACGGCTCCGTTTTGAAAGGTGATGGCTGCATCTGCTTCATCCTCTACCTCCACCTGGGGAGCGGATTTGTGCAGAACCCTGCAGCTGTAATGACCGTCTGCCTCGATAGCATTTTCCTGGATAAGATAGCGAACCAGATCAATGCTGTGGATAGCCTGGTCGATGACAACACCTCCGCCTTCTGTGGCCCAATAGCCTTTCCAATCGCAGTCGTAATAGCTGGCAGGGCGGTACCAGTTTAGGTTGCTGAAAGCACCGGTAACTCTGCCCAGTTTTCCGGAATCCAGAAGTTTTCGGGCGGCCTGGATTCCGGTAATATAGCGGTTTTGGAAGATAACGCCCAGCTTTTTACCGCAGGATTTGGCAGTCTGGATCATAGAATCTGCATCCTCCAAGGTCAGGGCAATAGGTTTTTCTGTCAGCACATGGCACCCGCATTCCATGGCCAGATTCGCATACTCTTTGTGAAGGTGGTGGGGCAGTAAAATGTGGACCACATCCGGCTTTATTCGGGTCAGAACCTGACCGAGATCCGACAGATCCGTCTGATCCGACCACTCACATCCAGGAAAATCGGCTGCAAAGTTTTGGGCGCGTTCTGTTGCTTTATCGACAGCCAGTACCACAGATACTTCTTCTTTCAGTTTCAAAAACGCTTCCCGGTACACAGAGGCGATCCGGCCGCAGCCGATTATGGCAGCTGTCATTTTAGCCATGCGTTATTCCCCCTTTTGCCAGCAGAAAGCGTCCAGAATTCCCTTTAGATAGCTGACTGCTTTTAAGTAACTGAGGTGATCAAAATTTCCCAGTTCATATTCTACAATGGCCCAGTCATCCGGTCCCAGAGTCTTGTTTAAGCAGGAGAACAGACGGGGATAATTCATGTCTGCGCTTCCCAAATCAGCAAATCCGGTATGGGCCTGGCGGAAGGTAAGGTTTCTGGTATCTTTGCCCTTTTTCAGGTCTCTTAAATGGACATAATGGAACCGACCTGGATATTTTTCTAATAATTCCACCGGATCAAAACCGGATACAGAAGCCCAGCCTGTATCAAGAGCGAAATTTACGGTGGGGCAGTGGTCTGCCAGGGTAAAAAAGATTAATCCGTCATCTGCAAATTCCCAACTGTGGTTGTGGTAGTGAAGCTGTGCGCCGTATTCTGATTTTGCTTTTTGGGCAATCTGTTCCAGATTTTTAGCGGCTTCCAGAATGAGTTTTGGATCGTGAAGTTCTGGCTCGCTTGCACCGTCTTTGATCAGGCGTTCATTTAAGGATTCAATATCCACACATCCGGTTGCAATAATGTTTTTGTTAGGGGAATCCTGCAGGGCTTTTGCCACTCCCAATACGGCAGCTTCTGCCTTTTTTGGATGGTAAATCAGATCCAGCAGGTATAACCCGTTGCAGTGCATTCCGGCCAGCTCCAACTGGTGGGCCGATAGCCGTTCTTTTAACTGATCCGCATGTTCAGCAGCAAAAAAACGTTCTCCGATTTCACAGCCCTGTGCGCCTGCTAACACTAATTTATTCAGTACATTGTCCGTATCCTCTGCAATCTTTGGGCCGTACAGGACGCAGTGACATCCAAGTTTCATAAAAAATTCCTCCCTTTAGTCCTGAAAATCCAAATAAACGGTTTCGCCTAAGTCTGCCGAAGTCTGGCAGGCATCAATTAATTTTTGAATATAAAGTCCTCTGTTAAAGGTCAGCTGAGAGTCAGTACCTGTTTCAATGGCGTCAATAAACTGTTTGATCTCATAATAGAAATTGATCTGGAACGGAATGTTTGGGTGGTTAGGATCTGCTCCAAAACATTCAGGAGGACAGTCTACGGTTTTAGGCGGCTGGGTATATCCGCTGTCTTTATCTTTCAGCTGAAGCGTCAGCTGGAATGGATGGCTTCCGTCAAACAGGATTTTGCCGCCTTCGCCAATGATTTCCAACTGGAAGATGGCGCCGACTCTGGAAGCAGTAAAGCTTTCTAAAGTGCCGTTTTCTGTCCGGGCGATCCACATGCCCACATCATCATTGGTAACAGGACCCATTTTTTGGGGCTGTCCAATGATTTCCCGCTCTGGGATACAGGTAGACAGTTTGCAGGTGATTTCCCGGATGGGACCACACTGATCTCTTAATAAATAGTCGCAGATATCCATCATGTGGCTTCCGAAATCTGCCATAGCGCCGGGACCGGACAGATCCATGTCCATTCTCCATTCCAGCTTTACATCCGGATTTGCAATCCGATCGCCGCCTTGTTCTTCCCGGACAAAAAATACCTTTCCGATGACGCCGTCATCAATCAGCTTTTTCATGTAAACAAAGCCTGGGATATCCCGGTAGCAAAGTCCCATCATAGCAACCTTGCCTGTCAGTTTTGCATAGCGGATGGCTTCTTTGCATTCTTCTTCAGTAGGGGCAAAAGGCTTCTCGCATAGCACGTGTTTTCCAGCCTTTAAGCAGGAGACGGATAACTCTGTGTGGGTAGAGTTGGGCGTACAAATGCTTACCGCATCTACCAGAGAGAGCAGTTCTTCCAGACTGGAGCAGGCTTTGCAGCAGTCTTCCAGTTCAAATTCTTTTATGTAATTTTCTGCTCTTTTTGGCAGTAAGTCATACATGGCAGTGATCTCAACCTGAGGCAGTCTCTTATAAGCCCGGATGTGTTCTTTTGCAATTCCAATGGTGCTTCCGCACCCGATAATACCAACTCGAATCATAAATAGTCTCCTTTTTTGTTTGATTTATTTGCTGCTTTTTTGTGCTTTTAATAGGGCAGCGTGTCCGGCCAGAAGTCCCTTTTGGACCTGTTCCAGAGTGCCGGAATAGGCTTCGTCTTCATGCTCTAAGCTGATGGTTCCCCGATAACCAATAGAATTTAAACACTGGAAAATCCTTGTCCAGTCCAGTTCCCCTCTTCCGGGAATCCGGTATTCCCACCAGGAAAAATCTGTTAAAATTCCGGTTTTGGCCAGGCGGTCCCTGTGGATTTTGGTATCCTTTGCATGAAAATGAAAAATCCGGCTTCCAAACTGTTCAATAGGGCCGTAAGGGTCGATCATCTCCCATACAAGATGGCTGGGGTCGTAAGCCAGTCCCACATTAGGGCTGTCCAGCCGCTCAAAAATCTGGTGCCAAATAACCGGGGAGATGGCGATATTTCCCATAAGAGGACAATTTTCAAAGCATAAGCGTACCTGATATTTTTCCGCCAATTCGACAATGGGACCAAACAGATCCTGTACAGCGTCCAGACTTCTTACAGGAATCCTTCGGATCAGATTGCCCCGATCCTTTACAGATGGATCCCGGTCATAAAGACCTTCCTCAATAGATTTATTAATGCCGGTAGAGGTAATCACCTTCTCAATGCCTAAAGCGCCTGCAAATTCAATGCGCTTTTTCAGTTCCTCCAAATGTGCAGCAGCTTCTTTGGAGTCTGTGCTCAGGTAATTGCGGCAGTAGATCAGGGCAGTGATGGAAATTTTGCCTTCTGCCAGTACTGATTCAAACTCATCCCGGTTTAGTCCCAGGCTGGGGCCGCATTCCAGATCGTCAAATCCATGCAAAACGGCCCAGTCTGCAATAGAGGTCAGTGTGGCATTTTCTGAATGATTGCTGTGAATACATTGTTCAGCAATGGCATTTGTAATAAAACCATACTTCATAGACCAAACTCCTTTGTAAATTATTTACTTATACGTATCAGTTAATTTAAGAATACAATACAGAAAATGGTTTGTCAATATAATTAATTAAAATATTTAAAAATATAGGTAATAGTTCAGCCATGCGGAGATTCAGACAGGAAAAAACGTTGAAAGCTTGTTTTCATAAGAGTTTTCCTGTCTGAATCTTCATAGGGCAGACGCCAGACGCTTCTTGTCCGCCACAGGTTAATGCTTGACAAGTATTTTGAATCAAAGATGGAATAGGCGGTGTTAAATGAGTAAGGAAGATTTTAGAATAAAGAATGAAGAATTGTTTCCTTTAAACGGATTTGTTGTATATCTTTTTGTGTACAATGTCAATACAACAATGAGTATAGGGATGCCGTTAGATGGCAGGTTGAGATAGCCGGGAACAGAGGTTTGTGTTATACTTACTCTAAAAGTACAGATAGAAAGGACAGTCTTTTATGGAAAAACGGATCACCAGCAAAGACGTTGCGAAACGGGCAGGGGTTTCCCAGGCCACAGTCTCGTATGTATTAAATAATACATCCAACCAGTCCATATCTTTGCAGACGAGGCAGAAGGTACTTCAGGCAGCAGAAGAACTTCACTATTATCCGGATAAAACAGCCAGACGGCTTCGCAACCAACGAACCAACTGCATTACGATTGTGATGGAAAAAGAGATAAGTCATCCCCGTTATGCAGAAACTCTTCAGGCAATTCGGGATGAAATGGAGCGTCATGGCTACCGGATGCTGCTGTCCAGACCCAATAGTCCCTCATCTTTTCATGGACTGCCTACCCACTTGCAGGATTATATGGAAAAACAGGTAGACGGCATTTTATATGTATCAGCAGATGGAGAAAGCCCGGATTCCCTTACTTTGCAGGAAGTAAAAAAACATTCCATTCCCTTTGTGGCAGTGGATGCCATGGTGGAAGATCCAGACATTGGAACAGTGGATGTAGACTACGGCTATGGAATGAAGCTGGCAGCAGAAATATTATTGGAGAGGGGATGCAGACGCTTTCTTTATTTGAGGCCGGACTGGGAAACCATGCAGGAAAAAAAGCGGCTTTTTATGCTGGAGCAGTTGGAAAAAGAGAGAAAGATTCCAGTCCTTGTAAAAATGTGTTCCACAAAGAGCGAAGAGAGCATTTGGGAGGAGATGGACCAGATTGCGCAGGAAGCGTCAGAAGGCACAGGGGTAATCGTATCCTGGCAGTCCCATTTTTCAGCAGTGCTGGGATATTTTTTGATGAAAAACATAAAAGTGCCTTTGGCCGGACTGGCTGCGCCCAGTCTCAATAGCTGGATTTATGAACAAATCTATCAAAGTCAGACAGGGGCCCCGGTGATCCATCTGAGACTTCCGACTCAGGAAATTGGGTGTGCAGGCGTGAAAATGTTGTTAAAACTAATACAGGATCCGTCCGCTGTTAAAAAAATTGTATACCGGCCTCATGAGGTCCCTTTGGAAAAAGATGGCTAATACTGGCCATCTTTTTATTTGGGCAAAATGCTAAAGATTTCAGCCTTGTGTTGGGAAAAATAACCGAAAAATTAAAAAAACTGTAAAAATAACTGGACAAAATATGCGGGGGAGGGTATAATGCGGTTAAATAAATTAAATTAAATAAATAAAAGGAGGATACAACATGAAAAAAAGCTTGTACAAGGGACATGTGGTAAAGGTTTTGTGCACCAGTATTTTGATGGCATCAGTTTTAACAGGATGCAAAGGTACTGCTGGGGAAACAGGAACTTCGGCAGCCAGTCAAGGGGAAAGCGCTGCTGCGCAAAGTGAGGGCGCTGCTGCGTCAGAAGGAAAGAAAGACGGAATCCTGGATGTGGGTTATACTTCTACGCCGGACAGTTTGACCCCGTTCCGTCCCGAACCTAACCGGGATGCTCCATATATGAATTTATTGTGTGAGTCTCTGGCAGTGCTGACGTCTGAAAAAGAACTGGCTCCCTGGATTGCAAAGACATGGAGTACCAATGACAATGGATTTACCTATGATATCGAGATCCATCAGGGCATCAAGGACTCTGCGGGAAATGATATTACAGCCGCAGACATTGTGTGGTATATCCAGACTGCCCATGAAAAGGCACTAAAGCCGGTATTTGCAAAAGTAGAGAGCGTAAAGCAGACCGGAGATTACACTCTGCAGCTAAAGCTGACCTCCAATGTAGTCGGTTCCTTTGACAAGATCATGACGGATACTTATGCCATTAGTCAAAAGGCTTTTGGGGAAAGCACAGATGAGTTTGGCTCTTCTCTCATCAGCACCTCCCCCTATAAGGTGACAGAATTTACAGCCAACTCTGTTTTGGCATTTGAACTGCGGGAGGATTACTGGCAGGATATCAACAATCTTCCAGAGTGTGTACGTCCTCAGGTAGATAAGATTACCTACCACTCCATTCCGGAGGCTTCCCAGATGGGAATTGCTTTAGAGACAGGAACCATTGACATGGCGCTGCGCGTGGATTCTTCTACGGGAGCACAGTTTGTGGGCAATGACGCTTATACAGTAGAACTGACCGAAGGCCATCAGGGATGGCAGGTATTCTTTTCCGGAGCAGAGACAAGCCCTCTTGCAGAAAATGTAAAGCTTCGTCAGGCAATCTGCTATGCAATTGACGCACAAGGACTGGTTACCGGACTCTGTGCAGGTTACGGAACCCCCATGTACGATGCCCATTCCCCGATTATGATTGGATACAATGAAAAGTGGAACAGTGAAGATTATTATTCCTATGATGTGGAAAAGGCAAAAGCTCTGGTGGCAGAATCCGGCTATGACGGACAGCCCTTAAAGATTTTGGCAAGTTCTGCAACCTTCCCTCAGCGTCTGGCTCAGATGATGCAGAGTTATCTCATGGCGGTGGGAATCAATGTAGAGTTAAATGTCGTTGACCCGGCTCTTTATACTGCCACCCGCTTAGACGGAACTCAGTATGACATGGTTATTAATACCATTGGCGGCACCTACTTATCTGATGCCTGGGCAATCCGCTATGACCCGGCTGCTTACTCCACCGGAGACGCCACCAGCCGCCATGATGAAGTTCTGGCAGAACTGCTGTACAAGACCTGGACGCCAGAAGGATGGACCGAGGAAAACATTGATGAAGTCCACTACTATCTGAAAGATAATGCAATCTCTTATGGTATGGTAAACCCGCAGAATATGGCTGTCTGGAGAAATGACATCGGCCTGGAAACAGAAGTAAAAGAAATCGCAGGTTATATTGCTCCAGCCGCTTCTACCTATAACGGACTGTAAAGAACAGTCAGGAACGGTTATTCTACATTGATGCTTGCGGAGGGAAGAAATGGCCAAATATATTGTGAAACGAATTTTGTGGATGATTCCCATTGTACTGGGAGTTGCAGTCCTTGTATTTACCTTAATGACATTCTGCCCCGGCGAACCGGCTGCTATTATTTTAGGCTCCACTGCAACTGAAGCAGAACTGGCGGCAAAAACAGCAGAACTGGGGTTAAAGGATCCCTATCTCATGCGCTTGGGCAGATTTTTAAATGAAGTATTTATCCATGGCGATTTAGGGGAATCCTGGGCAACGAATGTGGACATCATGTCCTCCATTGCAGAGCGGCTTCCCCGCACCCTGATGCTTACGATTGTTACCTTATTTATTTCTTTTGGACTGGGGATTCCTTTAGGCATTATTGCAGCGACCCATCAAAACCGGTGGCAGGATTCTGCTTCTATGCTGATAGCATTAATCGGCGTGGCAATCCCCAACTTTTGGCTGGCCCTGCTCTTAATCCTGTTCTTTTCAGTAAATCTGGGCTGGCTTCCTCCAATGGGAATTGATGAGGGCATTAAATCCTATATTTTACCGGCTTTGGCCGGCTGTATGGGTTCCTTTGCGACCTGTGCGCGCCAGACCCGTTCCTCCATGCTGGAGGTAATCCGGGCTGATTATATTACAACTGCCAGATCAAAAGGTGTTCCGGAGAGAGACGTGATTATCAAACATGCGTTAAAAAATGGCTTGATTCCCATTATTACCATGTTTGGAACAACTTTTGGCTCTCTTCTGGGCGGAATGATGATCATTGAAACCGTATTTTCCATTCCCGGAATGGGAACTTACATTATTGGTGCAGTCAATAACCGGGATTATCCGGTTGTGCAGAGCGGAACCATTATTTTAGCAATTACATTCAGTTTATGCATGCTGGCTGTTGACCTGCTGTATGCAGCCGTTGACCCAAGGATCAAGGCCCAGTACATATCTGCAAAAAAAGTCAAAAAGAGTGCAGGAAAGGGGGAGAAGTAATTGAATGCCAAGACCAGAACAAAAGCAAAAAAGAACAGCGAGTTTATCCGGGTTATGCGTCAGATGGCAAAAAATAAAGCAGCCATGTTTGGAATGGCTATCCTGATCGCCGAAATCATGCTGGCAGTGCTAGCTCCCCTGATTATGCCTTATGACTATGCAGCAATGGATATGACCGTCTGCTTTGCTCCGCCGTCCCTCGCTCATCCTTTTGGATGCGATGACATGGGAAGAGATATTTTCAGCCGCATACTCTATGGTGCAAAATATTCTCTTTCCAGCGGTATTTTGGCGACCCTGATTGCCCTTGTAATCGGCATGGCAATCGGATCCGTAGCCGGATTTTTCGGCGGCAGGGTAGACAACTTTGTGATGCGCCTTCTGGATATTGTTCAGGCGATTCCCGGTATGGTTATGATGGTAGTAATGTCTGCAGTATTAGGCCCTGGATTTGTCAATACCATTATCGCCATGGCATTCGGCTCCATACCCGGCATGGCCAGGATGCTTCGGGCGCAGATGCTCAAGGTCCGGGAAAATGAATTTATTGAGGCAGCGGTTTCCATTAACTGCAGCAAGTTTCGGATTATTACAAGCCATCTGCTTCCAAACTGTATGTCTCCCATGATTGTGCAGGCTACCATGGGGGTAGCTCAGACCATTACCCTGGCAGCGGGACTTAGCTTTATTGGCCTGGGCGTACAGCCGCCTACCCCGGAATGGGGCGCAATGCTTGCAGCATCCAGACAGTTTATCCGTCAGGCTCCCCACCTGGTAATCTTTCCGGGGCTGGCTATTGCAGTCACTGTGCTGTCCTTAAACTTAATGGGCGATGGACTTCGGGATGCTCTGGATCCAAAGCTTAAAAACTGATGATACTAAAAACAATGACAAATGAAAGGAGCACTTGAATTATGAGTGAAAACAAAGACTTCCTCTCAGTAAGCGATTTGGTCGTTGAGTATCAGTCAGACGGCCAGACCGTCCACGCGGTAAACGGAGTTTCCCTGAAACTGGAACGGGGAAAAACCCTTGGACTGGTGGGAGAGACAGGAGCTGGAAAGACTACAATTGCCAAGGCGATTTTACGGATTTTACCAGACGTGGGCTGTAAGATTGCAGGAGGACAAATCCACCTGGAACAAACAGATCTGTTGAAGCTTCCGGAACACGAGATGAGAAAGATTCGGGGCAACAGCATTTCCATGATTTTCCAGGACCCTATGACAGCATTAAATCCCGTACAGAGGGTCGGCGATCAGATTGCAGAGGTAATTCGCCTTCACAGTGACGATAAGAGCCGGGGATATGCAGAAAAGAGAGCAAAAGAAATGCTGGAAGTAGTGGGCATTCCGGCAGAACGGTACTACGAATATCCCCATCAGTTTTCCGGCGGTATGAAACAGCGTGTGGTTATCGCAATCGCTTTGTCCTGTAATCCGGAACTTTTGCTGGCGGACGAGCCTACAACTGCACTGGACGTGACCATTCAGGCACAGGTACTGGATTTAATCGGGGAACTTCGGAAGAAATTTAATACAGCCATGCTTTTAATTACCCATGACATGGGAGTTGTGGCAACGGTCTGTGATGAAGTGGCAGTTATTTATGCCGGTAATATTGTGGAATCTGGAACCAAGGAACAGATTTTTGACCATCCGTCTCATCCCTATACCATTGGACTGTTCGGCGCGATTCCGGACATGAATGAGGACGAGGAATGGCTGCATCCCATTGATGGACTTCCGCCGGATCCCACCAATCTTCCGAAGGGATGTGCATTTGCACCTCGCTGTCAATATGCAGATGAGGAATGCCAGAAAGGACCAATCGCATTGCATAAAACTGCAGACGGCCATGACTGCCGCTGCTGCCACATCGGACAAGGAAAATAGGAGGCGTGATAGATGGAGCCGGTAATTGAAGTTCAAAACTTAAAAAAATATTTTACAACTCCAAGAGGATTGCTGCATGCAGTGGATGATGTTACGTTTACCATAGAAAAAGGCAAGACTCTTGGCGTAGTAGGAGAATCGGGATGCGGAAAATCCACGTTGGGCAGAACGATTATCCACCTCCATGAGAGCACCTTTGGCAATGTATTTCTGGAGGGAAAATCCGTTACCAATTTAAAAGGGAAAGCGTTAAAAGAAGCCAGGGAGAAAATGCAGATTATTTTTCAGGACCCCTATTCGTCTTTGGACCCAAGAAAGACTGCGGATCGAACCATACGGGAGCCGTTAGAGGTCTCCAAACGTTTTTCAAAATCAGAGATTGAGGAGAAAACCAATGAATTAATGGACCTGGTTGGAATTGATGAGCGTCTGCGAAAGGCTTATCCCCATGAACTGGACGGAGGCCGCAGGCAGAGAATCGGAATTGCCAGAGCATTGGCGTTAGATCCCAAGTTTATTGTGTGCGATGAACCGGTTTCCGCTCTGGATGTGTCCATTCAGGCCCAGGTGCTGAATCTGCTGAAAAAACTTCAGCAGGATAAGGGACTGACCTATATGTTTGTTACCCATGATATGTCTGTTGTCCGCCATATTTCAGACGATATCTGTGTCATGTATCTGGGGCAGATGGTGGAAAAGTGTCCGTCCAAGGAGTTGTTTAAGATGCCGCTTCATCCGTATACCAAAGCACTGTTGTCGGCAATTCCGTCAGTAGATATCCATAATCCCACAAAGCGCATGGTGCTGAAAGGGGAGATCACCTCTCCTATTAATCCAAAACCCGGCTGCCGGTTTGCGGCCCGCTGCCCCTATGCAGCAGAAGCATGCCTGCAGCCGCAAAAGCAGGAAGAAGTTGCTCCGGGACACTTTGTCACATGCTGCCGCGTCCATGAATTGTAAAGGAATGTGTGATGAAAAAAGGCTGTATGATATCCCCGTTTAAATTTATAGTTTCAATTCTTACCAGCATTGCCGCGCTTTTGATTACCGCAACGCAGGTTCTCATGGGGGAATGGATTGGCGTCCTGCTGTTTGCAGCCATTGGCATAGTGTTTTTGGCAGAAGCAGCAGTAAATGGCTCCCGGCTTATCCTGAATGAAACCGGCATTCAGAAAACATTTCTCTTTTTTAATCTTTGGTTTATACCATGGTCAGACATTGCGGAAGTGGGAGTAATCGGCACTCGCGTATTTTGTCCCAAACCAGACAAAACCGGAATGCGTTATATTTATTTTTCAGAGGAAAAGCTGGACGAAGACAGCCGTTTTAAACTTGCTTTAGAATGGCCGCCCAGGCGTATGCCATATCTTTCGTACACAAAGGAGCGCTTGTCCAATGTTCAGTTTTTATGGGCTGGACCGATTGCCAGCTATCAGGCAGGCGATCTGTATTAAAAATTTTTTCAGACAGGCAGGATGAATTCTTGTAACAGGAATGCGTCCTGCCTGTTTTTTTGTTGCGGAGTATCCAGAAAAGCTGCCAGCGGCAGGTTTTCTTGGTAGGAAATTTTTTACGTGTAAATGCAAGATCATTCATGCCCACATGATACAAGAAGCATTTACTGGCAGCTAGGGGCGGAGGAAAAAGCAAAGCAGTTTGCTGCAGAGGTTATGCGCCGCTATGAGCAGAGGGAGGAGTACAGCACATGAATAAACGTATCAAGAAAATAATCATAAAAAGGAGTTGGTTTCATTATAAATTATAACTGTTGCAAAATTTGTATTAAATAGTCTTTTTTTAAATGAATAAATATGCTATACTTAGGAGACAAAGACTGAGTTTATCTACGGTCGGGCAACCTTAAAAGGAATGTGAAAGGAGACTGAGAATGAAAAAGAAAACAGTGATGGCATTATTGGCGGCATGTACATTGTGCACATGGGTTCCGCAGACAGTGGCAGGAACGGCAAATCTGATCGTGGCAGAGGCGCACAGCGGCCGTACAGATTCCAGCGGGGGACACAGGGACAATAAAAATAAGAGCGGATTGGGAAGTTACCATTATCATTGCGGCGGATATCCAGCGCATTTGCATACAAACGGCATTTGTCCATATGCCAAAGGCAGCACTGGGAGTTCACAGGTTGTTGCTGCTGCAGAGCCAAAGCCGGAGAAACCAGCAGTTCCAGAACATATAGACAGAATATTTGATCCAGTATATTATGCAGACCATAATCAGGATTTATATGAGAGTTTTGGATATGATCGGGAAACGCTTCTAAATCATTTTCTGACATCAGGAATGAAAGAGGGACGGTTGTCCTGTGAAGCGTTTCACGTAGGAGTGTATCAGGAGAACAATCAGGACCTGGTTCAGGCATATGGAGATAATCTGCCTGCTTACTATGAACATTATATGAACTTTGGATATGCAGAAAATCGTATTTGCCATTAATACAAAAACCAGCGTCTGATTTAGACGCTGGTTTTTGTGCAGGAAGGTGTATCAGCAAAGGAGAGAGATTTATGGAGAGAGAAGCAGTATTTGACCTTTCTTATCTGCCTTTAAAAATTGTTCTGAGAGCAGAGCATTATGCAGAACTGCCGCCTTACCTGGGTTCTGCCCTGCGTGGAGTGATTGGGCAGTCTCTTTATCGAACAAATCGGCAAGCCTATGATTTTTTGTATGCAAATGGAAAAAGCCAAAATGGAGAAAAAGACATTTTGAACCCGTATATGATTGTTCCTCCTAAACCTTGTCACCCAAAAACAGTAGTGAGGCAGGGAGAACTTCTGGAGTTTCAGATGGTGCTTTTCGGTCAGGCGTCAGCCTATGCGCTTTCTCTGGTGAAAGCACTGAAAAATATTGGCCAATATGGTCTGGGGGCGCAGCGCTATCCCTTCTATCTGGAGTTCATAGGAAACCGGTGTTCCAATCGGGCTATTTGGAGAAATGGACAGTATTACGAGGCTGGAATTTGTCAGGAAATCCTTTCCTGCAGACAATTAGAGCAGGTTGCAGGCGCCATTATCCAATTACAGACACCCCTTAGAATCAGACGGAGAGGACAACTGGTAACCAGCGTTTCATTCCCTGCTTTCATGCGGAATATTACAAAAAGGATAGGGGCAATCACAGAGCGCTACGGAGGCTGGGTCAACCAGACAGAAATAGAAAAAATCCTGGTATTGGCGGAACATATCCAACTGGTAAAGGAGGATTTGCATCTGGAACATCTGGAACGCTACTCAAACCGGCTTCAGGAGAAAATGGATTTTAGCGGACTGATGGGAGAAATAGAGTTTGCAGGAGACATAACTCCGTTTGTGCCATGGCTGTCAGCAGCAGAAGTTTTGCATATTGGGCGGAATACCACGTTTGGAATGGGGCAGGTAGAAGTGCTGTTTCTATAAAAGATGGAAATGATTTGAGACATAAAAATGAAAGAATGAAAGGATGAAAAAATATGGAACAGAATCTTACAACAAGAAAAAAGGCAGATGAGGAAGTTACAAGGGAAGCGATATGGCATATCAAAGAAAACTATGAACGCCTGGAAAAAGAAACGGTGAATCAATTGTATTTTGGGGCAGAACATGACAGCACAACCGGCCATTACCGGGAAATGATTTGGAGCAGTATGTTTGAAAGAATCGTGCCTAAAAAGTTTGTAATTGAGCATTCAGTATTTATTATTGACTCAAAAGGAAATATCTCGCGGGAAGTAGATCTGGCCATTTTAGACGAGATGTATACGCCTTATATTTTTAAATATGGAGAACTGAAATTTATTCCCGTTGAGGCAGTAGCGGCAGTGGTTGAGTGTAAAAGCACATCACTGAAATCAGAAGTTTTGAAGAATTGGACTGACAGCATTAGAAAACTCAAGACATCTCCAAGAGCAATTGTGCGTACACTTACAAAAATAGCTTGTGGAACAGAAGAAAGTCCGGGTGTACTGACCCAGACTGGCACACGTCCCCTGCGCATCCTGTGCTGTTTACAGGAAAAAACTTCCAGTATAGAAAAAAAGGAATTTTTTGATGTTGTGATCAGTGCAGATTTGCAGACAGGAAAACTGGATATTAAATGGGATGAGAAACAGGAGAATCTGTATCAATGGTATGTAGAGCTAAATCATGCAGATAAAACAAATGAAGAAAAAAGGGACAAAAAAGACAATACAGAACTACATAAGGAAATAAGAAAGAATTTAGACAGCTATCAGGTTTCTCACGAAGGCCATCTGCTGTCCCTGATGACATTCAATTTTCAGTTAAATCAATTGCTGATGCTGATTAACAATCCCATGTTATTTCCACACATGGCATATGTAGAAATGTTTAATGAGAACCAGTACCAGAAAGAGGAGAAAAAATGAAGGAACAAAAGCAGATAGTAGCGCTGACAGTGGACAAAATTCAAACGTTTTTAACACAGGCAATCCACTCTCATGTGCAGGAAAAACAGACAGAAGACGCTACGTTAAGCGGAATTAAGCAAGCTTCTTATCAAATTTCCAACGGATTCTTTGAACAGGTTCAGCAAACATTTCCAGAGAATGATAAAGACGTTTTGTTAGCCTGTTCAGGGGTATATATTTTTAGATGCTCACTGCCTGAGGAAGAAATAGAACAACGCTTAAATGCTCTGTTTGTCCAATATTATTTAAAATATTATGGACAAATACAAATCCGGTGGACTCATTTTTCAGAGGATGAGAGAAATAATATTTCCTCTATTCAGGAAGCAAAAAAGCGTTTAAAGCAGTCTAAAATGTGGAATCCGATAATCGAAAAAAATAAAGATGTACTGTTTCAGTTTCAGGAGATAAAAGAAGAAAAATTTAGTGACAAAGAAGAAAATCTTGAATCTTTTGCGAAAACAATTAATGCTTTGTATCAGAAAAAAGAGGGAGAAGAGGAAAAAAATCGTTTCCGAATTGCGGTTTTAAAAGCTGATTTAGACGGCATGGGAGCTATGTTTAAAGGGATTCAGGATTACGAAACATACCAGATAATCAGCAAGATTTTAAATTGTGAAATTTCTTTAAGAGGACTGAATCAGGCGGCCAGTAACTGTGCTCCAACAGGGAAAAAAGAGTGGATCTTTCCGTTTTATATTGCAGGTGACGATATCTTTTTTGCAGTGTCAGTGGAAGATTTGATCTGTGGTATTAATGTCTGCAGAAGCATTATGGAGAGTGTAAACAAAAAAATTAGAGAATCCGGCTGCCAGGAGACACTGGGAATCAGCGTCGGAGTGGAGATTACCATCAACAGACAGCCTATTCGCTATTATATGGATATGGTAGAGCAGCAATTAAAAATCGCCAAGTCAAAGAGTGTACCAAAAGTGCTGAGACCATTTTTGCTGATGAAAATTTCCATTGGAAATCTTACCTTTTTTGATGTTGATTACGGAAAAACCAAGAAGAATGAGAAAGATAAGGACCTGAAGCGTCAAATGAAGAATGTGCCGATTTGGTCTTATTTTCAAAATGATTTGAAATTGTTAAATTGCATCAGAAACAGCAAAGATAGATGTTCTGAATTAATAGGAAAACCTAATTTTTTCTATACCCTGCTTCAGGATATTATGGACGAAAGCGTTCAGAACAATCCTGTTCGGTATATGAATCATGTACTGTACCATATGTTTCCAAAGTATTGGGAGGACGGGGATCAAAAGGTTCGGGAAGCAGAGCAGATTTTAAATTATCGCTTGCTCTTGCCGCTCTATCAGAAAAATAAACAAGAATGTAAGATGGTCTTAAACCAGGAAACAAAGCAGTGGTTTGAGGGATATTTGCGTTTGATGATTCTTTTTGGAGATGTGCGGTTTCAGATTAAAAATGGGAACAAAGAAGAGAAGATTCAGATAAAATTTGAAAGCAACAAAAAAATGATTGTCAAATATTTATTCCAAAAGCCAAGGACTTATTTATATGAGACATGTTTAGTAAACCAGTCAGAAAAACTGACCAAATTGTTGGTGATATATGTTGACAATTACCATTTAAAAAAAGCAGGATATCAACAAGTCCGCCTTGACAAATCGATGCTGTTTCGCCTCCGAAATGTGGATGTTATGACAATCGAAAGGGCAGCGATGATGATAAAAAATGCAAACCCTTTCACAGAAGAGGAAATAAAAGAATTCAATGAAAAGAAAAAACAGGAGAAAAAAATTTCTACTCATCTGTATTTTGATGAAAAGCAATTTGATGTGGTATAAAAAAAGTTGACAGCTTGTTCTCAAGGATTTCATAATAA